>NZ_BAAAZN010000012.1:0-302374 GCF_039536925.1 Amycolatopsis ultiminotia | reverse complement strand
GATGTGGCTGCGGTGAAGCGTGCGGTGCAGGATTCGGGTGGGGTGGCGCATGAGTGGCACAGCCGGATGAACATCGAGATGGCGCTCGGGTTCGACACCTGGATGCGCAAGTACGGCATCGAACTGGCGCTCTGAGAGGAGCCTGCGCGTGATGCGTGCGCTGGTCGTCGCCCGGGACGCCCCCGGAAGTCTGCAGTGGACAGAGGTGCCGCGGCCGGTGCCCGCGCCGGACGAGGTGCTGGTCCGGGCCGATGCGGTGGCGGTGAACCACGGCGAACTGGCCTTCGGGGTCGGCTACGCGCCGGAAGGTGCCGTGCTGGGCTACGACGCCGCGGGGGTGGTGGAAACCCCGGCCGCGGACGGCACCGGTCCGGCCGCCGGCACGCCGGTGCTGACCGTGGGTTCCGTCGGTGGCTGGGCCGAATACCGTGCGGTGCCGGTGGATTCGGTCGGTGTCGCGCCGGACGCGGCTGATCCGGGCGTGCTGGCCGCGGTGTGCACGGCCGGTGCCACCGCATTGCGGGCGGTCCGCAAGCTCGGGTCCGTGGTCGGCCGCCGGGTGCTGGTCACCGGGGCGACCGGCGGGGTCGGCCGGTTCGCCGTCCAGCTGGCCCGGCGGGCAGGCGCGCACGTGATCGCGGTGGTCCCGGACCCGTCCGTGGCCCCGGGTCCGGCCGCGGACGAGGTGGTGCGTGCGCCAGGGGAGCTCGACGCGCCGGTGGCCGGGGTGATCGACCTCGTCGGCGGCGGATTCCTGGCCACGTCGTTCGCGAAGCTGACCAGCGGCGGCATCCTCGTCAGCGTCGGCCATGCGGCCGGTGCGGTGGCGGACTTCGACTACCTGGCGATGTTCGCCGATCCGGCGGCGCTGGGCAGGCACGACCGCTCGATCGTGACGTTGTACCTCCCGGCGGAGACCGGGATCGGCGCGGATCTCACCTGGCTCGCCGCAGAGGTCGTCGCGGAGAGGCTGGACCCGGGCATCGCCTGGCGCGGTGACTGGCAGCACTTCCACCACGCCGCCGACCTCCTGCTGAACCGCAAACTACACGGGCGCGCGGTTCTGACGATGCGATGAGCACCCCTCCGCGGCACCGACCCGATGCGGGTCACGTGTCTCGACGCCGTCCGTCGAACGCAGGGCTTCGCACCCTTGGCCTGCCCGGCCGCGAGCCCTACCGGGATCCGGGACCGTGCTGCTCGACTTGCCCGATGACGGCACCGGCCGGCCCGGCCATGCGCAGCAGGGAGACCGGCACCGGCAGCGGGTCAGCTCCGTTTCGCCCGCCGGTTCATTCCTTCGGCGCCACCGTCGCGGTGCCGGGCAACAGGCGCTGCTCGAGGTCGGCCTCCACTTCGTCGAGCACCTTTTCCATCAGGCTGCCCGACGACGACACGACCGTCAGGCACATGCGCCCGTCGACCTCGGCCACGCCGACCACCCGCCGGCGTGGTCCGCCGGTGTGTACGGCGAGGTGCAGTGCTTCGAGCGTGCCGGTGGGGTACTCGGCCGGGATCGGCAGCCGGGTCAGGTTGGTGAGCCACACGTCGTACTCGTCGGCGATCCAGCGGCGGGTGGCGATCCGGCCGAGCGGGCCCGGCAGCCGGTAGAGCAGGCGCAGGATCCGTGCCGACGCGCGGAAGGCCGCGGGGGAGTTTCGAGCGGTCAGCTCCGTCTTGAACGCCCGCGCCGCGCTCCAGAAGTCCTGTCCGGCCGAGGTGTCGACCGCGACCGTGATCGACGGTCCGATGTAGCTGCCGAAGCCTTGCGAGAACAGCTCCGGCAGCCGGCGACGGACGTTGACCGGCGACGAGAGCCGGCGGATCGGATGGCCTTCCTCGAACCTGGCCAGCGCCCGCAGCACCGCGGTCGCCAGCGCGGCGTGCACCGTGGTCCGTTCGGCGCGGCACCGGCGGATCAGTGCTTCGGTCAGGGATTCGTCCCACACGCGGTGCAGCACGCTGAGGCATTCGGAGGGCGGACCGGTGCGGTTCCAGCCGGTGGGTTCCACCGGCGGTGCGCCCGGCTGGTCGCCGGGCGATGCGACGAGGCCCCACGCCGGCGGGGTGTCGAGTACCGGCACCGGGCGGTTCGGGGCGCCGAGCACTTCGAGCAGATCGCGCAGCAGGTAGACGTAGGAGGTCGCGTCGGCGAGTACGTGTTCGCCGGTCATGATCAGGTCGAACGCGTCGTGGCGGCGGAGCAGGACGAACCGCACCAGCGGACCGCCGGCGGGGAACGGCTGCTGCAGTTCGGTTTCCACCTCCCGGACCCAGTCGTGTTCGCCGGCGTGCTCGACGATCCGCAGCGGCAGTGGCGGCACTCCTGCGGTGCGGTACACCGGGACCAACGGGAACGGGCGGGGCCGGATCCGGGTGCGCAACAGCGGATGCCGTGCGCTGACCGCGTCCAGCGCACGCCGCAGGCCGGCCGGGTCCGCGGTACCGCGGACCCGCGCGGTGGTGGCGAACTGGTTGGGGAAGTCCTTGCCCGCCAGCCAGTCGAACCATTCGGACGGGGTGAGCCGGCGTTCCACCGGCGGGCGTGGCCGCTTCATCGACGGCCTCCGGTGCTCGTGCGCGGACGTGCCGGGCCGGGATCGAACGGCATCTCGTCTCCTCATTCCTTGGTGCAGACGGCGAGCGTGTCGAACGCGCCGAGCGGGGTGGCGGTGACCGAGCCGAATCCGGCGTCCAGCGCGTCTTCGGTGAGCGCGGTGAGCGGGTACTCGCCGCCGCCGTCGGTGACGAGCAGGAGACTCAGCCCGGCGACGAGACTTTCGCGGTCGTCGCGTTCACCGAGCATCCGGTCGTAGACCAGCAGCACACCGCCGTCGCCGAGTGCGTGGAAAGCCTTGTGCACCAGCTTGCGGCGGTCGTCCGGCGGCCGGCGGCAGAGCACGTGGCCGCAGATCAGCACGTCTGCCGCGGGCAGGTCGGCGGCGAAGACGGCACCGCCGTGGAACGCCGTCCGCGAGGCCAGCCCCCGCTCGGCCATGTGGTCGGTGAACAGCGGCTCGAACTGCGGGAGGTCGAAGACGCCACCGGTGAGCTCCGGATGCGCGCGCAGCACGTGGCCGAGCACGTTGCCGCGGCAGCCACCGAGTTCGACCACGTAGCCCCGGCCGGGCCAGGGGAAAGCGTGCGTCAGGTCGCGGCCGACGGAGTCGTGGAGACCGTCCTTCATCGCCGCGTACTTTTCGAGTTCGCGGCGGCCGCGGGGAGGGCGGGTCGGTGATTGTGCGAACGGGGTGTGCCCGGTTCGCAGCGCCTCGGCGAGCCCGTCGTAGGCGGGGTAGAGGAGGGAGTTCGCGCCGAGCAGGAATCCGCCGAGGTAGCCGGGGCGGCCGGGTACCAGGTAGTCGTGCGCGCCGGCGGAGTTGTGGTAGCGGCCGTCGCGGCAGTCGAGCACGCCGATCGCCGCGAGCGTCCGGAAGAAGTCCGCGGCGCCCCGGCCGCGCAGCCCGAGCCGCCGGGCCAGTTCGCCGCCGGTCGCGGGTGCGCCGTCGAGTGCGGGGAACACGCCGAGCTCGACGGCGGTGAGCACGATCTTCGCGTGGCAGAACAGCGTGCCGAACCGGAGCAGGTTGTCGCCGGAACGGAGGTCCGGGATCACGCACGGAGCCGTCCGAAGTGTCATCAGCGCCTCCCCTGCCGGACCGGTTTGTGCGGGGGAGGTTCGCCAAGTCCGCTGAAGGCAGTCTCGACTCCGGCTGAGCGCCGCGGCGTTGCTGCGCTTTCGAGGCGCCGGTCAGCGCATTCGGCGACGCTGGCGGCCAGCACGTGCTCAGCTGCCGGTTCCCTTCCGGTGAACCGGCCCCGAGAGCGACCCCGGCGGTCATCCGGCGCCCGGCCGATGGCCGTCGGGGTTTCCCATCCCGGAAAGGACTTCCGACATGCGGGTTTTGTTCGTCACCTGGGCGTGGCCGTCACACCTCTACCCGCTGGTGCCGCTCGCCTGGGCGATGCGCTCGGCAGGGCACGAGGTCCGGATCGCGAGCCAGCCCGCGTTGCGTGAAGAACTGGACCGCAGCGGCCTGCCCGGCACGGTGGTGGGCACCGACGTCGACTCGGTCGAGCGGGTCCGCGGCTATCTCGTGCCGCCGGATGCCCAGCCCGCGCAGCGACCGCGGGTGCCCCGGGTGCTGGAGCTGTTCCACGAGCATGCGGAGGCGATGACCGGCGACGTGCTCGCGCTGGTGCGGGAGTGGCGGGCGGACGTCGTGGTGTACGAGTCCACCACCTGGGCCGGTCCGATCGCGGCCGCGGCGGCGGGCATCCCGGCGGTGCGCCACCTCTACGGGACCGATCTGATGACCCGCGTCAAACCGGTGCTGGGTGAGCTGATTGCCCCGCTGTCACAGCGCTACGGCGTGCCCGGCGTCGACCTGTTCGGGACGGTGACAGTCGATCCGACGCCGCCGAGCATGCAGGTCCCGGTCGACTACGAATGTCTGCGGATGCGCTACCAGGGTTACGCGCGCGGCGGGTTCACCCCGCCACGGCGGCCGCGGACCCCCGGGAAACGGCGAGTGTGCCTCACCTGGGGATTGACCCTGGCGAAACTGGGCGCCGACCGGTTCCTGGCACCGCAGGTGCTTTCCGCGCTCCGCGGGGAACGCGGGATCGAGCTGGTCGCCGCGATCACCTCGGCCCAGCGGGAACTGCTCGGCGACGTCGGTGACGACGTCGAGGTGGTCGTGGACACTGCGCTCGACGAGGTCGTGCGCGACTGCGACCTCATGGTGGCGCACGGCGCGGCAGGGACCGTCCTGACCGCCGCCCGGCACGGCGTGCCGATGCTGCTGGTACCCCAGCTGCCCGACCACGTGCACCACGCCGGCCTGCTCGAGAAGGCCGGCGCCGCCAGGGTGCTCACCCGGGAAGAAGCGGCCGCCGAACGGATCCGTGCGGAGGTGGCCGGGCTGCTGGAGGACGAGTCGGCGCGCAGCTCGGCGGACGCGGTGGCCGAGGAGATCCGCCAGGCCGCGACGCCGGCGGAAATCGCGGCGCGGCTGACCGATCTGCTCGGCCACTGACCGGTCAGCCCTTGTAGCACAACACCATCGTGTCGAGGTCCCCGAGCGGGAGCTCCGCGGACGCGGTGAAGCCCGCGGCCGCGGCGTGCCGGTGGATTTCCTCGGGCGGGTACTCGGATCCGCTGTCGGTGAGCAGCAGCCGGTCCAGGCTCAGCTCGAGGTTCTCCACCAGGTTCGGCTGATCGGCCAGCATCCGGTCGTACACCGCCAGCACCCCGCCCCGGTGCACCGCGTCGAACGCCCGGCGCACCAGCCGCGCCCGCCGTGGTTCGTCCAGTTTGTCCAGCACGTGCCCCAGTACGACCACGTCGGCGGTGGGCAGTTCGTCGGTGAACAGGTCGCCGCCGTGGAAGCGGACCGCTGCGGCCATGCCCATCGCGCCGATGTACTCGGCGAAGGCCGGTGCGGCGGCCGGGACGTCGAACACCGAACCGGACAGGTGCGGGAAGGCTTTCACGATCTGGGCGATCATCCCGCCGCGGCCGCCGCCGAGGTGCAGGACCGAACGGTGCGCCTGCCACTCGAGTGATTCGATCAGCTGCGGTCCGAGCTGCTGGGCGAGCGCGTCGGCCACCTCGGCGGGTTCCGCGCTCGCGGCACCGGATTGGCGTTGTCCGTTGCGCAGGGCGGCTTCCAATCGGCCCCACGCGGGATAGCGGTCGCGATTGGACCGTTTCAGGAACCCGCCGAGGTAGGTCGGTTTCCCCGGTACCAGATAGGTGGCGCTGCCCGCGGTGTTGACGTACCGGCCGCCGTACTCGGTCAGCAACCCCAGATTCGCGAGCAGGGCAAGGAAATCCCGCAGGCCGCGGCCGTGTACGCCGAGCCTGTGGCCGAGATCGTCCCCGGTCGCGGCGCCGTCCTCGAGTGCCCCGAACACGTCGAGTTCGACCGCGGTGAGCAGCGCCTTCGCGTCGCAGAACGCGTTCGCCAGCCGGAGGATTCCGGCCGGGGTGCGCACATCGGGTACTGGATTCGTCATGTCTGGCTCCTCTCCGGTGCCCGCACTGTCCGGCGGTGATTTGGAAGGCCGGTCGAAACCGGTTCGATCCGGTGTGCCGCGCTGCTGGCCGCCCGAGCCGGTTTCGAGCCGCAGTCCGTACCAATCACCTTCGCGCGCAAGGATCCGTACCCGGCCGTGAAGGAGAAACCGTGATGCAACAACCATTGAGCAACAAACGTGCTCTCGTCACCGGCGGTACCAAGGGGATCGGGCGGGCGATTGCGCTGGCCCTCGCCCGCGGTGGAGCCACGGTCGTCGCCTGCTACCACTCCGACGAGGCATCCGCCGCCGAACTCGCCCGCGAGCTCAAGGAACACGGGGACGGCCACCAGGTGCGGCGTGCCGACGTGACCGACTCCGGCGAGGTGGAGTCGCTCCTCGCCGGAGTCCGGGACACGCTCGGCGGCTTGGACGTCCTGGTGAACAACGTCGGTGTGGACGGCGTGGCGTGGTTCAGCGAGCTCAGCCAGGCCGAGTGGACGCGTGTGATGACGCACAACGTGGACAGTGCGTTCGTGGTCACGCAGGCCGCGCTGGAGCTGTTGAGCGATGGCTCGTCGATCGTCAACGTCGGTTCGTCGGTGGCGCTGCGCGGACGTGCCCGCGGGGTGCACTACACGACTTCGAAGGCCGCGCTGATCGGTTTCACCCGGGCGCTCGCGAAAGACGTCGGCGAGCGCGGGATCCGGGTCAACCTGGTGGCACCCGGGCTCACCGAGACCGAACCGGGTGCCGGGCTGCCCGCGCACATGGTGGAACGGATCGTCGGGATGACCGCGCTGAAACGGCTCGGCCAGCCCGAGGACGTCGCGGAGGCGGTCGCTTTCCTCGCCGGTGACGCCTCCCGCTACGTCACCGGCGCCACGCTGACCGTCGACGGAGGGGTGTGATGGACATCGGGATAGGCCTGCCCACGACCGTTCCCGGGGTGCAGCGCGGTGAACTGCTGGAGTTCGCGCGGCGCGCGGACCGCGGTGGTTTCCGTACCCTCGCGACGATCGACCGGCTGGTCTACGACAGCTACGACTGTCTCGTGGCGTTGTCCGCGGCCGCGGCGGTGACCGAACGCGTGCGGCTGGCGACCACGGTGCTGATCGCCGCGTCCAGGACCGGACCGGTGGAACTGGCCAAGCAGCTGGCGACCATCGACCTGCTTTCCGGCGGACGGCTGGTGGTCGGGCTCGCCTCCGGCGGCCGGCCGGAGGATTTCGTCGCCACCGGAACGGATTTCCACACCAGGGGCAGCAGGCTCGACGCGATGATCGAGGGGCTGCGCCGGCATTGGGACGGGGCCGACGGCGGGGTCGGACCGCGCCCGGCGAACCGGATTCCGTTGTGGGTGGGCGGGCATTCGAACGCGGCGATGCGCCGCGCGGCCCGGTACGCCGACGCGTGGATCGCGCCGGGCGGGACCAATCGCCGGTTCCCGGACCTGCTCGCCCGCGCCGAGCGGCAGTTCGCCGGGGTGGGCCGGGCCGAACGGCCGCGGGTCGTCAGCCTCGTGTACTACGCGCTGGGCGGGGACGAGCACGTCCGGGGCGTGGAATACCTCCGGCACTACTACGGCCATCTGGTGAAGGACCCGGCGCAGATCGAACGGAAGGTCCTCGGCGACGCGGGCCGGATCCGGGAAACCGCGGCGCAATACGCGGACGCCGGGTGCGACGAGCTGATTTTCGTGCCGTGTACCGGTGATCCCGAGCAGGTGGAGCGGCTGGCCGGGGTCGTGCTGCCCTGACCGGGCAGCGCGGCCACGGCAGCCGCTTCGAGGCCGGTTCGAGACCACTTTCAACTCCGATCGTCACCGTCGGTGGCGTGAGGTTCCGGAGGGAGTTGCGATGAACGCGTCGGCGGTCGGTACGGACCCGGTGGTCACCGGCATCGGCGTGGTGGCGCCGACCGGCATCGGTGTCGAGGCGCACTGGGAGGCGGTGCTCGCCGGGAAATCCGGCATCACCCGGATCGACCGGTTCGATCCCGCGTGCTATCCGGTGCGCTACGCCGGGCAGGTGACCGGGTTCGACGTCGCCGCGAACGTGCCGAGCAGATTGGTGCCACAGACCGATTTCTGGACCCAGACGAGCGTGGCGGCTGCGCGCGACGCGCTGGCCGACGCGAAGATCGAACCGTCGGCGCTGCCCGAGTACAGCATGGGGGTGATGACCGCCGCCTCCTCGTCGGGGGCGGAGTTCGGGCAGCACGAGATGGAGCGGCTGTTCACCCAGGGGCCTGCGTGGGTGAGCACATACCAGGCGGTGGCATGGTTCTTCGCGGCCACCACCGGGCAGCTGGCGATCCGGCACGGGATGCGCGGGCCTGCCGGCGTGCTCTGCGCGGAACAGGCCGGCGGCCTGGACACCCTCGGGCACGCGCGGCGGCTGATCGCGCAGAACGCGGACACCCGGCTGCTGCTCACCGGCGGCACCGACGCACCGCTGTGCCCGTACGCGCTGCTCGCGCAGATCACCAACGGGAAGATGTCCGCGGTCGACGACGCGGCGACCGCCTACTCCCCGTTTTCGCCCGAGGCGTCCGGATATCTCTCCGGTGAGGGCGGCGCGATCCTCATCCTGGAAAGCCGGGCGTCCGCGGAGGAACGTGGGATCACCGGGTACGGCTCGGTCTCCGGCTACGCCGCCGGGATGGACCCGCCGCCCGGTTCGGAGCGGCCGCCTGCGCTGCGGCGCACGATCGAGAACGCACTCGCCGACGCCGGCCTTCGTCCGTCCGATGTGGACGTCGTGTTCGCCGACGGTGCCGGGGTGCCGCATCTCGATCTCGCCGAAGCGCAGGCGATCGAGGCGGTGTTCGGTCCGGCCGGGGTCCCGGTGACGGTGCCGAAGACGTTGACCGGCCGGCTGTACGCCGGCGGGGCTTCACTCGACGTCGCCACCGCGCTGCTGGCGTTGCGGGACGGGGTGATCCCGGCCAGCGGCACGGTGCGGGAGGCCGCCGCGGGCTACCGGATCGACCTGGTGTGCGGGGGACCGCGCACGCAGCCACTGAGGACCGCCCTGGTCCTGGCCCGCGGGCACGGCGGGTTCACCGCCGCGCTGGTGGTCCGGCGTGGCGAGTACTGAAACGAGGAGGACACGGAAATGGGCAAGTTCGAGTTGACCGACCTCGCCGAGGTCATGCGCAGCAGTGTCGGGGTCGAGGAGGGCGTCGACCTCGACGGCCCGATCGGCGAGGTCGAGTTCACCGCGCTCGGCTACGACTCGCTGGCGATGGCCGAGGTGATCAGCCAGATCAACCGCCGCTTCGGCGTGCAGATCCCCGAGGAGGAGGCGTTCGACCTGCTCACTCCCAACGCGGTGGTGGAGGCGGTCAGCAGCAGGCTCGTCGAGGCGGTGCGCTGAGATGTCCGCACACACCGAAAACGAGATCGTCGTCGACGCCCCGTTCGAGCTGGTCTGGGACATGACCAACGACATCGCGAACTGGACGAGCCTGTTCAGCGAGTACGCCGAGTCCACCGTGCTGGAGCACCGTGCCGGGACGGTGGTGTTCCGGCTCGCGCTGCACCCGGACGAGCAGGGCAAGACGTGGGGCTGGGTCTCGGCCCGCACGCCGGACCGCGCGTCCGGCACGGTCCGGTCACAGCGGATCGAGACCGGGCCGTTCAAGTACATGTGGATCTTCTGGGAGTACCGGCAGACCGACGCCGGGGTGCGGATGCGCTGGGTGCAGGACTTCGAGATGAAGCCGGACCTCCCGGTCGACGACGAAGGCATGCGGGCCCGGCTGATGCGCAACACCCCGGTGCAGATGGCGCACGTGAAGGCGCGGATCGAAGAGGCCGCCCGGGAACTCGCCACCACCTCGTGAACCCCGCCAGGAAGGAACAGTGATGGAGTTCGACCTTGACCTCACCGGCCGCAAGGCGCTGGTGACCGGTGGCACGCGGGGGATCGGCCGCGGGGTGGTGCTCGCGCTGGCGCGCGCCGGTGCCGATGTGCTCACCTGCTACCGGCAGGAAAGCGAGGCCGTGGCGTCGCTGCGGCGCGAGCTGAAGGAGACCGGACGCGACCACCACGTGGTCCAGGCCGACGTGGCCCATCCGGAGGCGGTCACCGCACTGGTGGACCGCTGCCGGACGGAGTTCGGCAAGCTCGACGTGATCGTGAACAACGCCGCGACGGTCAGCCACATCCCGCACGAGAAGCTGCCGCTGGAAGAGTGGAACCGCACGCTCGCGACGAACCTGACCGCGGTCCACCTGACCATCCAAAGTGCACTGCCGCTGCTGTCCGCCGGGTCGTCGGTGATTTCGGTCAGCTCGAAGTCGATCGAGGTCGGCATTCCGCTGCGGGCGCACTACACCGCGACGAAGGCCGCGTTGCACGGGCTCAACCGTTCACTGGCCCGCGAACACGGTTCGCGCGGTATCCGGTTCAACGTGCTGTCCCTCGGCATGATCGCGACCGAGGCGCTGGCGGATCTGCCGGAGGAACGCCGTGCGCAGTTCGTCGAGCACTACACGGCCAAGACGTCGCTGGGCAGGCTCGGCACTCCTGCCGACGTCGCGGGCGCGGTGCTGTGGCTGGCGAGCGACGCGTCCCGGTACGTCAGCGGCGCGATCATCCCGGTCGACGGAGGTATCCAGTGACCTACCGGGTGATGCTCCGGATGGAGATCAAGGAAGGCATGGGGCGGGAGTTCGAAACGGTGTGGGTGGCCATCGGCGATTCGGTCACCTCGCATCCGGCGAACCTCGGGCAGTGGCTCAGCCGCAGCGAGGACGAGACCGGCGTGTACTACATCGTCAGCGACTGGGTCGACGAGAGCGGCTTCCGGCAGTTCGAAAAGAGCGAGCGGCACATCGAGCACCGGCAGAAGCTGCACCCGTACCGCTCCGGCGGCGGGATGTACACCATGCAGGTCGTTGCGCACGTGCCGAGCAGCAAGGGGCCGGCCACCCACGAGGAGTGGGAGGCCGCGCGATGAGCGGCCGGGTGCTCGTGCTGCTCTACCACCTCACCGAGGACGAGGCCGGCATCGAGACCGCCTACCACCAGGTGAGTGCGGAACTGGCGGGCGTGCCCGGTCTGCTCGGCAACGAGCTGCTGCGGTCGGTGCACGACTCGCGGGCGTTCCTGGTGCTCAGCACGTGGCGGGACCGGGCGGCGTTCGACGCATGGGAGCAGGGCAGCAGCCACAAGGCGAGCACCGCTCCGCTGCGCCCGTTCCGGGACACCGAGAACCCGCGGGCGCTCGGGGTGTACCGGCAGATCGCGGAACACGGCGACAAGGGGTAGTGCGATGACGACCACCAGCCCTCCGGCGCCGGGAAGCCCCGCGCGGCGGAGACTGCGCCGGTTTCTCGAGTCGTTCGCAACGCACATGGCCTACATCGGCTATGCGATGACCGCGGTCCACCCGGTGCCGCCGTGGCCGGAACCGGACGAGGACGCCATCCCGGAGCAGAGGAGGGGATCGGAGTGAGCGGACCGTTGCGGGTGCTGGTGATCGGCGCCGGGCCCGGTGGACTGTGCCTCGCGCACGCATTGCGGCGCGAGGGCGTCGACGTCGCGGTTTACGAGCGGGACGCCTCGGCGCACGGCCGTCAGCAGGGCTACCGGCTGCGGGTCAGCCCGGATGGCGAGCAGGCGCTGCGGGACTGCCTCCCGGAGCGGAACATCGGGCTGCTCGCGGCCACTGCGGGCTCGTGGCGGGACCACGAGATCGCTGCCTACGACGAGCACCTGGAAGCGCAGTGGGCGCCGCCGCTGGGTGATCCACGGCCGGACTCGGCGGAGCTGATCTCCAACGTCGACCGGATCACGCTGCGGCAGGTGCTGCTCGGCGGGCTCGAGGACACCGTCCGCTTCGGCAAGCGGTTCACCGGTCTTGAGCACGACCACGGCCGGGTCACCGCGCACTTCGCCGACGGGACCAGCGACACCGGCGACGTGCTGGTGGCCGCCGACGGCAGCCGTTCGCGGGTGCGTGCGGTGGTCCGTCCCGGCGACGAACCCCGGGATCTCGGCGTCCGCACGGTGTTCGCGCGGATCCCGCGGGAACGTGCGCACGCCGGCGGCCTGGCGGAGGTGCTGCAGGACCGGTTCACCTACGTGATCGGCAAACAGGGGCACCTCGGGCTGATGCCGATGATCTTCCGCACCCGGCCGGACGTCGCCGGGCACACCTGGCCGGAACTGCGGCTGGAGCCGGCCGAGGACTACTACCTCGGCGTGTTCAACATCCACCGCGAGGATCTGTCCATCTCCGACAGTGCGCTGCATGCGCTGTCCGGCACCGCGTTGCGCGACCTCGTCCTCGAGCACACCGCGAACTGGCATCCGGCGCTGAGCGAGGTGTTCCACCACGCGGAGGCGGATTCGACGTTCCTGGCGCCGCTGCGCGTGGTCCCCGAGGTGCAGCCGTGGGAACCCGGCCCGGTGATCGGGCTCGGGGACGCCATCCACGCCATGCCGCCTTCGGGCGGGGTCGGCGCGAACGCCGCGGTGCAGGACGCGCGCACGCTCGCCGCCGAGCTCACCGCTCTCGCCCGCGGTGAGCTCGGGCTGACCGACGCGGTGGAGCGCTACCAGCGGGAAATGGCCGGGTACGCGGGCGCGTCGGTCGAGCTTTCCCTGCGCATCGCCCGGTGGTCGATGAAGAAGCTGGACCTCGACGAGCCCGACGGCGGTGCGCGGTGACGAAACCGGTCGCGTTCCTGCTGCCTGGCCAAGGCTCGCAGTACCCGCAGATGGCGGCCGGGCTGTACCGGTCCGAGCCGGTGTTCACCGACGCCGTCGACGAGATCGTCGCGTTGCTCGGCAAGGACGGCGAACTCGTGCGCGCCGACTGGCTCACCGAGGCACCGGCCCGGCCGTCGGTGCCGATCGACCACGTGACCCGGTCGCAGGTGCTGCTGTTCATCGTGGACTACGCGCTGAGCCGGCAGATCATGAGCTGGGGGATCGAACCCACGATCCTGCTCGGGCACAGCGCAGGCGAGCTCGTCGCCGCGGCACTGTCCGGGATCTTCGAGCTGCCCGACGCGGTCGCGTTGCTGTGGGACCGCGTGCAGCGGCTGGCCGACGCACCGCCCGGGGGCATGCTCGCGGTGGCCGCGAAACCCGGCCAGGTCGAGCCCTACCTGCGCGACGGCGTGGTGATCGGGATCGTCAATTCGCCGAGCCAGCTCGTGCTCGCCGGGCCACAGGCGCCGCTGGAGGAGATCGCCGCCGCACTCACCGCGGCCGGCCGCACCTGCCGGGCGGTACCGGCGACCGCGGCCTTCCACAGCCCGGGCCTCGCCCCGCTGGCCGGGGAAGCGGTGCCGTTGATCGACAAGCTCGGCCCACGGCCACCGCGGATCCCGGTGCATTCCGGCTACACGACGCGGCGGCTGACCGCCGAGGAGGTCGCCGACCCCCGGCTGTGGGCCGCTCACCCGGTCGAACCGGTGCTGTTCTGGCCGGCGCTGGAAACGCTGCTCGCCGAACAGGACTACCGGCTCGTCGAGGCGGGCCCGGGGCAGCGGCTCGCCACGGTCGCCCGGCGGCATCCGGCGGTGGCGCGCGGCGGCAGCGAGGTCTTCGCCGCGGCACCGGCCCGCCCGTCCGGACCGGAGGCCGACCGAGCGGCGTTGCGCTCCCTTGCGGAAGCCCTGCTCGGATGAGTGCCGAACCGGCCCCGCCGATCACCCGCGACCACGGCGTGTTCCTCACCGGGACCGCGTCGTGGCTGCCCCGGCAGGTGCCCGTCACCGAGGAGGTCGAGCAGGGCCGCTGTGCCCCGGAGACCGCGTCGGCGAGCGAAATGCTCTCGGTCACCGTGGCCGAAGGCGAGGAGGTCGCCGCCGAGCTGGCGGTACGGGCCGCGCACCGGCTGTGGCAGCTGCCCGGCTGCGACCCCGCGCAGGTCGGCCTCATGCTGCACGCGACCTGTTTCGAACAGGGGCTGGAAGTGTGGGCGCCGGCCTCCTACGTGCAGCGACGTGCGCTGGGCGGCAACCGGTGCCCGGCGGTCGAGGTGCGCCAGGCGTCGAACGGCGGGCTGGCCGCGATGTACCTGGCCGCCGGCTGGCTCACCGCGTTCCGGTCCTCCTCGTCGGTGCTGATCACCACTGCGGACCGGTTCGCCCTGCCCAGCAGCGACCGGTGGGAGATGGACCCCGGCACCGTCTACGCCGACGGCGGCACCGCGACGATCCTGTCCACCACCGGCGGGTTCGCCCGGATCCTCGGCCTGTCCGTGGTGTCCGGCGCGGAACTGGAGGGGCTGCACCGGCCGGGCGAACCGGACGGCCCGGCGGTCGCCGACTACCGGCGGCCGGTGGACCTGACCTCGCAGAAGAAGAATTTCCTGCGCCTGAACGGCCTGCGCGACACGCTGGCCGCGATCGAGGAGGGCCAGCGGCTCGCGCTCGACGCCGCGCTGGCCGCGGCCGAGGTGAAGCTGGCCGACATCGACTGGTTCGTGCTGCCGCACTTCATCCGCAAGCGGCTGCAGTCGAACTACCTGCGCCCGCTCGGCATCGACCTCGCCGCGACGACCTGGGCGTGGAACCGCCAGGTCGGGCACCTCGGGCCCGGTGACCAGTTCGCGAGCCTGGAACACCTGCAGCACACCGGAAAGCTGCAACCGGGCGCGCGTTGCCTGCTGATGGCCGTTGGCGCCGGGTTCAGCTGGTCGTGTGCCGTGGTCTCGATCGAGGATCCCGCCGCGCGCTGACCGGAATCGGGGAATGCCCGGTCAGTGCGCGGGCGGAATCGCCGTGTCCGGAAAACCAAACCGACGGCACCGGGAATTGTGCAGAGGTGTCCTCGAGGGCGCCTCGAGGACACCTCGAAAAGCTATTCCTGTGGGGTCAGCGTGACCACCGGGATGACGCGATCCGTTTTCGTCGCATAATGGGTGAATTCATCGGTGTGCTCGCCGAGTGCGGCGTAGAGCCGGTCGCGCTCGGCGCGGTCGGCGACCACCTCTGCGCGGGCGGCGAACCGGCGCTGCCCGGTCTCGACCGTGACCTCCGGGTTCGCCACGAGATTGAGGTACCACACCGGATTCACCGGCGCCCCGCGCAGCGCGGCGGCGATCACCAGGCGGTCCCCGTCGTGGATGTAGACCAGCGGGGAAATCCGTTCCAGGCCGCTGCGCCGCCCGATGGTGGTGAGCAGCAGGAGGTTCTTGCCGCGGAAACGCTCGACCTTGCCCTCGTTCGCCCGAAATTCCTCGATCACCCGCGCATTGAACGCGACTGTCTCTGCTGAAGTCATCGTCGCCTTTCGTTGCTGTGTCTCGTGGAATTGAAATTACCCGGCTTCCGGCGGTGGATCAACGGCCGGTGCCCATTCCCTCGAGCGGGCCGGTGCCGATTCACGTGCGCGTGGCCCGCTCGAACACCTCGTCCAGGATGGACAGCGCCTCGAGCACCCGCTCGCGGTCCTCGCCGAGCCCGGCCAGCAGGGTGGACTCGACGGCGACCTGCTTCGGGAACAACGCGTCGAGTGCGGCCTTGCCCGCGTCGGTGACCCAGACCAGCGATGCACGCCGGTCGGCGGGGCTGGGGGCGCGTTCGACGAAGCCGCGTTTCTCCAGCTTCGCGAGCGCCTTGCTGATGCCGGCGCGGGACATGTGCCGGTGTTCGGCCAGCCGGCGCGCGATCACCGGACGGCCGAGATCGCGCATCGGGATCAGCAGGTCGAGCTCCGGTGCGGTCAGCTCGGCGCCCTCGTAGACCGGCTCCAGCGCGCGATCGAGCTGGCCGATCGCCCGCTTGAGCAGTGCGACGACCGGCATCGCGGACGTGTCGAGACCGGGGTTGCGGGCGGCCAGCCGGGCCTGGACGACGGATGGCTCGGGAAACGGCTCGGGATGCACGGAGACCCCTTTGTCAACCAGTGAACTACTTGTTATCGTTTTCGGATGGTAACAGCGCACCCCGGCGCCCGGCGCAGGACGCCGGTGGGCCTGCTCGTCGTTCTCGCCGGTCTCACCGCCGTGGCACCCCTGACTATCGACATGTACGTGCCGGGGTTCCCGAAGATGGGGGAGTCGCTGCACACCGGCAGCTCCGCCATCCAGCTGACGATGACCGCGTTCCTGCTCGGGCTGGTCGTCGGGCAGCTGGCGATCGGCCCGCTCAGCGACGGCCTCGGCAGGCGCGGCCTGCTCCTCGGCGGCGTCGCCGGGTATGTCGTGTTCTCGGTGACGTGCATGCTGGCGCCGTCGGTCGAGGTGCTGATCACCGCGCGGTTCCTGCAGGGCGTCGCCGCGGCCGCGGGGATGGTGCTGGCGAGGGCGATCATCTCCGATCGCGCCCGCGGACCGGAGATCCCGCGGTACTTCGCGGTGCTGTCCCAGATCATGGGGGTCGCCCCGGTTGCGGCGCCGGTGCTCGGCGGTGCGGTGCTCTCGATCTCGACGTGGCGGGCGGTCTTCGGCGTGCTGTGCGTGGTCGGCGTGCTGCTGCTGATCAGCGTCCTGGTGAAGGTGCCGGAGTCACTGCCCCGGCACCGCCGGGACCACGGCGGGCTCGCCGGGACGTTCCGCGCGATGGCCTCGCTGGCGCGGAACCGGCCGTTCCTCGGCCACGGCCTGGTACTCGGGCTCTCCGCGGCGGCGCTGTTCTCCTACATCAGCGGATCGAGTTTCGTGTTCGAGAACATCCACCACGTCTCGGCAGGCGGCTACTCGCTGATCTTCGCGGTGAACGCCATCGGGATGGCCCTGGCAGGCGGCGTGTTCTCCCGGCTTTCGGGCCGTTTCCGGCTGAACACACTGCTGGTCTGCGCGGTCGTCGTCGCGGCCGCCGGCGGGCTGGCGCAGGTGCTGTCCGTCGTGGCGTTCGGGGAGAGCTTCGCGGCCACCTGGATCACGTTGTTCGTGGTGCTGGCGGGGGTCGGGATGATCTTCCCCGCGACGATGAGCCTCGGCCAGACGATCGGGAGCACGGCCCCCGGCGCGGCTTCGGCACTGATGGGCGGACTCCAGTTCGCGTGCGGAGCGGTGGCCTCCCCGCTGGTCGGCGTGTTCGGCGAAGCCAGCTCCCTGCCGATGGCGGTGATCATGCTGATCGCCCTCGCGCTGGCCGGCCTCGCACTGGCCGTGCTGGTCCGCCCCGGGGAAGGCCACGGCGAGGTGGTCCCCGCATCCGGTGCGGAAACCACCTCCGCCCCCGCTTAACCGGACTGCTCGGCCCACCAGTTCTGCCCGGCCTCGGGCAGGGTCTGGATCGGGTCGTAGTACGGGTAGTGGCGTTGCAACGCTTCCGGGTCGTCGAGTTCGATCCCGGTGCGGTAGTTCTTGGTCCAGTAGGAGATGCCGCGCTCGCGGTCGTAGTCGGCGAGCTGGTGCACCCAGCGCTTCCCGACGTAGGGCACGTCGCACACGATGCGCGGCGTTGCGTAGCCCGGTAGGTAGCCCATGATCGCGTGCTGCAGTTCCTGCGCCTCATGCACCGAAACGCGCCAGTGCTCCGCATTCGGGATCATGTCGCACATGTAGAAGTAGTACGGCAGGATGTTCGCCTCACCCTGCAGTGCGAAGCACAGGTCCAGCAGCGCGGCAGGTGTCGCGTTCACCCCGCGCATCAGCACGCCCTGGTTTCGCACGTCGCGGACGCCGACCTCCAGTGCGGTCCGCGCCGCCTCGGCCACCAGCGGGGTCACCGACTGGGCGTGGTTGACGTGCGTGTGGATGGCCAGGTTGACGCCGCGCCGCTGCGCGGTCAGCGCCACCCGCTGCAGGCCTTCGGTCACCTTCGGCTGGAGCCAGTGCTGCGGAAGCGCCGCGAGCGCCTTGGTGGCCAGCCGGATGTCGCGCACCGTCTCGATGTCCATCAGCCGCATCAGGAACGATTCGAGCTGCGGCCACGGCACGTTCGCCACGTCGCCGCCGGACACCACCACGTCCCGCACGCCGGGGGTGCGCTTGAGGTAGTCGATCATCGCGTCCTGGCGGTCGACCGGCTTCAGCTCGAGCTTGTGCTTCTGGACCTGTTCGGTGGAGTTGCCGACGAGGTCCATCCGCGTGCAGTGCCCGCAGTACTGCGGGCAGGTCGAGATCAACTCGGCCAGCACCTTGGTGGGGTAGCGGTGGGTGAGCCCCTCGACCACCCACATCTCCGCCTCGTGCAGCGAGTCCCGCTCGGAATGCGGATGGCTCGGCCACGTCTGTTCACGGTCGCTGTGCACCGGCATCATGTACCGGCGGATCGGGTCGGCGTAGAACGCCTCGGTCACCTTCGCCGGATCGCTGCCCGCGGTGGGCGCCATCGTGTTCAGCATCTGCGGCGGCACCAGCATCGACATCGTTGCCATCTCGCGCTGGTCGGCGACCAGGTCCTCGTAGAACCGGTCCTCCAGCAGACCGCCCATCAGAGCGCGCAGCTGCTTGACGTTGCGCACGCAGTGCACGCGTTGCCACTGCGCGTCCCGCCACTCGGCTTCGGTGACGTCCTGCCAGCCCGGGAAGCGGCGCCAGTCGGGTTCCACCAGCTGGGTCCGCGCGTACTCATACGGCTGGTCGATGGCGGCGGCAGTCGGCACAGGTTCCTGGATCGCAGTCATCTGTACTCCTAGTCGTCGTGAACGCGTGAAAATATCCTGTCACAACGTTCTCATGACGTAAATCTTATCGCATGCTGGGCGGTGGGGAGCGCATGTCGCCCGAGGGGGAGACTCGGATGGTGACGAACGACAGCACCACGCTCCTGCTCGGCGGGCGCATCTACACCCCGTCCGCACCCGACGCGACCGCGATGGCGGTGACCGGCGGAACGGTCGTCTGGGTCGGCCAGGACGCACCTGCCCGCGCCCTGCACCCGGACGCCGAAGTGGTCGACCTCGACGGTGCATTCGTCGCACCGGCGTTCGTCGACGCCCATGTGCACGCCACCGCGACCGGACTGCACCTGAGCGGCCTCGACCTCACCACCGTGCGCAGCGCCGCGGACCTGCTCACCGCGGTACGCACCGCCGTCGTGCCCGGCCAGGTGCTGCTCGCGCACGGCTGGGACGAATCCACCTGGGCCGACCCCCGGCTGCCCAGCCGGACCGAACTGGACGACGCCGCCGGTGGCAACCCGATCTACCTGAGCCGCGTCGACGTGCACTCCGCGCTGGTCACGACCGCACTCGCCGCATTGACCCCCGGCGTCGACTCGGTCCCCGGCTGGTCCGCCGACGGTCCCCTCACCAGGGACGCCCACCACCGCGTCCGCGCGGCCGCCCGCACCGCGATCACCCGCGCCCAGCGCCAGAGCGCCCAGCGCACGTTCCTCACCACTGCCGCCGCCCGCGGCGTCGTCGCGGTCCACGAATGCGGCGGCCCGGACATCGGCGGCCAGGAGGACTTCACCGACCTGCTGGCACTGGCAGCCGAACCGGGGCTGCCGGACGTCGTCGGCTACTGGGGCGAGCTCGGCCCGGACACCGCCCGTGCGCTCGGCGCCCGCGGGGCGGCAGGCGACCTGTTCGTCGACGGCGCGCTCGGCTCCCGCACTGCCGCGCTGACCGCCCCGTACACCGACGACCCGACGACCTCCGGCGCGCGTTACGCCGACGCGACCGCGATCGGCGAACACTTCGCGGCCTGCACCGAAGCCGGGTTGCAGGCCGGATTCCACGTGATCGGCGACGCCGCCGTCGCCGAGGTGGTGGAGGGATTCCGGCTCGCCGAGAAGCAGGTCGGCCAGCGCGCCCTCGTCGCCGGGCACCACCGGCTCGAGCACCTGGAGATGGTCACCGCCGAGCAGGCCCACGCCCTGGCCGAATGGGGAGTCGTCGCGTCCGTGCAGCCGTTGTTCGACCATGCCTGGGGAGGTACTTCCGGTATGTACGCCGAACGGCTCGGCACCGACCGCGCGGTCGGGCTGAACCCGTTCGCCACGCTTGCCGCCGAGGGAGTCGTGCTCGCCTTCGGCAGCGACACACCGGTGACCGCACTCGATCCGTGGGCCGCGGTCCGTGCAGCGGTGCACCACCGGAGTCCCGAAGCCCGGCTCTCCGCACGGGCGGCGTTCACCGCGCACACCCGGGCCGGATACCGTGCGGCCGGCATCAACGACGGCCGCACCGGCACCCTCGTCCCCGGCGCACCCGCGCACTACGCGATCTGGGACGCCACGGACCTCGTGGTCGCCACCGCGGACACACGCGTGCAGCGCTGGTCCACCGATCCGCGCTCCGGCGTACCCCCGCTGCCCCGGCTGGACCCGGCCGGCCGGCTGCCGCACTGCCTGCGCACTGTCCGCGCCGGGACGGTCGTCTACGACGAGTTCACACCTGCCTCCTAGAGTTCCAGGCGTGGCAGTGACGGTGGCGGACCCGGAACCCGGCGTTCCGCACGAAGCAGAAACCCCACGTGCGAAACGCGCGTGGCGAGCCTGGCTGATCCGGCTCGTCGCCGTGGCAGCGGCCGGCGTCCTCTACTACCTCAGCTTCGCGCCACGTCCACTGTGGTGGCTCGCGCCGATCGCGTTCGCGGCATTCGCCCTGGTCCTTCGTGGCCGGAAGTTCCGCGGCGCATTCGGTTACGGCTTCGTGTTCGGTCTCGCCTTCTTCCTCACCCAACTGCTGTGGATCCAGGACTTCCTCGGCCGCGAATTCGGCCCGTGGCCCTGGCTGGGCCTGAGCTTCGCGCTGGCGCTCTACTTCGGACTCGGCGGCTTCTTGATCACAGTCGTGTCCCGGCTGCCGCCGGCGCCGCTGTGGGGCGCGCTGGTCTTCGTCGCACTGGAAACCCCGCGCACCTGGTTCCCGCTCGGCGGCTTCCCGTGGGGCCGCGTCGCATTCAGCCAGCCCGAAGGTGCGTTTCTGTCGCTGGCTTCGGTCGGCGGGGCGCCGCTGGTCGGATTCGCCGTCGTGCTCACCGGCTTCGGCCTGGCCGCGCTGCTCGCCCGGCTGTACACCACCCGCCGAGTCCGCGACCGCGCGCTCGCCTGGCCGGTGGCGTTCACCCTCGTCCCGGCCATCGCCGGGCTCGCCGTGTGGCCCACCATCGGCACCGCCGCGCAGGACGGTTCGCTCACCGTGGCCACCGTGCAGGGCAACGCTCCGGACATCGGTATCGCGCTCCAGGGGCAACGCGACGTCCTGCGGAACAGCCACCTCGCCGAAAGCGCCCGGCTCCTGCAACAAGTACGCAGCGGCGCAGTGGCCCGGCCCGATCTGCTGGTCTGGCCGGAAACCGCGACCGCGATCTACGACGACGACCCCGGTCTGGACCGGATGGTGTCCGCGTTCGGGGTGCCCGCGATCATCGGCGCTCTCGTCCGGCTGCCGGACGGGCAGGACGAGAACGACGCACTGGCCTGGGATCCGCGCACCGGCCCCGGCGCGCGCTACACCAAGCAGGAGCTGGTGCCCTTCGGCGAATACGTGCCCGCCCGTGCGCTCGCCCGTCTGGTCACGCCGTTCGTGGACAACACCCCGGAGATCCGCGCGGGCGACGGCACGAACGCGGCGCTGTCGGTGGCAGGCACAAAGGTCGGCGTCTTCATCTGCTACGAGACCGCCTTCGACGGCCCCGCCCGCGACGCCGTGGACCAGGGCGGCGAACTGCTCGTCGTCCCCACGAACAACGCCTGGTACGGGCCGGGGGAGATGAGCTACCAGCAGCTGGCGATGTCGCGGCTGCGGGCGGTCGAGCACGGCCGCGCGGTGGTGGTCTCGGCCACCACCGGGGTGAGCGCACTCGTCGCCCCGGACGGGACGATCACCAGCTCAACCGGACTTTTCACGGCGGACGCCCTGGTCGGGCGCGTGCCGCTGCGCACGCAGACTACGCTGTCGGATCGACTCGGTGCGTGGACGGAGTACGGCCTGCTGGCACTGGCGATCGCGGGTGTCGCCGGCGGGGCCGTGCTCCGTTTTCGCACCCGGCGCGCCAGCGCCGGCACGACAGCAGGGGAACCGGCGGGCTGAACCCGCGGATTCGGAGGAGACGGATGGCGCAGGCGCCGCGGGGGGCCGAAACGATCGAGCCGGTGCTGGTGGTGGTCCCGACCTACAACGAACGGGACAACCTCGGCCCGGTGCTGGACCGGCTCCACAAGGCACTTCCGGACGCGCACGTCCTCGTCGTCGACGACGGCAGCCCGGACGGCACCGGGGAGCTGGCCGACGAGCGTGCGGCCGCGGACGAGCGCGTGCACGTTCTCCACCGGACCGAGAAGGCCGGACTCGGCAAGGCTTACATCGCCGGCTTCCGCTGGGGGCTGGCCCGCGGCTACGCCTCGCTGGTCGAGATGGACGCGGACGGCTCGCACGCACCGGAGGACCTGCCCCGGCTGCTGGACGCGGCCGGTGACGCGGACCTGTCGATCGGCTCGCGCTACGTGCCCGGCGGCAGCACCGTCAACTGGCCGCTGCGGCGCCGGGTGCTCTCCCGCGGCGCGAACCTCTACTCCCGGTTCGCACTAGGGCTCAAGATCTCGGACATGACCGCCGGCTACCGCGTCTACCGCCGCGCGGTGCTGGAGAAGCTGGAACTCGACGGGATCGCCTCACACGGCTACTGCTTCCAGATCGACCTCACCCGCCGCACCGCAGACGCCGGCTTCGACATCGTCGAGGTGCCCATCACGTTCACCGACCGCGAGATCGGCCAGTCCAAGATGAGCGGCTCGATCATGCAGGAGGCGTTCTTCCGCGTCGCGGAATGGGGCGCACAACGACGGCTCGGCCAGCTGCGCAAGCTGCTCGGCCGCTGACCCGGTCCCGTGCTCTTCCGGCGGGCAGGCCTCGCGCCGCCGGGATGACCTGTCGGTGCGGGGATCCCGCGCCGGACGTGAACTGTGGCGCCGGAGGCGACTGTGGCCGCCGGACGGCACCTTGGCGTGCGTGCGGGCCCGGCGGACCCACGGCAGCCGCGTTCGGCGTCCCAAGCGCGCAACAAGCCTTGAAACGCGGAACGGCCCCCGTGGAGCAAAGCTCACGGGGGCCGTTCCGATCGGTGGTGGGAGCCAGCTACGGGCCGAGGTTCAGGCGGACCGGCTGGTCCGGCGTCCCTTGAGCTCGGCGAGACGTTCGTTCAGCAGATCCTCGAGCTCCGGAATGGAGCGGCGCTCCAGCAGCATGTCCCAGTGCGTCCGGGGTGGCTTGGTCTTCTTCTGCTCGGGTTGCCCGCCGTCGACGATCTCGGACTCGCTGCCGTGCAGCCTGCACTCCCAGACCGTGGGGATCTCGGCGTCGTCGGAGAACGGCACCTCGAACTCGTGGTTCTTGGGGCAGGCGTAGCGCACGGTCCGGCGCGGGGCGAGGTCGTGATTGCGGTCGGTCTCGTAGCTGACCGCCCCCAGCCGGCTTCCACGGAGAACACGGTCGGCCATGTTGGGTCCTTTCAGTCAGCTCCGGGTGGAGCCAGGGTGATGCTCACCCTATGCAACGAACGAGGCGCCCGGGGGATTCCCGATACACCATGTCTCTGCTCACGATGAGCTGCGTCACCCCTGGTCTTCAGCTTCCTCCAGTGGGACGCATTTCGCGCTTTGTCGTGACGCGGATACCGCCTTCTTAGTGCGGATATCCCCCAGTTGGGCTACCGGCGCCCTCCTACGACAACCGTAACTGACCGTGCTGCGCGGTCGCAGGCCCCAGGTCCCCCGCGCGGAAATGTCGTCGGCACAGTACCTGATAACGGAACGTAGCCAAATCACCATCGGAACGTGCTGAAGATGAAGTTTCAACTACGGAGTGTTCGGCGTGTTGGCCCAGCGTGTCCGCGACGACCACGGTGTCCCCCTCCCGGATGATCTCGTCATCCCGTACCCGCGCGTTGAACCGCCCCGGCAGCCCGCACCAGCACAGCACCTCCACCTGCACCGGCTGCAGCTCGTCGGCCAGCTCGAACAGCCGCCCCGCACCGGGGAACAGCCTGCTGCGGAAATCGGTCGCGATGCCGAAGCAGTACACGTCGACGCCCACCTCGTCGGCCAGCTCGGCAAGCTGGTCCACCTGTGCGGGGGAGAGGAACTGCGCCTCGTCCACGATCACGTAGTCCACGTGCCTGCCCTGCGCCCACTCCTCGCGCACCAGGTCCCGCACATCGGTGGCGGTGCCCACCTCGGTGGCCAGGCGGGTGATCCCGATCCGGCTGGTGATCTGCGGCGCGCCCGAGCGGTCGTGCCGCACCAGCACCAGCCCGCGCCTGCCCTGGCGCGCGTGGTTGTGGTCGATCTGCAATGCGAGCGTCGACTTCCCGCAGTCCATCGGGCCGTAGCAGAACTTCAGCCTGCCGTGCGGGGCGACACTCCGCCGCATCCCGGCCGGTGGGGCCGCGGAAAGCGCATCGGTGGGGTCGCCGGGCACGGCGTCGTCGAGTGCGGTCACGACGCCCGACCCTATCGGGACCTCACAGCAGCTCCGGCGGACGGTTCCCGGCGGCCACGATCGCCCGCCGCACCGGCACCATTGCCACGAACACGAAACCGAGCACGAAGAACACCACCAGCGCCACGATCGCCAGCCGGAACGATCCGGTCGCCTGCCCCACTCCGGCGAACACCAGCGGGCCGAGCCACGACGTGCCCTTCTCGCCGACCACGTAGAGCGAGTAGTACTGCGCGTCCTTGCCTGCCGGGATCATCTGGCTGAACAGCGAACGCGAGAGCGCGTTCGTCCCGCCCAGCACCAGCCCGATGCCGACGGCGACCGCGTAGAACTGCAGCGCCTGCGCCGGCTGCACGAAATAGGCGCCGCCGAGTACCACCACCCACAGCACCAGGCTGCCCAGGATCGTCCGCTTCGCACCCACCCGCCGCGCGACCAGACCGTGCAGCACCCCGCCCGCATAAGCAACGAACTGGATCACCAGCACGGTGATGATCAGCACCTCGTCGGAAAACCGGAGCTCGTCCTTCCCGTACTGCGCCGACACGGTGACCACCGTGTTGATCCCGTCCGCGAACAGCAGGTAGCTGCCGAGGAAGGCCAGCGTCAGCGGGTACTGGCGGGCCGCGGCCACCGTCTGCCCCAGCTCGCGGAATCCGGCCCGCAGCGGGGAGCCACCCGGTCGCGCGGCGGCAGGCACGTGCACCCGGGGGAGTGCGCGCAACGTGGGGATCGTGAAGACCGCCCACCACAGGCCCGAGGTGAGAAAGCAGATCCGCACCGCCGTCCCGGTGTCCACCCCCAGCGCGTCGCGGCTGAGGTAGAACGCCAGCTGCAGGGCGAGCGCGAGACCACCGCCGAGATACCCGAACGCCCAGCCCTTCGCCGACACGTCGTCGCGCTCGTCCGGACCGGCGATATCCGCCAGAAACGAGTAGTACACGACCAGCGAACCGCCGTAGCCGATGTTCGCCACCACGAACAGCGCGGCACCCAGCTGCCAGTCCGAGCCTGCCATGAAGAACATCAGCGCCGAGGCGAGCGCGCCCAGCGCGGCGAACCAGCCCAGGATCCGCCGCTTGTTCCGGCTGCGGTCGGCGACCGCCCCGGCGATCGGCAGCACCAGCACCTGCACCACGGTCGCCACCGCGAGCAGATACCCCCACAGCGAACCGGCCGGGAAATGCAGCCCGAACAGCGACACGTCGCAGTGATTCAGCTTGTCGTCGATTCCGGATGCGTCCCGGCACGCGCCGTCCCCGTTAAGGGTGATGTTCTGCTTGGCGTCGGCGGCCGCAACGGTGCTCATGTACAGCGCACCGAACACCGTCGTCACCGACGAATAGAACGGCGAATTCGCCCAATCGTAGAAGTACCAGCCCCGCCGTTCGCGCTTGCTGTCTCTGGCCGGCGCCAGCGTCATCCGGTGCTCCTCGTCGGTCCCGAACCTCCAGGTCAGGACGCACGTTACTGTGCCACCCGAACCCGGTGCCGCAAGCTCGGCCGACCGTGTCCGGTTCGTCTCCTCCTTCCGGTGCGCACTGTTTCCGGCTGCCCTCCGACGGCATTGCCGGGCGTGTCGTTACGGCGAATTCAAGCCGTTTCATGTGAGACTGATGTGCGTCGTGTGACTCTTGTGGTCAAAGGGTCGCGTGCTTAGTGTGCAGCCATGACCAACCGCGTTCGCACCGTCCGGCGCGCGGCCACCAGGGCCCTGCTCCTCGTGGTCGCCGTATTGGGCTTGGAGCTCGTCGTGACCGGGGCCGCGTCCGCGGACCCCAGCTCCGGCGCCTGGACGAAACTGCGGATGTGCGAGTCCAGCGGCCGCTACACGATCAACACCGGCAACGGCTACTACGGCGCCTACCAGTTCAACCTGCCCACCTGGCGCAGCGTCGGCGGCCAGGGCCGGCCGGACCAGGCCAGCCCTCGCGAACAGGACTACCGGGCGCTCTACCTGTACCGGATGCGTGGCTGGCAACCCTGGGAATGCGGCGGCAAGCTGAACCTCACGGCCGACGGCGACGCCCGCAGCAAGCGGGTCCCGTCCTACGACGACTCCGCCTACATGGGCGGCGGCGGCCTGCCCACACCGCCGGCACCGAAACCCACCCCACCGCCGGCACCCCCGTCCGGCGCGATGCCCGCCTGGCCCGGCCTCGTCTACGCCTACGGCGACTGCGCACCCGCGCTGCGAACCTTCCAGCTGCGGATGAACGCTTACGGCTACGGCTTCAGCGGCACCGGCTGCTACTACGACAAAACCCGCACCGCCGTACTCGACCTGCAACGCGCCAACGGCATCAACGACTCCGGCCGCCTCGGCCCGAAAACCTGGAAGGCCGCCTGGCAGGGCAAAGCGCCACGATGACCGGGCCGCGCGGCGGTGCCGAGCTGGAACGCACCCGGTGTGGTCCGCAGCGCCCGTCGCGTGCTTGATGCACGTCATCGCCGAAACCGCCCAGCACGCCGGGCATCCCCCGCGAAACGATCGGAGGACAGAAGACGGGCTGACCACCCCGGTGTGATACCGGAGCACGGATTGGCACTACACCGCGCGGGCCCGGCCTGTTGTCCGCCGAGCGTGTGCTGACCTGCCGGTCAGCCGTCCCGGCCCCAGCTGCCGCGCTCCCGCAGCACCGCACGCAGCAGATCCGGCCGGTCCGTGACGATCCCGTGCACCCCGAGGTCCAGCAGCACCCGCATCTGGTCCGGATCGTCGATCGTCCACGTGTGCACCTCGAACCCACCACGCACCGCGGACTTCACGAACGAACGATCCACCACCGTCAACGGCCCCTGCCGCACCGGCACCTGCGCCAGCCACCCCCGCGCGAACCGGCTCACCGGCAGCAACGGCACCCATCCGTTCATCCACAGCAGCAACGCCGACCGCGGCCCCATCGCGGTCAGCAGCTTCGGCCCGGCCAGCCGGCGCAACCGCGCGAGCCGCGCGTCCGAAAACGAAGCCGCCGCCACCCGGTCGAACGCACCCGCGCGCTCCAGCACCCGCACGAACGGGGCCACCGCCGGATCGGCCTTCACATCGACGTTGAAGCACGCCTCCGGCAGCTCCTCGAGCACGTCCTCCAGCCGCGACACGGTCGCCCGTCCGCCGATCTTCGCGTGCTTGATCTGCTCCCAGGTCTGCGCCGCGATCGATCCGCCGCCGTCGGTGGTGCGGTCGAGCGTGTCGTCGTGGTGCACGACCACCACGCCGTCCGAGGTCGCGTGCACATCCGTCTCCACGTACCGGTAGCCCTCGGCGACCGCCTGCCGGAACGCAGGCAACGAGTTCTCCATCCCCTCCAGATCGCCGAGATGCCATCCGCGATGGGCGAACGCACGGGGGAGCGGGTCGGCGAGGTACGGAAACGGCGGGCGCATGACCCCAGTCTGCCTCTCCGGCATGGCCCCGGCAGGAAAACACGATGGACAGCTAGAGTCCGGCGGGTGAGGGAACTGGCCGAACACCCCCCGACCGGCGACGAACGCGTGGTGCCGCGCCGCACCAACGCCCCGAAACACTGCGGCTGGTGCGGCCGCCGCCTGCCCGAAGCAGGCAACGTCGGCCGCCGTCGCCGCTACTGCGGGCAGTCCTGCCGCCAGCGCGCCTACGAACGCCGCACCGCACTCCAGCGCAGCGGACTCCCGGAAGACGCGGTCGTCCTGTCCGACACCGAGATCGCCGCCCTGCAAGACCGACTCTTCCAGCTGCGGTGCGCTGCCGAAGACATCGTGACCGCCGCAGAAGACGGCGCCGAAACCGCGGAACTGCACCGCCTGGCCGAGGAAATCGCGCACGCGGCCAAGGACCTCGAACAACTCCGCTGACAAGCCGGCCGGCAAAACCCCGCTGGGCAACCCCAGGGACCAACCGGACTGACGAACCCGGCCGGCACACTCTGCGGACCCGACCGTGCCGCCCCGGTACACCGCTCAACGGCCGGCAGCTCCCGACGCCCGCCGTGGAGGCGTCCACTCGACCAGCCGGCCCCGCACAAGGCAACACCCGCGCAGCGCCCACGGCCGACGCGGACTTCACCCAGCCCACCGCCCGACGCCGCAGCGCGCTGTTCTCGCCACTGACACCCGGCCACCTCGTACGCGGAGCGTGCCACGGCAAGGAACGCGGGCGTACCGACACCAGGCCCACCGGTCTCGCCCGCCACTCCACCTGCGCCCGCCACTCCACCTGCGCCCCGCTATGTCGCCCGCCGCGCCACCTGCGCCCCGCTGCGTCGCCCGCCGCGCGATCAAGCGCCCGGGACCCGAGGCCTCGCGCGACCCGGACGTCGCGCGACCCGGACACCGCGCAACCCGGCACGCTCCGCGTACAAGAAGGCCTCCCGCTATCCGAGGCGCCGCGACGGTGCTGGCCGGCGCCAGACGGTTCCGTCTGGCGTGCACCGCTGGCTGGCGGGCCGCGCCCCACAGCCGAGGCGGTCGCGACATTGCCCAGCCTCGGTCTTGGGCACGCTCCGCGTACAGGACCTCGCGGACGACCACGCTGGCTCGGTTAACTGCGCACGCTCCGGACACAAGAGTGCTTCCTCGACTGCCGCAGGCCCTCACGGCACCCGTCGCCGGGACCCATCCGTCATCAGACGGACGGCCCCACCGGGTCACCTTTCGCTGCGGTGAGTCGGCCTTGGCGAGTTCCGCCAGGTTGTCCGGCGAAGCACACAGGTGATCGGGTGTCATCGCGCGCGTTTGAGGCGGACGGTTTCCTCTCCGGGCAGGGCGGTCCAGTCGTAGGTGTGCGTCACTCGCGTGCGCGCGACACCGAGCGGTCCGAGTTCCCAGCGCCACAGATGTCCCAGCGCCACAGATGTCCCAGCGCCACAGATGTCCCGGCGAGGCACTGTCCGGTTCGGACGGACGCCAGGCGATCCAGCGGGCCACCTCGGACTCCGCACGTGGTTCGCCCGCAGTGGCACCGATGGTCGGCACCGTGGCGAACACGCCGCAGACCCGCTCTATGTCGCGACGGAGAGGTCCGTCGCCGCGCCACCGCGGTCGCCACACCACCGCGGTGGCTGGGCGGGATCCGCGCTCAGCTCGAAGATCCGTGCCCGCGGAGTTTTCCCGGTCGGCCGCACCATCCGGATCGTCTCGTTGCCGTCCGCTCGCTCAGGCCAGCACAACTCTCACCCCTCTCGTGCCAGACCGTCGAGCGCGCGGTAAGTGCGGTTGCTCGCTACCGCGGCGCGTTGCTCACGGCCGGTCGCCTCGATGTAGTTCTGGCTCGTGGCGAGGCTCGCGTGTCCCAGGAGCGCCATGATTTCCGAGGCGGTCGCGCCGTCCTCGGCCAGCCGCGTGGCGAAGGTGTGCCGGAGCGCGTGCAGATTGGCCCCGGACGGTACCCGGTCGTGCAGACCAGCCCACCGGTAACACGACTTCACCAGGTACTCCAGCGCGCCGCGTCCGATCGGATTCCCTGCACGGTCCCGCAGAAGCGGTTGCCCGGCCGGAAACCGCTGCCCGGGGAACCGCCGCCGGCAGGACGCGAGGTAGTCCGCGATCAGCCGTTCCACCGCAGGCTGCACCGGGATGGAACGGTCCCGGCTGCCCTTGCCGTGCACGTGCAACCGCAGCTCGCCGGAGCGTCCCACCACCGACCGCCGCGTGAGCGCCCGGATCTCCGCTGCCCGCAACCCGGCGACCAGCCCGAGCGCGAGCACCAGCACGTCCCGCTCGGGCCACGGATCCCGCGTGCGCCGAGCGCCCTCCGCGGCCGCGGCGAGCAACCGCTCCGGCGTTTCCTCGCCCCGCAACGGTTTCGGGGTGAGCGGGGGAGTACGGGGCCGCGCGATCGCGCCCATCGGGTTGCCCGCCAGCAACCCGTCCGCCACGCAGAAAGTGAGGAACTGGTTCCACGTCGACCACGCGCGCAGCACCGAACTCTTGGCGTGCGTATCGGCGAACACCCCGAAGGCCGCGCGCAACGCGGGTGCGGTGAGCTCTTCGACGACCAGCTCGGCACCGGCCGACTCGGCGACCAGGAGAGTGGTGATCCCGGCAAGATCGCGCCGATAAGCGGCGGTGGTGTGCGGCGAGTCCTTACGCGGCCGCCGTGCCGCGAAGAACGCTTGCTGCGCCTCGGAAACAAGCATGAGAATCTTGTACCGCACAGCACCGACAGTTTCGCCGCACGCCGGTTCTTGCGCTACTGTCATGCATAATAGCAATTATGCATGACAAGGCCGCGCGAAAGGAGATGAACCCGTTGGGGGACAACAGCTTCCGCCTACCATGCCCACCGTCGAACCAGTCGATGCTGCCAGTCCGGATGCATCCCGCAGGCACGCGCGGCAGGGCTTCAGCGGCGACCGTTCATCTGTTCGAGTGGTGATCCCAGGCAGGCCGGACGACTGCCGACGCGGTGAGGTGCCGACAGAAGCCCTCCAACAGCCAGATCTCGACACCCGGACGGTCTCGGTAGTTACGTCACGGTGACGAAATGACCGAGACCGTCCGGGTCGACCACTCGGGGATCTCCGGCCCGGTGACGGACTTGCCGACTCGATCCGTGATGGGCGACGGCTGCCACCAAGCCGGTCACGTCGCACGTAGTCCCGCCGAAGACGGCACACGGCGGATCGTCCGGCCGGGTTGGATGCACAACACCCGGCGCTGTGCCCGTCGTCCGACCAGGCTGCACTCCAGAAGTCCCGACTCGGACCGCCTGACGAGGTTCCATGGCCTGTCCGGTCGTCTTCGGCGGCCATCGAACCGCTCTTCGAGCCCCTGGCCAGCGCGGCGGCATTACACCGATAATGTACATTATGTCAAGTAACGGACAGGAGGCCGCCTGCGCGTAGAGACCGCGCTCTCCCTACGCCCAAAACGAACGTGCCGGACTCCCGCGTAGCTGGTCGCGATGCTCGGCGATGAACGCTTCGATCGAGCGCGGCGAGTTGCCGGTGAGGTCGGTGACCGCGGTCGTGACGTCGGCGAGTGCGCCGGCGGTGACAAGCCTGGTGAGCTCGACGAAGTGCTTGATGTACGACTCCGGCATCCCCTGGTCGGCAAGGATCGGCTCGAGCTCGTCGACAGCAGGCTGAACCAGTCCGATCTCGCGATCGAGTCCGGCGGACAGGGCCGCCGCCAGCTCCGCGGCCGTCAACGCCCCAGGCCCGGTGAGGTCGTGCGCCCCGCCCCGGGGTGCCGACCCGGTGAGCACTGCGTAGGCGCAGTCCGCGACGTCCCGCGCATCGACATAGGCGATCTTCCCGCCGAAGGCCTCGAAAAGATCGCCTTCGGGCGTGAATCTGGTGATCGCGCGAACCAGGTTCTGCATGACGGTGTTCGGCCGCAGCACGGTTCCGGCAAGTCCCGAGTCTGCAAGGTAGGCCTCGATCTTCGCGTGCGTCCCGAACGGCATCGGCCCGCCCGTCCTCGCCCCCACGGCGGACACCTTGACGATATGCTCGGCTCCGGCCGCCACCGCGGCGTCGATCGCGGCAAGCTGCTGAGTGATCACCGGTCGCTCGTCCGGGTAAGGCCCGGCGGTGTTCAGAAAGAACTGGTCGACATCCGCGAATGCCTCCGGCAGCGTCGCCGGATCGTCGAGGTCGCCGACGATCACCTCCGCACCGGGGATCGCGACGCTCCCCCGGCGCACCAGTGCGCGGAACGGAATACCGTCCGCCGCGAGACGGCGCGCCAGTGCCCCACCGATCGTCCCGGTCGCGCCCGTAAGCAGGATCATCGGCAACCCACCTTCATTGATGAACGTCGATCATCAATGAACGGTACGCTGTTTCCTGTGCGCCGCCTCGACCACCCGAATCTCGACGAAGTCGCCCTGGCCCAAGCCCTCTCGGCGCTCGGGGACCCAGTCCGCCTCGCGATCGTGCGGATGCTCAGCGACGGCGAGGAGCACCAGGGATCGAAGTTCGCGGTGAAGGTCTCGCAGTCGACCTTGAGCCACCATTTCAGCACTCTCCGCAACGCCTGCGTGGTGTTCATCCGGCCGGAAGGCACCCGCTGCCGGCACTCGCTCCGCCCGGAGTTCGACCACCGATTCCCCGGTCTGCTGGGCACCGTTCTCGCCTTGAGGTGAGCCGTGACCGGCGGGAAGCGCCGGAGCTCGACCACGGCCTGCTCCCCCGTCGGCCAACCGCGAGCCGGAACGTGCGCGAGGCCCTGAACTGCGAGACTATCTAGCGGTTCCGCTGCGTCCGCGGTCCGGACGGGCTGCTTGTCGCGGCGGGGCGGGACTCGATCGGAAATTCCTGCCGCGATGATGTCGAGAACGCGGGAACGGCTCCGTCCCTGTCGTGAATCGCGGCCGACCGGGCCGCACCGCATCAAGGAGAACACCCATCATGGCCAAGTACCTGCTGCTCAAGCACTACCGTGGCGCGCCGGTTCCGGCTGGTTTCATCCCGATGGACCAGTGGACGCCGGAGGAGGTCTCGGCGCACGTGCAGTACATGAACGACTTCGCGGACCGGCTCAAGGAGACGGGTGAGTTCGTGGACGCCCAGGCGCTTTCCCCGGAGGGGACGTTCGTCCGGTACGACGGCGAGGGGCGGCCGCCGGTCACCGACGGGCCGTTCGCGGAGACGAAGGACGTGATCGCCGGGTGGATGGCGATCGATGTGGACAGTTACGAGCGCGCGCTCGAGCTGGCGGGCGAACTGTCCGCGGCGCCGGGCGCGGGTGGTACGCCGATCCACGAGTGGCTGGAGCTGCGTCCGTTCCTGACCGAGCCGCCCACCGTCACGGAATGACCGCAGTGCTGGACGAGGCGCTGCTGCGGAGCCTCACGCCGCAGGTGCTCGGGATCCTCGTCCGCCGCGGGGCCGATTTCGCGGCGGCCGAGGACGCCGTGCAGGAGGCGCTGGTCGAAGCGTGGCGGGTCTGGAGGGATGACCCGCCACGCGATCCGAAGGGCTGGCTGGTGACGGTCGCCTGGCGCAAGTTCCTCGATGTGGCGCGGGCGGACGCCGCACGTCGTCGTCGTGAGGATGTTCTGGACGACGAGCCGGCGCCGGAGCCCGCGGCAGCGGTGGACGACACGCTTCAGCTGTATTTCCTGTGTGCGCACCCGTCGTTGACGGCTTCCTCGGCGGTCGCGCTGACGTTGCGTGCAGTCGGCGGGTTGACGACGCGGCAGATTGCGCAGGCGTATCTGGTGCCGGAATCGACCATGGCGCAACGGATCAGCCGGGCCAAGCGGACCGTCTCGGAGGTGCGGTTCGATCAGCCGGGTGATGTCGCGACTGTCGTGCGGGTCCTGTATCTGGTCTTCAACGAGGGGTACTCGGGCGACGTCGACCTCGCCGCGGAGGCGATCCGGCTCACGCGGCAGCTGGCGGGGGTGATCGACCATCCGGAGGTGGCAGGGCTGCTCGCCCTGATGTTGCTGCACCACGCGCGGCGCGCGGCCAGGACGACGTCGGACGGACGTCTCGTGCCGCTCGCCGAACAGGACCGCGGCCGGTGGGACACCCGGCTGATCGCCGAGGGGGTGGAGGTCCTGCAGGCCGCACTCGCGCGTGATCGGCTGGGTGAGTTTCAGGCGCAGGCCGCTATTGCGGCGTTGCACGCCGACGCGCCCGTTGCCGAGGAGACGGACTGGGTGCAGATCGTCGAGTGGTACGACGAGCTGGTGCAGCTGACCGGAAGTCCGGTCGTCCGGCTCAACCGCGCGGTGGCCGTCGGTGCGGCCGACGGTCCGCGGGCCGGTCTCGCCGCTCTCGCGGAGCTGGAGGATTCCCTGCCTCGGCACACCGCGGTCGCGGCCTATCTCCACGAACGCGACGGCGATCTGAGCACGGCCGCGCGTCTCTACGCCGAAGCGGCCCTGCATGCGCCGAATCTCCCGGAACGCGAACACCTCATGCGGCAGGCCGCCCGGCTCAACACCGAGCTGGGTTGACGAAGTTCCGACTGTACGTTGTGTCATGCGGTCCGATGACCGCAGCGCAACCCGCAACTACTACTTTCGGAGAGAAGCCCTTGTCCGACACCACCTGCCACATGTCGATCTCGCTCGACGGCTTCGTCGCTGGACCCGGGCAGAGCCGGGACCATCCGCTGGGCAAGCGCGGTCAGGAGCTGCACGGCTGGCATATCGGCGACCCACGCGCGACCGAAGCCGACGAGACGGCGGACAGCTGGCTGATGCGCCCGCGCGGCGCCTACGTCATGGGCCGAAACATGTTCGGGCCGATCCGAGGTGAGTGGAACGAGACGTGGGACGGATGGTGGGGACCCGAGCCTCCTTATCACGCCCCGGTCTTCGTGCTCACTCACTACGCCCACGAACCGATCGAGATGGCGGGCGGGACTACTTTCCACTTCGTCACCGAGGGCTTCGACGCCGCTTATGCGCAGGCGCTCGAGACCGCCGACGGCAAGGGCGTGGACATCGCCGGTGGCGCTTCGACGGTGCGACAGGCACTCGACTCCGGCGTGATCGATGAACTCACCCTCGACATCGCCCCCGTCCTGCTCGGCAGCGGCGAGCGCCTGTTCGACGGCGTCGAGACTTTCGGTTTCGAGCCCGTCGAGGTGCTCCACTCACCGCTGACCACCCATATCCGCTACCGCAGACGCGACGACGCCGGTGCGGTTGACTGAAGTTGTGAATCGGTGCTTCACTTCTTGGTATGCCGTATCGCCGGACTCCGCGGGTGCAGCAGCGCCTGGACTCCTCACGGGAGTCGATCGTCGCTGCCGCGGTGGCGCAGCTTGCCGAATGCGGTTATGGCGGATGTTCGGTGGCCGCGGTCGCCGAACGGGCCGAGGTGGCGGTGGGCACGGTGTACCGCCACTTCCCCACCAAGGCCGAGTTGATCGTGCGGGTGTTCCGTCAGGTCGTATCCCGCGAGGTGGAGGCGGTGCGGGAGGCCGCGGCCGGGATCGGGGATCCGGCGGAGCGGGTGGTGGCGGTCTTCGAAACGTTCGCGGAGCGGGCGTTGAAGGCGCCACGGCTGGCGTACGCATTGCTGGCCGAGCCCGTCGACGCCGCGATCGACGCGGAACGGCTGCAGTTCCGGCGGGTGTTCCGGGATGTGGTGGCCGAGCACGTCGCCACCGGGGTACGGGCCGGGGTGCTGCCCGCACAGGACGCCGCGGTGACCGCGGCCGCTCTCGTCGGTGCCGCGGCCGAGGTGCTGATCGGCCCGCTGACCAGTGGCGGGTCCGCCGATGTCGTCGAATTGGGCACGTTCGTCGTGCGCTCGCTGGGAGGTTCGGATGTCCGCAACGCATGAGGTCACCAATCAGGTTCCGCCGCTGGTCTACGACGTCGCCGACGATCCGGCGCTGCTGGACGCGGTGCAGCGGGCGGATGCGTCGTGGGCGGTCGGCGAGTTGCACGAGCTGGGCGGGCTGGCCGGTGGCGAGCAGGCACAGGAGTGGGGCAGGCTGGTCAACGAGAACGAGCCGGTGCTGCGTACCCACGACCGGTACGGGCACCGGATCGACGAGGTCGAGTTCCACCCGCATTGGCACGATTTGATGCAGGTCGCAGTTGAGCACGGGCTGCAGGCCGCGCCGTGGCGGGACGGCCGGCCGGGGGCGCATGCCGCGCGTGCGGCGAAGCTGTACGTGTGGGGTCAGGTGGAGTCGGGGCATACGTGCCCGATTTCGATGACGTATGCGGCGGTTCCGGCGTTGCGGGCGAATCCGGAGCTGGCCGCGGAGTACGAACCGCTGCTGGCGTCCACCGAATACGATTTCGGGCTCCGCGTGCCGGGCACGAAGCGGGGACTGATCGCGGGCATGTCGATGACCGAGAAGCAGGGCGGTTCGGATGTCCGGGCGAACACCACGACCGCGCGGCCTGCCGGCGACGGCAGCTACCGGCTGGTGGGGCACAAGTGGTTCACCAGCGCGCCGATGTCGGACGTGTTCCTCACGCTGGCGCAGGCGCCGGGCGGGCTGTCCTGTTTCCTGCTCCCCCGCGTGTTGCCGGACGGCAGCCGGAACGCGATCCGGTTGCAGCGGCTCAAGGACAAGCTGGGCAACCGGTCGAACGCCTCGTCGGAGGTCGAATACGACGACGCGGTGGGCTGGCTGGTCGGCGAGCAGGGCCGTGGGGTCCGCACGATCATCGAGATGGTGAACAACACGCGGCAGGACTGTGCGCTCGGCAGTGCGTCGGGGATGCGGCTGGGTGCGGTGCGGGCGGTGCACCACGCGACGCATCGGCGGGCGTTCGGTAAGGCGCTGCTGGACCAGCCGCTGATGGCGAACGTGCTGGCGGATCTGGTGGTCGAGGCGGATGCGGCGACGACGGTGTCGTTGCGGCTGGCAGCTGCCGGGGATCGGCCTGGTGACGAGCAGGAGCAGGCGTTCCGGCGGCTCGGCCTGGCGGTGACGAAGTACTGGGTGTGCAAACGGGCGCCGATGCACGCGGCGGAGGCACTGGAGTGCTTCGGCGGCAACGGGTACGTCGAGGAGTCCGGGATGCCGCGGTTGTACCGGGAGGCGCCGCTGATGTCCATCTGGGAGGGGTCGGGCAATGTCGCGGCGCTGGACGCGTTGCGGGCGATGGCCCGTCAGCCGGAGTCGGTGGCGGCGTTCTTCGCCGAGGCGGAGCAGGCCGCCGGGGCGGATTCGCGGCTGGACGACGCGGTGGCAGGGCTGAAGAAGGAACTGTCCGATGTGGACGGTATCGAGTTCAGGGCACGCCGCGTCGTGGAGTCGATGGCGCTGGTGCTGCAGGGCTCGCTGCTGGTGCGTTACGGGGCGCCGGCGGTGTCGGATGCCTTCTGTGCCACCAGGTTGGGTGGCGACGGTGGGAATGCGTTCGGCACGTTGCCGCCCGGCACGGACACGTCCGCGATCATCGAGCGTGCCCGCGTCTGATTCGCGTGTTCTGCGGGCGTGGCGGGTGGGATACCGATACCGTCCCGGCTCATGACCGAACCGGCTTATGTGTCCGCGACGCGGACCGCTTATGACACTGTTGCCGAGTCCTACGCCGAGCTGTTGCGGGATGCGCTGGCGGAGAGCACCTGGGACCGGGCGGTGCTGGGCGCGTTCGCCGAGCTGGCCGGTCCGGGGCCGGTGGGTGATCTCGGCTGTGGTCCGGGGCGGTTGACCGGGTACCTGGCCTCGCTGGGGCTGGACGTGTTCGGAGTGGACCTCTCCCCCGGCATGGTCGAGGTGGCCCGGCGCACGCATCCGGACCTGCGGTTCGAGGTGGGTTCGCTGGCCGCGCTGGACATCGCCGACGGTGCGCTGGCCGGTGCGCTGGCGTGGTACTCGCTGATCCACACTCCGCGGCCGGACCTCCCGGTGCTGGCTGCGGAACTGGCGCGGGTCGTCGCGCCGGGCGGCTGGTTGCTGACCGCGTTCCAGGTCGGCGACGAGGTGCGGCACATCGAGAACGCCTACGGCCACGACATTCGCGCCGATGCGTACCGTCTGCCGGTGGATCTGGTGAGCGGGGTCCTCACGGATGCGGGATTCGTGGTGCAGGCGCGGCTCGTGCGAGAGCCGGAGCCGCCGCACGAGAAGACCCCGCAGGCGTACCTGACAGCGCGAAAGGTGGCGTGAGCCCATGCACGCAATGCACTACGAGATCACTCTGCCCGCCGATTACGATATGGAGATCATCCATCGCCGGGTGCGGGAACGCGGGCCGCTGCTGGACGAAATGCCCGGTCTCGGGCTGAAGGCGTACGGCGTGCGCGAGCGTGGCGTAGATGGTTCTGCGCGCAATCAGTACTCCCCGTTCTACCTGTGGCACGACCCGGCGGGCATGCACTCGTTCCTCTGGGAGGGCGGATTCCGCGGCATTGTGGACGATTTCGGGCGTCCGGCGGTGCCGCACTGGATCGTGCTGGCCTTCGAGCCGGGCCCGGAGTTCAGCGCGGTGCCGCGAGCGGCGGGGAAACGTGTCGAACGGCTTCCCGGCGAGGTGGTTCCAGGTGAACCGATCGCCGCCGCGGTCGCGGAGCTGGCCGGGCACGCGCGGCGGGAGGGAGTGCATTCGGCGGCGCTGGTCGTGGATCCGCGGTCGTGGGAACTGGTGCGGTACACGTTGTGGGCAGAGCTCGCGCCGGACGAGGATCCGGTGCGGTACCGCGTGGAGCACGTCTCGATGCCAGGGCTGGCGCACCTGCGCCACGGCAGGCAGTGGTGAGCTCGCCCCAGGCGGCCGCGTGACACGCGAAGCTCTTCTCCCATACCGTGACACGCACAAAAGAAGGAGGACCATGACGCGTCTACGCGATCGCCGGATCCTGGTCACCGGTGCGGCTTCCGGGATCGGCCGGGCCACGGTGCAGCGGCTGCTGGCGGAAGGTGCGCGGGTGGTCGCTACCGACGTCTCCCCCGTCGAGCTCGAGGATCCCGCGCTGAAGACCGCGGCGCTGGACGTGTCCGAGGAGGCGTCCGTGGTCGCCGGCGTCGCCGCCGCGGTGGAGCATCTCGGCGGGCTGGACGTGCTGGTGAACGCCGCGGGCATCCTGCTCGCCGCGCACACCCACGAGACTCCGCTGGAGCTGTGGAACCGGGTGCTCTCGGTGAACCTGACCGGGACGTTCCTGGTGACCCGCGAGGCGTTACCCGCGTTGATCGAGTCCGGGCACAGTGTGGTGGTGAACTTCAGCTCGACTTCCGCGTCGTTCGCGCATCCGTACATGGCGGCTTACGCGGCCAGCAAAGGCGGGATCCAGGCGATGACGCACTCGCTCGCGCTGGAGTACAGCAAGCGCGGGGTGCGGGTGGTCAGTGTCGCGCCGGGCAGTGTGAAGAGCGGGATCACCGACAACGCCGGCAGCTGGATGCCCCCGGCGGACGTGGATTTCGCGTTGTTCGGCAAGCTGATGCCGATCCTGCCGACCGGTCTCAGCACGCCGGTGGGCAATCCGGTCGGTCCGCCGGAGGCGGTCGCCGGGGTGGTGGCGATGCTGGCCTCCGACGACGGCGAGTTCATCACCGGCACCGAAATCCGGATCGACGGCGGGACGCACGCCTGAGCGTCAGCGCCGCCGCGGGGTGAACGCGGCCGGATCGGGCAGCGGCGGGAGTTCCCGTGCGTAGGCCTCCGCGGCCGATACGCCGACGCTGACCCTGGGCGCAGTGCGCCGGCCGAGGTCGTCGAGCACTTCGGCTTCGGTGCGGCCGCGGGCGAGCAGCAACAGGAACGGGTCTGCGTCGAGCAGCCAGGCGACCTGGAACGACAGCGCCGCGGCGTGCCGGCAGGGCAGCTCCCAGCCGGGGCAGTCGCAGTCCGGGTCGAGGTCGCCGATCCCGGGCAGCAGTGGCACGAGGTCGGCCAGTTCCGGGGGCAGGTGCCGGTCGAGCAGTGCGGCGAGGTGACCGGCGTGGTCGGCGGCCCGGTCGAGCAGCAGCTCCCAGTCCGTGGTGGACAGTTCGGCCAGGTGCAGCACGGCGTGGAACGGGCCGTCGTCGGCGTCTTCGGCGGTCGCGGAGATCCGGCCCGGACTGACGGTGATCGGGCCGACGAGCCCGGCCGCGGCGTACTGCCGGCCCCGGCGCAGCTGGCGCAGGTCGAGGGCGGTGTCCTCCATTGCCTGGACCCACGCGCGGCCCCACCAGGTGCGGGCGAACGGGCCACGTCCGCTGCGGCCGGGGAACGCGGGGAATCCGCGGACGCGGTCGGTCATGCGTTCCTCCGCAGTGTGACGAGGTCGGCCAGTTCGGCGTCGGTGAGTTCGCTCAGCGCGGCCTCCCCCGCGGTGAGCACCGAGTCGGCGAGAGCGCGTTTCTCGCGCAGCATCACGGCGATGCGGTCCTCCACGGTGCCCTCGGTGACGAGCCGGTGCACCTGTACCGGCTTGGTCTGGCCGATCCGGTACGCGCGGTCGGTCGCCTGGTCCTCGACCGCCGGGTTCCACCAGCGGTCGTAGTGCACGACGTGGTCCGCGCGGGTGAGGGTGAGCCCGGTGCCCGCGGCCTTGAGCGACAACAGGAACACCGGCACCTCACCGGACTGGAACCGGCGGACCTGTTCCTCGCGCCGGGTCACCGGGGTGCCGCCGTGCAGCAGCTGCGACCGGATGCCGCGGCCGGTCAGATGCCGTTCCAGCAGCCGGGCCAGCGTCACGTACTGGGTGAACACCAGCACCGCACCGTCCTCGGCGAGGATGGTGTCCAGCAGGTCGTCGAGCAGTTCGAGTTTGCCGGAACGCCCGGCGAGCGGGCTGTCGTCCGGTTCCCCGAGGTACTGCGCGGGGTGGTTGCAGATCTGTTTGAGCGCGGTCAGCAGCTTCACGACCCGGCCACGGCGGGCGATGCCGTCGCTCGCGGCGACCTCGGCCATCAGCTCCCGCACGGTGGCCTCGTACAGCACGGCCTGTTCGGTGGTGAGCGAGACCGGCCGGTCGGTCTCGGTCTTGGCAGGCAGCTCCGGCGCGATGCCGGGGTCGGATTTGCGGCGGCGCAACAGGAAGGGGCGCAGCAACCGGGAAAGCTGTTCGGCCGCCGCCGGATCACCGGATTCGACGGGTTTCCCCCAGCGCGTGCGGAATTCCGCGAGCGGGCCGAGCAGTCCTGGCGTGGTCCAGTCGAGGATCGCCCACAGTTCGGTGAGGGTGTTCTCCACCGGCGTCCCGGTGAGTGCGATCCGGGCGGTGGAGCCGAGGCTGCGCAGTGCTTTTGCGGTCTCCGACCGGTGGTTCTTCACGTGCTGTGCTTCGTCGGCGACCAGCAGGTCCCAGGCCACCGCGGCGAGCGGCGCGGGATCGGCGCGCACCGTGCCGTAGGTGGTGAGTACGAAACCGCCGTCGAGGTCTGCCAGCGAACGGGAACTGCCATGGAAACGGCGCACCGGCACGCCGGGCGCGAACCGGCGGATCTCGCTTTCCCAGGTGCCGAGCAGTGAAGCGGGGCAGACCACCAGGGTCGGACCGGTGCCGCGGTGCAGATGCAGCGCGATCAGCGTGATGGTCTTGCCGAGGCCCATGTCGTCGGCAAGGCAGCCACCGAGGCCGGGCCCGGTGATGGTGTCCAGCCACTGCAGCCCGCGCAGCTGGTAGTCACGCAGGTGCGCGGCCAGCCCGGCGGGTTGCGGCACCGGTTCCGGATCGGCGGACAGCCGTGCACGCAGGTCTTCCAGCCAGCCGTCCGTGCGGACCTCGACGTGGTCGCCGCCGACCTCGGCCCGGCCGGTGAGCGCGACGCCGAGCGCTTCGATCGCGGTCAGCGGTTTGAGCTCCCGGTCGCGGGCGCGGTCCGCGGTCTTCCGGTCGAGCAGCACCCACCGGTCCCGCAGCCGCACCACCGGCCGTCGCGCCTCGGCCAGTGCGTCGAGTTCCTCTTTGGTGAGCTCGACGTCGCCGAGCGCGAGCTGCCAGTCGAACTGCAGGACGCGATCACCGCCGAAGAACGTCCGCACGTCACCGGGTTCGATCCCGGGACGGACGACAGCGCGTGCGGTGAGCCCGGTCAGCTCGGCGGGCCAGTGCACCGCGACACCGGTCCCGTCCAGTGCGCCGCCCAGCAGCTCGGCCACCTCCTCGTCGCCGAGCGGGAGCGACGACGGGATCGCCGCGGACAGCAGCGGAGCCAGCGGTGGCCAGAGTTCCGCGGCATGCCGGAGCGCCAGCAGGACCTCGTGCCGGGTGTCCTGTTCGCCCGAACACCACAGCTGCTCGGCGTCGACCAGTGGTTCCGCTCCGCCGTGCACCTGCACCACCGCACGGAACCGGCCTGCGGCCAGATCGCCGGATTCCAGCCGCAGCGACACCCGCACGTCCGGTTCCAGCCCGGCGACGTCGCCGAGGAACCGCAGCAGCAGCGGATAGCGCTCGGGTAGCCGGTCCGGATGGCCCGGCACCGGTGAGGCATGGGCCTGTGGCGGCATCGCGTCGGCCAGCTCGCGCAGCCACTCCTGCTCGTCCGGATCGAGCGGACCGGTCCAGCCCGCGTCGGCCAGCCGGACACCCGCCTCCGCGGCGAGCGCCCAGAACACCGCCGAGGGCTGTCCGCCCGGCGCCTCCCGCAGCAACGCGACCGCTTCCGCGGTCGGCACGCGCCGCGCGGGCACCGTGCGAGCCCCCTCGGGCAGCACGACTTCGACCGTGCCGAGCCGGCCCGGTCCTGCCGGTTCACCCCCGTCCGGCCGCCAGAACACGACCCCGCCCGGCTCCACGACTACCGCGTCCAGCGTTTCCACCCTCCCGATACGACTCCCGAAACGGTAGTGTACCGGGATATTCCGTACTGTGTACGGGAACAGCGGAGCCGGACAGGCAAACCGGGCCGGGACGCGCCGTCGCACGTCAAGCGGCGATCAGCGTGCCGACAGCGGCATTCGGCGGACGTGGCACTTCCTCAGCCGACCCGGCCTGTCCGCTGCCGCACCGCCCGGTCCGGAACGAGCGGCTCCCGGCCGGACCGGATCCAGCACTGATTGCGCCGGGGTGTCCACCCGGGACCGCTCGCCGGAAAGCGCTGCCGGTCAGCCGGCCGCGGTGCGTTCCTGGGTCACCACGTGGTCCACGAACCCGTATGCCAGCGCCTCCTCGGCGTCGAACCAGCGGTCGCGGTCGGCGTCTTCGGTGATCCGCTCCACCGGCTGTCCGGTCTGGCGGGCGGTGATCTCGGCGATCCGGCGCTTCATCTTCCCGAAGACCTCCGCCTGGATCGCGATATCGCTCGCCGCGCCGGAGATGCCTGCCGACGGCTGGTGCATCACCACCCGGGTGCTCGGCAGCAGGTACCGCTTGCCGGGTGCGCCGGACGACAGCAGGAACTGCCCCATCGACGCGACGAACCCGAGCCCCCAGGTGGACACCGCCGGTTTCACCAGCTGCATCGTGTCGTAGATCGCCATGCCCGCGGTGACCGAGCCGCCGGGCGAATTGATGTAGAACGTGATGTCGCGATCCGGGTCGTCCGCGGCGAGCAGCAGCAGCTGCGCGGTGATCCGGTTGGCCACCTCGTCGTTCACCTCGCTGCCCAGGAACACGATCCGGTCCCGCAACAGCTGTTCGTAGACCGGATCGTGCGTCCCCTCGGCCGGTGTCCGCATGTCCGGCACCATCGTGAGCGTCATGGTTTTCCTCCTGCCTGTCCGTCGGTTCCGACAGTAGGGTCGGCCACCGTGTGCACGGAGTGCCGTTCGCTCACGGCGTGCGCAGTTCGCTCGCGGCGATCAGCCGGTCGGTGACACGGATTGCCGCTTAAGCGGGAAGATGGCCGGGTGGACACCACCCGGCTCGGCCCCACCACCCGCGTGATGCATGCGATGGAACAACTCTGGACGGAGATCCGCCGCCGGCACGCGGACGTTCCGGACGCGATCCTCGTGCTGGCGTCCGGAACCATGGGGACCACCACCGAGATCCACGGTCACTTCGCACGCGCACGCTGGCACGTCGGCGAGGGTGTCGAGCCACGCGCGGAGTTCTTCCTCGGCGCGGAAGGCCTGCGGCGCAGTCCGGCCGAACTCCTGTCCACCACACTCCACGAAGCCGCGCACGGGCTCGCCGCGACCCGCGACATCGTCGACGTCAGTGACGGGCGCTATCACAACAAGCGCTTCGCCGCGCTCGCCGCGGAAGTCGGACTGCGCGCCGAACAGGCCGACCGCATCGGCTGGTCTGCCACCACCGCATTGCCTGCGACGGTCGCCGCCTACCGAGCCGAACTCGCCGGCCTGGAAACCGCGCTCACCGTCTGGCGGCACACCGAACAGGAGGTCGCCCTCCGTGCGTCCGCGCCTCCGCCGGAGCCGCCGGAGACCCCGGAGACCCCGGACGGCCCCGACCTGCCGCCGCCGATCGTCATCGCCCCGGTCGACGGCCGTGGCGCGCACCGCGGGGGTCCCAACTACGTCGCCGCGATCTGCCGCTGCGAGCCCCCACGCCGTATCCGGGCGGCGCGGTCCAGTCTCGAACTCGGCCCGATCACGTGCGCTCTGTGCGATCAGCCGTTCCTCGAAGCCTGACCGGTGCCGCGGGACTCATCGATCGAGCAGACCGATACGCGCGAACTTGTAACAGATGCTACATTCACCTTCGTGACGGACCGGACAGACGGAAAATGGCTGGTGCTGGTGGTGCGGGTGCCGGCGGAGCCGTCGCGGCATCGGGTGGCGGTGTGGCGGGAGCTGCGTCGCATCGGGGCACTGTCGCTGGGCCAGGGCACCTGGGCGGTGCCCGACGTACCGGCGTTCGCCGCGGGCGTGACCCGCGTGATCGAGCTCGCGCAGCGCGGTGAGGGCGAGGTGATGGTGCTCGACGCCGTGGGGCGGGACGAGCGGGACGGTGCACGGCTGGAGGCGCTGTTCACCGCGGACCGGGAAGAGGAACTGGCCGAGTTCCTGGCCGACTGCGGCAAGTTCGACGCCGAGATCGACAAGGAATTCCGCAACAGCAAGTTCACGATGGCCGAGCTGGAAGAGGAAGAGCACAGCCTGGAACGGCTGCGCCGCTGGCATCGCGAGCTCAAGATCCGCGACGTGTTCGGCGCCCCCTCGGCCGAACAGGCCGAGCAGCGGCTCAAGCACTGCACCGACCGCCTCGCCGACTACACCCAGCAGGTTTTCCAGGCCCTGCACCAAATGTGACGCGCCTGCCGTGCGACCAGCCGACGCAAGGACCACGTTCGTGCCCTTCGATACCCAGCTGTTGCCCCCGACCGACGACTTCGCGAGGCCGACGCCGCGGCCCCTTCTCGCCGCTGCGCTGCACCCGCCGGCGCCGACCGATGTCCGGGTGGGCTGAAGCCGTGAGCGGTCCCGCCAAACCGGCAACGGGCACACCGACCGGCTCGCTCCGGCAGCTGCGGCCGCTGTACGCAGCCGGGTTCGTCACGGCGTTCGGCGCGCACAGCATCGCCGCCAGCCTCGGTGTCTACACTCACGGCGAACAGGCTTCCCTGCTCACCCTCGGCTTGCTGCTCGCGGTCTACGACGGCGCCGAAGTCGTCCTCAAACCGGTGTTCGGATCTCTGGCCGACCGTGTCGGACCCCGGCCCGTGCTGCTGGGCGGACTGCTCGCGTTCACCGTTGCTTCCGCCGCGTTCGTGCTGGCGGGCAACCCGGCCGCGGTCGGGTTGGCACGGCTCGGGCAAGGTGCCGCCGCGGCAGCCTTCTCCCCCGCCGCGGGCGCCATGGTCGCCCGGTTGTCGCCGAGTACCGGGCACGGCCGCGCGTTCGGCGGCTACGGCGCCTGGAAAGGCCTCGGCTACACGCTCGGCCCGCTGCTTGGCGGCGTCCTGATCACCTTCGGCGGCTTCACCCTGCTGTTCTCCGTCCTCGCCGGACTGTCCCTTGCCGTGTGCGTGTGGGCCACCGCCGTCGTTCCGACGGCGTCACCACTGCCCCGCGCCCGTCAGACGGTGCTGGACCTGGCGCGACGGCTGACCCATCCCCGGTTTCTTCGTCCGACCGCGGCGCTGGCCGGCTCGACCGCCGCGCTGGCGGCCGGCGTGGGGTTCCTGCCCGTCCTGGGTGCCACGAGCGGGCTGACACCGCTGGTCACCGGGGCGGCGGTGTCCCTGCTCGCCGCGTGCGGCGCGCTGGTCCAGCCGTGGACCGGACGCGCCCGCGACGCCGGGCGGCTCCGCGACGGTGCCGGCATGGCCGCCGGACTGGGGCTGGCCGCGGCCGGGATGATCGTCGCGGCGCTGCTGCCCGGCGTGGTCGCCGTCGTGGCCGCCGCGGTGTTGATCGGCATCGGGACCGGGGTGGTGAGCCCGCTCGCGTTCGCCCACCTGGCCGGCACCACCCCGAAGGAACGAGTGGGCCAGACCATGGGCTCGGCCGAGGTCGGACGCGAGCTCGGCGACGCCGGCGGACCGCTGCTCGTCGGCGCCATCGCCACCGTCGCCACTCTCGGCGCGGGGCTGCTCGGCCTGGCCGCGGCGCTGGCCGTGACCGGCCTCGCCGTCACCAGAGCGAAAACCCCGGCCGCGCACGACGGCTAGCGGATGGGCCACGGCGGCGGATCGAGGACGCCCAACGCGCCGCACGCGCGTCCGGTGGGGTGAACCAGGATGGCCGTCACGCGATCGCCACCAGGGCAGCGGTTCGGCGAATTCCGGTGAGCGGTTCCTGACCAGTGCTTTGAGGGCTTCGACGAGGTGAATGATCGCCCGCGGCGATGTCTTGGCGGAGACGCCCGTCGATCAGGCGCGCGTCGGCCAGACCTCCTCGGCACGGACGCTGGCCTGCGGGGTGAAGTAGTCGCCGGTCGCGAGGTCCTCCAGCAACGTCGCGTGCTTCGGTGCCCAACCCAGCAGCGCTTGGGTGTGCTCGCTGGAGACCGGTACGTCGAGGGAGAAGAACTTCGCCAGGAAAGGGTTTCCGAGGTGTTCGGCGGCCTGCTCGAGATTCAGCGAGACGGTGGGGATGTCGAGTGTCCGCGCGATCTGCTCCGCGACACTCTTGATCGTCACGGCACTTTCGCCGACAGCATGCAGTGCGCTTCCGGTGGGCGCTTTCTCCAAAGCCAACCGGAAGAGGCCGGCGGCGTCCGACCGGTGAACCGCCGGCCACCGGTTGGCGCCGTGCTCGATGTAGGCCGAAACGCCCGCCCGGCGCGCGGCCGCGATGAGAGCCGGGATGAACCCGTAGTCGCCCGGACCGTGCACGGTCGGGGCGAGCCGCACGACACTGGCTCGCACACCCTGATCCGCGAAGTCCAGGCAGGCCCGCTCGCCCGCGATACGCACGGCGACGACCGAATCGGGATCTGGCTCGTCCTGCTCGGTGCTGATCCGGCCACCTCGCATCACCAACGTGCCCGACGTGATGACCAGCGGCTTGCCGGACCCGGCCAGCCCGCGGCCCAGTGCATCGATCGCACCGCAGTCGCGACGGGCGAGCGCGGCCGGATCGCCGTAATCGCCGCCGTAGGCCATGTGCAGGACTCCGTCGGCGGCTGCGGCGCCGTCGTACAGGCTGTCGAGGTCTTCCAGGGAGCCGCGGTGCGGTGTGGCGCCCAGTGCTGCCAGCCGAGCGGATGAGGCAGCCGAGCGTGCCAGTCCGGTGACGGTGTGGCCGGCCGCGATGAGCTCGGTGACGACGGTGGGGCCGGTCTGGCCGGAACCACCGGTGACGAAGACATGCATGGACATTCTCCCGTTTAACGCCAGTGACTGGCACTACTTAGCGCCAGTCGCCGACATTACGCGTTATGCCAGTGACTGGCGCAACGTGACGCCAGTCACTGGCATAACGCGGTAGGGTCAGGACATGCCACGAAGCGGATTGGATGCGCGCCGCCGTCTCCGGCAGGCGGCACTGGAGCTGTTCCGGGAACGCGGGTTCGACCACACCACCACGGCTGAGATCGCGGCCCGTGCCGGCGTCAACGAGCGCACCTACTTCCGGCACTTCGCGGACAAGCGCGAGGCGCTTTTCGACGGCGAGGACGAGCTGCGCGCGTCGCTGATGCAGGCGATTGCCGAAGCGCCGGACGGCCTGCAGCCGTTCCAGATCCTGCTCTGCGCTTTCCGGAAAACGGCCCGAGCCCTCGAGGCCAACCGCGCATTCGCCGAACCACGTTTCGAAGTCATCGCCGCGACACCGGCACTACGCGAACGTGAACTGGCCAAGCACGCATTGCTCGCCGACGTGGTAGCCGAGGCACTGCGGCAGCGGGGGGTCCCCGGCCGGCTGGCCGGGCTGGCAGCTCGGACCGGCTGGGCCACCTACCGCCACGCAGTCCAAGCCTGGACCGACGACCCCGAACAGAGCTTGGACGCGCATCTTTCCGAAGCTTTTGCCGATCTGCGCACCCTCTCCGCACCTGCCCCACCGACGACGGCGGACGCCGAAAGCAGCTCCGGAGCCTAGCCACGTTCTGCTACCCCGGACAGACGGTTCCTCAAGCCGTCGGAACAGGCGCCGCGCACGCGCCGCAGGCGGCCGGTGCCGGCTGCGCGAGTTCGCCTTGTCGGTGACCAGAGTGCGGAACGGCGTGCTGCTCGAGTGCCACCGCAGACGGTGCTTTCATGGGGCGTAGCGCAGGTCCCGCTTCAGCGCGTGCAGCCGGGAAGTCCGGTCAGTCGAGGAGTTCGGTGAGCAGATCGGCGCGAAGCGCACTGTCGTCCGCGGCTACGGCCAGCCGGTGGATCCGTGCCACCCTTCCGGTCTCCGCGGCGAACCGTGTCCGGGCGTCCTCGAGCCGGCTCGTCAGCACCGCTACCTCCTGCCGCTCACCGGCGACCGTCACCTCCAGCTCGCCGATCCGGTCCTGACCGGCGGTGACCGCTTCACCGAGTTCCACGAGCCTCGCCTGCGCGGCGTCACGTTCTGCGGTGCGCGCCGCGACCTGTTCTCCCCGGGCGGTGACGTCCGCAGCCAGACCGTCCGCCCGCCGCCGTTCCGCGCGTGCCTCCAGGGCCGCCCGCTCGGCGCGTTCCCGCTCGGTGCGAACGTCTTCCGCAGCCCGCGCGCGTTCCGCATGGACGTCCTCGATGGCGCGGTCCGCCCTCGCCCGCTCGGCCAGGGCTTCCTCCTTCGCCTGATCCCGCTCGGCCCGGCTCTGTGCGATCGCCTTTTCTGCACTGACCCGCTCCACACGGGCATCTTCGACTGCGCGATCCGCGCGCTCCCCTGCGGCGAAACTCGCTGCTTCGGCACGTTCCTGACGGTGCTCGGCCGCCCGGCGGGCCTGTTCCGCCTCAGTTGCCCGCGCCTCCGCGCCGGTTGCCAGTTCCTGGTGCTGGCGCGCGGAATCCTCCGCTTCGCGCACGGCCGCTTCCGCTTCGGCCGCTTGGGCTTCCGCGACCTGCCGCAGCTCCTCCGCTTCGGCCGCGCGCGTTTCGGCTGCCTCGGCCTTGGCGAGCGCGGCGATCACCTCGTCCTGCGCCCGCGCTGCGACGCTGTCGAGCGCGTTCCGCAAGGTTTGCAACGGCTCCCCGAGATCAGCTGCCGCCCTAACGAACTCCGCCGCTGCGTCCTTCAACCCCGCATGTGGCGCCGAGTCGCCCAGTGCCTCCCGCAACGCCTGATCCGCCGCCGCCAGCTGCTTGCACGTCCGGCCCCCGGGCCACTCCCGTTCCGGACAGAACTCGAACGGCCGCCCACCCCGAGGCCCCGGCGGCGGCAACGGCGCCCGGCATCGACGAAACCCACACAACGCGACAGCGCGTCCGTCAGCAGCTTCTTCCAGCACACCGTGAGCCTACCTCAGAGGTTATATAACTTCTAACCTTGGTTGTAGTTATTAATACTAAAGCTCCGCTTGGCTACAGAATTGGGATTCTGTAGCCAAGCGGGAGATCAGCCAGCCCAGCCACGGAATGTGCTCGTGGTTTCACCGCGAGTGGTAACGCTGTGTCCCTGACGGCCGCCGCAGTGCCGCCGAAAACGCGGCTGCAAGAAGCTGGTCCGGATGCTCGCGTGTAATCGCGGGCGCCATCGCGCCGCTGACCGGGCGCATCCCACCTGATCAGGTGGGATGCGGCTTCCAGCGCACCTCTTCGTGCCGGCGGCGCGGACCTCGGATCCGGCGGAGGAGGCTGTCGTGCCCCCTCCGCCGCGCTGGTCGCTTCCGGACAATCCGGAACTCGACTGGCTGCGTATTCGCGCCAAGCAGCTCCGTGACGCCGCCGCGGAGGTCCGCCTGGATGCGCTCGAGCTGGTTGATTCCTACGACCCGCCCGGCAGCGGACCGGTGACGTTGGCTCGTGCGCAACGAGTCGTGGCCAGGGCGTACGGCTCCGCCGGGTGGTAGAAGCTTCGCGAGCACCTGGCAACGATCGTCGCGTACGGGCGTCCGATGAAAGCGAGCGACGGGGACGCTCCGGTCGACCGGTTCTTGCGGCCGGGGTGCCTGAGTTACCCGGAGTTCAACCGCGCCGGCGAGGCTGAGCTGCTCCGCACGGCCGATCCCGGCCCGGCGAGCGCGACGGTCCACACCCTGGCCGCATGTGGCCGGGCGAACGACCTCGCCGCGCTCGTGGCCGCATCCCCGGCGGCGGTGTCCACCGATGGCGGGCCGCACAGGTGGCCGCCGCTCCTGTATCTGTGCTGCTCCCGGCTGCGCCAAGAGGACGACCTCGGCAGTTTGACTGTGCTGCGAACCGGCGCGGATCCGAACGCCGGATTCCTGTGGCAGGGCCTACCCCAGCCCGGAGGAGATGGTCGGCGAACACCTGCGCTCCGCCGCCGGGCGCGGATACACCGAGCGCGTCCGGCTGCTGCTGGCGTGCGGTGTGGATCCGGACACGCCGGGATACCACCCGATCCTCGGTGACCGGAGCGCGTACGAGGTCGCGGTGGGCAACGGGCAGGAACCCGTTGCCCGGCTGCTCGCCGATGCCGGCGCGAGCAGCATCCGGTTGGACGACGTCGATCGGGTTGTATCGGTGCCCGGGGTGCGGTGGCCGAGGTGACGCCCGCCCTTCGCGCTCAGGCCGTTGCCCGACGTCCGGATGCGATGCGGGTGGCTGCCGAGTTTCTCGGCGTTGCTGGCTTGGAACGGCTGATCGAGGCCGGCTTCGAGGTCAATTCGGCCGGCCTGGACGGTCGCACGGTACTGCACCAGGCCGCCCTCGACGGGGACGCCGCCATCTGCCAGTGGCTGCTCACCCACGGCGCCGACCGCTCCATTCGCGGCAGGTGTGCCATCTCGACCAGCGGTTGACCCCGCGCGCCCCTCGACGGGTCAACCGCGCGGCGCCCACACCCGGTCGGCGTCGCCTGCCGCCATCCGGCCGCGGTAGACGTCGATCTTGTGGTCGATGAGCTCGAGGTTTTCCTCCAGCTGCGCGAGCTGTTCCAGTACCCCGGCGCGGTGGGCCTCCAGCAGCGCGAGCCGGTCCTTTTCGTTGCCGCGTCCTTCGGTGACCAGCTCGGCGTAGCGGCGGATGGTCCTGATCGGCATCCCGGTGGCACGCAGTTTGGTGCAGACGAGGATCCAGTGCAGATCCCGTTCGCGGTAGCGGCGCCGGCCGCCGGTGGTGCGGCCGACGTCGGTGACGACCAGGCCGGCACGCTCGTAGTAGCGCAGCGTGTGTGCGCTGACCCCGGTGCGGCGGGCGGCCTCGGCGATCGTCACGCCGGTCTCCGGCACAGGCGGCGAGTTGACTTCGAGCACGCTCTCAATCCTAGCGTGATGACCGACGTTCCCGAACCGCTGCGAGGGGAGCCCCATGCCCGACCTCAGCCGCCGCAGGCGAGTTCTGGTGCTCGCGATCTGCTGCGCCGGCATGATCGTTACGACGATGGACATCTCCATCGTCACCGTCGCGCTGCCCTCGATCCGTGCGGACCTGCAGGCAACCGAGTCGGGTCTGCAGTGGACAGTGGACGCATACACCCTGGTACTGGCCGGTTTCCTGGTACTGGCCGGATCGAGCGCCGACCGCCACGGCCGCAAACGGATCTTCCGGACCGGTCTTGCCGTCTTCGGGCTCGGTTCGCTGCTGTGCGGGCTCGCGCCCGGCGTCGGCTGGCTGATCGGGGCGCGGGCCGTGCAGGCCGTGGGCGGCACGATGCTCAACCCGGTCGCGATGGCGATCATCGCGACGACCTTCCCGGCACCCGCCCAGCGGGCCAAGGCAATCGGGGTCTTCGGCGCGACCTCGGGCCTGGCGCTGGCACTGGGGCCGATCCTCGGTGGCGCGCTGGTCGACGACCTCGGCTGGCGGTCGGTGTTCTGGATCAACGTGCCGATCGTGGCCGGCGCGATCGTGTGCACCGCCCGGTTCGTCCCGGAATCCCGCGCCGAGCGCGCGCGGCGGTTCGACCCGGTGGGGCAGCTGCTGGTCGTCCTCCTCCTGGGCGCCGTGGTGTCCGCGATCATCGAGTCCGGACGGCTCGGCTGGACCTCCCCCGTCATCCTGGCGTTGCTCGTCGGCGCCGTGTCGGTGCTGGCAGGCCTGATCGGCTACGAACGCCGCCGCAGCGACCCGCTGCTGGAGCTGCGGTTGTTCCGCAGTGTGCCGTTCGCCTCGGCGCTCGTGATCGCGATTGCCGCGCTGTGCGGGTTCGGCTCATTCCTTTTCCTGACCACGCAGTACCTGCAAGAGATCCGCGGTATGCCGGCGGTCACGGCAGGCTTGGCCTTGCTTCCGGCGGGCGCCGTGATCGTCGTGGTATCACCGATCTGTGGCCGGCTCGTCGGTGCGCGCGGACCGCGGCTGCCGCTGCTGGTCTCCGGCGCCGCGTTGGCGCTCGGGGGCCTGGCTTCGCTCCGGCTGTCCCCGACCACCCCGCTGCCGCTCGTACTGGCGATCTACCTGCTGTTCGGCTTGGCGCTGGCGACGAGCGCGGCACCGATCACCAACACCGCGGTCTCCGGGATGCCGCCCTCGATGGCCGGAGTGGCCGCATCGGTGACTTCAGCGGGACGGCAGACCGGCACGACGCTGGGAGTCGCGATCGCGGGCGCCGCCGTGAGCGCTGCGGTCGGCAGCGACGGGAGCGCTTTCACCACTGCCGAACACGGGGTGTGGTGGCTTTCCGCCGGACTCGGCATCGGTGTGGTGTTGCTCGGACTGCTCAGCACCACGCCGTGGGCGGGCAAGACCGCCGCCGGCGCCGCCGCCCTGTTCGACGACCTCGATGCAGGGAAGGGAGCCCGGGTGCCGAACCATCGTGAATCGACTGGCGCGCAGGCGGATTCCCTTGCCAAGCAGTAGCGACTCCCCTGTTCTTGCCGCTCCCGGCAACGCTATTTGTGCGCACACCTCGACAGGCGCGAAGGATGTCGGCCCATGAGGCAGACGGTCAGCCCGGGTACCAGGTGTCGGCAACGAGATCGACGGCGCTGCGCTCCGGGTCGCGGGCGGCGTGGTCGTAGACGTTGCGGGTGGTGTCGATGCTGCTGTGTCCCACGTCGGCTTGCACGTGGTCGAGCTGCGCGCCGGCCTCGACCGCGGTGGTGACGTAGAAGTGGCGTAGTGCGTGCGGGTGCATGACGTCGGCGACGGAGGCCAGCTCGTCCCCGCTGCCGGCCGCGACGCGGCGCAGCAGCTGCCAGATCGCCTGTCGCTGGAATCGTCGTCCGGAACGGGTGCGCAGCAGCGGCCGGTCCTCCCCCGCCGGTGCGCCACGGCGGGCCACTTCCGCCGCCGGGTTTCCGGTGCGCGCCTGGTACGTGGCGAGGGCATCTTCGGCGGGACGGCTCAGGTACACGACGCGGGTTTTGCCGCCCTTGCCGTGCACGCGCAGTGCGCGGCGGCCGCGGGTGACGTGCAGGTCGCGTTCGTCCAATCCGCACAGTTCGCTGACCCGCAGCCCGAGGGTGAACAGGGTGACGATCGCCGCGGCGCGTGCGGTGTCCACCGGGCCCGCTCCACGGCGTGGTGCCGCGGCAGCGGTGTGCAGCGCAGCGACCTGCCGTGCGGTGAGCGTGATGGTGGCCGAGGTGCTGCGGGCGGCGGCGGTGAGGCCCAGCCGCCGCCTGCTGAGTGCGGCGGGGTTGGCGGCGGCGAGACCGCAGCCGGCGAGATGGCTGTAGAGCGCCTTGACGGTGGCGAGCATCCGGTCCCGCGTCGCGGGTGCGGCACCGGCCTCGGCGAGTGCGTCCAGCCAGGCTTTCACGTGGCTGGTGGTGGCACGGCCGGGATCGAGCTGCCGGGCGGCGCACCAGCGGAACCAGTGCAGGTGCCGCAACCGGCCCGGCGCGGCAGGCGGAGGTCCGGGGCGAACGGGAGCGGCGGTCGAAACGCGCAGCGCGGCGGCGTAGGCGGCCAGCGCCGAGTTCCACGCCCCGGCGGCTTCGCCGGGCTGTTGCCAGGTCCGGATCGCGCCCGCGGTGACCGGCAGGCCGAGCCCCTCGCCGTAGGTCCGCCGGGTCAGCGGATTGCCGTACCCACTCAGCCAGTCCGCGATCCCGGCCAGCAGCCCGGCCGGATCGGCGACGCCGGGCCACGGGTCGAGTCCGGCGGAAACGGCACCGGCTGCCGTGGTCCCGACGGCCGCACCGGGGCCGGACATGATCACCACCGGCCGAGGTTAGCAGCCGGGCGGCCGTGACTACCCTGGGAAACGTTCCCGACCGCCCGAGGAGAGAGCGTGCCCGATCATCCCGAGCTGACCGCCGACTGCGCGAGCTGTTTCGGGCTCTGCTGTGTCGCGCTGACCTTCACCCGCTCCGCCGATTTCGCCATCGACAAGGACGCCGGCGATCCGTGTCCCCATCTGCAGCCGGATTTCCGCTGCGGCATCCACGATCGGTTGCAGTCACAGGGCTTCTCGGGCTGCACCGGCTATGACTGTTTCGGCGCCGGGCAGCAGGTCTCCCAGGTGACGTTCGGCGGCCGCGACTGGCGGAGCACGCCGGAGGTCCGCGAAGCGATGTTCGCCGCGCTCCCGGTGATGCGGCAGCTGCACGAATTCCTTTGGTACCTGACCGAAGCGCGTGCCCTCGACGCCACCCGGGAAATCCACGCCGCCCTCGACCGCGCGATCACCACCACACGCACGCACGCCGCGGCAGCACCTGACGAGCTGCTGGCGACCGAGGTGGCCGGTGAACGTGCGAAGGTCGACGTGTTGCTCACCCGCAGCAGCGAACTCGTCCGCGCGCAGGTCCGCGGCAGGAAGAAGGATCGGCGTGGCGCCGACCTGATGGGCGCGAAGCTGTCCGGCGCCGACCTCCGCGGGACGAATCTGCGCGGGGCGTACCTCATCGCCGCCGAACTCCGCGGTGCGGACCTGCGCCACGCTGACCTGCTCGGCGCCGACCTTCGTGCCGCGGACATCCGCGGCACCGACTTCACCACCAGCCTGTTCCTCACCCAGACCCAGGTGAACACCGCCCGCGGCGACGACGGCACGCGGCTGCCGGCGCGGCTTGCCCGGCCGGCGCACTGGTGATCAACGCCCGGACGGGACAGCTCGGCGTTGCAGTCCGGCCGAGCGAGGCTGTCCACTGAGGACTCGGGCGGTCAGCCCCATTCTCGTGACGCAGTGGCGCCGACGACGGTGCCGCCGAAGCGGACCACCCAGCTGCCGCACAGGCAGTGCACGTACTCGGCGCGGCTGCGCGGGGATGGCGAGACGACTGCGGAACACGGCAGCTCGGCCAGTGGCCAGCCGCATCGGGGGCAACGGTTTTCATCCATGCCCCGATCGTGCTGTAATGGTTCTATGCACTTCAACCCTTACGGTGGTCCGGGCGCTCAGGTGGCCGCGGCGGTGGCGACGCTCGCCGGACACGGCGGCGCCACCGCCGCGGACGTCCTGGCCACCGGACTCGCCCACGGTATGGCCCTGACCGAGATCGACGACGAAGAAACGGCCCGGATTCTCGCCTGGGGCCGTCGGCTCCACGACGTTTTCGCGGCACCGGAAGACGCCCGCGTCGACTTGGTCAACGAGCTGCTCGCCGCGGCCGCGTGCCGCCCGTACATCGCCCGGCACGACGGGAAACCACCGCACCTGCACTACGCGAGCGAAGGGGCCGGCGTGGTCGAGCGCGTGCGCGCCTACACCGCAGGCGGACTCGCACATCTCGTGTGTGAAGAGTCCGGACGGCTCGGCATCTGCGCGCGCGAAGGGTGTGGTGTTGCGTTCGTCGACACCTCGCGTAACGGCAGGCGCCGGTTCTGCTCCACCCGTTGCGGTACGCGGGTGAACGTCGCCGACCACCGCGCCCGCCAGCTCACCCCTTGATCGCGGTTCCCTCCATCGGTGCGAGGGCCGGGCGCTTCGGCTTGATCGTGTCCCCCGACGACTCACCACGCAGCCGCCTGCCGACCCACGGCAACGCGTGCTCACGACCCCAGCGCAGGTTCTCCGCCCGCTGCTCCCGCACCGAGAGCCGGGGACGTGGTCCCAACGTGGCCGGCGACAGGTCGTGCGCGATGCCGAGCGCGTCCAGCGCGGCGATGGCGATCTCGTTGTGCCCCAAGGCGTTCAGGTGCAGCCGGTCGGCCGACCACAGCCGCCGGTCGCGCAGCTGCCGCATCGCCCACATGTCCACGAGCAGCGTGCCGTGCCGCGCGGCGATCCCGCGTACGTGCTCGTTGTAGATCGCGACCCGGCCACGGATCGTCCGGAACAGTGCATCTTCCACCCCGTCGACGCCGGTGAACAGCATCACTTGCGCACCCGCGGCGCGCAGCCGGGACACGGCCCGCTCGTAGGCGCCGGTGAGCGCGTCGATGTCGACCCTGGGCCGCATCAGGTCGTTGCCGCCGGCGTAGAGCGTGACCAGATCCGGTTCCATTGCCAGCGCGGGTTCCAGCTGCTCGGCGAGCACCTGCGGAAGCAGCTTCCCGCGCACGGCGAGGTTGGCGTAGCGGAACCCGGGTTCGGCGGTGGCCAGCACCGAGGCGAGCCGGTCGGCCCACCCGCGCACCCGGTTCGGCGCGGACGGATCGTCGTCGCCGACCCCTTCGGTGAACGAATCGCCGAGGCAGACTAAGCGGTTGGTCATGGCCGCAGTCTAAACGGGACCCGACCCGGGCTCCGGCACGCGGAGGCGCCCGTCACGGACCTCGGCGATCCGGTCGACGGCGGTGAGGTGGCTGCGGTCGTGGGTGACCAGCACGGTGGCGGTGGCCTGCTGGTGGGTGAGCCGGACGAGCAGGTCGAGGACGACGGCCCCGCGTTCCCGGTCGAGTGCGCTGGTGGGTTCGTCGACCAGCAGGACGGTGGGCTCGTTCAGCAGCGCGCGGGCAATGGCGACGCGCTGGCGCTGTCCACCGGAGAGCTGGTGCGGGCGGCGTTCTGCCTGGGGCGCCAGTCCCACCGCATCGAGCAGGTCCATCGCCCGGCCGCGGGCCGCACCCGGCGAGCGGCCGTCGATCCGGGCCATCAGCTGCAGTTGTTCGACGGCGGTCAGCGACGGCAGCAGATTCGGTTGCTGGAAAACGATGCCGATCGCGTGCCTGCGCAGATCGGTGCGGGCACGGCGGGTCAGGCCGGTGGTGCAGGTGCCGTCGACGGTGACGGTGCCGGCGTCCGGGGTGACCAGGGTGGCGGCGACGGCCAGCAGGCTGGACTTGCCGGATCCGGAGGGGCCGGCCACCGCGGTGAGAGTGCCTCGCGGGACGTCCAGGGTGACCTCGTCGAGCGCGGTCAGCCGAGCGTCGCCGTCGGGGTAGGTGAGGGTGATGCCGGTCAGGTTCAGGCTCATCGGAGGGTCCCCAGTGCGGTCAGCGGGTCGACGGAGGTGATACGGCGGATGGACAGCGCGGCACCGAGCGCGCCGAGCAGGATGATCACCGCGGCGGGAACCAGGACGGTGGCGGGGGTCAGCACGAACGGCACGGCCGAGCCGGTGATCGCGGCGCCGATCCCGGCCGCGAGGCCGGTGCCGGCGAGGGTGCCGCCGACGAGCAGGACGACGGCTTGGCCGAGTGCGTCCTTCAGCAGGTCGGCCGTGGTGGCGCCCAGCGCCTTGAGCACCGCGAGGTCGCCGCTGCGCTGGATGGTCCACACCGTGAAGAAGGCACCGATCACCAAGGCGGAGATGGCGAACAGGAAGCCGCGCATCAACTGCAGGGAGCCGTTTTCCGAGCGGTAGGAACCGATCGCGGACAGCGAATCGTCCTTGGTGACGGTCGTGGTGCCGGCCGCCCGGTCGGTGGCCGCGAGGTCGGCTCCGGAGGTCGTGGTCAGTGCGAGCACGGTGGCGGCCGGACCGGGGCGGCCGCCGGCCGGAGGTGCGGTCTTCCGCCAGACGTCGAGGCTGGTCCAGACCACCGGCAGGTGGCTGAAGGACGCGTCGCCGGCCACCGCGGCCACGCTCAGCTGCTGCCCGGCCAAGGCGAACGCGTCGCCCGGGTGGAGATCGAGGTCGGCGGCGGCGGTGGTGGACAGCACCACCGAGCGTTCGGTCACCGCACCGCCTTCGGGAGCAAGGGGGGAGCCGGGCTGGACGCCGAAGGCGGAGACCGCGGCGCTCCGGTTCCCGGCAGCGGCCCTGGTGGTGCTGATACCCAATCGCTGTGCGCCGGCGGCACCGACCTCCGCGGTCCAGTGCCGCCACTGCGTCTCGGTGACGGCCGAGTCGGCGTACGAGAGCGACTGCCCCTCGCCGGGCGCGGCGAACGCGATCCGGTCGGCGGGCAGACCGGTGATCGCGGAGGTGTTCTGCCTGCCCAGCCCGGCGGTCAGCCCGGACAACAGGCCGACCAGCAGGGTGATCAGCACGATGACGGTGGCCATCAGGGCGAAGCGCCCTTTGGCGAACTTCAGATCTCTCCAAGCGACGAACACTGCTCGGGACGTCCTCTCCGGTGGCTGGGTCGGTACTCCTCCACCGTCGCCGCCAGGCCCCCGTTCGGCATCGCACCGGGGATGGCAACTCCCGGGCCGGAAGGGTGCCGGCGGCTTCCACCTTTCGACAGAGGCGTCGTGGTGGACCGGCTCCGTACCCTGGACATACCGTGACCACTGCCGCGCCCGCCCTGACTCCGACCAGCCGGACCCTGACCTGGTGCCTGCACCTGCTGATCGCCGGTCTGCTCGCGCTGGCCGCCGTCCGCGCGGTGACCGGCCGCAGCCCCCAGGCCGCGCTGGTCGTGGCCGTCGCGGCGGTGTGCGGGCTGGTGTACGCGGCCGGGCCGCTGCTCCCCCGCGTCCGCGGTTCCCGGCGGGCCGCCGCCGGATGGCTGGCCGCGGTCGGCGGGATGTGGCTGGTTCTGGTGGTGCTCACCGCCGACGGGGTGTGGGTCGCGTTCCCGCTGTACTTCCTCCAGCTTCACCTGTTGCCGCGGCGCTACGGGCCGGCTGCGGTGGCGGCGACCGCGATCGCAGCCATCACCGCGTTCGCCGCCCACCAGGGTTCGTTCAGCCCCGCGATCGCGATCGGGCCCGCGCTCGGTGCCGCTGTCGCGGTCGCCGTGGTGTGGGGTTATCAGGCCCTCTACCGGGAAAGCGACCACCGCAGGCGGCTGATCGAGGAGCTCACCGCCACCCGCGCGGACCTGGCCGAGGCCCAGCACACCGCCGGGGTGCTCGCCGAACGCGAGCGGCTGGCGCGGGAAATCCACGACACCCTCGCCCAGGGGCTCTCGAGTATCCAGCTGCTGCTGCGCGCCGCCGAACGGGCGCTGCCCGGCACCTCCGGGAACGCCACCCGCTACCTCGGCCAGGCCCGCCAGGCCGCGGCGGACAACCTCGCCGAAGCCCGCCGGTTCGTCGCCGGCCTCACCCCGCCGGCCCTGGACGGTGCCACACCGGCCGACGCACTGCAGCAGCTGTGCGCCACGGTCGGTACCCGCGACCGGATCACCGCGCGCTTCCACCTCACCGGTGACCCCGTGCCGCTGCCTGCCGCCCACGAGGTAGCCCTCCTGCGCATCGCGCAGGCAGCCCTGGCCAACACGATCCGGCATGCTCGGGCGAGCAAGGTGGAGGTGACCCTCAGCTACCTCGGCGACCACATCGCTCTCGACGTCGTCGACGACGGCGTCGGCTTCGACCTTGCCCGGACGGGCGGGCCCGACCCCGTCACGGGTGGTTTCGGCCTGGCTGCCATGCGCGCCCGCACCCAGGCCCTCAGTGGCACGCTCACCGTCGAGACCGCGCCGGGGCAGGGCACTGCGCTGGCCGCGCAGCTCCCCCTCGCGCTGAGCGCCGATCCGAGATCCGAGCCGGAGGCCCGCCCGTGACCGATACCCCGATCCGCCTGTTGCTGGCCGACGACCATCCCGTGGTCCGGGCCGGGCTCCGCGCCGTGCTGGAGACCGAACCGGGTCTCGTCATCCGCGCCGAGGCCGCCACCGCCGAAGCCGCCGTCGCCCGGTCCGCACAAGGCGACATCGACGTGGTGCTGATGGATCTGCAGTTCGGCGGAGGGATGACCGGTGCCGAGGCGACCGCCGCGATCACCGCCCGTCCGGACGGACCCCGCGTGCTGGTCGTCACGACCTACGGCACCGACGCCGACACCCTGCCCGCCATCGAGGCCGGTGCCACCGGCTATCTGCTCAAGGACGCCCCGCCGGAAGACCTGGCTGCCGCCGTGCGCACCGCGGCGGCAGGGCGCGCCACGCTGGCCCCGACCGTCGCCGACCGGCTGGTGAACCGGCTGCGCACCCCCGGCACCGCGCTGACCCTGCGCGAGATCGAAGTCCTCACGCTCGTCGCCGACGGCCTGTCCAACCGGGCCGTCGCCGGCAGGCTCCACCTGACCGAGGGCACCGTCAAATCGCATCTGGCCCGCATCTACCCCAAACTCGGCGTCGATTCCCGGACCTCGGCGGTCGCCGCAGCCGGAAACCTCGGACTCATCCGCCGCTGACCCGGCCGCTCTCCCGGAGCCCGTCGAACAGGATCGAGATGATCCGTTCCCGGCGGGCGGGTTCGGTGCCGGCGTGCTCGGCCGCCTTGGCGGTGCCGATGATCACCGAGACCAGTTCCGTGACGGTCAGGTCGGCTCGGACCGCGCCGTGCGCCTGTGCGCGCCGCAGCAGCACGCCCAACGAGTCCAGCAGCCGTGCGCCGACGGCCGAACGAGCGCTCGGCACGCGCACCCCGGCTGCGCTGAGCGCCTCGAAGTAGGCGTTCTTGGCACTGGACATCTCGATCCAGCTGGCGAGAAAGGTGAAGAAGGCAGCACCGGGGTCGGCCGAGTCGTGCGCCACGACCGTCTCCGCCTCGCCCGCGAACCGGTCCAGCCGGGCGAACAGCACCGCCTCCAACAGCGCTTCCTTGGTCGGGAAATGCCGGAACACAGTGCCGACTCCGACTCTGGCCGCCCGCGCGACCTCCTCGGTCGGCGCACCGGTGCCCTTCGCCGCGAACACCGACTCCGCGGCTTCGAGGACTCTCGCCCGGTTGCGGCGTGCGTCGGCACGCAGCGGCTTTTGCTCCGTCACGGCCCCCGATGGTAGTGCCGCCGTGGCGGGCAGCGAGCCGGGCACGGCCCGGCGCCGCGCAGCGGACTCCACTGTGGACGACGGTGGCCGGCCACGGCCACCGCGCACCGGGGCGAAACCACCGAACCGGAAACCCGGTCAGGAATCGTCAAACCGCGTCCGATCCTTCACACTATGGCGTGACGCCCGTCACGAGAGGTGTGCGAATATGGTTCTAGGCGACAACGAGGTAGCCCAGTCGGTCGATGCGTCCTCGCGGGACCGTCGGGTGCAGGTACGGCGAGCAGCACTCGCCGGTTCGATCGGCACCACCATCGAGTGGTACGACTTCTTCCTCTACAACACCGCCGCGGCACTCGTCTTCCCCCATCTGTTCTTCCCCGCGTCGTCCGGGTACGCGGGCGCGATGCAGTCCTTCGCCACCTACGCGGTCGGGTTCGCCGCGCGCCCGATCGGCGCGGCGATCTTCGGGCATTGGGGTGACCGGCTCGGCCGCAAGACGACGCTGATCGTCACGCTGCTGTTGATGGGCCTGTCCTCGGCGGTTGTCGGGGTGCTGCCCGGGACCGATTCGATCGGCTTCGCCGCACCGCTGATCCTGGTGCTGCTGCGGCTGGTCCAGGGCGTCGCGATCGGCGGCGAGTGGAGCGGATCGGTGCTGCTGGCCATGGAATGGGGCGATCAGCGCAGGCGTGGGCTGCTGGCAAGTTTCGCGCAGGTCGGGGTGCCGGTCGGGCTGGTGCTCGGCACCGGCGGGGTGACGCTGCTGTCGGCGACGCTGTCCACCGAGGCGTTCGATTCCTGGGGCTGGCGCATCCCGTTCCTGCTCAGCCTGGTGCTGGTGGGGATCGGGCTGGTGATCCGGCTGCGGATCCTGGAGACGCCGATGTTCGCCGCGGTGGTCGCGGAGAAGAAGACGTCGAAGGCGCCGGTGACGGACGCGGTGCGCCACCACTGGCGGGAGATCCTGCTCTCGGCCGGACTGCGCTTCAGCGAGCAGATGCCGTTCTACCTGTTCACCAGCTACGTGCTCGTGTACGTGGTGGAGCGGCCGGAGTTCAGCAAGACCTTCATCCTCAACGCGGTGCTCGTCGGGGCCGCCGCGGAACTGGTGCTGATCCCGCTGTTCTCGCAGTTCTCCGACCGGATCGGGCGCAAGCAGATCTACCTTGCCGGGGTGGTGCTCACCGGGGCGATCGCGTTCCCGTATTTCACGGTTCTCTCGCACGGCGGGCACGCGCTGATCTTCGTCGCGGTCTTCGTTTCGCTGGTCGCGCACGCGATGCAGTACGGGCCGCAGGCCGCGCTGATCGGCGAAAGCTTCCCGACGCATCTGCGCTACGGCGGCGCCGGCCTCGGCTACCAGCTCGCGTCGGTGTTCGCCGGTGGCCCGGCCCCGCTGCTGGCGACCTGGCTGCTGCACCTCACCGGCACGCCGTATTCGATTTCGATCTACATCGTGCTGTCCGTGGTGGTCACGGCGGTGTGCGTGATCGCCCTGCCGGACCGGTCGAAGGCGGACATCGGCGACGTCCGGACCTACGCCCGCTGAACACGGCTGAGGCCGCCCCCGGATCGGTATGGGGGCGGCCTCAGCCGTGGTGGTGCGGTGCTAGCGCTGCGGCGGCGGGCCGCCCTGCGGGCCACCGAACGGGCCCTGCTGCGGGAACGGGCCACTGCCCGGCGGCTGCTGCTGCGGTCCGCCGAACTGCTGCGGCGGACCCTGGTACGGCCCGCCCTGCGGACCGGCCGGGGGCTGCGCCTGCGGAAGTGCCTGCGGCGGCTGCTGCGGTGCCTGTTGCTGCTGCGCGCCCGGCGGTGGCGAGCTGGGCCGAGGACGCTCGGGGGCAGGCGGCTGCTCCTCGGTCTCCGCGGGGGCCGCGGACTTCTTCGGCTGCGCGGGCCCGCCGATGGCGCGGCGCGGGGTTTCCCCGGATCCGCCCAACGGGCCGTCGACCTCCTTGCGTGCCACGGCTTCCGCGGCGGCGACGGCTTCGGCCACCTTCGGGTCGCTGGTGGTGTCGAACCAGGCGGCGACTTCCTCGTCCTCGAGGTCGGGCCGCTCCGGGGTGTCGTCCTTCGGCGGCTCGTAGCGGAACACGCCGTCGTCGCCGGGGGCGCCGAGCGCGCGGGCGAAGCCTTCCAGCGCCTTGCCGTAGTCGCTGGGGATCATCCAGACCTTGTTCGCGTCGCCCTGCGCCAGCTGCGGCAGCGTCTGCAGGTACTGGTAGGCCAGCACCTCGGGGGTCGGGCGGCCCGCCTTGATCGCGGCGAACACCTTCTCGATCGCCTTCGCCTGGCCCTGCGCCTGCAGGTACCGGGCGGCCCGTTCACCCTGGGCGCGCAGGATCCGCGACTGCCGTTCCGCCTCGGCGGCGAGGATCGCGGCTTGCTTCTGCCCTTCCGCGGCGAGGATCTGGCTCTGTTTCTGGCCTTCCGCGGTCTTGATGGAGGACTCCCGCTGGCCTTCCGCGGTGAGGATCATCGCGCGCTTCTCCCGGTCGGCGCGCATCTGCTTCTCCATCGAGTCCTGAATGGACGGCGGCGGCTCGATTGCCTTCAGCTCGACCCTGGCGACCCGGATGCCCCAGCGGCCGGTCGCCTCGTCCAGCACACCGCGCAGCTGGCTGTTGATCGCGTCGCGGGAGGTCAGCGTCTCCTCGAGGCTCATACCGCCGACCACGTTGCGCAGCGTGGTGGTGGTCAGCTGCTCGACACCGATGATGTAGTTGGAGATCTCGTACACCGCCGCGCGCGAGTCGGTGACCTGGAAGTACACCACGGTGTCGATGTTCACCGTCAGGTTGTCCTCGGTGATCACCGGCTGCGGCGGGAACGACACGACCTGCTCGCGCAGGTCGATCCGCGCGCGGACCTTGTCCAGGAACGGCACCAGGAACGTCAGGCCGGGCGAGGCGACCGTGCGGAACCGCCCGAGCCGCTCGATGACCGCCGACTGTGCCTGCGGTACCACCATGATCGCCTTGACCACGGTGATGATGACGAACAGGGCCAGTAGCGCGACCACGACGATCGCTATTGTCGACAAGAGCTTTTCCCCTTACCTAGTACCGTTTTCCGGGATGTTCACGACAGTGGGTCCACGACCGCGGTGGCCCCGGAGATCTCCACGACGGTGACCTTGGTGCCCGGTGCGATCGGCGGCTGCGCCTCGTGCACCGCGCGCGCCGACCACACCTCGCCGCCGATCTTCACCTGGCCCGCATCGTAGTCCACTGTGGACACGACGACGGCGCGGGCGCCGATCAGCGCGTCGGTGCCGGTGGACACGCCGGAACCACCGAGGAAACGGCGTTTGAGCGCGGGGCGCGCGAGCGCGACGAGACCGACCGAGCTGACCGCGAACACCGCCAGGTCGATCAGGATGCTTCCGGTCAGTGCGTCGGAACCGGCCGCGAGCAGCGCCCCGATGCCGAGCATGATCAGCACGAAGTCGCCGGAAAGCACTTCGGCGATCATCAGGACGATGCCGATGATCAGCCAGATCAGAGCCGCTGCCATGTCCTCATGCTCCCAGATCGGTCCGGTTCACACCGGGTAAGTGACTCGACGTGACCGACGCGTGATCTCGGCGGACCCGGCATACCGGACATTACCCGGCCGGTTCGGTGACGAAATCGATGAGTCGTTCGACCGCGCCGATCAGCGGTGTCTCGAGATCGCGGAAGCTGCGCACGCCCGCCAGCACGCGCTGCCAGCCCTGGTAGGTCTCACCCCAGCCCAGCGCCTCGCAGATACCGTCCTTCCATTCCACGCCGCGCGGGATCTCCGGCCACGCGCGGATGCCGACCGCGGCCGGTTTCACCGCCTGCCAGACGTCGATGTACGGATGGCCGGTGACCAGCACCTGCTCGTCCCGGATCTGCCCGACCAGCCGGGATTCCTTGCTGCCGGGCACGAGGTGGTCGACCAGCACGCCGAGCCGCCGTCCCGGTCCGGTGCCGAACTCGGCGATCCGGTCGGCCAGCACGTCCACGCCGTCGAGTGGTTCCACCACCACGCCCTCGACGCGCAGGTCGTGGCCCCAGACCCGTTCGACCAGCTCGGCGTCGTGCTTGCCCTCGACCCAGATCCGGGAGTCGCGCGCGACCCTGGCCGACAGTCCCTGCACGCGAACCGAACCGGACGCGGACACCTGCCGGGTGGTGGCGGGTGCCTTCTTCACCGGGACGAGCGTGACCGGTTTGCCCTCCAGCAGGAATGCCGCGGGGCCGAGCGGGAACACGCGGTGGCGACCTTTCGCGTCCTCGAGCACGACGTTGCCGTACTCGATCTTCACCACCGCGCCGCAGTAGCCGCTGGCCGGGTCCTCGACCACCAGACCGGGTTCGGCGGGCACCTCCGGCACCTTCCGCTTGCGCGGGCCGGACAGTACATCGTCATACGAACGGGAGCGCACGGTCGGCCACGCTAGTGCGGTCGGCGGGGTCGCGTCGCCACGCCACGCCGTTGCCGCGGGAGCCGTCAGGACCGGTTCTTCCAGAGCTTCACCGCGCCGCTGCCCGAGCGCGGGGCGGCGACGAGCAGCACGGTGGTGTCATTAGCGAGCGTGACCATGTTCGCGGCGGTGTCCAGGCCATTGGCCTTGACCGGGACGCGGTCCCAACGCACCGCGTCGCGCGACAGCCATACGCCTGCGGCACCGGCGGAGTCACCGGTCGCGATGAACCAGCCTCGCCACGCGGTCAGGTTCAAGACGTGCTGTTTCGCGGGCCTGTCGACGTTGCTGTCCGGCAGTGTCCCGGGTGACACGTCGTGGGAGGCGGTCCAGTCGTCGTCGCCGCTCTTGTGCCACGCCGTCGGCCCGGAGCCCTCGCCGCCGGTTTCGGTGAAGACGGCCGTCAGATCGTTCTGCCGGGCCAGCGCCTGCGGCCGTCCGGTCATCGAGCCGGCGTCGTCCTCGGTCCAGCCGGTGCCGTCGGCCGAGGAGAACGTGCGCTGGTCGAAGGAATCCTTGCCGATGCCGAAGAGGGTGAATCCGTCGTCGGTGGCCGTGACTTTCGGCAGGTAGCCGTTGTAGAGGCCGCTGGCTTCGACGGTCTCCGGTCCGGTGAACGTCTTCCCGTCGGCCGAATGCCAGACACGCAGGGCGTTGAAGCGCCGGTTGTCGATGGAGTCGTTGTCCAGCACCGGGATCGGACGGTCGAAGCCGACCACCACCACCCCGTGCGGGCCTGCGGCCACCGCGGTCAGCGCCTCCCCCATCCGGCTCCTGGCAAGCAGCGTCCGCCGCCACGACTTTCCGTCCTCGGTGCGCCAGATCGCTGCGTTGAAGGCGGTGGAGCCCAGGACGTAGGCGGCGTTGCGGTATCCCGCGACCGGGATGCTGTGCCCCAGCTGGTGCAGGCCCGGCGGCTTCGCCTCGGTCCACTGCGCGCCGTCCCGGGAGAAGTAGACGTCGCTGACCAAGTCGTTCACCTGGCCACGGTCGTTCGGGGCCGCGGGGACGGTGTGCCGTCCGGCGAGCACGAACCCGTTGTTCCACCCGGCGCCGCCTTCCGGTTCCGTCAGCCGGCCGGACAGGATGCCGGCCGGCTGGATCGCGGTCCAGTGCGGGGCCGGCGCGGCGGGCGGCGGGCTCGGCCGGTCGGCGCCGCACGCGGTGGCCAGGGTGAGCAGCAGGACCGCCGGGACGAGCCGGGTCAGGCGCACGGCGTGGCTCCGTCCGGTTTGCCCCACACGGCGGATCCGTCCGCGGGGTACTGGGTGCACCACTTCTTCGCCGCGGTGGCCGCGGTCGTGCGGAACGGCCGGTCGCCGTCGCCGATGCGGAGGTCCCCCTGCGAGTTCCCGGAACTCCACTTCACGTGCAAGTACCACTCGACCGATCCCTTGGCCACGTTCGGCACCACGATGGCCTTCTCGACGTCGCTCTTGCCCACCTGGAAACTGAACTGCCGGGCGGGGACGGACACTCCCCCTTCTTCGCCCGCGGCCGGCACCACGACCGGCCGCGGCGCGTCGAGGTCAGTGGCGTAGAAGTGCGGACGGACGTCGCTGCCGCACAACCCGGGCAGGTAGATCCCGGGCAACGCCGGCGCCCGGCGGACGACCTCGACCGAGATCGAGTGCAGGACCGCGGCTTCGTCGCGCACGCCCTGGAAGGTCACCTCGACCCGGCCGCCCGAGGTGAGCACCGCACCCTCCGGCCCGCCGCTGTCGGGTACCGGGATCGACGACTGTCCGTGGTCGGGCACGACCCAGCCGGTGTCGCACTGTTCGGGTTGCATCGTCATCGCCCACGCGGGTGCGGCGGCACCGCTGCCGGTCGGTCCGGCGGCGGCAGGCTCGGCGCGGGGAATCAGCCAGGCACCGGCGGCCATCCCGGCGAGGGTGGCGACGATGACCAGCACGCCGAGTGTCACACCGGCCGTGCCCGAGCGCGATTTCACGGTGATCTGCTCGCTGGATCCGCCGACGTGCACCTGGACCCCGTGCTCGGCGTAGTTCGCCTGGTTCACGGCCTCGGCGACGGGCGCGGCACGGCTCGGGGAGCCCGGCGCCGGCGGGGAACGGCGTTCCGCGGCCCAGCCGGTCACCGCACCCGCTCCGACCAGTACGCCGACGGCCAGCCAGGCCCAGACATTCGTCTTGAGGTCGGTCGCGACGTTGATGATCACGCCCAGCGCGGCCGAGACGGCGCTTCCGGCGAGGGCTTTGCCCCATCCTGCTCGCTGCCTGTCGATCGGAGTCTCCTCGGCGCCGGTGTGTCTCAGCGGGGTCGAGGCATGAAGTTACCGAACAAACCGGGAATCTCGTACCTGCCGGGAGCAACCACGCCGATCAGCGCGCCATCTCCAGTACCGCGTCGGTGAACGCCGTCGGCCCGCCTCGGTGCAACGGGCCCATCGCCACCAGCGGTGCGAGTGCGACGCACCACGCGCGGACCCGGTCGCGGTCTTCGCGGGGCATGCGATCCAGCCCGTCGTTCAACGTGGCGCCGCCGGTCATCGGCAGTACCGCCCAGTCGACCGCGTCGAACGCCGGATCTCCGGTGCACGGCCGCGGGTCGATCGCGACGATGCCGCGCGCGGGGCCGGCGTCGAGCACGTTGCCCGGGTGCAGGTCGCCGTGCACCAGCGCGACCGGACCGCTGACCGCGAGCTCTTCGGCGCGCGCGAGCCCGGTGTGCAGGGTGTCGAGCGGCAGCCGGGCCTCGGCGGGAGAGCCGCGCAGCCGGCGTTCGGCGAGCGCGAACATCGACCGGACCCGCTCCAGCTGGGTGGGAAACGGCCCGGCGGCCGGGACGCTGTGCAGGTCCGCGAGCAGGTCGGAGACCTCGGTCCACGGCACGTCCGCGCCGCGGGCGGTCAGGGTGCTGCCGGGTTCGAGGCCTTCGAGCAGCACCGCCCCGTGGTCCAGGTCGGTCTTCAGTACCTGCACGACGCGGGACAGCCCGGCCCAGGAGCCGAGCGCGGTCGCCTCCGCCGTCGCGATCGCCCGGTCCGGGCACAGCTTCAGCACTCGCAGTGTGCCGGCGGCGTTGCGGCACAACAGGGTGCGCCCGCTGTTGCCGGGGCGGGTGTCGTGCACGGTCAGTCCCCAGCGCCGGCAGAGCCGTTCGACGAGGTCCGGCAGCGCCGTGCACCACGCTTCGACCGACGGGCCGAAGCGGTCGACCAGCCGTGCCCGTGCCTCGTCGTCGAGCAGCGCGACCATCAGAACAGCGGCCAGGGAATCGCGCGCCAGTCGTCGCCGGGTTCCGGGTAGACGGCTTCCGCGAGCAGCACGTCGGTGCGCCGGCCGAGCGCGCGGATCTCGAAGGTGGTCAGGTGCTCGCCCAGCGCGGCACCGAGGCGGCCGTCGAGATCGGCACGGAGCTTGCGCAGCTTCTCCACCACGTCGGCGGGCAGCGGTTCGCCGATCCAGCCCCACAGCACGGTCCGCAGCTTCGGATCGGTGTGCAGGCAGATGCCGTGGTCCACGCCGTAGACCCGGCCGTCGGCGGCGGCGAGCAGATGCCCGCCCTTGCGGTCGGTGTTGTTCACGATCACGTCGAGCGCGGCCAGTTCCCGCAGGCTCGGGTGGTCGGCGTGGGCGAGGACCGCCGGATCGCCGAGCCGGTCGTGTGCGTGCAGGACGGTGCGCCAGCCGTCCGGGACCTCGTCCGGCGCGCACACGTCGACCACCTCTTCGTCGGTCGTCTCGACCCACAGCTGCACCATGCCGGGGCCGAACGGGCCTTCCCGCAGCACGGTGGGCGGGATCGAGCCGAGCCCGCACGCGGTGGAGACCATCGCGGTGGCGACTTCCCGCCCGGCGAGAGTGCCGTCCGGGAAGTCCCACAGCGGCCGCTCCCCGGACACCGGCTTGTAGACCACGCGGCCGGTCACGCCGTCGAGTTCGATGGCGCAGAACAGGGTGACGTTGGAGGCGTCGACCAGGCGGCCCTCGACATCGAGGCGGCCACGGGTGACGAACTCGTGGGCGCCGGGATCGCCGGGCCCCGGCGGTGTGCTCGCCACGGCGGCCCCTCAGTCCTCGGTCACGTCGACGTCGCGGCGGTACCCGTTCTGCCGTGGGCAGATGTGACCGGCCGGGTCGAGCGGCTCCCCGCACAGCGGGCACGGCTTGCGTCCGGCGTTGACCACGCGGTCGGCGCGTTCGGCGAACGCGCGCGCGGTCACCGGGGTGAGGAACACGCGGACCGCGTCCGGGCCCTCCTCGGTGTCGTCGAGCACCACCGTCTCGTCGACCTCGCCCTCGGTCATCGCGAGCAGTTCCACGACCACCGCGCCGGAGTCGGCGTCCCAGCCGAGGCCCATGGTGCCCACCCGGAACTCCTCCTCGACGGGCACCGTGAGCGGTTCCACGTCGACGAGTTCGTCGGGCACCTCGTCGGGCACGTCGGCGCCGAACCGGCTGGCGACCTCTTCCAGCAGCGACCCGAGGCGCTCGGCGAGGACGACGACCTGCTGCTTCTCGATCGTGACGCTGATCGTCCGGACGTCCTCCGACGCCTGGAGGTAGAACGTGCGATCGCCGGGCTCGCCGACCGTGCCGGCAACGAACCGGTCGGGCTTGCGGAAGACGTGGATTACGCGTGACATAACACCTTCGACCCTAGGCCACCGCGGCATGATCGGCATCCGCCGCCCCTGGTTGACCGGCTTCCGACGCGGACCGTGCGGGACCGGACACGCAGCGGATCGCCGGTACGCTCGCCGGGTGCCTCGGATCTCTTCATACGGAACATGGACCTCTCCCGTTTCCGCGGGTGCCGCGGCGGCCGCCGGGCGCAGCGCGCAGTGGCTCGCGGAGGTCGACGGCGCGCTCTGGTGGGCCGAAACGCGCCCGGACGAGGGTGGCCGGGTCGCGCTCGTGCGGGCACTGCCCGATGGTGGCACCGAAGACGTGCTGCCCACTCCGTGGAACGTGCGCAACCGGGTGCACGAGTACGGCGGGCGGCCGTGGGTCGCGGCGGGCCCGGCGGTCGTGTTCACGCACTGGGCCGACCAGCGGGTCTACGCGCTGACCGGCGGCGAGGTGTCCCCGCTGACGCCGGAACCCGCCACCCCGCAGGGTGTCCGGTACGGCGATCTGCGGCGCGGGCTCGACGGCGAGGTGTGGGCGGTGCGGGAGCGCAGCACCGGGTCGCGGCGCACGGACATCGCGCGGGAGCTCGTGGCGATCCGGCTGGACGGCGGCGGTGAACGCGTGCTCGTGGCGGGGCACCGGTTCTTCACCGCGCCGCAGCTGTCGCCGGACGGCGGGCACGCGGCGTGGCTGGCGTGGGATCACCCGGCGATGCCGTGGGACGGCACCGAGCTGTTCGTGGCACCGGTGGCCGCGGACGGGTCGTTCGGTGCGGCGCGGGTGCTGGCCGGCGGCCCGGCGGTCGCGGTGTGCCAGCTGGAATGGGAATCCGCCGACCGGCTGCTGATGCTGGCGGACCCGGACGGCTGGTGGAACCTGCACCGGATCGGGCTGGACGGGGTGGCGGTGAACCTCGCGCCGGTGCAGCGGGAGCTGGGCGGACCGATGTGGAAGCTCGGTGTCAGCTGGTTCGCCCCGCTCGGGTCCGGGCGGTTCGCGGTCCTCGACTCGGGCAGGCTGGCGGTGCTGGACGAGCACGCCGGCTCGGTCACCCCGGTGGACACGGACCTGACCGTGTGGTCGTCGGCGGGGCTGGTCCCGGTGCCGGGCGGGATCGCCGGCATCGCGGCGGGCGCGCGGCGGGAAAGTGCGGTGGTGCGGCTGGATCCGGCCACCGGCGAGGCGACCGCGCTCAGCCCGCAACCGGACGAACTGCCGCCACCGGAGTACCTGCCGGTGGCCGAGGAACGGATCTTCACCGCGGCCGACGGGGCGGAGATCCCGGCATACGTCTTTCCGCCGTCGAACCCGGACTTCACCGCACCCGAGGGTGAGCTGCCGCCGTATCTGGTCCATGTGCACGGCGGGCCCACCGGCCACAGCGACGGGGCGCTGAGCCTGGACTTCGCGTACTTCACCAGCCGCGGCATCGGGGTGGTCGCGGTGAACTACGGCGGGTCGACCGGGTACGGGCGGGCGTTCCGGGAGCGGCTGCGGGAGCAGTGGGGCGTGGTGGACGTGCGCGACTGCGTTTCGGTCGCCGAGGCGCTGGTGGCCGAAGGGCTGGCCGATCCGCAGCGGCTGGCGGTGCGCGGTGGCAGCGCGGGCGGGTTCACCTCCGCCGCGTCGATCACCATGACCCGGACCTACGCGGCGGCGACGGTGAAGTTCCCGATCCTGGACTTCACCGGGTGGACCGGGGCCGGCGGCGAGACGCACGATTTCGAATCGCAGTACCTGGTCGGGCTGGTCGGCCCGTATCCGGAGACCGAGCAGCGGTACCGGGAGCGCTCGCCGATCACACACGTGCAGAGCCTGGCCGGTCCGGTGCTGTTCCTGCAGGGGCTGGAGGACGAGATCTGCCCGCCGGACCAGGCCGACCGGTTCGTGGCCGGGCTGGCCGGACGCGGTGTCCCGCACGCCTACCTGCGGTTCGAGGGCGAGCAGCACGGCTTCCGCAGGGCGGAGACGATCATCGCGGCGCTGGAGGCGGAGCTGTCCTTCTACGGCCAGGTGCTCGGGTTCACGCCGCCGGATGTGCCGGTGCTGGAGCTGGCCAGATGAGACCGGCCCGGCTCCGCGCCGGAGACACCGTCGCACTCGTCGCACCGTCCGGGCCGGTGCCCCGCGACCTGCTGGACGCGGCGCTGCCCGTGCTGCGCGGCTGGGGGGTGAAGGTGCGCGTCGGCGCCGGAGTGCGGGCCGAGGTGGCGGATCCGGGGTATCTGGCCGCACCGGACGAGGTCCGGGCCGCGGAGTTCGCCGAGGCGTGGCTGGATCCGGAGGTGCGGTGCGTGCTCGCCGCGCGCGGTGGTTACGGCGCCCAGCGGATGGTGGATCTGGTGGACTGGCCCGCGTTGGCGGCCGCGGAGCCGAAGGTGCTGGCGGGTTCGAGTGACGTGACCGCGCTGCACCGCGCGGTGGCGGCGCATCTCGGGCTGGGCACGCTGTTCTCGCCGATGCCGGCGAGTGTGCTGTTCGACGAAGCCGCGGCGGAGCACCTGCGGCGGACGTTGTTCGAGCCGGGGCACACCCGGGTGCTGCGGGCCGCCGAGCCGGACGTGCTGGTGGCCGGGCGTGCGTCGGGCCTGCTGGTGGGCGGGAACCTGTCGCTGCTGGCGGCCGGGATCGGTACCGCGGAGCAGGGGTCGGCGCGGGACGGGATCGTGCTGCTGGAGGACGTGACCGAGAGCGTCTACCGGATCGATCGGATGCTCACCCAGCTGCTGCGGTCCGGCTGGTTCGCCGGGGTCCGCGGGATCGTGCTGGGTTCGTGGGCCGCGTGCGGGGATCCGGCGGAGATCCGGGAGCTGCTGCAGGAACGGCTGGCTCCGTTGCGCGTGCCTGTGCTGAGCGGGTTCGGTTTCGGGCACGTCGCGTCGTCGCCGACGGTTCCGCTGGGCGTGCCCGCGTCGCTGGACACCGAACTCGGCACGCTCAGCCTCGACTCCCCCGCGCTGGCGTGATCGCATGCGCCTGTCCCCGGAGGAAGCCCGCACCCGCCTCGCCGACGCACGCGTGGCGCGCCTGGCGACCGCGGACGCGCGTGGTGTACCGCATCTGGTGCCGGTGACCTTCGCCGTACGCGACGACACAATCGTGTTCGCGGTCGACCACAAACCCAAGAGCAGCACGGCATTGCGGCGGCTGGCGAACATCGCGGAGAACCCGGCGGTGTGCTTCCTGTCCGACGAGTACGACGAGAACTGGTCCCGGCTGTGGTGGGCGCGGGCAGACGGCCTGGCGCGAGTGGTCCCCGACGCGGAACGCGACCCGTTCGTCGGATGGCTGGTGGAGAAGTACCCGCAGTACGCGGAACACCCGCCGGAACACGCAGTGGTCGCGACCGAGGTCCACGCCTGGCGTGGCTGGTCGGGTTCGTGACGGTGCGACTTGCTGCACAGGGCAGCAAACCCAGGATGCAGTTACCCGACGCCGAAGCTGCCCAGCACGGACGCGAGCGGCCGCCCCGCCCGGCCAGGGAGCTACGCGGCGGCTACTGCGGTTCGGCGGTACCTGCCTCGCGCACCGCAAGGTCGCGGTACTCGGCTTCTTCCGTCAGCACGGCCTAGCGGATCTCGGGACCCGCGAGATCGCACAGCCACCCGAACCGTGGAACGGTTCGCTTCCTCCTTGCCCGGAGACCGTCGGGGCGGCCTCGCTCACACCACATCCGGGGACCGGGTCAGGAGACGTTGCCCGTGTCGACGGTGTCCCGGGCGGGTCCGCCGAAGAGCAGCGCGATGGTCACCGCACCGGGGTCGGGCACTCCGACTGCGTGGTCTCCGACGTAGCTCGCCCGGCCGCGGCGGGCGCGGATGTCTTCTGTGCTGTGCGCGCCGCGCTCCGCGGCTTCCACAGCGGCCTTGAACGCGTCGGTCAGCGAGGCGTCCGGTGCCAGCGCACGCAACGCGTCGACGGCCGGCGACAAGGCATCCACCAGCGTCTTGTCGCCCACCTCCGCTTCGCCGACGCGCTGGATCGCCGCGAGGCCCGCTGCGGTGCCTTCCGCCAGCGCGGCTGCGGTCAGCTCGGCGCCGGCGCTCCTGGCCAGCGCTTGGAACAGCAGCCCGAACAACGGGCCGCTCGTGCCGCCGACGCGGTCCAGGAAGACGCCGGCGGTCGCGGACAGGACGTCGGTGGCCGACGCGTCCGCAGGCAGTCCGGCGAGTTCTGTCCGGACGAGCCGCACCGCGCCTGCGATGTTGGCACCGAAGTCGCCGTCGCCGGCGGCCTGGTCATAGGAGGTCAGCCGCGGTTCGGCGGCCAGCGCCCGATCGGCGAATGCCAGGATCCAGCCGGACGTCGTGCTCATGCGCGCTCCTCGTTGATCCAGGCGGCGGTGTGCGCCGGTGTGTCCCACAGTGCGGTCAGTTCGTCGTCGGTGCGGGTGAGGGAAAGGGAGAAGCCGCGCATGTCCAGTGCGGTCACCAGCGCGCCGACCCGCTGCCGCTCCAGCACCACGCCCCGTGCGGACAACGCGCGGGCGACGCGGTCGTAGATGCCGTAGAGCTCCAGGGGCGTGACCGAGCCGAGGCCGTTGACCAATGCGATCACCCGCGCCCCGGTTTCCAGGGACAGCGCGGAAACGACCGTCCCGGCGAGGTCGGTGACCAGTGCGTCGATCTGTGCGTTCTCCCGGATCCGGCCGGAACGCTCGCCGTGGATGCCGACGCCGTATTCGACCGCGCCGGAGGGCAGTTCGAACGCCGGGCTGCCGGTACTCGGCGAGGTCTGCGCACCGGCGGCGACCGCGATGCTGCGGCTCGCGTCGACGATCCGCTTGCCGAGGTCCGCGAGCTCGTCCAGCGACCGGCCTTCGTCGGCCGCGGCGCCGAGCAGCTTCTCCACGATCACTGTCGCCCCGGTACCGCGCCGGCCGACGGCGATGTCCTCGGAATCGGTCGCCACGTCGTCGTCCACGAGCACCCGCGCGCACGGGATGCCGTCGTGCTGCAGGCGTTCGGCGGCGATGCCGAAGTTGATCCGGTCGCCGGTGTAGTTCTTCACGATGTGCAGCACGCCACCGGGTTTGGCGACTGCGCGCGAGGCCTCGTACACCTGCCGGTTGTGCGGTGAGGCGAAGATCCGGCCGGGGCACGCGGCGTCGAGCATCCCCGGTCCGACGAAGCCGGCGTGCATCGGTTCGTGGCCCGAGCCCCCGCCGGAGACGAGCCCGACCACGCGACCCGGCTTCGGCGCGACCGTGGCCAGGTAGCCGGGGTCGGCGGTGTGAGTGACCAGGTCGGCGTGCGCGCGGGCGAAACCGGCGAGCGCGCCGTCGACGAGGTCGTCGGGCGAGTTCGCGAAGTAGCTCATCGGGTTGCTCCCAGTGGGGTGTCGAGCTGCGCCACGACGTTCTCCCCGCGGCGCAGCGGGATGGTGCACAGACTGGACAGGACCGCAACGCCCACTACGTAGGCCACCACCCAGCCCCAGCCACCGCCGCCTGCGACGATGAGTGCCGAGCCGAGCAGCGGGGACAGCCCGCCGCCGAGCGTGGCGCCGAACTGCTGGGTGATGGACAGTCCGGTGTAGCGGACGTCGACCGGGTAGAGGTTGGCGAACAGCGCGGCCTGCGCGCCGTACATCGCGCCGTGCCCCACGGCAAGGCCGAGTGCCATCGCGACGGTGATCAGCACCGGGTTCCGCGTGTCCATGAGCAGGAAGAACGGCACGGCGAGCACGACCTGGAACAGCGCGCCGCCGATGTAGAGCTTGCGCCGTCCGATCCGGTCGGACAGCCGGCCGAAGAACGGCAGCGTCAGGCATTCCAGTGCGCACGCGATGAGGATGCCGATCAGCACCGGCGTCTTCGACATGCCCAGCTGCGTGGTGGCGTAAGACAGCGCGACGACGTAGTAGACGTTGAACAGCCCGCTCTCGGCGATCTTCGCGACGATCGAGAGCAGCACGTCGCGCAGCTGCCGCTGCACCACCACGGCGGCGGGCGCCTTGTGCGAATCGGCTTCTTCGCGGAACTTCGTGAACTCCGGGCTCTCGCCGATCTTCAGCCGCAGGTACAGGCCGAGTCCGATGAGGACGGCCGAGAGCAGGAACGGAATACGCCAGCCCCAGGATTCGAACTGCGCGTCGGACATCGTGGTGTCCAGGACGGACACCACGCCGACCGGGATCAGCACCCCGGCGGGCGTCCCGATGTGCACGAGACTGGTGTAGAAGCCCTGTTTGCCGCGCGGCGCGAACTCCATCGCCATCAGCACCCCGCCGCCGTACTCCCCGCCCATGCCGAGGCCCTGCAGGAGCCGGATCACCACGAGCAGGATCGGCGCGGCCACCCCGATCTTGTCGTAGGAGGGCAGCAGGCCGATCAGCACCGTGCCCAGTCCCATGATCAGCAGCGTGGTCACGAGCATCGTCTTGCGGCCGAGCCGGTCGCCGAAGTGGCCGAACAGCACGCCGCCGAGCGGGCGCGCGAGATAGCCCACGAAGAACGTGGAGAACGACGCGAGCGCACCGACCGCCGGGGACACCGACGGGAAGAAGATCTTGTCGAACACCAGCGCTGCGGTGGTCGCATACAGCGTGAAGTCGTAGTACTCCACGGTGGTGCCGAGCGCGCTGGCCACTGCCACGCGCCGTGCGGCGGCGCGACCGGCCGGCTGCTGCCCGCTCGTCGTCGAGGCGGCCTGCGACATCGTCACTCCTTCGGTTCGGACACCAACTAGAATATCAGATCCTGTGTTTCTGATACAGTGTGCAAGGTAATCGTCCCTCGCACACCCCTCGGGAGCACCCCCATGGCACAGCTCGACCTCCACGGGATCATCGCCACCGTGGTCACACCCTTCGACGAGCGGGACGAAGTGGACCACGACCTGCTCCGCGGCGAGGTCAAGCACCTGGTGGAGCAAGGTGTCACCGCGATCTGCGCGTGCGGCAGCACCGGTGAAGGCCACACGCTCTCCGCCGAGGAAAGCGCGGCGATCTGCGCGACCGTCGTCGAGGAGGTCGCCGGCCGCGTGCCGGTGATCGGCGGGGTCATCCAGAACTCGACCGCCGAGGCCATCCGCTACGGCCATGCCCTCAAGGGCGCCGGCGTCGACGCCCTGCAGGTCACACCCGTGCACTACGTTTTCGCGCCGTCGCAGGACGAAAGTGTCGCCTACTACCGGAAGATCGCCGACGAGGTCGGGCTGCCGATCGTGCTCTACAACGTCGTGCCGTGGGCGCTGCTGGGCGTCGAGGTGATCGAGCGGCTCGCCGACGAGGTGCCCGGCGTGATTGCGGTCAAGCAGAGCGGCGGCGACATCCACCTGCTGGCCAAGATCCTGCACCGGGTCCGCGACAAGATCACCGTGCTGGCGGCTCTCGACGACCTGCACTACCCGTCGTTCGTGATGGGCGCGCACGGTGCGCTCGCCGCCATCCCGACCGTCACGCCGAAGCTGTCGGTGGACCTGTGGGATGCCGTGCAGCGCGGCGATCACGAGGAGGCCCTGCGCCTGCACCACGTGATCCTCGGGGTGTGGACGGCGATCGACGGCCCGAACCTGCCGGCACGGATCAAGGCCGCGCTGGAACTGCAGGGCCGCCGCGGCGGGTTGCCGCGTCACCCGTTCGCCCCGGCCACCGACGCCGAACGCGCGACCATCCGCGCCGCGCTCGACGCCGCCGGGCTGCTCGCATGAGCTCGACGTCCGAAGTGGACGGTTTGGCCGGTGTGGCGGCCGCGGCGGCGCGCTGGGCCGAAGACCTGCCCCGCGCCCGCCGTGCGGACTTGCTGGAGGCGATGGCTGCCGAGCTGGACGCGGATGCCGACGCCATCGTGGCCGACGCCGACCGTGAGACGTCTCTCGGCGAGCCGCGGCTGCGTGGCGAGCTGAACCGGACCGCCTACCAGCTGCGGCTGTTCGCCGAGGCGGTCCGCGACGGCGGCTACCTCGAGGCGACCATCGACCACGCCGGTGACACCCCGATGGGCCCGCGCCCCGACCTGCGGCGGCTGCTCGTCCCGTTGGGACCGGTCGCGGTGTTCGGCGCGAGCAACTTCCCGCTCGCGTTCTCGGTGCCCGGCGGTGACACCGCCGCCGCACTCGCCGCGGGGTGCCCCGTCGTGATCAAGGCGCACCCCGCGCATCCGGACACGTCGCGGCGGTGCTTCGACGCACTGGTCCGGGCCGCCGAGACCGCCGGTGCGCCGGACGGACTGCTGGGGCTGGTCTTCGGGCAGCAGGCGGGCGTCGAGCTGATCACCCACCCGGCGATCAAGGCCGCCGCGTTCACCGGCTCCCCCGCCGGTGGCCGCGCGCTCGGTGCGCTGGCCGCGAACCGGCCGGAGCCGATCCCGTTCTACGGCGAGCTGGGCAGCATCAACCCGGTGGTCGTGACCGGTTCGGCCGCGGCGGAGCGGGCCGCCGAGCTCGGCCGCGGGCTCGCCGGATCGGTACTGCTCGGCGCGGGCCAGTTCTGCACCAAACCGGGCCTGGTGTTCCTGCCGGATTCCGAGGCCGGGCAACGGATCGCCGACGGCATCGCCGCAGAGTTCCTGGCGCGTCCGCAGCAGCCGATGCTCACCCCGGGCATCCGGGAGGCCTTCGAGCGGCGGGCGGACGAGCTCACCGTCCCCGAGCTGGTGCGCGCACCCGGTGGACGGCTGTTCTCCGTCTCCGCCGGGGAGTTCACCGAGCGGATGGCCGACGAGTGCTTCGGCCCGTCGACCGTGCTGGTGCGCTACCGCGACGAGGCGGACCTGCGCGCCACGCTCGCGAAGGTGCCGGGTTCGCTCACCGCGACCCTCCACACCGGACAGTCCGAGGAGGTCGGCGAGCTGGCACGTGAGCTGCGCGAACGGGCCGGCCGGGTGCTGTTCAACGGCTATCCGACCGGGGTCGCGGTGTCCTGGGCGCAGCACCACGGCGGACCGTGGCCGTCGACGACCTCGGCCTTGCACACGTCGGTCGGGATGACGGCGCTGCGGCGGTTCCTGCGTCCGGTGACCTGGCAGGACGCACCCGAGGCCGTGCTGCCGGAGGAACTGCACGAGGTACCGGCCGACGGTGCCCGGGTGCCACGGCGCGTCGACGGACGGTGGCAGCCTCGGCACTGACCTGCCGGGCGCTAGGGTGGCGGGGGCGTTTGTGCAGAGAATCGGGGGGTGGCGATGAGCGCACCGGACGTCGGGCTCGTGACGGACAAACTGTCCGAGCAGATCTACCGGCTCTTGCGCAGCCGCATCGTGCACGGACAGCTGGCGCCGGGGCACCGGATCGATCTGCCCGCCCTCATCGCCGAGCTCGGCATCTCCAAGACCCCGCTGCGGGAGGCGCTGGCCAAGCTGGAGATCGACGGCCTGGTCAGCACCAAACCCCGCTCGGGCACCTTCGTGGCAACGCTGACCGTGAAGGACATCAGCGAGGTCTGCGACCTGCGCCGCGGCATCGAATGGGCCGCCGCGTCCGAAGCCGCACGCCGCATCCCCGAAGACCTGGTGCACGAACTGCGCGCCGAGGTCGTCGAAGCCGAACGCAAGGCCGAGGACGGTGACTACGAACCGTTCTTCGCCAGCGATCATCGGCTGCACGCGGCGATCATGACCCACTCGGGCAACGAGCGGCTCATCCGCGTCCGCGATTCGGTCGAGGCGTACGTGCAGTGGATGCGGGTGGTCGGTGCGACCGGGCCGCACCGGATTTCCGGCTCCAGCAAACGGCATCGGGAAATCCTCGACGCGTTGCTGGCCCGGAAACCGGCGGCCGTGGCTGCGAAGCTGGCCCAGCACATCGAAGAGGTCAAGGACTGGACGATCGAGGACTTCCGGAAGCTGGGGCTGGAGAAGGGGTGAGGCTCGCAGCGGCGATTCCCGAAGCGCCGCACGCGGACGTCTCCCCCGGCCCGGGTGCCCGTGCTCAACCGGCGGCATCCGGGTCGAGGCGCTCCACCTTGTCGATCAGCACCAGATAGGCGAAGAACCCCACCACCGCGAGGATCGCGACGAACAGCAGCGCCCCGTTGAACGAGCCGGTCAGGTCCAGGATCACCCCGATCACGACCGGCACGATGGCGCCGCCCAGGTTGGTGAAGAAGCCGAAGACGCCGCCGGAGAGCCCCATCATCCGCAGCGGTGCGATCTCCGAAGCGAGGGTCCAGCCGATCGCGCTCATGCCCTGCGCGAAGAACGCCACCGACATCACCGTGATCACCGCGGCCGGCGCGGACGTGTAATTGCCGAGAATGATCAGCGCCGATCCGGCGAACCCGATCATCATCGGCACTTTCCGCGCCACGGTGCGGGAAACGCCGCGCTGGAGCAGCCGGTCCGAAAGCGTGCCGCTGAACAGCACCCCCACCAGCGCAGCCAGGTAGGGCAGTGAAGCCAGGAAACCGGCCTTGACGAACGCCATGCCCTTGTCCTCGACGAGATAGCTCGGGAACCAGGTCAGGAAGAACCACATCACGCCGTTGGTGCAGAACTGCGCGAGATACATCCCCCACATGCGGCGCTTGGTCAGCAGGTACTTCAGGTCCGCGCGGGTGGCCTTGCGCTTGCGCTGCGGGGCGGCGTCGGCCTCGGTCAGCGCGCGTTCGGCGTCGTTGACCTTCGGGTGTTCGGCCGGGGTGCTCTTGGCGAAGCGGAACCACAGCATCGACACGAGCACCCCGGCGATCCCGGTGAGCAGGAAGATCGAGTGCCAGCCGTAGTTCGCCACGAGCCACGCGAGCAGCGGCAGGAACAGTGCCAGCCCGATGAAGTTCCCCGAGTTGTACACCGCGGTGGCCCGTGCGCGTTCCTTCGACGGGAACCACGCGGTGACGAGTTTGTTGTTGCCCGCGAAGGACGGTGCCTCCGCGACGCCGAGTGCGATCCGCAAGCCGAGGAACGCGGCGAAGCCACGGGCTGCCGCGATCGCGCAGGTGGCCAGCGACCAGAAGAAGATCGAGTAGCCGTAGGTCAGCTTCGCGCCGTACCGGTCGAGCAGCCAGCCACCGGGGATCTGGCACAGCACGTAGGCCCAGGAGAACGCCGAGAGCAGCGCGCCCTGCTGGGTTCCGGTGAGCCCGAACTCGTCCTTGATCGCCGGCATGGCGACCGACAGGATCGTGCGGTCCAGGTAGTTGATCGCCGTGACGACGAGGATGAGGCCCAGGATCCGGTACCGGACCGTGGTGGGGCGCAGGCCCGCCGCGAGGGCGGCGGTGCTTGGCTTCGCTGCCATGCCGTGCTCCAGGGAGGGACGGGCGGCCCGGGTGGCCGCGCCGGAGGGGGTCAGAACCGGGTGAGGACCTTGCCGGGGTTCAGGATCGAGCGGGGGTCGAAGGTGGTCTTGACCGACCGGTGCACGTCGAGACCGACGGGGCCCAGCTCACGTTCGAGCCAGTTCGCCTTGAGGGCCCCGACGCCGTGCTCGCCGGTGATGGTGCCGCCCAGGTCCAGGCCCAGCGCCATGACGGCTTCGAAGGCTTCGTTCGCGCGCCGTGTCTCGTCCGGGTCGGCGGCGTCGAACACGATGGCGGGGTGCATGTTCCCGTCCCCCGCATGCCCGGTGCACGCGATGCGGACGTCGAATTTCCGGCTGAGCTCCCCGACGCCGGCGACCAGCTCGCGCAGCCGGGTCCGCGGGACGCAGACGTCGTCGCTGAGCATCGCACCGCGCTTTTCCAGAACCAGCCCCACGGACCGGCGGGCGGCGAGGAACAGCTTGCCCTCCTCCGGGCCGTCGGCGACCAGTGCCTGCCCGCCGTTGCGTTCCGCCGCCGCGGTGAAGCCACCGAGCACCGCGGTGTTCTCCGCGGACGAATCCGACTGTGCGATGAGCACGGTGTCGGTGCCCGGGGGGAAGCCGTAGTCCCGCTCGCGCGAAACCTCGGCCAGCCCGATCGGATCGATCAGCTCCAGCATCGACGGCCGCAGCCGGCCGGTCATCACGTCGGTGACCGTCGCGCACGCCGAGCCGATGTCGCCGAAGAACGCGATCGCCGTCTGCGGTGCCCCGGCCGCGGGCCGCAGCGCGGTGACGATCTTCGTGACCACGCCGAGGGTGCCCTCGGAGCCGACGAACAGCCGGGTGAGGTCATAGCCCGCCACACCTTTGGCAGTGGGACGGCCGGTGCGCAGCACGCGACCGTCGGCCAGCACAACCTCCAGCCCACGGATCCAGTCCGCGGTCACGCCGTACTTCACACAGCACAGTCCGCCCGCGTTGGTCGCCACGTTCCCGCCGAGCGTGGACATCTCCCACGACGCCGGGTCCGGCGGATAGAACAGGCCTTTCCCGGCCACGGCGCGGGAGAAGTCCGCATTCACCACACCGGGTTCGACGGTGGCGATCTGGTTCTCCTCGTCGATCCCGAGAATCGCCGTCATCCGCTCCAGGGAAAGCAGGATCGCGCCGTCGACCGCGTTGGCCCCACCGGAAAGCCCGGTCCGCGCACCCTGCGGTACCACCGGGATGCGGTGCTCGTGCGCGTAGCGCAGCACCGCCGAGACCTGCTCGGTGGTGCGTGCCCGCACGAGACACGCCGGGACGCCGGCCGGGCAGGTGGACGCGTGGTCGCGGCTGTGCGCGGCCAGCACGTCCGGGTCGGTCAGCACCGCGCCCTCGGGCAACAACGCCGTAAGGCCGGAAGCGGGATCCGGCGGGACACCCATCAGTGAGCTCCTCGTTGGTCGGGACAGCGCGGATCAGCGCGGTCAGGAGAGTGGCGCGGCGCCCGGCGCCAACAGGCCCGCCCCGTCCAGCGCGGCGGCGATCCGGGCGCTGACCCCGGCCGTGACTGGGCTGACCGGCCGTCGCGGTACGCCGGCGTCGCGGCCCTGCAGGCGCAGCGCCTCCTTGATCGTCGCGGGCTGGTTCGGCCCGTCGATCGCCCGCCAGACGGGCAGGATCTGCCCGTGCAGCTTGCGCGCCAGCTGGAGGTCGCCGGACTGCACGGCGTCCCACAGCGCGACGCTGAGCAACGGCGTCACGGTCGGGATCGCCGCCAGCGCCCCGTGTGCACCGAGGACGAACGCGGGCAGGTGCAGGTCGTCGACCGCGGCCAGCACCGAGATCCGGTCGGACACGGTCTCGATCAGGTCGGCGAGCTTGTGCAGGTCGCCGCCGGACTGCTTGATGGCGATCACCCACCGCAGATCCGCCAGCCGCGCCACGACCGCCGGTTCGATCAGCGCCCACGGCACCACGTTGTAGATGACGATCGGCATCTCGAGCGCGGTGCCGATCTCCGCGTAGTACTCCACAGTGGACTCCGGAGTCGGCGACCACAGGTAGTGCACCGGTGTGACCTGCAGTGCCGCGACCCCGGTTCCGCTGAGCGCGCGGCCGTAGCGGAGCACCTCGTGCGTGGAGTTCTGGATGATGCCGCCGATCACCGGCACCCGGCCGGCGACCTCCTCGACGACGATCGAGCACACGAGCGCGCTCTCCTCGGCCGAGAGGGCGTTGCCCTCACCGGTCGTGCCGCACGCGCACAGTGCCGTGACCCCGGCACCCAGCAGATGGCGGACCTCTGCGCGCAGCTTCCCGGGATCGATCTCGCCGCGCTCGTCGAAGGGGGTCACGACGGTGGCGATGATCCCGTGCAGCACGGGTCCGGGCTTGTCCGGCACGGCAACTCCTTCGCAACTGGAACATCAGATGTAATACTTCAATACTCGGCGCGCAAGAGGGCCGATGGCACCGAAAGGGACACGATGACCACACCGAAGACCCCGTCGCCACTGGTCACCGACTCACTTGCGGACCAGGTCTACCGCCTGCTCCGGGACCAGATCGTGCACGGTCGTCACCCGCAGGGCGAACGCCTCGACATCCCCGCGCTCGCCGCGTCCATGGGAGTGTCCAAGACGCCGCTGCGCGAGGCGCTGGTGCGGCTCGAGGCCGATCAGCTCGTGGTCACCCGGCCCCGCTCGGGCACCTTCGTCGCCCGGATCACCGCTGCGGACATCGACGAGATGTGCGGGATGCGCAAGGCGATCGAATGGTTCGCGACCGGCGAGGCCACCGACCGGATGCCCGAGCGCACCAAACTCCGGCTCAAGGCCGAGCTCACCTCGGCCGACCGCGCTGCCGGCCGGGGCGAGTTCGAGCCGTTCTACCGCTCCGACCAGCACCTGCACCGTTCGATCGTCGAACACGCGGGCAACACCCGGGTGATCGCCGTGCGCGACGGCATCGAGGCCTACCTGGAGTGGCTCCGCATCGGCGACACCACCGATCCGGCCCAGGTCGCCACCTCGGCCGCGCGCCATCACGAGATCGTGGACGCGATGCTCGCCGGTGACGCCGCGCGGGCCCGGGACGTCGCAGTGCGGCACGTCAACGAGGTACGCGAGTTCACCCTCGCCGAGTTCCACGCCACGCATCCCGGGTCCTGACCGGTCAGGCGAGCTTGACGTCGGCGGCCACGAGCGCAGCCCGCAGCGCCTCGCGCTCGGCGTCGGACACCGGGGTCAGCGGCGACAGGCTGTGCCCACCGTTGCGGCCCTGCAACGCGAGCGCCGTCTTGATCCGCGCGGTCATGTTCGGGCCGTCGATCGCGCGCCACACCGGCAGCTGCTTGTTGTGCAGCTCCAGCGCGGCCGCGTGGTCCCCGCGCTGCACGGCGTCCCACTGTGCCAAGCACAGCTCCGGCACCACGGTGAGCGTCGCGCTGATCGCGCCCTGCGCGCCGAGCAGATAGCTGGGATAGAGCAGGTCGTCCACAGCGGTGAACACCTTGCCGCCTTCCGGCGCGAGGCGCAGCAGGTCGGCAAGCTGGTGGATGTTGCCACCGGACTGCTTCACGCCGATCACGTTCGGCACCTCGTCCAGCACGCGTGCCACGGTGGTGGCCGGGATCAGCGCGTACGGGATGACGTTGTAGATCACGACCGGCAGCCCGGTCTCGTCCGCGATGCGCCGGTAGTACCGGAGGGTGGTCTCCTCGTCGGGCTGGAACAGGTAGTGCACCGGGGTGACCTGAAGGGCGTCCACTCCGGTGGCGGCGATCTCCCTGCCGTAGCGGACGACCTCTTTCGTGCTGTCGCGGATGATGCCGGCGATCACCGGCACGCGGCCCGCGGCCTCCTGCACCGCGGTCCGGGCGATCGCCACGGAGTCCTCCAGCGAGAGCATCTGGCCGTCGCCGGTGCTGCCGGTGACGCACAGACCGTGCACGCCGAGGTCGACGTGGTAGCGGACCTCCGCGCGCAGGGCCGCCAGATCCGGTTCCTCGTCCGCGGTGAACGGGCTGACCAGCGGGGGGATGATGCCGTGGAGCTCGAGGCTCATCGGAAGTCCTTTCCGGAGAAGGAAAACGGGGCAGGCACGCACCGCGGGCCGAGAAGGCGGCGCCGGATGCCGAGCGGGGCGGACCGGTAGATGTAACCGGTGACATTTCTACCCTGAGCGACCGGGACCGGTCTGTCAAGAGGGTTTCTCCGCGGTGCCTGCGCCGATGCGCGGCGGTGGAAGAAGGTGTGCCCGGGGTCAGCGGCCCGGACGGTCGCACGATCCGCGGACGTGGAACCGGGTCGGCAGCACCACGTCGGTCCCCGCGGTTTCGGCACCGTCGATGCGCGCGAACAGCAGCTTGCCCGCCTCCGCGCCGATGTCGTAGGCGGGCTGCTCGATGGCCGTGATGGGCGGATCGACGAACGGGAACAGGTCGGTGTCGTCGAACGTGACCAATGACAGGTCCGCCGGGATCCGCACGTCGCGCTCGCGGACCGCCTCCAGCGCGCCGATGGCCAGCACATTGTTGAACGAGAACACCGCAGTGGGCCGCACCGGCAGGTCGAGCACCTCGCACATCGCGGTGTAACCGCCTTGCGTGCCGAGAAAGCCCTCGCGCACGCACTTCGGGCGCACGACCAGGCCCGCGGTCGCGCACGCTTCGCGGAAGCCGGCGAGCCGCTGCGCCGCGGTCGGCATTCCGGCCGGACCGGAGATCATCCCGAGATCGGTGTGGCCGAGGTCGATCAGGTAGCGCACAGCCTCGCGCGCGGCGCTCAGGCTGTCCGTGCGCACCAGGGGGATCTCCCCGAGATCCGGCGGGCGGCGGTCGACGAAAACGGTCGGGATGCCGTTGCGGATCAACCGCGCGACTCCTTCCCCGACTCCGCTGGAGGAAAGCAGTGCCACGGCGTCGACGGTGCGCCGCGCGAACGACGCGAGCACCTGCGCCTCGCGCTCGGAGTCGAAGTCGGAACTGGCGATGAGGACCTGGTAGCCGTGCCGGACCGCTTCGTCCTCCAGGCCGCGCGCGACCTGCGCGGTGAACGGGTTGGCGATGTCGGAGACGAGCAGTCCGAGCAGTCCGGTGCGGCCACGCGACAGGCTTGCGGCGACGCCGTTGCTGACGTAGTCCAGCTCCTGCACGGCACGCAGCACGCGTTCGGTGCGGTCCGGGCTGACCGGCGTGCCGCCGTTCAGCACCCGCGCGACCGTCGCGGTGGAGACGCCGGCCGCCTTCGCGACGTCCCTGATGCTCACCATCCGTGCCTCCTCTGCTGCCGACGATTATGGCGCCTCGGCAGTTGACAGACCGAGCGAGCCCGCTCAGACTGCTCGCGATATGTAACCGGTGACATTTTCCTGGTCCCCTCCCCCGAGCGCACAGCGAGGTGCCGGATGACAGTGGATGGCAGAACCGCCGCGCAACGTGCGGCGACACCCGCCCGCCCGCGTGGCCGCAACGTCCGGTGGGCGGTCATCAGCGCGCTCACCGTGCTGACCATCACGAGCTATCTCGACCGCGGGAACCTGTCGGTGGCCGCGCCGGTGATCCGCGAGGATCTCGGCTTCAGCGCGACGCAGATGGGGCTCGTGCTGTCCGCTTTCGTGTGGCCGTACGCGATCATGAACCTGCCCGCGGGCTGGGCGATCGACCGGTTCGGGCCGAAGGTGATCATGACCGTGGCCGCGCTCCTGTGGTCGGTTGCCGGTGCCGCGACGGGGCTGGCCAGGAACGTCGCGGCGTTCCTGGGGCTGCGGGTGGTACTCGGGATCGCCGAGGCGCCGCTGTTCCCCGGCGCGCTGAAGGCGACCGATCAGTGGTTTCCCGATCACGAGAAGGCGCGCGCGACCAGTGTGTACATCGCGGCCACGCAGGTCGGGCTCGCGATCGCACCGCCGATCACCACCGCGTTGCTGATCGCAGTCGACTGGGAGCTGATGTTCGTCCTGGTCGGCGCGCTCGGTCTGGTCGGGGTGCTGTGCTGGTGGCTGGCCTACGAGAAGCCGGGCAGGCACCGTCGCGTGAGCCGCGAGGAGCTGGCCTACATCGAGGAGAACCAGCGCAGTGCGGCCGTGGCCGGCAGTTCCGCGGGCGTCGGCAGGCAGTGGGCGCGGCTGTTCCGATATCCGACCATCTGGGCGATGATCATCGGCGGCTTCTGCCTGCAGTACGTGTTCTGGTTCTACATCACCTGGCTGCCGAGCTATCTGGAGTCGGCGCAGCATTTCTCGATCAGTGCCGCCGGGCTGCTGTCCGCGGTCCCCTATCTCGCCGGCGGGATCGCCGTGGTGCTCGGCGGCCGGTTCTCCGATGCGCTGGTGCGGCGGGGAATGCGCCCGATGGACGCCCGGCGCCGGACGATCGCCGGCGGGTCGCTGCTGACCGCGTTCGCGCTGGGGGCCACCGCGCTCAGCGCGAACGCGGCGATGGCGGTCACCCTGCTGACCGTCGGGATGTTCACCTACAGCCTCACGACCGCCTCCTACTGGGCGCTGGCGTCCGACGTCGCGGAAACGTCCACAATGGTCGGTTCGATCGGCAGTATCCAGAACTTCGGCGGGTTCCTCGGCGGCGCCTTCGCCCCGATCGCGACTGGGATGATCGTGGACCGGCTGGGCGGGTTCGTGCCCGCGCTCGTGGTCGCGGCGGTGCTGCTGCTGGTCAGCGTGGTGTCGTACGGGTTCCTGGTGCGACGGAAGCTGCCGGTATGAGTCCTGACGTGGTGGTGGTCGGGGCCGGTTCGGCAGGGGTGGCCGCCGCGGTTTCGGCTGCGGAGGAAGGCGCGCGGACCGTGCTGGTCGAGGCCTCCGGTTCGGTGGGCGGGACGCTGGCGTGGCAGTGGCTCGAGCATTCGGCCGGCTTCCACGACGTGCGCGGCGGGCAGGTGACCGGCGGTTTCGGCCAGCGTCTGGTGGATCGGCTGGTCTCGGCCGGCGCCTCACCGGGGCACGTGCGCGACGACGTCGGCTACACCGCCACCCGGACGCCGGTGGACCATGCCTCGCTCGCGATGATCGAATCGATTCTGCTCGACGAGGCCGGGGTTTCGGTGTGGTTGCAGTCCGCGCCGTGCGGGTTGCGACGGGACCATGCGGGCATCACCGAGCTCGAAGTGCAGACGCCGCAGGGCTTGCGCATCTTGCCGGCGGCCGTGGTGGTCGACACGACAGGCGACGCTGCGGTGGCCGCGTTGGCGGGTGCACCGATGCAGCCCGACACCGCGGAGACGCAGCCGGCATCGCTGTCGTTCAAGGTCGGCGGGATCGACGTGCCGGCGCTGCTCGCCTACCTGCGCGCGCATCCGGAGGAGGTCCGGCCGGGCAGCGTGCTCGCCGACGACACCGCCGAACACGTCAATGTCTGGGGCCTGGGCGGGCTGCTCGCCGAGGGCCGCGCGCGCGGGCTGCTTTCGCTGCATCGCAGCGAGTTGCACGTGGCTGCGTGGCCCCGGCGGCATGAGGCGGTGTTCAACGTGACCCGCACGCCCACGGGCACCGGTGACGCGTGGCTGGGTAACGCACACGCACGGCTCGCACGGCAGGTGCTGGAGGTCGTCGAGTGGCTGCGCGCGATGGTCCCGGGCTTCGCGCAGTGCTTCCTCACCGCGGTCGCGGACCGGGTCGGCATCCGCGAATCCCGGCGAGTTCTCGGCGCCTACACGATGACCGGTGCCGACGTGCATGGCGGGGCCGCGTTCCCGGACGCGATCGGCCGCGGTGCTTTCCCGGTCGACGTGCATTCGGCGACCAGTCCGGGGCTTTCCCACACCGACGCGGTCGGCACCGGGTACGCGATCCCGTTGCGTGCGTTGCAGGTCCCGGTCGTGCCGAACCTGCTCGTCGCCGGCCGGTGCGTGTCCTGCTCGCACGAGGCCAACGGGTCCCTCCGGATCACCGCGACCTGTTTCGTGACCGGTGAAGCCGCCGGGGTGAGCGCAGCGGTGGCCTCGGCAACCGGAACTCCGCCGTCGCAGGTCGAGGTGCGGCAGGTCCAGGCGAGGCTCCGGGAGCGAGCGGCAGTGCTGGACGACAGTCAGGTCACTCCGACCGCCTGACCGCCGAGCACGGCCAGGACGGTGCTGAGTGGGTCCGTGACCTGCCGGGTTGAGTCCGGCGGGTCAACCGGCGAGGGCTGCGGCCTCCTGGTCTCCCGTGCCGGTGGCCGGGGTCAGGCGGTGGCCCCGGCGCCATACGGCGCGGGTGTTCAGCGTCGAGGAGAGCTGCACGGTCGGATCGCCGTCCACGAGTACGAGGTCGGCCGACGCGCCGGGCTCGATGCGCCCGCGGTCGGTCAGGCCGAACCTGTCCGCGGTACGCCGGGTTGCTGCGGTGAGTGCGTCGAGCGGAGTCAGTCCGCCTGCCTCGAGCAGGCGCAGTTCGTCGTGCAGGCTGGCGCCGTGCGCGAGGCCCGGGACGCCGAGGTGGGGCGCATCGGTGCCGGCCAGGATCTCCACGCCGCCGGCGTGCAGCAACCCGACCGAGCGCAGCGCGTTGGCCAGCTGGATGTTCCAGGCGAATTCGCGGCCGAGGTTGGCGCGCCACGCCGGGTTCAGCCGGGACGCCACGCGCAGGTCGGCGGCAAGGCGCGGGCCCGCGCCGGCGGAGGCGCCGGAAGCGGTGACCGTCAGGGTGGTGATGACGAACATGCCCTGGTCGCGCATCCGGCTGATCAGGTCGTCGCTGACGACCTCGTCGTAGTGCAGGTGGGTCACGCCGTCCGCGCCTGCTTCGACGGCCGCCCGGGTGGCCGCGGAGCTGAAGGTGTGGACCACGGCCAGCACCCCGCGCTCGTGCGCCGCCTCGACGACCGCGGTCACGACCTCGGGCGGCACCTGGGGCAACGAGGTGCCGAACGTGGCGCCGTCCTCGATCATGATCTTGATGTAGTCCGCGCCCTCGGACAGGCGTCCCTCGACGAAGGCGGCCGCCTCGGCCGGGACGGTGGCGGTGGGCCATACCGGGTCGTTCAGTCCGCGCCGCAGCTGGTGCGGGTGGCCGTCGGGGTGGGCCAGGCCCCACGAGGCGGTGCGGACGTCGGCCAGGTCGAACTCGGTCTGCACCTTCTTCCGCAGTGGCGCCATCAGGTCCGGCACCGACATCATGTCCAGTTCGGTGGTCACCCCGAAACGCAGGGCGGTGCGCAGACCGTCCTCGTCGGTGTGGGTGTGGGCGTCGATCAGGCCCGGCAGCAGGGTTCCGCCCCGGCCGTCGAGCTGCTCGACACCTTCGGGGACCTCGTTGCCGACGGCGGTGATGGTGCCGTCCTCGACGACGACCGCCGAGGCGTCGGCGACGTGTGTGCCGGTGAAGACCCGGGTGTTGGTGATCGCGAACCGATCCATCATTCCTCCACTCAGACTGTATCGTGCAGTACAGAACAACCGAGACCGGACTGTATCAGGCAGTACAGAAACTCTGTACTGTGAAGTACAGAGCAGCGAGGAGGCCTGATGGGACACCTGCCGACCACTGCGCGGGGTCGTGCGACCCGGGAGCGCATCCTGGATGCGGCGGCGGACCTCATCCAGCTGCGCGGGGTCGTCGCGGTGACGCTGGACGACGTGGAACGCGCGGCAGGGGTCGGCCGGAGCCAGCTCTACCACTACTTCGACGACCGGGACGATCTCGTCCGCTCGGTGGTTCATTCCACTGTGGACAAGGTGCTGGCCGCGCAGGAGCCGTTGCTGCTGGAGGTCGGTTCCCTGGCGGGGATCGACCGGTGGTTCGCGGCGATCGTGGCCAACGGGACGCGGCAGGACGCGGTGGGCGGGTGCGCGATCGGCTCGTTGGCCGGGCAGCTCAGCGACCGGGACGATCTCACCCGGGAGGCGTTCGTGGATGCCTTCGCGCGCTGGGAGGCACCGCTCATCACGGGTTTGCGCCGGATGCAGGAGTCGGGCGAGCTGCGTCCGGACACCGACGTGACGGAGCTGGCGGATCTCACCATGGCCGCAATCCAGGGCGGCCTCCTGCTGGCGCAGATCCGGCGCAACGCAGACCAGCTCCGGCTCGCCCTGCGCGGTGCACGGGCAGCGATCGAGGACGCGCTGACCCCCGCCGCGCTGAACGCGGCCCGCGGCTGAGCTGGGCGAGCCGGTGCCCGCTCAGCCGGTCAGTTCGTGCTGGGTTCCTCCGGGAGGAACTGTTCCTTCGGCTTTCGCCAGGCGGCGATCAGGCCCAGCGGGTCCGGGCGGAGCAGGGACGCTGCCGAGTAGAGGCTGACCAGCACCACGACCGCGATGAACCACCAGTCGTACAGGGCTTGTTCGCCGGTCGGGTAGTACACCAGCGTCACGAAGACCGACACCGCGACCACCGCGGACAGGTTGCGCCGCTTCCACCGGTACGCCGAGATCAGCACGAAGCCCCAGGTCAGGTACCAGGGCAGGGTGGGTGGCATGAGGACCGCGACGGCCAGCAGGGTGATCGCGGCGCGGTACACGGCGGGTTTGCCGCCGTCGCGGGCGAGCCACCACTGGCGGATGCCGAAGGCGGCGAGGCCGAGCATGGCCAGTGCGCGGGCGACCGTGACGAACGGGGACGGCTGCACGTTCGCGATCAGGTGCACGAGGTTGTAGACGGCCTCGCCGATGCCGGTCGGGAAGTTGAGCCAGTTCGCGATCAGCTGGGGTGCGCTCAGCCCGGACCACCAGCCGAGGTTGAGCGAGCCGAGCGAGATCCAGGTGCCTGCGACGAACACCGGCAGGAACAGACCGACCGCGGCGGAGCCCGCCTTGAAGAAGTTCTTGGTCTTCGACGGGCCCTTGAGGTCCGCCGCCCACATCCAGACCAGGAACGGCAGCGCGACCGCGGCGGTCGGTTTGATCAGCATGCCGACGGTGACCAGCACGACCGCGACCACGTGCCGTCGCTCGAGCGCGGCGAGCACGCCGATGGTGAGGAAGCCGAGCATCATCAGGTCGTTGTGCGGGCCGCCGAAGAGGTGGATCACCATCATCGGGCTGGCGACCGCGAGCCACAGCGCGACCGGCAGTTTCCCGCCGAGCCGCGAGACCAGCCGCGGCAGTGCCCACAGCGTCATGCCGAGGCCGACCAGCAGCACCACCCGGGTGAGGATCACGCCCGCGATCATGTCGTCCTGGGTGATCGCCACGATGCCCTTGGAGATCAGCAGGAACAGCGGCCCGTACGGGGCGGGCGTGGTCTGCCACAGCGGGTGCACGTTCTGCACCACGTTCGGCAGTACACCCAGTTCGGCGGGCCCGTTGGCGTACGGGTCGAGCCCGTACAGCAGCTGGGCACCCTGGCCGAGGTAGGAGAACACGTCGCGGGTGAACAGCGGCGGCGACACCAGCAGCGGCGCCATCCAGCACAGCGCGGCGACCAGGATCGGCTTGCTGCCGATGCGGCCGGCCAGCACGTAGCGGCCCAGCCGCACCCACGCCCACACGACGAGCGCGAAGCCGGTGTAGAGCAGCGCGTTGGCGAGTGCGCGGCCGTGTCCGTAGCGGATCCACGACAGCGGCCCGTGGCCGAGCACGGGGTCGCGGATGAGGATGCCGCCCGCGCCGAGTGCCGCGAGCATGAGCAGGGTGCTTCCCACGGTGCCCATCGCGATGGTCCGGTACGGGAAGCGCGAGGGCGTGAGGAAGCGCCGGTCGAGGGTGCCCGCGGTCGGCTGCGCGGCGTCGGTCGTGGTGGCCATGTCGATCCTGGAGATTACCGGGTGAAGTACTGCGCTCCCGCGCGGGCTACCGGGGAAACGCCGTTCGTTCAGGTGTTCGCCCACGTCGGGGTCGGCGGAGTGTCAGCTGTCGGCGGCCGCTCGCTCCGCGGTGCCGCCGGGAAGGGCGGCGAGCAGCGCTCGGGTGTAGTCGTGCCGGGGGTCGAGCAGAACCTGCTCGACGGTACCCGTCTCGACCAGTTCGCCGCGGTACATCACCGCGACCCGGTCGGCGATGTTCCAGGCCAGGCCGAGGTCGTGGGTGATGACGAGCGCGGACAGGCCGAGCTGTCGCCGCAGCCGCAGCAGGAGCGCGAGGATTTCGCCGCGCACCGAGGCGTCGAGGGAGGCGACCGGTTCGTCGGCGACGAGGACCGCGGGTTCGAGTGCGAGCGCGCCGGCGATGACCACGCGCTGGCGCTGCCCGCCGGACAGTTCGTGCGGCAGCCGGTCGAAGAACCTCTCCGGTGGCCGCAGTTCGGCGGCTTCGAGCGCGGCGAGCACGGTCCGGCGCTCGTCGGGCAGACCGTGGATGCGGGGGCCTTCGGCGACCGCCTCGTACACCGTGTGCGCGGGGTTCAGCGCGCTGGTCGGATCTTGTAGCACGAGCTGGACCTGCTGCCGGTACGCGCGCAGTTCCCGGCCGCCGGAGGGCACCGGGTTGCCCGCGTACCGCACGGCGCCCGAATCGGCCTTCTGGAGGCCGAGCAGGGTCCGGGCGAGCGTGGTCTTGCCGGAACCGGATTGCCCGACCAGTGCGACGATCTCGTCCCGGCGGACGGCGAGGTCCACGCCGTGCACGGCGTGGATCCGTTTGCCGGTGCGGTCGCGGAAGGACACCTGCAGCTTCTCGGCGGCCAGCAGCGGTTGCTCGTCCTCCCCCGCGCGGTGCTCGGGTTCGGGTGGCAGCGGAGTGGCAGTGGCAGGCGCGAACCGGGAGACCGGGTCGCCCACGGTGGGGAACGCGGCGGCGAGTGCGCGGCTGTGTTCGTGCCGGGGGCTGGCCATCAGTTCGGCACTGGGCCGTTCTTCGACCACTTCGCCGTCGTACATGACCGCGATCCGGTCGCAGGTGGCGGCGAGCACAGAGAGGTCGTGGCTGATCATGATGAGCCCGATGCCGCGCTCGGCGACGAGTTTCGACAGCACCGACAGCACCTGTGCCTGCACGATGACGTCCAGTGCGGTGGTGGGCTCGTCCGCGATGATCAGCCGTGGCTCGCAGGCCAGTGCCATCGCGATCATCACGCGCTGTTTCTGCCCGCCGGACAGTTCGTGCGGGTAGGCGCCGGCGCGGGCGGGCGGCAGGTCCACCTGTTCCAGCAGTTCGGTGACCCTGGCCTTGACCTGCGTCTCATCGGGGGTGCCGCCCTCTGGCGGGTGCAGCCGGAGTGGCTCGGCGATCTGGTCGCCGACCCGGCGGACCGGGTTGAGCGCGTGCATCGCGCCCTGGAACACCACCGAGGCCTCGGCCCAGCGGACCGCGCGCAGCCTGCCCCAGCGCATGGTGCGGACGTCCTCGCCGTCGAGCAGGATTTCTCCGCCGACCTCGGCAGTGCGGGGCAGCAGGCGCAGCACGCTCATCGCGACGGTGGATTTGCCGGAACCGGACTCCCCCGCGACGCCGAGCGTGCCGCCCGCGTCGAGGCGCAGGTCGACGCCGCGCACCGCAGGGACCTCGACGCGGCCGGTGCGGTAGGTGACGCCGAGGTTCTTCAGTTCCAGCAGCGGGGTCTCGGGCTCGGTCATGTCGCTGTCAGTCCCGTCCTTTGAGCCGCGGGTTGAGCACCGTTTCCAGGCCTCGGCCGACCAGGGTGAACAACAGCACCACGAGCACGATCGCGATGCCCGGCGGCAGCAGGTTCCACCAGGCGCCGCGGGTGACCGCGCCGTTGTTGAGCGCGGTTTCCAGCATCGCGCCCCAGGAGATCGCGTTGGGATCGCTGACGCCGAGGAACGACAGCGTGGCGTCGGCGATCACCGAGTTGCCGACGACCAGGGTGGTGTTGGCGAGCACCAGCGGCAGCACCCCCGGCAGCACGTGCCTGCCGATCACGTGCAGGTGCCCGCCGCCGAGCGCGCGGGCGCGTTCGATGTACGGGCGGCTCTCCAGGGTGAGGGTCTGCGCGCGCACCAGCCGTGCGGTGCTGGGCCATGCGGTGACCCCGATGGCGAGCACGATCGTCCACACGCCGCGCGGCAGCACCGCGGACAGTGCGATCGCGAGGACCAGTGAGGGCAGCACGAGGAAGAAGTCGGTGAACCGCAGCAGGACCGCGGACACCCAGCCGCCGAAGTGCGCGGCGGTGATGCCGATCAGGGTGCCGATCAGCACGCTGAGCACGGTCGCGGAAAACCCGACGAGCAGCGAGATCCGGGTACCCCACACGGTCATCAGCAGTACCGAACGGCCGTCGATGTCGGTGCCGAGCCAGAACTGCCCGTCCGGCGGGCTGAGCGGGCGCCCGCTCACCCGGGTGACGTCGAGGCCGCTTTGGTCGCTGATCAGCGGGAGCGCCAGGGCGAGCACGACGGTGAGCGCGAGCAGGCAGAGTCCGGTCAGCGCGGCCTTCTGGGTGGCGAACTCGTGCCAGGTCCTGGCGATCCCGGCGCGGCGGCGGCGCCACGCGATGGCGCGGGCGCTTTCCGCAGCGGCGCTCTCCGGCGTGGCCGTCATGCGGTACGCACCCTCGGGTCGAGCACGCGGTAGAGCAGTTCCGCGAGCAGGTTCATCAGGACCACGGCGCTGGCCAGCACCACGAACACCCCTTGCAGCACCGGCAGATCGGGTCCGTTGAGGGCGTCGTAGGTGAGTTGGCCCAGCCCCGGCCAGCTGAACACCGCCTCCACCGTGACCGCACCGGAGACGACCATGCCGAACTGCATGAACACCAGCGTCACGGTGGGCAGCAGGGCGTTCGGCACCGCGTGCCGGCGGCGGACCAGATCCTCGCGCAGGCCTTTGGCACGGGCGGTGGTCAGGTAGTCGGCGTTCATCTCGCCCAGCAGCGAGGAGCGCATCACCAGCATGTACTGCGCGTAGAAGACCGCGAGCAGGGTCACGCACGGCAGCACCAGGTGGTGCAGCACGTCCGCGCTCTGCGCGAAGAACCCGGGGCCGGCGTCCGGCGAGTGCATGCCGCGGCTGGGGAACAGTCCCCCGGTGGCCACGAGCAGCAGCAGGCCGAGCCAGAACTGCGGAACCGACCAGAGGGTGAGCGCAAGGCCGGTCTGCGCACGGTCGAAGAAGCTGTCGCGCCGCCACGCCGCACGGATGCCGAGCCACAGCCCGATCGCGACGGCGAGCACGGTGGCGCTGCCGACGAGCAGCACGGTGGGCCACAGCCGTTCGCCGAGCATGTCCAGCACCGGGCGCCGCTCGATGTAGGACTCGCCGAAGTCGCCTTGGAACAGTCCGGCGAAGTAGTGCCCGAACTGCACGAGGATCGGCCGGTCGAGGCCGAGCCGGTCGCGCAGTTCGGCGATCTGCCCGGGGTCGGTGGGCCGTTCGCGGGCCATGAACGCGACCGGATCGCCGGGCAGCAGCCGGAACAGGAAGAACCCGAGCACGACCACCAGCACGATGCTGGCCAGCGCCTCGCCGACCTTGGTGAGGACGAAACCGACGGTGCCGGTGCCGCCGCGGTGCTCGTCCGGATCGGTGAGTGCGGCGGCCTGGCCGGAGGTGAGGGATTGCGTCACGCGCGCTACTCCCGGTCGTCGACGGACACGCCGCGCCGCCGGCCGATCGCGATCCCGCCGCCGACGAGCGCGACTGCCACGACGGCGCCGACCACGATCCACACCACGGTGTTCGAGCCGCCGCTGTCGCCGGACGCCGCGGACGCGTCGGCCGGGACCGCGCCGTAGACACCCCAGTAACCGGTCTGCTCCAGGATCGCGCCGTCGGGCTGCGGCTGCTTGGCAAAGGACGAGAAGTGATCGGAACGGTAGGCCTCGAGTGCGTTGTCGTAGTCGAGCACGACGTTGACCGCCTGGCTGTAGAGCCGTGCCTGCGCCTGCTTCGCGTAGCCGGCGCGGACCGCCGGGTCGGTTTCGGTGAGCTGCTTGGCGTAGAGCTGCTCGTACTGCGGGTCGCAGAAGAACGTGTCCGTGGTGCCGCCCTTGACCTGGGCATTCGGACGGGCGGCACAGGTGTGCAGAGCCAGCGCGTAGTCCGGGTCCGGGTTGGTCGCGTACCCGGAGATCGCCAGATCGTAGTTGCCCGCGTTGGTGCGGTCGTTGAGCTCGTCGTCGGACACCAGTTCCTGCTTGACCGAGATGCCGATGTCGTGCAGCCAGCCGCTGACGTACTGCGCCACCCGCTGGTCGAACGCGCGGTTCGCGTGCCCGGTCAGCCGCAGTTCGAGCCGGGCACCACCGGGGCCGGTGCGGACGCCGTCGCCGCCCTTGCGGTAGCCGGCCGCGTCGAGTGCCGCATTGGCCGCGCCGAGGTCGAACGTGCGGGCCGCAGCGGGGTCGGGATCCCAGTGGTAGGCCTGGTAGATCGGCGGGATGACGCCGCCGCCGAGCTGGCCGTAGCCGCCCATCACCTTGTCCACGATGGTTTTGGTGTCGATCGAGCGGGCGATCGCGTCGCGCACCCGCAGGTCCTTGAGCACCGGGTTGCCGTTGCCGATCGGCTTGTTCTCGTTGTTCTCCACCCCGAAGTTCATGGTGATCTCGTTGTAACGGCGCCCCGGTGCCTTGTTCGTGGCGATGTCCGGCTGGCCCTCCAGTGCGTCGAACTGGGTCGGGGTGAGCCGGTTGATCACGTCGACCTCGCCCTGTTTGAGGGCGTTGACCGCGGACTCGACGTCCTTGAACACCAGCAGCTGCAGTTCGTCGACCTTCGGCGCACCACGCCAGTAGTCCTTGTTGGCGGTGAACTTGACGTACTCGTTCTGCTTGTAGTCGGTGATCCGGTAGGGCCCGTCGTTCACGCCGACGACCGGGATGGTGTCGGTTTTCGGATCGGAGAGGTCCTTGATCGGCGCCCACACGTGCTCGGGCACGATCGGCACGTCCAGCAGGTCCATGGTGGCCTGCACGGCCTTCGTCTTGATCACCAGCGTGCTGTCGTCCGGTGCGGCGACCGAGTCGAAGTTCGCCACGTAGTTGCCGTTCGCGGTGCGGGCGGTCTCGTCGGTGAGCATCCGGTTGAAGGTGAAGGCGGCGTCCTTGGCGGTGACCGGCTGTCCGTCGGACCACTTCGCGCCCTTGCGGATCTTGAACGTCCAGGTGAGCTTGTCCGGCGAGGTGGTCCACGATTCGGCGAGCGCGGGTGCGGCCTCGGCCTTGTCCGCGGACGGCACGGTGAGGAACTCGTAGACGAACCGGCCGACCTGGGTCGAGGCGGCCAGCGCCGCGGTGAACGGGTTCAGGTGGTCGATGCCGGTGGTGAGCGCGACCCGCAGCACTTTCCCGTTCCCGTTCGCCGGCTGCTGCGCCGCGGCCGTACCGGCCAGCGGCAGCGCCACCAGCGTCGCGACCACGCCGATCGCGCCAAGGCGGCGGACACCCCGCCGAACGTGCTTCATCCGCACTGGAAGATCACCCCATCGTCAGACCCCGAGCTCCCCCGAGGACGAAAAGTAACCACATACCGCGGTAAGCCCGCAATATGTGACGGCACCGGTGCGTGTCCGATCGTTATGGACGGACGCGGCCCGGTTAGGGTGCCCGCATGCGGATCCTCATCTCGGCCGACATGGAAGGCGCCACCGGGGTCACCTGGACCGACGACGTCGTGCCGGGGACCCCGCAATGGCAGCGGTTCCGGAAGCTGTTCACCGGCGACGTCAACGCCGTGCTGGCGGGGTTGTTCGCCGCGGGGACGCCGGACGTGCTGGTGAACGAGGCGCATTCCGCACAGCGAAACCTGGTGCTGGAGGACCTCGACGCACGGTCCCGGCTGCTCACCGGCAGGCACAAGCCACTGTCCATGATGCAGGGTGTCGATTCCGGTGTGGACGGTGTGGTTTTCCTCGGTTACCACGCGGGTGCCGGGTTCGACGGCGTGCTTTCGCACACCTACCTGGAAAACCAGATCACCGGGGTGTGGCTGGACGACGTGCCCGCCAGCGAGGGCAGGCTGAACGCGGCACTGGCCGCGGAGTACGGCGTGCCGGTGCTGCTGGTCAGCGGCGACGACCGCACCTGCGACGACGCCCGCGAGTACGCGCCGGAGGCGGAGCTGGTGGCGGTGAAGGAGTGCGTGAGCCGGTACGCGGCGATCTGCCTGCCGCCCGCACGCACCGCGGACCTGCTCACCGCGGCGGCGCGGGAGGCGATCGCGCGGGCCGGCCGGGTGGAGCGTGCACCGGGCAGGCACCGGATCGAGGTGGAGTTCGACGCGAGCCATCTGGCGCAGGCCACCGCGGTGATCCCGACCGTGGAGCAGACCGGCGTACGGCGGATCGGGTTCGAGGCGCCGAGCATGACCGAGGCGATGAAAGCGTTCAAAGTGGTCACCGCGATCGCGGCCGGTGCAGTGCAGGGTATTTATGGCTGACGTCGTGCAGTTGTGTGCCGATCTGATCCGGTTCGACACCACCAACCACGGCGGCGGGAACTCGGCAGGCGAACGCGAGGCCGCCGAGTACGTCGCGGAATTCCTCGGCAGGCACGGGGTTTCCGCGCGGATCCTGGAATCGGCGCCGGGGCGGGCGAACGTGCTCGCGCGGGTCCCGGGCACCGATCCGGGACTGCCCGGGCTGCTGGTGCAGGGCCATCTGGACGTGGTGCCCGCCGACCCGGCCGACTGGTCGGTGCCGCCGTTCGCAGGCGAGGTGCGCGACGGGTTCCTGTGGGGCCGCGGCGCGGTGGACATGAAGGACTTCTGCGCGATGGTGCTCGCCGTGGTGGCCGCCGGGTTGCGCCCGCGCCGCGACGTCGTGCTGGCGTTCGTCGCGGATGAGGAGGACCGGGGCGACTTCGGGGCGCATTGGCTGGTGGAGCGGCATCCGGAGCTGTTCGCGGGCTGCGCGGCCGCGATCAGCGAGTCCGGCGGGTACTCCTACCACGTGCCTGCCGCGGACGGCCGGACCGTGCGGCTGTATCCGGTCGGCACGGCCGAACGCGGCACCGCGCACCTGCGGCTGACCTCGCGGGGCCGCGCGGGGCACGGTTCCCGGCCGAACGACGAAAACGCGATCATCCGGCTGGTCGACGCGCTGCACCGGATCGCCGCGCACCGCTGGCCGGTGCAGCTCACGCCGACCGTGCGGGCGTTCCTGGAACGCTCCGGCGCGGCGCTCGGCGTGCCGGTGGACCTGTCGTCGGGCGCGGCCGTGGATGCCACGGTGGCGCGGCTCGGCGCGGCCGGTTCCCTGGTACTGCCGACAGTCCGCAACAGCACCACGCCGACCATGCTCGAGGCCGGGTACAAGGTGAACGTGATCCCGTCGACCGCGACCGCGCAGGTGGACGTCCGGGTGCTGCCCGGTGCGGAGGACGAGCTTTTCGAGGTGCTGGACACGCTGCTCGGCCCGGGTGTGACGCGCGAGTTCGTGGCACACCAGCCGCCGGTCCAGGCCCCGGTGGACTCGCCGTGGTTCGACGCGATGGCGGACGCCCTGCGCGCCGAAGACCCCGAAGCGGTCGTGGTGCCCTACTGCATGGGCGGCGGCACGGACGCGAAGGCGTTCACCAAGCTCGGTATGGCCTGCTACGGCTTCGCCCCGCTGGCGCTGCCGGAAGGCTTCCCGTACCGGGCGATGGCACACGGCGTGGACGAACGCGTGCCGCTCGAGGGACTGCGGTTCGGGACCCGGGTACTGCAGCGGTTCCTCGAGTCCTGCTGAGTACCGGGTCCGGCCGCGAACCGGTAAAGGGGAAGCGGTGCCGATCGGACTCGGCGACCCGGCCCGCTCGCAGACGGCCATCGACCGGCTTCACGGGGCACCGCCTCGATGGGTGCTGCCGCCGGGACCTTGCCGTCATTCCCGGGTGAACTGGGCCCACCAGCGTTGGCCGTCGCGGATGCGGTCCAGGGAGGTGAGGGTGACGCCTTCGGCGGCGAAGGACTCGATCTCGGCTTGGTTGAGCGGCCACGGCGGGCCGGCCCAGGCGGTCGGGTCGATCGGCTCCTCGGCGACGGCGCTGACGATCGCGAGCCCGCCCGGGGCGAGGAAACCGGAGACCGACGCGATGGCGGTGTCGCGCACGTTCTTCGGCAAGGCCTGCACGGTCATGATTTCCACGACGAGGTCGAAGCCTTGGCGCCATTCCGGCGGCGGATCGAGCAGGTCCGCGGTGCGGTAGGCGACGCGGGTGTCCGGGAAGCGGCTGAGCACGGCCTTGATCGCGCTGGGCGAGACGTCGAAGGCAAAGGTGTCGTAGCCGCTCTCGGCGAGCAGTTCGGCGTCGTCGGCCATGCCGCAGCCGACGACGAGCGCGCGCCGGCCGTTGCCGGGGTTGTCCCGCGCCCAGCCGGCCAGTTCCGGACAGGGCTCGCCGCGGAACCACGGTAGGACGGCGTCGCCGGTCTCCGCCGCGGCATAGAGCGGCTCGAACCATCCGACGGGGTCACCGGCGGCCAGTGCGATACCGGCTCGCTGGCGGGCGTCTTCGTCGGGGTCGGGGCGATCGGCGCACATGCTTCCCTTATACCCGGGCACCGCTCGCGCGCGCCCGGCGCTCGACAGTCCGGATCGCCTGCCCGCCGTCCGGGTGTTCCGCGGGACAGGGCAGCCCGCCGCCGTCGGGGTTCTGGGCGGCCGGTCGCCGCAGCGGGGTTACCTCCGGCCTTGTCTGTTTCGAGCCAGGATCACCGGCCGGCCTTGACATCGATGTCACACTCGGGTTTCGCTTCCGGGGCGCCGCCGCCGGACCGCCGTGCGCGGGCGCGCCCGTACCGCCCCGACGACCTGGGAGCAACGATGCCCCGAAGCGCCAGATCCCTGCCTGCCGTGCTGGCCGCGGCGTTGGCGGCGGGCCTGGTCGTCCTGCCCGCGGCCATCCCGGCCGCGGCGGAGGAGGCCGCGCCGCCGGACTTCACCTCTTCGTTCGAACCGGACGATCCGCAGCCCGCGCAGGACAGCGCCGACACCGATGCCGACGGCACCCCGCGCACGGCAGGCGTCACCGGTGCCACCGTGGTGAGCGCGAGCAACGAGAACTCCGACGGCGGGGAGATCGCCGCGAACCTGATCGACGGCAAGCCCGGCACGAAGTGGCTCTCGCACGATCCGTCGGCATGGGCTCAGGTCACACTCACCGCGCCGAGCACGATCACGCACTACGCGATCACCTCGGCCGGCGACTTCGCCGGCCGCGACCCGCAGGACTGGACCCTGCAGGGCAGCGACAACGGCACCGACTGGACGGACCTGGACAAGCAGACCGGCCAGTCGTTCCCGGACCGGTTGCAGCGCAAGGACTACCAGCTCGCCGCCCCGGGCACCGGCTACCGGTACTACCGGCTGGACGTGACCCGCAACCACGGCGAGGACGCACTGCAGATCGCCGAACTGCAGTTGGGTGACGACCCGCTCCCGCCGCCGCTGCCCGCGATGCGCAGCTTCGTCGACGCCGGCCCGGCGGACGGCTACACGAACAAGAACGGCGTCGGCTTCACCGGCAAGTCGGCTTTCCGGTACGCGGGCAGCCAGTCCGCCGCCGGGCACGGCTACTCCTACAACAAGCTCTTCGACGTGCAGATCCCGGTCACCGCCACGACCGAACTGTCCTACAAGGTGCAGCCGCAGTTCATGAACGGCGACCTGAAGTACCCGAGCACGAACGTCGCGCTCGACCTCGACTTCACCGACGGCACGCACCTGCGCGACCTCGGCGCCACCGACCAGTACGGGTTCGGCCTCACCCCGGACGGCCAGGGCAAGAGCAAGGTGCTCTACACCAACCAGTGGAATCTGGTGCGCTCGGCGATCGGCCGGGTCGCGGCAGGCAAGACGATCGCCCGGATCGCGCTCGGCTACGACAATCCGGACGGGCCGGGGCCGTTCACCGGCTGGCTCGACGACGTACGGGTCTCCGCGACTCCGACGCCGCCTGCCAGCACCCGGCCCAGCGACAACGTGCTCACCACCCGCGGCACACTCGCCAACGGCGACTTCTCCCGTGGCAACAACTTCCCGGCCACCGCGGTCCCGCACGGGTTCAACTTCTGGACCCCGGTGACCGACGCCAAGGCGGACAATTGGCTCTACAACTACCATTCGCAGAACAACACGGACAATCTGCCGTCGCTGCAGGCGTTCGGCGTGAGCCATGAACCGAGCCCGTGGATGGGTGACCGGCAGACCTTCCAGGTGATGCCCTCGGCCGCGACCGGCGTGCCGGATGCGAACCGGGAGAAGCGGGCGCTGCCGTTCACCCGCGACCACGAGGTGGCGCGGGCGCACTACTACGGGGTCACGTTCCAGAACGGGATCAAGACCGAGATCGCACCGGCCGATCACGCGGCGATGATGCGGTTCTCCTTCCCCGGCGCCGATTCCAGCCTGATCTTCGACAACGTGAACAACTCCGGCGGGCTCACCCTCGACCCCGCGAACGGCACGCTCACCGGCTATTCCGACGCCAAGAGCGGCCTGTCCGCCGGGGCAGGGCGGATGTTCGTCTATGCCACGTTCGACAAGCCGGTCAGCGCGGGCGGCAAGCTCACCGGGCAGGACCGCGACAACGTGACCGGCTACCTGCGATTCGACCCGGGCGCGGACAAGACCGTGACGATGCGGATCGCGACCTCGCTGATCAGCGTGGACCAGGCGAAGAAGAACCTGGAACAGGAAATCGCCCCGGCCGAGAGCTTCGACGCGGTGCGCGACGCCGCGCAGCAGGCGTGGGACAAGCAGCTCGGCCTGATCGAGGTGGAAGGCGCGTCCAAGGACCAGACCGAAACCCTGTACTCCAACCTGTACCGGCTGTTCCTCTACCCGAACGAGGGGTTCGAGAACACCGGCACGAAGGATGCCCCGAAATACCGGTACGCCAGCCCGGTGTCCCCGAAGACCGGCACCGACACCGACACCCAGACCGGGTCGAAGGTCGTCGACGGGCAGACGTATGTCAACAACGGCTTCTGGGACACCTACCGCACCACGTGGCCTGCCTACTCGCTGTTCACACCGGACATGGCGGGCAAGATGGTCGACGGGTTCACGCAGCAGTACCGCGACGCCGGCTGGATCGCGCGCTGGTCCTCCCCCGGCTACGCCGACCTGATGACCGGCACCAGCTCCGACGTCGCGTTCGCCGACGCCTACCTCAAGGGCGTCTCGAACTTCGACGTGAAGTCGGCCTACGACGCGGCGCTCAAGAACGCGACCGTGGCCCCGCCGAACTCCGCGGTCGGCCGCAAGGGCCTGGATCAGTCGACCTTCCTCGGCTACACGCCGAACTCGACCGGTGAGGGCTTCTCCTGGGCGATCGAGGGCTACGTGAACGACTTCGGCATCGCGAACCTGTCGAAGAAGCTCTACGACCAGGCCGCGGCGAACGATCCGCGCAAGGCCGAGTACCTGGAGAACTACCACTACTTCACCAGCAGGGCGCAGCAGTACGTGAACCTGTTCGATCCGAGCACCGGATTCTTCCAGGGCAAGGACGCGAAGGGCACGTTCACCAAGACCCCGGACCAGTACGACCCGCGCGTATGGGGCGGGGACTACACCGAGACCGACGGCTGGAACATGGCGTTCACCGTGCCGCAGGACGGGCAGGGCCTGGCGAACCTCTACGGCGGCAAGGACAAACTGGGCTCGAAGCTCGACCAGTTCTTCGCCGATCAGGAGACCGCCACCTTCCCCGGCACCTACGACGGCACCATCCACGAGATGCGGGAGGCGCGGGACGTGCGGATGGGCCAGTACGGCCTGTCCAACCAGCCCTCGCACCACATCCTCTACATGTACGACTACGCGGGCCAGCCCGCCAAGACCCAGGCCAAGGTCCGGGAGGCACTCTCGCGGCTCTACACCGGCGGTGAACTCGGCCAGGGCTACCCCGGCGACGAGGACAACGGCGAGATGTCCGCCTGGTATCTCTTCAGCGCGCTGGGCTTCTACCCGCTGCAGATGGGCAGCCCGAACTACGCGGTCGGCTCTCCGCTGTTCACCAAGGCGACCGTGCACCTGCCCGGCGGCGACCTGGTGATCAACGCGCCGAAGAACTCCGCGAAGAACGTCTACGTGCAGGGCCTGAAGGTCAACGGCAAGGCGTGGACCTCCACGTCGCTGCCGCAGGACGTGCTCGCCCACGGCGCGACGCTCGACTTCGACATGGGCCCGAACCCGTCGAAGTGGGGCACCGGACCGGACGACGCACCCAAGTCGATCACCACCGGCGACGCGGTGCCCACGCCGCTGCACGACGAGACCGGCCCCGGCCTCGGCACGGTGTCCACTTCGGACGGTTCGGACGCCTCGGCGCTGGTGGACAACACCTCCGGCACCCAGGCGAACGTGACCGGTGCGGTGCAGTACCAGCTGAAGTCCACCGACGAAGCGGTCACGCACTACACGCTCACCTCCGGCACCGGCGCGAGCGATCCGAAGAGCTGGGTGCTCAAGGGCTCCAACGACGGGAAGAACTGGACGGTCGCCGATCAGCAGACCGACCAGACCTTCCCGTGGCGGCAGCAGACGCGGTCGTTCGCGGTCGAGAACCCGGCGCACTACGCCTACTACCGGCTCGAAGTCACCGCGGCCACCGGCGGCACACCGGCACTGGCCGAGTTCGAACTGCTGGGCAAGCCGGATCCGAAACCGGCTCGCCCGCCGGCCGGCTGACCGGCGCGTGAGCGTGGGCCGTCCGGTGAAGGGACGGCCCACGCTCACGCGCAGCGGGTCGCGATCTCGCCGGCCGGCCTCCGGGCCGACTCGGTACCGGACCTGGCGTGGGCGGGAAAGGTACGCGAGACTGCTTCCGTGGTGTCCGAATACGTGCAGAGCGACCGGTTCCGCGGTGCTCGTATCCACTTGTGCGACCTCGCCGGTCTCGAGATCCGCGACTGCGAGGTGAGCGGGCTGAAAATCGTCGACTGCTATGGCGGCGACGTCCAGCTCGGCGGTGATTTCGCGCGTCTGGTCGTCAACGACGTCGACGTGACCGCCTACGTCGAGGCCGAGCTCGACCGCCGGCATCCCGCACGGGCGCTGGCGCGGGAGGCGACCTCGCCCGAGGACTACCGGGCTGCTTGGGACGCCACGGAGACGCAATGGGCGGCGACGCTCAACCGGGCGAGGCTGTTGCCCGAAGCCAAGCTGCATGAGCAGGTCAACGGCGAGTGGTCGTTCGTCGAGACCCAACGGCACCTGCTGATGGCCGGCGACGCCTGGCTCGGCAACGCCGTGCTCGAGGAGGATGCGCCGTACCACCCGTTGGGCCTTCCGCACGGCGGGATGCCGCCCGCCGCAGCAGCGCAACTCGGGCTCACCCTCGAAGCCGCCCCGACCCTCGATGAGGTACTCGCGCCGCGGCTCACTCGGATGGCCACGATGCGGCGCGTCGTCGACGGGCTCACCGAGGCCGAGCTCGATCGGGTGTGCGCTCGCAAGCCCGCGGACCCGTATCCCGACCAGGAGTACGTCGTGCGCCGCTGCCTCAAGGTCGTGCTCAAGGAAGAAGCCGAGCATCACCGTTACGCAGTGCGGGACCTCGCAGTGCTCGAGGCGGCTGTGGCGGAACCGCAGTAACCGCCGCGCAGTGCCCCGGCCGCCTGCGTCCGTGTCGCGCGGCGGGTGACTCGGCCCCGCAGCGATTACCGTGGGGACGTGACCACGGCCGGATTCTTCTCCTCGTTCGAAGCGGATGATCCGCAGCCGGTCGCCCCGGGAGCAGCGGTGGACCGCGGCCCGCAGTGGTCACCGACCGCGAAGCCCGGCGTCGGATACACCGGCCTGCGGGCCCTGCGGTATTCCGCGCCGACGCGCGCCACTCTGTTCGAGGTAGACGTTCCGGTGACCGCCCACAGTGCACTGTCGTATGTGGTCTTCCCGGCCTCCGACGGCCCGGTGCCGACCTACCGCAGCACCTACGTCGCCCTCGACGTCGAATTCGACGACGGCAGCCGCGCCGGATTCGCCGCCACCGCACAGGGCGAAGCGAAGACCCTGTACGTGGACCAATGGAACCTCGTGCGCCGGCCACTGGGCGCATTCGCCGGACGCCGCGCGCGCCGGATCGTGCTGCTCGTCGACCCACCCGGAGCCGGCGAAGTGACCGGCTGGCTGGACGACGTCCGCCTCGCCGAGCGGCTGCCCGAGCCGAAAGACCTCGTCGACCACGTACGCACCACCCGCGGCACCCACTCCGGCACCGAGTTCTCCCGCGGCAACACCTTCCCCGCCACCGCGGTACCGCACGGCTTCAACTTCTGGACCCCGATCACCGACGCACGGGCACTGGGCTGGTTCTACTCCTACCACCGGCACAACGACGACCGGAACGAGCCACGGCTGCAGGCACTCGGCGTCAGCCACCAGCCGAGCCCGTGGATGGGCGACCGGCACACCTTCCACCTGATGCCCGGCACCGGCCCGGTCGAACCCGACCGCACCCGCCGCGCCCTCGCGTTCACCCACGACGACGAAACCGACCGCCCGCACCACTACGGCGTCCGGTTCCGCGGCGGGATCACCGCCGACCTCGCCCCTGCCGACCACTGCGCGATGGCCCGGTTCACCTTCCCGGACAACCAGGGCTGGGTGCTGTTCGACAACACCCGCAACCGCGGCGGCCTGCGGATCCACCCGGACACCGGTGTGGTTACCGGACACACCTGGGTCCGCAGCAGGCTCTCCACCGGCGCCCGCCGCATGTTCGTCCACGCCGAAGCCGACCAGCGCCCCACCGGAGGCGCCCGGATCCGCCGCCCGTTCCGGCGCACCGTCACCGGATACCTGCAGTTCGCCGAACCCGAGGTCACGCTGCGGATCGCCACCTCGCTGATCAGCCTCGCCCAGGCGAAACGGAACCTCGACCTGGAAATCCCCGCCGGCACCACGTTCGACCAGGTCCGCGACCGGGCCCGCGACCAGTGGCAGCGACTGCTCGGCCGAGTCGAACTCGACGGCGCCTCCGACGACGAGCTGACCACCTTCTACTCGTGCCTCTACCGACTGTTCCTCTACCCCAACCGAGCACACGAGAACACCCCGCGCGGCACTCGGCACGCAAGCCCGGTCGTACGCAGCATCCGGCCCAGCACCCGCCGACGCACCGGCGCGAAAATCGTCGACGGCGAGCTCTACGTCAACAACGGATTCTGGGACACCTACCGCACCGCATGGCCGGCGTACGCACTCCTCGCACCACACCAGTGCGGCCGGATGATCGACGGCTTCGTCCAGCAATACCGCGAAGGCGGCTGGATCGCACGCTGGTCCTCCCCCGGCTACGCCGACCTGATGACCGGCACCAGCTCCGACGCCGCCTTCGCCGACGCCTACCTCAAAGGCGTCACGAACTTCGACGTCGAAGCCGCCTACGACGCGGCCCTCAAGAACGCAACCGTCACCCCACCCCGTCCCGGTGTCGGCCGCAAAGGCCTCGACCGCTCCCCCTTCCTCGGCTACACCCCCACTTCCACCCGCGAAGGACTCTCCTGGGCCCTCGAAGGCTGCCTCAACGACTTCGCCCTCGCGAACCTCTCCGACGCACTCGCCCGCGAAAGCACCGGCGCCCGCGCCCGCCGGTTCACCGACAACGCCGTCTACCTCCGCCAGCGCGCCCAGCACTACACCCACCACTTCGACCCGGACACCGGCTTCTTCCAGGGCCGCACCCCCGACGGCGGACGGCACTTCCCCGCCGACGGCTACGACCCGCAAGCCTGGGGCGGCGACTTCGTCGAGACCAACGCCTGGAACACCGCCTTCTCCGTCCCCCACGACGGCCCCGGCCTCACCGCACTCCACGGCGGCACGCAAGCCCTCGAAGCCAAGCTCGACGAGTTCTTCCGCACCCCCGAAACCGGCCGCAAACCCGGCACCTACCGCAAACCCATCCACGAAATGACCGAAGCCCGCGACGTACGCATGGGCCAGTACGGACACTCCAACCAGCCCTCGCACCACATCCCGTTCAGCTACGCCTTCACCGGCGCACCAGCAAAACTCCAGCGCACCGTCCGCGAAGTACTCCGCCGCCTCTACCAAGGCAGCGAACTCGGCCAGGGCTACCCAGGGGACGAAGACAACGGCGAAATGTCCGCCTGGTATGTCTTCACCGCCCTCGGTCTGTACCCACTCGCCGTCGGCACGCCCCGCTACGTGACGTGCGCACCCCTGTTCCGCACCGCCACCGTGCACCTCGACAACGGGAAGGACCTGGTGATCCGAGCACCGCGCGCCGCCACCGCCGACCGCGCCACCACCGCCGACACGCCCTACGTGCACGGCCTCACCATCGACGGCGAACCCCACCACCAGGCCACCCTCCGGCACGCCACACTCACCCGCGGCGCAGTACTGGACTTCGACGTCCGCGCCGAACCCGGCACCTGGGGCACCGAACCGGTCACCCCCGCACCACCCACACCACTGACCGACCTCACCGGCACCGCACACAGCCCCGACGGCCCCACCGCCGCGCTCACCGACAACACCAGCCGCACCGAAACCACCTTCCGCACCCGCACCCCGGTCATCGAGTTCACCGCACACGGACCACTACGCGAAGTCGTGCTCTACACACTCACCTCGGGCAACCACCACGGCGACCCCCGCACCTGGACACTCGAAGGCTCCGACGACCGACAACACTGGCGAACCCTCGACGAACGCACCGGCGAACTGTTCCGCTGGCGCCGCCAGACCCGCCCGTTCACCCTCCCCGAACCCGCGGCGTGCCGGCACTACCGGATACGCATCACCGCCGCCACCCGCCGCCGCGTCACCCTCGCCCAGTGGGAGCTGCTCGCCCGATGATCGCCGACCTCCGCAACGCCTTCCTCGACCGGCTCGCCGCCGCCGACCCCGGCCTCGTCCGGCTGCGCCTCGCCGCCTCCGCAGTACTCGGCATCGCCATCGCGATCGGCGCACTCACCCCCCTGCACTTCCCCCTCACCACCTCGCTCATCGCCGCCATCGCGGCCATGATGAGCGCGTTCAGCATCAACGACGCCACCAGCGGAGGACAGGCCCTCACCCTCTGCCTCGCCGCCGTCGTCGGCAGCGCCACCATCACCGCCGCCTGCCTCGGCTCCGCCTACGCCCCGCTCGACACCGTCATCTTCGTCCTGCTCATCTTCGTCGCGGTCTACGTCCAGCGCTTCGGCCCCCGCGGCACCGCACTCGGATCGATGACGTTCTTCCTGTTCTTCTTCCCGATGTTCCTGCAAGCACACCTCTCCCAGCTCCCCCAGCTGATCATCTCGCTGCTGTTCGGCCTCGCCGCCAACGCCGTCGTCCGATTCGTCCTCCTGCGCCGCAACGCCGAGAGCGAGCTCATCCGCATCCGCCGGGCCTTCCGCGCCCGCGTCGCCGCCGCCGTACGCGCCACCGAAACCACCATCACCAACGGCGGCGGCGACCGCAGCGACCGCCAGATCCGCACCGCACTCGCCCGCCTCCACGAAGCAGTGCTGCTGATCGAAGACAACGCCACCGACGTCGTCGACGCCCGCGAAGCCGACCAGCTCCGCCGCCGCGCCATCGAAGTCGAACTCGCCGTCAACTGGCTCACCATCACCGCCCGCCGCACCAGCACCCAGCCGCTGCCCCCCGGCGTCGCCGACGACCTCGTCGCCCGGCTCGCCCGCTTCCGTTCCCTGATGGAACGCGACCCCCGAGAACTCCCGCTGATCAGCCAAACCGGCGAATACAGCCGGATGCTCGTCGAGGGCAGCCGGATCGACGACCGCGCCCGCCCCGGCGACGGCATCCGCCGCGCACTCGCCGAACTCGCCGTCGCCGACGACCGGGCCCAGCGCGTCGCCAACCGCGAATCCACAATGGACACCACCACCGAAGACGGAACCGAAGACCCCGAACCGGTCAAGGCGTTCGCCTACGACAACCAGACCCGTAGCGCCATCCAGGCCGTGCTCGGCGCCGGGCTCGCAGTACTGGCCGGCCAGTTCATCTCGCACCAGCGCTGGTACTGGGCAGTCCTGACGGTGTTCGTCGTGTTCATCGGCACCTCCAGCGCAGGCGCCCGCTTCGTGAAAGGCCTCCGCCGCACCGGCGGCACCCTGCTCGGCATCGTCGGCGGCGTCGCACTCGCCCTGCTCGTCAGCGGCAACACCCCGGCGATCCTCGCGCTCATCGGAGTCTGCGTCTTCGGCATGGTCTACACGTCCCGCGTGTCGCAGTTCCTCATGGCGTTCTTCATCACCAGCATGCTCGGCCTGCTCTACAGCCTGCTCGGCACCTTCAGCATCTCGGTGCTCTGGATCCGCGTCGCGGAAACCGCCGTCGGCGCCGCCTGCGGCCTGCTCGCCGCACTCGTCATCCTCCCCGTACGCACCCGCTCGGTGATGCTCGACGACGTCGGTGTCGCACTCGACGAACTGCACGAGTTCCTGGAATCCGCCGCCGAGGTGATGTCCGGCAGGGAAAACCTGAACATCATCGAAATGTCCCGCGACCTCGACCGCGCCGTCGAACAGGTCCGCACCACCATCGAACCGCTCACCCACCCGATCAATCTGCGCAGCGCCCGGCGCGACTACGGCTGGCACGTACTGACCACCCTCGAAGGCATCGCCTTCCGCGCCCGGCACGTCGCCGCCCGCGCCCAGCCCGGCCAGCTCACCGGCCCGGTCGCCGAACGGCTCGACCAGTTCACCGGCCGGATCGCCGCCAATGTCGACCGGATCCACGAAGCCGTCACCCACCCCGGTACCACCAAGGAGAAAAAACTCGTCCGCGACGACGGCACCCCGGTCTCCGACCGGATCGACGGAGCCGAAACCCGCGCCGTGCTCTCCAGCCTCAGCCACCTCGACGAAGGCCTCATCGCACTCGGCCGCATCTTCGGCGTCGAAGCCGCCGATCCGGTGCCCGCCGGAGAGTGACTGGACGCACCCGGACGACGACCGGCGGGGAGGCTAGCATCCAGGTACTAGCCAAAGCCGTCTCGACCTGGAGAACCCGCTATGACCCAAGCCCCTGTCAACGTCACCGTCACCGGTGCGGCCGGCCAGATCGGCTACGCGCTGCTGTTCCGCATCGCGTCCGGTCAGCTGCTCGGCCCCGACACCCCGGTGAAGCTGCGGCTCCTGGAGATCCCCCAGGCGGTCAAGGCGGCGGAGGGCACCGCGATGGAGCTCGACGACGGCGCCTTCCCCCTGCTGGCAGGCATCGACATCTTCGACGACGCCAAGCAGGCCTTCTCCGGCACCAACGTCGCACTGCTGGTCGGCGCCCGCCCGCGCAGCAAGGGCATGGAACGCGGCGACCTGCTCGAGGCCAACGGCGGTATCTTCAAGCCACAGGGCGAGGCCATCAACGCGGGCGCAGCCGACGACATCCGGGTACTGGTGGTCGGCAACCCGGCCAACACCAACGCCCTGATCGCCCAGTCGCACGCCCCCGACGTGCCCGCCGACCGGTTCACCGCGATGACCCGCCTCGACCACAACCGCGCACTGGCCCAGCTGGCCAAGAAGCTCGGCGTCAGCGTCACCGACATCAAGAAGCTGGCCATCTGGGGCAACCACTCGGCCAGCCAGTACCCGTCGATCCAGCACGCCGAGGTCAACGGCAAGAACGCCGCCGAGGCCGTGAACGACCAGGCCTGGCTCGCCGACACCTTCATCCCGACGGTCGCCAAGCGCGGCGCCGCGATCATCGAGGCCCGCGGCCTGTCCTCGGCCGCCTCGGCCGCCTCGGCCGCGATCGACCACGTGCACACCTGGGTCAACGGCACCCCCGAAGGCGACTGGACCTCGGCCGCGGTCGTGTCCGACGGCTCCTACGGCGTCCCGGAAGGCCTCATCTCGTCCTTCCCGGTCACCGCGAAGAACGGCAAGTACGAGATCGTCCAGGGTCTGGAGATCGACGAGTTCTCCCGCACCCGTATCGACGCCTCGGTCGCCGAACTCGCCGAGGAACGCGACGCGGTGCAGAAGCTCGGCCTGGTCTGAGCCACCCGCCACCCGAGGAGGGGCCGCCCCGGTGCGATACCGGGGCGGCCCCTCCTCGTCGGTGCGCGCAAGCCGAACGCACACCAGGTCAGCCTGTCCGAAGAACTTGGCCTGCATGTTCTTACACAGCGCGTCGGCGGTCAGCGTCCCGAGCACAGCGACCTTCACCGGCTTTTCGCGGGTAAGGGTTCGGTCGCTCGTTGCGGGTTCGGATTGGCAGCGGTAAGCGGTGTCCTATACGACGGAAGTTTTCACCAAACCCCCGCCGTATAGGACGTTATACACTTGAATCAACCATTGCCGAGTCCCCTGCGGGTCAGCAACGGCTCGATCTCCGGTGCCCTCCCCCGGAAGGCCTCGAAGGCCGCCATCGGGTCCACACTCCCCCCGCGGCCCAGCAGGGTGCTGCGGAAGTGGTCGCCGTTTTCGCGTTTCAGGCCGGAGTTCTCGGTGAACCACTGCACGGTGTCGGCGTCGAGGACCTCGCTCCAGATGTAGGAGTAGTAGCCCGCGCTGTACCCGCTGGCGAACACGTGGTTGAAGTAGGTCGTGCGGTAGCGCGGCGGGATGCTCGCCAGCGCCACGCCCGCCTTCTCCAGCGCCTCCGTCTCGAACCGCTGCACGTCGTCCACCCGGTCGCCGGGGCCGATCCGGTGCCAGGCGAGGTCCAGCAGCGCGGCGGCAAGGTACTCGGTGGTGGCGAAGCCCTCACCGTACTGTTCCGCGTCCTTCAGCTTCGCCACCTGCGCGGCCGGCAGCGGCTCGCCGGTGACGTGGTGCTTCGCGTAGTTGGCCAGTACTTCCGGCCACATCAGCCACATCTCGTTGACCTGCGAAGGGTATTCGACGAAGTCCCGCGGCACGTTCGTCCCGGAGAACGCCGGGAACTCCACCCCGGACAGCAGCGAGTGCAGTGCGTGCCCGAACTCGTGGAACGACGTGCGCACCTGGTCCAGCGAAAGCAGGGTCGGCTCCCCCGCCGGCGGCTTCGACACGTTGAGCACGTTCACGACCACGGTGCGCTTGCCGAGCAGCCGGGACTGGTCCACGAAGTTGTTCATCCACGCGCCGCCGCGCTTCGAATCGCGCGCGTAGTAGTCCATCAGGAACAGTCCGAGCCCGCTGCCGTCGGCGTCGAAGACCTCGAAGATCCGCACCTCGTCGCGGTACTTCGGCAGGTCGTGCCGCTCGGTGAAAGTCAAGCCGTACAACCGGTTCGCGGCGAAGAACACCCCGTCCTGCAGTACCCGGTCCAGCTCGAAGTACGGGCGCAGCGCCGCAGTGTCCACATCGTACCGTTCGCGGCGCACCTTCTCCGCGTAGAAGGCCCAGTCCCACGCCTGCAGCGTCGCACCGGGGACATCGGCTTCCAGATGCCGCTGCAGTTCCGCGGCCTCGACGTTGGCGTTGGCGACCGCTGCGGGGGCGAGCCGCTCCAGCAGGCCACTCGCCGCGTCCAGCGTCTTCGCCGTCTCGTCCTCGATCACGTACGACGCGTGGTTCGGATATCCCAGCAGGGCGGCCCGTTCCGCCCGCAGCCGGACGATCTCGGTGACCACTGCCTTGTTGTCGAACTCGTTGTCCCGGTTGCCCCGGGAGACCGAAGCGGTGAAGACCCGCTCCCGGACCGCACGGTTCTCCAGCGACTCCAGTGCCGCCTGCGCGGTCGGCAGCGTCAGGGTGAGGACGTACTTGCCGTCGAGGCCCCGCTCCGCGGCCACCGAAGCGGCTGCCGCGACGGCACCCTCGTCCAGCCCGGCCAGCTCAGCGGCGTCGTCGAGCACCACGGCGAGCTCGTTGGTGTCGCGCAACAGGTTCTGCGCGAACCGGGTCTGCAGGCTGGACAGCTGCTCGTTCAGCGCGCGAAGCTTCTCCTGCTCGGCGTCCGGCAGCCCGGCCCCCGCACGACGGAAGTCGGTGTGCCGGCGCTCCAGCAGCCGCAGTTCCTCCGGAGCCAGCCCGAGCTCGCCGCGGCGCCGGTGGAGTGCGTCGATCCGCGCGAACAGCCGCGGGTCGAGGTGGATCGCGTCGGAGTGCGCGGCCAGCCGTGGGGCCAGTTCCGCCTGGATCGCCTGGATCTCCTCGGTGGCGTCCGAGCCGACCAGGTTGAAGAACGTGCCGGACACCCGGTCCAGCAGTGCGCCTGCCCGTTCCAGCGCGGCGATCGTGTTGTCGAACGTCGGCTCGGCCTGCTCCCCGGCGATGCGCTCGATCTCCGTCGTGTGCTCGGCCAGCCCGGCCTCGAAGGCAGGCCGGTAGTGCTCTTCGGAGATGCGGTCGAAGGGCGGCAGCTCGTAGGGCAGCTCGCTGGGGACGGCAAACGGGTTGTCCGGCGAAATCATCGGGTAGCGCTCCTGGTTCTCCACGTCGGTTCCGCCCACCCTACGGGTTCGCGCACCCGCCGAAAGGACCACCGCGCAGGCCGGGGTCACCGCCCGGTGGTGCCGCCCACCACCGCGTCGCTGCTGCCCGCCTTCTTCTTCCGGCGCCGTCCCGGCTTCGGCGGCGGGGGCACCAGTCCGGCCAGGTCGCCGCCGCCGTCGTTCACGCGCAGCACGAACGGGCGGGTCTCGGTGTAGCGGACCACCGAGATCGACGCAGGGTCCACCACGATCCGCTGGAACGCGTCCAGGTGCTGGCCCAGCGCGTCGGCAAGGATCGCCTTGATCACATCCCCGTGGCTGCAGGCCACCCACACCGCGTGCTCGCCGTGCTCGGCGGTGATCCGCGCGTCGTGCGCCCGGATCGCGGCCACCGCGCGCGCCTGCATCGCGGCCAGGCCTTCCCCGCCGGGGAACACCGCGGCCGATGGATGCGCCTGCACCACCCGCCACAGCGGCTCCTTCGTGAGCGTCTTCAGCTCACGCCCGGTCCAGTCCCCGTAGTCCACTTCGGACAGCCGGGGCTCCACGGTCCGGTCGAGGCGGTACTCGGTGGCCAGCGCGGCGACCGTCTGCTTGCAACGCAGCATCGGCGACACCACCAGCTCGGCCACCGGCACCCCGGCCAGCCGCCCCGGCAGTGCCGCGGCCTGCGCCCGGCCGGTCTCGTCGAGCCCGACCTTCGGGGTGCGCCCGGCAAGGACCCCGGACCCGTTCGCGGTGGACTTCCCGTGCCGCAGCAAGATGACCGTACTCACGCCGCCACCCTATCCGGTGAGGACGGCGTCAGCTCCCCACCGGTCCCGCGTTCGGGTCCAGCACCCCGCCGAAGACCAGGCCGAACAGCAGCACGCCGAGCAGCACCCGGTAGATCACGAACGGCACGAAGCTGCGCCGCTTGATGTAGGCCATCAGCCAGGCGATCACCAGGTAACCGACGCCGAACGCGACGAGCGTGGCCAGTACGGTCGGCCCCCACTGCGCGGTCTCGCCGTTCTTCCCGATGTCGGTGAGCTTGTACAGGCCGGATCCGAACACCGCGGGCAGCGCCAGCAGGAACGAGTACTCGGCGGCTTCGGCACGGGTGTAGCCCAGCAGCAGCCCGGCGCTGGTCGTGCCGCCCGAACGGGAGACGCCGGGGATCAGCGCGAGCGCCTGGGCGAACCCGAAGCCAAGGCCGTGCGGCACGGTCAGGTGGTCGAGCGTGCGCTGCTGCTTGCCGATCCGGTCGGCGATCAGCAGGATCACGCCGAACACGATCAGCGTGGCCGCGGTGATCCGCAGATCGCGGAAGGTGGCGTCGATCTGGTCCTGCAGCAGCAGGCCGAGCACCACGATCGGGATCGAGCCGACGATGATCAGCCAGCCGAGCCGGGCGTCCGGATCACCGCGCCACTGCGGCCGGGTCAGCGAGAAGAACCAGGCCCGCAGGATCCGCCCGATCTTCTTCCCGAAATACAGGATCACCGCCAGCTCGGTGCCGATCTGGGTGACCGCGGTGAACGCCGCACCCGGATCGTCCCAGCCCGCCAGCGCGGCCACGATCCGCAGGTGCGCACTCGAGGAGATGGGCAGGAACTCCGTCAGTCCCTGCACCAGTCCCAGCACCAGGGACTCGAACCACCCCATCAAGCCGCTCCCGCCCGGCGGGCCCGCGGGCCCGCCTCCAGTCCGATGCGCACGATCCGAGAACCTAGCGACTGCATCCCGCCGTCCCCCGTCCGGGTCCGCACCCGACACGAGGTCACCTTGAGCGGGGCAGGACGCGGCCGCCCACTAGGCTCGCCGGTCGTGGAACAGCGACAACTCGGCCGCTCGGGACTGCGGGTCTCGCGCATGGCACTCGGCACCATGACGTGGGGTGGCGACACCGATCCGGACGAGGCGGCCAGTCAGCTCGTCGCGTTCGTCGACGCCGGCGGCACGCTGGTGGACACCGGGGACATCTACGCCGAGGGCGAGGCGGAACGGATGCTCGGCGCGCTGCTCGCCGACCTCGTGCCCCGCGAGGACGTGGTGCTGGCAACCAAGACCGTGGCCCGCCGCACGGACGGCCCGTTCGGCGGCGGGGCGTCGCGCGGCGCGCTGCTGTCCGCGCTGGAGGGCTCGCTGCGCCGGCTCGGCACCGACCACCTCGATCTGTGGCAGCTGCACGCATGGGACGCCGGAGTGCCCGTCGAAGAGACGCTCTCCGCACTCGACTACGCGGTCACCAGCGGCAAGGTCCGCTACGTCGGGGTCTCCAACTACGCCGGATGGCAGCTGGCGACCGCGGCCGCGCTGTCCGCACCCGCGGCCGGCGTCGTCTCCGGGCAGTTCGAGTACTCGCTGCTCGAGCGCGGCATCGAACGCGAGGTCGTGCCCGCGGCCGCGCACCACGGTGTCGGCATCCTGCCGTGGGCGCCGCTCGGCCGCGGCGTGCTCACCGGCAAGTACCGCACCGGCACCCCGGCCGACTCGCGCGGCGCCTCCGCCGAGTACGCCGGCTACGTCGAATACCACCGCACCGAACGCGCGGCGCGGATCGTGCAGGCAGTCGTCACCGCGGCCGAGGGCCTCGGCACGTCACCGCTGGCCGTCGCGCTGGCCTGGGTCCGGGACCGGCCGGGGGTGATCGCACCGGTGGTCGGCGCCCGGGACACCGGCCAGCTGACCGGCTCGCTCGCGGCCGAGGCGCTGACCCTCCCGCCTGCCATCCGCAGCGCACTCGACGACGTCAGCGGGATCGAGTTCGGCTACCCGGAGCGGGGCACGCGATGAGCCGCCGGTGTCGGGTGAGTGACAGGGACGTGACGGCTCGGGGATCGTGGGGGATGCTGGGAGTGACCACCCACCGGAACAACGTCGGAGGCCCCCAGGTGCGTCGGCTCACCTCCGTGGCGCGGATCGCGATCCCGCTGGCCGGTGCTCTCGTGCTGTCCGCCTGCTCGGCCACCGGTCAGGACAGTTCCGACTCGCTGCAGGTGGTGGCGAATCCGGTGGCCGCGAAACCGGCCGCCTCCCCCGCTCGCACCGCGCCGCCGGCCGGCCAGGTGATCGCCATGCCCGGGGTCTCCGCGATAGCCACCGACGCGCAGAGCCACACGCTCGTCGTCGCGCTCGGCCAGCCGCCGTCCGTGCGCGTCTACGACCTCGGCGCGCTCGGCTCGCCGAAGGCCACCGTGGCGCTGCCCGGCCCGGCCGAGTCACTCACCGCATCCGGCGGCGAGGCCATCGCCAGCGTCCCGGGCAAGGGCGTGCTCACCCGGATTTCGCTGCCCGGCGGCCAGGCGAAGGCGGAACCCGTGGCCGGGCAGCCCGCCGAAGGCGTGCCCGACGGCGCCAACACCCTCGTCGCGGTCCGCGACCGCAAGGCGGTCGAGGTGCTGGCAGGCGGGAAGGTCACCAAGACCATCACCGGCCAGCTCTACAGCGCGGACGGCGTGGTCAAGACCGATTCCGGCGCGGTCGTCCTCGACCGGCTCCGCACCGCGGTGTTCAGCGTCGACGTGCAGGCCGGGACGATGGACGAGGGGCTGCGCGCGGGCGACGGCGCGGCCAACGCGGTCGCGGACTCGTTCGGCCGGGTACTGGTCACCGACGCACGCGCGGGTGCGTTGCTCGCGTTTTCCACCGGGCCGTTGATCCTGCGGCAGCGGTACCCGGTGCCCGGCGGGCCGTACGGCCTCGCCTACGACCACCGGCGCAATCTGGCGTGGGTCACCCTCACCGGGCGCAACGAGGTGGTCGGGTTCGACGTCCGCGGCGGCGAGCCCGTGGAGAAGTACCGATTCCCGACCGTGCGCCAGCCGGATTCGGTGGGCGTGGACGAGCAGAGCGGCCGCGTGATCGTGGGCTCGGCCGCCGGAGAAGGGACCCAGGTGATCCAGCCATGACGACGACCGACGAGGCGGTGGTCGAAGGCGATTGGGTGTACCGCCACCTGCGCCTGCCCCCGGCAGTGTCGCGGCGCGCGGCGATGATCCAGCTCTCGATCCACGCGGAGTTCGCCGGCTGGGAACTGCGCACGGTCCGGCTCTACGCGGACGGCACGCGCCGGGTGTGGCTGCGGCGCAAGCGCACCGCAGCCGATCACGTGTCCGGACTGGCCACCTGAGCCGACCCACCGCCGCACTCCGGTGACCTGACGCCGGTCGGTGGCCGCAAGCCCGGCCGGTCAAGCGTGTGCACGGCCGACCGGCCCCGGCCGACCGCCGCGAGCCGATCCGATCCGCCGCCCTGCGCCGGCCCTGAGCCCCCGTGAGTCTCGCCCGCCGGGCCGATCCGCCGCCGCGCGCCTCGAGCCCGCCGGCCACGCTTCGCGCCTCCGTCCTGGGCCGGGGCACCGCTTCGTCGGCTGGGTTCTCGTCACGGTTGCGGGGGTGCGCGGTAGGCCTCGTGCACCACCGCGGCTATCCGGGGCACCACCTGCGCGGCCGCCTCGAGCGGGACCACGTGCCCGACGCCCGGCAGCACCACCGCGCTACCCCTCGGCAGCCCTCGGACCAGCTGTTCCACGTCGTTCGGCGCGACGATCCGGTCCCGCTCCCCCACGATCGCGGTCACCGGCAGGTCCCCGGCGAGCGCCAGTGCCGCGTCCCGCGCGTAGGCGTCCAGCGCCGGGCGGAACTGCGCCACGGTGTGCGGCCAGTTGCCCCGGATCATCCGCACGGTCAGCTCGACCAGGTCCGGCTCCGGATCGTCGCCGAAGAGCCACCAGCGCAGGCCCGCGCTCACCGCACGGCTCGTGTGCTCACGCACCAGCCCGTAGAGTTTCGCGCCCAGCACCATCTCCAGGTCCTGTGCGAGCTTCCCGAGCGCGTTCGGCCAGGCCGCGGATGCCTCGGTGGCGAGCCGGCCCGACGACGTGGCGAGCAGGACGATCCCGGCGACGCGGGTGGCGAACAGCTCGGCGTGCCGCTGCGTCAGCGCCATCACCGCCAGTCCGCCCATATCGTGCCCGACGAGCACCACCCTGCCGCGCGGCACTGCGCGTTCCAGCACCTCCGCGAGGTCGTCGCCGAGCCGGGCCATGGTCGCGGTGGACCGCGTGGCGCGGCCCGACTGCCCGTGCCCCCGGTGGTCGTAGCTCAGCACCTGCAGCGGGGCCTCGAGCACGTCCACCAGCACCGGTGCGATCCGGCCCCAGCTGCGCTGGTCGAGGGCGTACCCGTGGAGCAGGACCACGGTCACCTCCGCCGCCGCGTCGCCCCGGCGCTCGAGGTGCAGGGACGTGCCGTCGGCAAGCCGGAACGGGGCCATCAGGACGAGCGCAGGAACCGGTCCAGCACCCGGGTTCCGAACTTCAGCGCCTCCACCGGCACCCGCTCGTCGACCCCGTGGAACAGCCCGGAGAAGTCCAGCTCGGCAGGCAGCTTCAGCGGCGCGAAGCCGAAGTTGCGGATGCCCAGCTGCTGGAAGGACTTCGCGTCGGTACCACCGGAGAGCATGTAGGGCAGCGTCCGCGCGCCGGGGTCCTCGGCCAGCACCGCGGCGGTCATCGCGTCCACGAGTGCGCCGTCGAAGGTCGTCTCGACCGGCGGCAGCTCCATCCACTCCTTCTCGATGTCCGGGCCGAGCAGCTCGTCCAGCTCCCGGTCGAACGCGTCGATCCGGCCGGGCAGGATGCGGCAGTCCACCGCGGCCTCGGCGAACGACGGGATCACGTTCGATTTGTAGCCCGCAGTGAGCATCGTCGGATTCGCCGTGTCGCGCAGCGTCGCGCCGATCATCCGGGAGATGTTGCCCAGCTTCGCGACCGCGCCCTCGAGGTCGTCCTCCGGGAAGTCCCATCCGGTGATCTCGGTGACACCGGCGAGGAACTCGCGCACGGAATCGGTGAGCACCAGCGGGAACCGGTGGTTGCCGAGCTTCGCGACCGCTTCGGACAGCTTCGTGACCGCGTTGTCCCGGTGGATCATCGAGCCGTGCCCCGCGGTGCCGCGCACGCGCAGCTTCATCCAGCGGATGCCCTTCTCCGCCGTCTCGATCACGTACGCGCGCACGTTGTCCTTCAGCGTGATGGAGAATCCGCCCACCTCGCTGATCGCCTCGGTGACGCCTTCGAACAGTTCCGGGCGGTGCTCGACCAGCCACTGCGCGCCGAACTTGCCGCCGGCCTCCTCGTCGGCGACGAACGCGAACACCAGATCCCGCGGCGGCACGATGCCGTTGATCTTGTAATGCCGGGCCAGTGCCAGCATCATGCCGTCCATGTCCTTCATGTCGACCGCGCCACGGCCCCATACGTAGCCGTCCTGCACCGCGCCGGAGAACGGGTGCACCGACCACTCCGCCGGATCGGCGGGGACCACATCGAGGTGGCCGTGGATCAGCAGGGCACCACGCGAGGGATCCGCACCCGGCAGCCGGACGACGACGTTGTGCCGGTCCTTCCCGCCGGACTCGACGTAGGTGATCTCGTAGCCGGCGTCGGTGAGCTTCTCCGCGACGTACTCGGCCGCGGCCCGCTCGCCGGCGAGAGTCGCCGGGTCACCGGTGTTGGTGGTGTCGATGCGGATGAGTTCGCTGGTGAGCGTGACGGACTCGTCCGCGGCGGCGTCGATCAGGTTCGGTTCGGTCACCGGCCCTTCCTATCATCCGCGGGCGCCGGACGCGCCCGTCCCGGCCGGTGGGAGGCCGCCTTACCGTGCGCCGACTGATCAGTCAGTCAGCACACCATCGCAATTCGTTAGGAACGCGAGAAATCCGCTGTTCGCGCGGCGAATCGAGACGAATGTATTGCGATTATCGCAACCCGGCGTTAGCGTCTCCCGGCATGGACGAGACGGATCAGCTCCGGACCAGGGTCCGCGCGCTGATCCGGTCGCTGCCCGGGGCACAGCGGGAGTTCGCCGCCGCCATCGGGCTCGACGAGACGAAGCTGTCCAAGGCGCTGAACGGCACCCGCCGGTTCTCGCCGCACGAACTGGTCCGCGTCGCCGAGTACTCCGGCGTCACGGTCAACTGGCTGCTCAACGGCAGCGACGACGCGAGCACCGTGACCGCGGTGCCCGCGCCCGCCGCCCGGCCGGAGAGCGATCCCGCGCACCACACGCAGTCCGAATCCCGGCGGCGGATCCTGGAGACCGCCTGGGAGCTCATCGCCGAACGCGGCTACCACCGCGTCCGGATCTCCGACATCGCGAAGGCGTGCGGCACCAGCACCGCGGCCATCCACTACCACTTCCCCAGCAAGACCGAGGTCCTCAACGAAGCGTTGCGGCGCAACGTGAAGCTCGCCTTCGACCGGCAGGTCGCCGAGCTGCACGCGGTGCCGGGCGCGCACGACCGGCTGCTCAAGCTGGTCGAACTGCAACTGCCCGCGGCCGGTCTGCTGCGTGCCGAATGGTCGGTCTGGCTGCAGGTGTGGAACGAGGTCGCGCTGGATCCGGCGCTGCGCTCGCTCTACACCGATTCCTACGACCGCTGGCACCAGACCATCCGGATGACCATCCGCACCGGCCAGGAACAGGGCGTGTTCCGGGTGGCCGATCCGGAGGCCGCCACCGGGCAGCTCACCGCGCTGATCGACGGCCTCGGCATCCAGGTGCTGACCGGCCGTCCCGGCAGCACGGTGGCCACCATGCGCGCCCACCTGCACGACTTCATCGAACGCTCGATCGTCAAAGGAGCCTGATGAACCACGAGGTCATCGTCACCTGCGCACTCACCGGTGCGGGTGACACCGTCGGCCGGAGCCCGCACGTACCGGTCTCCCCTGCCCAGATCGCCGCGAGTGCCGTCGAGGCGGCCAATGCGGGCGCCGCCGTGGTGCACATCCACGTGCGCGAACCGGAGACCGGCGCACCCTCGCGCGAGGTCGCGCTGTACCGGGAGGCGGTGCGGCTGGTCAAGGAGTCCGGGGTGGACGTCGTGGTCAACCTGACCGCCGGAATGGGCGGGGACCTGGTACTCGACGAGGAGGACCCGCTCAAGCCGATCGACGGCACCGATCTGGTCAACGCACTCGACCGGCTGCCGCACGTCGAAGAACTGCTGCCGGACATCTGCACGCTCGACTGCGGTTCGCTCAACTTCGGCGAAGGCAGCCAGCTCTACGTGTCCACTCCGGACATGCTGCGCGCCGGTGCCCGCCGGATCCAGGAGCTGGGCGTCAAACCGGAGCTGGAGATCTTCGACACCGGGCAGCTGTGGTTCGCGAGCAAGATGGTCGAGGAGGGCCTGATCGACGCACCGCCGCTGTTCCAGCTGTGCATGGGCATCCCGTACGGCGCACCCGCCGATCCCGGATTGCTCCAGGCCATGGTGCAGCTGCTGCCCGCGGGCGCGCAGTGGGCGTCGTTCTCGATCGGCCGCGACCAGATGCCGTGGGTCGCGCAGTCGGCGCTGCTCGGCGGGCACGTGCGGGTCGGGCTGGAGGACAACCTCTACCTGGCCCGCGGGGTCAAGGCGAGCAACGGCCAGCTCGTGGAACGGGCGGTGGAGATCGTGCAGGACCTCGGCGGCACCGTCGCGAGCCCGGCTCGGGCGCGGGAGATCCTCGGGCTGAAGGAGCGGGTCGATGCCTGAAACCTCCGCTGTGCACACGGTCGCGTGCGTCGGCGCCGGGGTGATCGGTGGCGGCTGGGTAGCGCACTTCCTGGCCCGCGGATTCGACGTCCGGGCGTGGGATCCGGCGCCGGACGCGGCCGCGAAGCTCACCCGGCTCGTCGACGCCGCCTGGCCGGCGCTCACCGGCCTCGGGCTCGCCGAAGGCGCGAGCCGTGCCCGGCTCACCGTCACCGGCACGCTGGCCGAGGCGGTCGACGGTGCCGGATTCGTCCAGGAGAGCGCGCCGGAAGACCTTTCGCTGAAGCAGAAACTGCTCGCCGACATCGACGCGGTGACCCCGGACGGGGTCGTGATCGCCTCGTCCACCTCCGGTTACGGCATGACCGAGATGCAGGTGGCGGCGAAGACCCCGGAGCGGCTGGTCGTCGGGCATCCGTTCAACCCGCCGTACCTGATCCCGCTGGTCGAGGTCGTGGGCGGGAAGCTCACCGCGCCGTGGGCGGTCGAGCGGGCCGGCGAGTTCTACCGCCACGTCGGCAAGACCGTGCTGACGATGGAGCGCGAGGTGCCCGGTTTCGTGGCGAACCGGCTCCAGGAGGCGCTGTGGCGCGAGGCGCTGCACATGGTCGCGAACGGTGAGGCCACCGTCGAGCAGATCGACACCGCGATCACCGACGGCCCGGGACTGCGCTGGCCGGTGCAGGGTCCGATGCTCACCTTCCACCTCGCCGGCGGCGAAGGCGGCATGGCGCACATGCTCGACCATTTCGGACCTTCGTTGAAGTCGCCGTGGACCCGGCTGGACGCCCCGGAGCTCACCACCCAGCTGCGCGACGCCGTGGTCGAGGGCTGCGACGAGGAGGCGGGCGAACGCACGATCGCGGATCTCGTGGCCGAACGGGACCGGGCGATCATCGCCGTCCAGCGGGCGGTCGACGAGGCCCGCCGTGGCTGAATACCGTACCCGGGTCCGTCCTGAATGGATCGACTACAACGGCCACCTGTCCGAGCCGTACTACGTGCTCGTCTTCGGCGACGCGACCACCGGGCTGATGGACCTCGTCGGCATCGATCCCGGCTACCGGGAGCAGAACGACGCGTCACTGTACACAGTGGAGGCGCACGTCCGGTATCTGCGCGAGGTGGGCCCGGACGCCGAGCTGGCGGTCACCACCGCAGTGCTTTCCGTCGGTGCGAAGAAGGTCCGGCTGTGCCACGAGATGCGGGTCGGCGGTGAGCTGGTGGCCACCGAGGAGCTGCTCTGCCTGCACGTGCGCGCGGGCCGGACCAGCCCGCTGCCCGGCGCCATCGCCGACCGGCTCGCCACGCACCTGTCCCCCGCCCCCGAGTACGCCGGGCGGGCTATTGCCTGATTCCTGCTGATCCCTCCCGAAACCCTCCCACCGGAAGTCACCCATGGAAGCGCGATGTAAACCGAATTCCCTTTCCCGGCGCCGGTTCCTGACGCTCGGCGGCGCCACCGCACTGGGCGCCGCCACCCTCGGCGCCGTGCCGTTGCTCAGCGCGTGCGGCTCCACGGTCGCCGCCGCGGCACCCACCGGACCACCACGGCGCGGGGGCACCCTGCGCGTCGGCGTCACCGGCGGTGGCGCGTCGGACACGCTCGACCCGCACATTCCCGCCACGAACCCGGACATCGCCCGGGTGATCAACCTCTACGAACCGCTGCTCATGCGGGACCACGAGTACCGGCTGGAAATGCTCGTGGCCGAATCGCTGACCGCATCGCCGGACGCGCGCACCTGGACCGCGGTGCTCCGCCGCGGCGTGCGCTTCCACGACGGACGGCCGGTCACCCCCGCGGACGTGGTCGCGACCTTCCGGCGGATCACCGACCCGGACGACCCGAAAAGCGGTGCCGCCGGGCTGACCATGCTCGGCGACGTGGTCGCGACCGGCGAGGCGAGCGTGGAATTCCGGCTCACCGAGCCGAACGCCGGCTTCGACGATCTGCTGGGCCAGTACAACCTCGGCATCGTGCCCGCCGACTTCGACCTGAAACGGCCGATCGGCACCGGGCCGTTCAAGGCGGGCGCGTTCACCGCCGGACTGCAGAGCACCTTCGAGCGCCACGAACACTACTGGCGGCCCGGCCAGCCCTACCTGGACCGGCTGGTGCTGATCGACTTCGCCGACGACGACGCGCGGATCAACGCGCTGCTCTCGTCCCAGGTGGACGCGATCGACCAGGTGCCGGTGGCGTTGATCGACGTGCTCCGCAGCGATCCGCGCATCCGCGTGCTCACCTCGGAGACCGGTACCTGGCTCCCGTTCACCATGCGGGTGGACCGGCCGCCGTTCGACGACGTGCGGGTCCGGCAGGCGCTGCGGCTGGTGGTGGACCGCGAGCAGATGATCAATCAGGTGCTCAGCGGGCAGGGCCGGGTCGGCAACGACCTGTACGCGCCGTTCGACCCGGCCTACGCCGGACAGCTGCCGCAGCGCAGGCAGAACCTCGACGAGGCGCGGCGGCTGCTCGCGGCGGCCGGGAAACCGGACCTGGAGGTCGAACTGGTCACTGCGCCGATCCAGGCAGGCGCGGTCGAAGCCGCGCAGGTGTTCCAGCAGCAGGCCAAGGCGGCCGGGGTGACGGTGCGGATCCGCAAGATCGACACCACCACGTTCTACGGCGAGAACTACCTGTCCTGGGATTTCGCCCAGGACTTCTGGTACACCCGCAACTACCTCCCGCAGGTCGCGTCCGGCTCGCTGCCGAAGGCGCCGTACAACGAAACGCACTGGAACGACCCGGAGTTCACCGATCTGGTCACCCGGGCGAGCGCCACCGTCGACCCGGCGGCCCGTGCGGAGCTGCTGCGCCGGGCCCAGCAGATCGAGTACGACCGCGGCGGACTGATCGTGTGGGGCTTCGTCGACCAGGTCGACGCCTATCAGGCGTACGTGGCCGGACTGGTGCCCAACCGGACCGGCGTTTCGCTGTCGGGCTACCAGTTCCGCCAGGCGTGGCTCGGCACGGCGCAGGGAGGTGCGGCATGACGCGGCTGATCGTGAAGCGGCTCCTGGTCAGCCTCGTGGTGCTGTGGCTGGTCACGTTGCTGGTCTACGTGGCGACACTGCTGCTGCCGGGTGATCCGGCGCGCGCCATCCTGGGCCAGCAGGCGACGCCGGAGCGGATCGCCGCGCTGCAGCACCAGCTGCACCTCGACGAGCCGGTCTGGCAGCGCTACCTGACCTGGCTCGGCGGCCTGTTCACCGGCGACCTCGGCACCTCCACCTCCACCCAGGGCCCGGTCACCGCGCTGCTGGCCGACCGGGTGAGCGCTTCGCTCGTGCTGCTGGTGCTCGCCGCGGTGATCGCGACCCCGCTGGGGCTTGCGCTCGGCACGTGGAGCGCGATGCGCCGCGGCCGCGCCACCGACCAGGCGGTGTCCGGGATCAGCCTGGTGATCGCGGCGTTGCCGGAGTTCGTGATCGGCGTGGCGCTGATCGTGCTGTTCGCGACGACGGTGTTCAAGGCGCTGCCCTCGGTCACGCTCAGCCCGCCGGGGGAACCGGTGTGGCGGCAGCCCGGTCAGCTCGTGCTGCCGGTCGCCACCCTGGTCCTGGTCGTCACGCCGTACATCACGCGGATGATGCGCGCCACGATGAACGAGGTGCTCGACTCCGGTTACGTGGAAATGGCGCGGCTCAAGGGAATCCGGGAACGGACGGTGCTGGTGCGGCACGCGCTGCCGCACGCGGTCGGCCCGGTCGCACAGGTGGTCGCGCTGCAGCTGGCCTGGCTGGCAGGCGGCGTGGTCGTGGTCGAGTTCCTGTTCCGCTACCCCGGGATCGGACAGGCGCTGATCGACGCGGTCGGGAAACGCGACGTCGCGGTCGTGCAGGCCGTGACGCTGCTCATCGCCGCGGTGTACATCGTGGTGAACCTGCTGGCCGACGTGATCGGCATCCTCGCCGATCCCCGGGTGCGGACGGAGGCGCTGCGATGACCGCGGTGGAAGAAGAAGCGACTGTCCCCGCCGCCGCGGCGGCCACACCCCGCGCGGCCGGGCTGATCCGCACCGCCTGGGCGTTCCCGCAGGCCAAGGTCGGCACGGCGCTGACCGCGATCGTGGTACTGGTCGCGGTGCTGGGCCCGTGGCTCGGCCCGGTGCTGACCGGGCACAGCACCACCGATTTCGCCGGGAAACCGTTCAAACCGGACGGTCTCACCGGCACCGACGGCCTCGGCCGCGACGTGCTCACCCGGTTCCTCGCCGGAGGCAGCACGCTGCTGCTGTATGCAGTGCTCGCCACCGCGCTCGGTCTGGTGCTGGGTGCCGCGATCGGCATGATCGCCGGCTACCGGGGCGGCTGGCTCGATGCCGTCCTGATGCGCGGCAACGATGTGCTGCTTTCCTTCCCGCAGCTGGTGATCGCGCTGCTCGCGATCGCGGTGATCGGGCCGCAGGGCTGGCTGCTCGTGCTGGTGATCGGGCTGACGCACGCACCGCGGACCGCGCGGGTGGCGCGCCAGGCGACGGTGGCGGTGCGCGGTCAGGACTACATCCGCGCCGCGGAGATGTACGCGGTGCCGCGCTCGCAGATCCTCCTGCGGGAGATCCTGCCGAACATCACCGGCCCGCTGATGGTGGAGGTCGGCCTGCGGCTGACCTATTCCATCGGCTACCTGGCCTCGCTGTCCTTCCTCGGGCTCGGTATCCAGCCGCCCGCGGCCGACTGGGGCCTGATGATCAACGAGAACCGGATCGCGCTCGTGGTGCAGCCGTGGGGCGTGCTGCTGCCGGTCGTCGCGATCGCGCTGCTCGCCGTCGGCACGAACCTCGTCGCCGATTCACTCGCCTCGGCCGCGGCCGGGCGGACCAGGAAGGTGCGGTCGTGACCGATCCCGTGCTCGAGGTGACCGGGCTGGCCGTGCACACCACGGCGGGCCGGGCAGTCCTGCGTGACGTCTCGTACGCCATCGCGGCCGGGGAGGTGCTCGCACTCGTCGGGGAATCCGGCTCCGGCAAGACCACCGCCGGGCTGGCCGCCCTCGGCCACTTCCGGCGTGGCCTGGTGTGCGCAGGCGGCACGGTGACACTGCGGCCGCGTACGGGCGAGCCGGTGGACCTGCTCTCGCTCGGCACTGCCGCACAGCGCAGGCTGCGCGGCAGTGCGGTTTCCTACATTCCGCAGGATCCGGCGTTGTCGCTGAACCCGGCGTTGCGGATCGGGCTGCAGATCGCCGAGGTCCTGCGCACGCACGGTTATCCGGGTTCGGTCGAGGACCGGGTGGCCGAGGTGCTGGCCGAGGTCGGTCTGCCCGCCGACGAACGGTACCGGCGCCGCTACCCGCATCAGCTCTCCGGCGGCCAGCAGCAGCGGGTCGGGATCGCGATGGCGTTCGCCTGCCGTCCGAGTGTGGTCGTGCTCGACGAGCCGACGACCGGCCTGGACGTGATGACCCAGGCGCTGGTGCTGGAAACGGTCCGCACGCTCACCGCCGAACACGGCGTCGCGGCGCTGTACATCACGCACGACCTCGCCGTGGTGGCTCAGCTCGCCGACCGGGTGGCCGTGATGTACCAGGGAGACCTGGTCGAATGCGGTCCGGCGGACCGGGTACTGCGCACTCCGGAGCACGCCTACACGAAGCGGCTCCTCGCCGCCGTGCCGGATCTCTCCGCCCGACCGGCCCCCGCGCCGCCGCCGGACGACGCGGTGCTGGCCGCCCGCGGTATCCACGTGGCGTACGGACGGCAGAAGGTGCTGCGCGGCGTCGACCTCGCCCTCACGCGTGGCGAATGCGTACTGCTGCTCGGCGAATCCGGCTCCGGGAAAACCACGCTGTCCCAGTGCATCGCGGGCCTGAACCGGAACTTCACCGGCACCGTCGCACTGGAGGGCACGCCGCTCGCGTCGGCCACCCGCCAGCGCAGCACCGACGAACGGCGGCGCATCCAGTACGTGTTCCAAAGCCCGTTCTCGTCGCTCAACCCGCGTAAGACGATCGCGCAGTCCATCGAAGTCCCGCTGGTCCGTCTCACCGCCCTGTCACGGACGCAGCGGCGCGAGCGGGTCGCGGAGATGCTCGACCGGGTGCGGCTGCGCAGCGACCTCGCCGACCGGCTGCCCGACCAGCTCAGCGGCGGTGAACGGCAGCGGGCGGCGATCGCCCGCGCCCTCGTGACCACGCCGGACGTACTGGTGTGCGACGAGGTGACCTCGGCGCTGGACGTGTCGGTGCAGGCCGCGATCGTGGACCTGCTCGGCGAACTGCGCCGGGAACTCGGCATGGCCATGGTGTTCGTGACCCACAACATCGCGCTTGCGCCGGAGGTCGCCGACCGGATCGCGGTGCTGCGCGGCGGGGAGATCGTGGAGGAAGGACCGGTCGAAACCGTGCTCAGCGCGCCCTCGCACAGCTACACCCGCGAGCTCCTCGACACCACGCCGCGGCTGTGACCGTCCACGGTGGAGTGCGGCCCGGATTCGAGGCCGTGCGGGAAACGTTCGCCGAGGTCGTCGACGGGTCCACCGGCGGGGCTGCGTTCAGCGTGTTCCGGCGCGGTGCACCGATCGTGGCGTTACACGGTGGCCGGGCCGCACCGCAGGTGCCGTGGACCGGCGACACCCGGGTCGTGTTGTTCAGCGGTACCAAGGGAATCGTGGCGACCGTGGCCGCGGTGCTGACCGCACGGGGTCTCCTCGATCCGGATCGACCGGTCGCCCGGTACTGGCCGGAATTCGCGGCAGCGGGCAAGGCCGACGTACCGGTGTCCCAGATCCTCGCCCACACGGTGGGACTTCCCTACGTGGAAACGGATCTGCCGATGCTGGACAACGCGGCCAACGCGGCGGCACTGGCCCGGCAAAGTCCACTGTGGGCACCAGGCACGCGGGTCGCCTACCACGCACTCACTTACGGCTACCTGCTCACCGAGCTGATCCGGCGCGGCACCGGGGACGACCTCGGTTCGCTGGTGCGCACGCTGCTCGCCGAGCCGCACAACCTCGACCTGCGTCTCGGCACCCCGCCGACGGTGCCGGTCGCGACACTGCGGCGCGCTCCCGGGTACCGGATCAGCACGTTCCTCCAGGACCCGCAACGGCGCCGGGTGGTCGAGCGGATGTACCGCGGACTGCTGGATTCCACCGACACGATGAACTCGGCCGAGTACCGCGGCGCGGCGCTGGCTGCCGGCAGCGCGGTCGGGACCGCGACCGCGATGGCACGGCTGTACGACCTGCTGCTGTCCGGCGAGCTGGTCCCGCCCGACGTACTCGCCAGGGCGACCCGCACCTGGTCCGAGGGCGTCGACGCGGTCAACGACCGTCCGCTGCGCTTCGGCCTCGGGTTCGAGCTCGCCGACCCGATCGGCACGTACGGCCCGGCCGAGGTCGCCTTCGGCCATTCCGGTGCCGGCGGCGGACGGCACGGCGCGTGGCCGGAGCACGGGGTGTCGTTCTCCTTCACCACGAACGAACTCCAGGCGGAGGACGTCGACACCCGGGCGAGCAGCCTGCTGGCGGCACTGCACGAAACCCTCTGACCGCCGGTCTCGCCGAAACCGGCCTACCGTGCAGGCATGCGGATCGTGTCATTGCTGCCCGCCGCCACCGACCTCGTCGCCACGCTCGGGCGGCTGGAGGATCTCGTGGGGCGCACCCACGAATGCGACTGGCCGGCCGAGGTCGGCTCGGTCCCGGTGGTGACGGCCGCGCAGATCGACCCGGACGTCCGGTCCAGCCGGGAGATCTCCGACGCGGTCGGCGGATCGGCGCATCGCGGGTCTTCGCTGTACTCGGTCGACGTGGCACAGCTGGCCGGGCTCGCCCCGGACCTCGTACTGACCCAGGATCTCTGCGAGGTCTGCGCGGTGTCCTACACGCGGATCGCGGACGCGGTGCGGATGATGGACACCGGGCCCCGCGTGCTCAGCCTCGAACCACGGACCCTCGCCGAGGTCCTGAGCTGCGTCACGACCGTCGGCGACGCGCTCGGCGTGCCGGAGGCCGCGGCCGAACGCGTTGCCGGGCTGCGCGAACGGCTCGCCGATGTCCGGGCCCGGGTGGCCGGCCGGGCCCGGCCGCGGGTGGTGGCGCTGGAATGGCTCGATCCGCTGTGGCCTGCCGGGCACTGGGTACCGGAACAGATCACCACCGCCGGCGGCACTGCCCTGCTGGCCGCACCGGGCGAACACACCGAACCGATGCCGTGGGACGCGGTGCGGGCCGCCCGTCCGGACGTACTGCTGGTCCTGCCGTGCGGCTTCAGCCCGGACCGCACCGCCACCGAACTGGACCTGCTCACCGGCCTGCCCGGCTGGGCGGACCTGCCGGCCGTGCGTGCCGGGCGGGTCTGGGTCCTCGACGGACCTGCCTACTTCAACCGGCCCGGCCCCCGCGTCGTCCGCGGAGCGGAAATCCTGGCCGCGGTACTGCACGACGTCCCGGCCGACCCGCCCGTCACCCCGGACGAGGCACGACAGCTGCCGAGGTAGCGCCGCTCGCCGGTTGCTGTCCGCACGGGTAACTGCGCGAGACAGCAATCCGCCGGCGCAGGGAAGTACTCGCCGAGCGACCGGCCGCGACCGACGCCGGGCGCCGCACTCGGCAGCCGCGCCGGTGCCCGGAACCAGTGCCAACCCGCGCCGGACAGTGCGGAATACCGGTGCCGTCCAGTCCCGTAGATCACGATTCCGTGGAGCGCAACCCCAGACCACATCACACCCGATCAGGGAAGCGGAGTGCGCACTTCCGTGTTGGCTCAAGCAGGACCAAGACGCGAAGGGGCACGTCGCACATGGCTGTGAGCAGTTCCGAAGGCCACCCCGCGGGATACTCGCGCGGCCGGCTCGCCGTCGATCTGCCGGTGGCCGGGCTGGTGATCGCCGCATTCGCGCACGGCATCCGCGGCGCCCCGGCGGACGCGGTGATCTTCTTCGCCGCGGCCGTGCTGCTGCTGGTCACCGAACGGCACGGGCACGCGCCGGACGATCCGCTCGGCGCACCCGCCCGGCTGCCCGCGCTGCCGCTCATCGCCGTGGTCGTCCTGGTCGCGCTCGTGTTCGGCAGGCAGACCGTGCCGATGCTGCTCACCGTGTCCGCGATCGGGATCGGCGCACTGGCCGTGGAATGGCGTGAGCCTTCCCTGCCGCCGGCCCGGCGCGGCCCGGCCCGCGGGTGGGTGTGGGTCGCGCTCGCCCTCGCGTGGTGTGTCTGGGAACTGGTCGCGTTCATCTACGAGCAGGCGGCCGGCGGGCTGTCGATGACCCATCCGACGATGAGCGACCTGGTCGACCCGATGCTCGGCAACCGCGTGGTCCAGGCGCTCGCACTCGCCGTCTGGATGGCCGCGGGGCTGGCGATGCTGCGTGCGGCCGCGGCGGCGAGGAGGTCGGCGTGAGCAGCCGGCTGATCACCGAAATCGGGTTCGGCGTGATCGTGTTCTCCGCGGTGGCCCTGTGGGTGGCCAGCCACCTGGCCCCGCGGAAGGTGCCACCGCTGCCCCGGGTGCTGTCGGTGCTGATGCGCAAGCGGTCCACCCGGATCGCGCTCGTGCTCGCCTGGTGGTGGGTCGGCTGGCACTTCTTCGTGCAGAGCTGATCCGGGATGCCCGCGGCCGCGCCGTCCTCGACTGCGCACCCGGCCGGCACCGGTTCAGCGGTACCGCAGCGCTCCCGCGTCGCCTCGTTCGGCCAGGTACTGCTCGAACGTGATCACGCCGTCCGCGTGCTCGACCGCGAGGTTGCCGCCGTCGGCGTACGCGCGGTAGGTCCGGCCGGGCAGCCAGACCGGGACCACCCGTTTCGTCCGTCCGGACGCCGCGAGCACCGCCCGCACGAGATCCGCCGCCGAATGCACTTCCGGTCCGCCGAGATCGGCCACCCGTCCTTGCGGTTCGCCCACCGCCAGCTCGGCCAGCCGCGCTGCCACGTCCCGCACGTCCACCGGCTGGAACCGCCAGCGTGGCACCGGCACCACCGGCAACCGCGCCACCGCGGCCAGCCCCGCCCGCACGAGTGCGTGGAACTGGGTGGCCCGCAGGATGGTGCACGGCAGCCCCGAACCGGCCAGCACCTGCTCGGCTTCGAGCTTCGCCCGGTAGTACCCGAGCGGTACCCGGTCCACCCCGGCGATCGAAACGTAGATCACGTGCGGTGCCTGCCCGCCCCAGCGCGCGGCCTCGACGAGCTGCCGCAGCACCTCGACCTCGTGCCGGAAATCCGTGGCGCAGTGCACGATCACGTCGACGCCGGCGACCGCCACGTCAAGGCCGCGGCCGCTGCGCAGGTCCCCGACCGTCCACTGCGCACCCGCGCCGGACCGTGGACGGCGGCTCAGCGCCCGCACCTGTTCCCCGGCCGCCACCAGCCGTTGCACCACCACCCGCCCGAGCTGACCGGTCCCGCCGGTCACCAGAATCCGTTCCGGCACGTCGTCCTCCCGTCTTCAGCGCCATCCTGGCACGCGGGTCACCGAGACGGGTACCAGCGGACGGTCGGCTCGTTCGCCGCCGCGCCGCGGCGCGGAAGGTCCCGCCGCAGCAGCACGGACAGCCGGCCGTGCGCGGTGATCAGCTCCGAGGTCGTCTCGTCGGAGCGGCCCGCCCGCGCGTGCGCGAATGCCTGCCGCAACGCCGCCAGCGTGGCCGGCTCCGCGGTGGCGAGCAACCCGGCCGCGCGATCCGTGGTCTCGGCGAGGCCGGCGAGCATCGAGGCCGCCTCCGGCGAATCCGGCGCGACGGTCAACACCGGCGACAGCACCCGCAACTGGTGGTGCAGCCGGTAGAGCACCGCCAGCGGATCAGCACCGGGCTCGCCGTTCACTCCTGGTTCCTCCTGTCGCAGAGTCGCCGGGGAGACGCGCACACGGCCCGGTCATGACGCCGGTTCAGCTCTTCTCGTCTTCCAGGCCGTCGCGATCGGCCCATTCCAGCAGCGGCTCCAGCGAGTAGGCGATGTCGTCGATGCCGGCGTGCAGGTCGCCGAGTTCGGCGAACCGCGCGGGCACCGTCGCGATGGTGCACTCCCGTGGCTCGACGTCGTCGATCTCGTCCCAGCGGATCGGGGTGGACACGGTGCCCTCCGGCACCCCACGCACCGAGTACGCGCTCGCAATGGTGTGGTCCCTGGCGTTCTGGTTGTAGTCCACGAACAGCTTCGCCGGGTCCCGGTCCTTGCGCCACCACGTGGTCGTCACCTCGTCCGGGGCGCGCCGCTCCACCTCGCGGGCGAAGGCGAGTGCCGCACGGCGCACGTCGGCGAACCCCCACCGCGGTTCGATCCGCACGTAGATGTGCAGCCCGCTGCCGCCCGAGGTCTTGGGCCAGCCGCGGACGCCCAGCTCGTCGAGCACCTCGTGCGCCAGGTGCGCCACCCTGCGCACGGTCGAGAACGGACAGTCCGGCATCGGGTCGAGGTCGATCCGCCATTCGTCCGGCCGCTCGGTGTCCGCCCGGCGCGAGTTCCACGGATGAAATTCCACAGTGGACATCTGGACCGCCCACGCGACGTGCGCCGGTTCGGTGACGCACAGCTCGTCGGCGTAACGGTGGTAGCGCGGAAAGTGCACCCGCACCGTCTCCAGCCACGGCGGTGCACCGTTCGGCACCCGCTTCTGGTGCACCTTCTCCCCCGCCACGCCGGACGGGAACCGGTGCAGCATGCACGGCCGCTCCCGCAGCGCCCGCACGATCCCGTCACCGACCGAGAGGTAGTAGCGGACGAGATCCAGCTTCGTCTCGCCACGGACGGGGAAGTACACCCGGTCCGGATTCGAGACGCGCACCGTCCGGCCCCCGACCTCCAGTTCGACCGCCGCGTCCTTCGCCATGCGAGTGACGGTAGCCGCAAACCGCACGGCGCGCGGTGCTCAGCCCTCCGGCGCCAGGGTGAAGTGCCCGACGCCCTTGGCCGCCGAGGTCACCGTCCACGAGTCCGGTCCGGACGCCGGCCCCTTGCCGTAGAGCAGCCGGTAGTCCACCCGCCGCTTCGGCTGGGTCCGGTCGAACCACTGGTAGTTCACCCGCAGCGCGAGTGCCTCGGCCGCGGACGCCCCGGCGATCCGCCGCTGCACGATCGGCGCGACCTGGCTGCGGTCGGAGAACACGTCGAGAATCTGGCAGTCGCAGTAGTAGGCGAGCGTGCCGATCTCCCCTGGGCCCGCCACGGACTTGCCCTGCAACCGGGCGCCGAGCTCCCGGCCCACCCTCGCGTAGTCGGTCGAGCTCGCCCAGTTGCCGAAGACGACCGGCGACGGCCAGGGCACGCCCTGCGCGACGTCCACCGCCACGTTCCCGGCCGCGACCACTGTGGCCAGGCCGAGCGCGACCAGCGGCGCGCGCCGGCGCAACACCGGCCGCTGCCCCGACTCGGCGAGCCACACCGCGGCCATCAGCACGGCGAACATCGCGGTGCTGACCACCGGCGTCACGTAGTACCAGTGGTAGGGACCGACACCGAGCGTCGAGTACACGACGTAGTACAGCACGCCGCCCGCACCGAGCCCGACCACCGGCGCGAGCGGCGGGAAGCCCTCCCACCGGCGCGCGAAGCGGACGCCGAGCCACGCCACCAGGAACACCACGCCGACGAGTGCGGAGACGAACGTGACGATCACCGTGACCGGCTGGAACATGAAGTACATCATCGGCCCGGTGAAGTAGCCCCAGGTGCCGAAGAGCCCTTCCTGGTTCTGCTTGATCACCAGCGTGTCCGGGATGAACGAGCCGAGCGCGAACCAGCTGACCAGGAACCACGGCGCGGCCACCGCCACCGCGGTGCCGAACGCCCGCCAGAAGTGCCGGCGGATCGCCGCCGTGGCGAACGTGATGACCAGGACGAACACGATCAGGTCCAGCCGGGTCAGCACGGTCAGCGCGGCCGCGACGCCGAACCACACCGGCCGTCCTTCCACCGCGAAGACCACGAGCCACAGCAGGATCGCGGGTACGAGCAGCACCTCGAGCCCGGTGGCCGACAGCAGGAACGGGTTGGCCACCACGAGCAGCACGCCCAGCAGCGCGGCCCACGGCGCGAGCCGGAACCGGCGGGTCAGCCGCAGCCACGCCCAGCCGAGTGCACCGCTGCTGAGCACGGTGAGCGCGCCGAGCGCGAGCACCGGGTGGGCCGCACCGCTGATCCGCGTCACGAACGTGAGCAGGCCGAGCAGCAGCACGTCGAGCGGTGACGTCGCGGAGTTCGCGATGTTGCCCGGGGCCAGCGCCCACTCGCCGTGCAGGGCGAGGTTCTTCGCGTAGGCGAGGGTGATGTAGCCGTCGTCGGTGAGGCTGCCGCGCACGAGCAGGAACGACAGCAGGCCGAGCAGGGCCGCTGCCCACGGCAGCCATCCGGCGCGCACGGAGGGTGACTGCTGGGCAAGACCGGTCCCGGTCCCGGCGCGACGGTCCGCGTCGTCCGGGATCGCGACCACTGATTCATCCACCGACATGATCCCGAGACAGTAGAGGGTTCGCGTTCCGTCGATGTTAACGCCCGGTCATAACCGGGCGGGTTTCGACCACGCGCAGCGCACGACGCCGGCCGCTGCACGCAGCTCGGGCCCACCTGTCCCGCGTCTCTCCGTGCGGCGAGTCGCACCAGCGCCCCGCCGGAACGCCGGGCCGGCCCGCGGCACCGGTACGGTGCGGACCGATTTCTCGCGGTCAGACCAGGGCGTGCCGTCCGGATCGGGCGGATTCCTCGCTCTCGTCCAGGATCCGCCGGGCCACCCGGATCATCGCGGCGTCCAGCTCGCTCCGGTCCGCGCCGCCCCAGTCGCCGAGCCGCTCGGCGATCCAGTCCCGCCACGCGTGCACCAGCTTGACGCATTCCTCCCGGCCACTGCCGGTGAGCGCGAACCGGCCGTGCCGGTAGGCCAGGTGCCCGGTGAGTTCCAGCCGCGCGAACGCCGGCTCGAACACCTGCGGCGGCACGCCGTAGTGCGCGCCGATCGCGGTGAGCGTGGCCGGCCTGCCGGTCCGTTCCCGCAGGTGCACCTGGACCAGGCACCACAGGCCGCCGTGATCGAGTTCCGAACCTGCGCGGGCCGCGATCGCCGGGGCGGCCTTGCGCCGCTCGCGGAAGAACAGCGTCGCGATGGCGCGTTCGAGTTCCCGGTCGTGTTCACGGGCTTCCGGCATGGCGAACCCGTCGCCGAGGTCCGGCGCGGCCGCACGGGAGGTGTCGCGCAACGGGACCTCTTTGAGGAACAGCGCGAGCACGAACGCCAGCAGCCCCACCGGCGCGGCGTACAGGAACACCACGTGCAGCGACGCGCTGTAGGCCTCGATCACCGGCGCGGAGACCTGCTCCGGCAGCTGGTGCAGCGCGCCCGGCACCTGGATCACGTGCGGGTCGACCCCGGCGGGCAGCGGGTGCCCGGCAACCGCACCGGCGAGGTTCGGGGCGAGCTGGTTGGCATAGATCGTGCCGAAAATGGCCGCGCCGAACGAGCTGCCGATCGAGCGCAGGAAGGTGGCCCCGGAGGTCGCCACGCCGAGATCGCGGTAGTCGGCGGTGTTCTGCACCGCGATGACCAGCACCTGCATGCTGAGCCCGATGCCGAGGCCGAGCACCGCCATGTAGCCCGACGCCTCCCAGAACCCGGTGTGCGGACCGAGCCGGGACAGCAGGTACAGCCCGACCGTCATCAGCGCCGTGCCGACCAGCGGGAAGATCTTGTACCGGCCGGTGCGGCTGACCAGGTTGCCGGACAGGATCGAGGCGAACAGCAGCGCGATCACCATCGGCAGCAGCCGGACCCCGGACGTGGTCGCCGAGGTGCCCTGCACGTACTGCATGTAGGTCGGCAGGTAGGACAGTGCGCCGAGCATCGCGAACCCGACCACGAAACTCATGATGCCGCTGACCGTGAACACCGGGTTCCGGAACAGCCGCATCGGCAGCATCGGCTCCTTCGCCCGCAGCTCCGCGAACACGAACGCGGCGAGCAGCACGATCGAGCCGGCGGCCATCCCGATGATCGTCGGCGAACCCCACGGATACGTGGTCCCGCCCCAGCTCGTGACGAGGGTGAGCCCGGTCGCGGCCAGGCCGATCAGCAGGATTCCCAGGTAGTCGATGACCGGTTTCGCCATGGTCCGCACCCGCGGCATCGCGGCCGCGGCGACGATCAGCACCAGCACGACGAGCGGGATGTTCACGTAGAACGCCCACCGCCAGGACAGGTGGTCCACGAACAGTCCGCCGAGCATCGGCCCGGCGACGGTGACCACGCCGAACACGGAACCGAGCGCGCCCTGGTACTTGCCGCGTTCGCGCAGCGGCACGACGTCCGCGATCAGTGCGGTGGAGGTGACCATCAGCCCGCCGCCGCCGAGGCCCTGCACCGCCCGCCAGACGATCAGCCACACCATGCTGTCGGCGAACCCGCAGAAGAACGAGCCGACGCCGAAGACCACCACGGACAGCTGGAACATCAGCTTCCGGCCGAACAGGTCGCCCAGCTTGCCGATGACCACCGTCATGATCGTCTCGGCCAGCAGGTACGCGGTCACCACCCAGGACAGGTGCCCGGCGCCGCCGAGGTCGCCGACGATGGTGGGCAGCGCGGTGCCGACGATCGTCTGGTCCAGCGCGGCCAGCAGTATGCCCAGCAGCACGGCGGCGAACACCGCGTTGATCTGCCGTCTCGGCAGCGCGGTCCGTTCGGGTGCCGGTTCGTCCCTGGCGACCTCTGCCGTGGCCGTCATCGGCCCCTCCTCCCGCACGCACCGGGCCGGCCCCGGCCCGTCCACGGTAGCCACGTCCGTCCACAGTAGATAGCCACTCGTTCCGGTGATGCGACGCGCGTTGACCGGGCCTGCGAGCCGGACGAAACGCCCCGATCGTGGAGTACTCCGACGAACGTTCCGGCCGGCGCTACCCGGCCGCCCCGCTGCGCTGGCGGGGCGACGACGGGGCGCCGCTCACCGTCGCACCGCTGCCCGGCATCACCCGCGGCGACGTCGAGAACGGTGCGCGTTCGCTGTGGCGTTACCGTGCCGCACTGCCAGGGGATCTTCGTCCGGTATCACTGGACGAACGGCGGTTCGTCCGTTTCCGCGTACGCCGCCGCAGCCGGCATCAAAGCGACGATCCTGGCACCGGAGTCGACTTCGCCCGCGAAGATCCTCCATAGCCGCGCGTACGGAGCCACCGTCGATCTCGTGTCGGCACTCGGGACGACACTGCGGCGGAAGCCCTTCACCGGTCTGCGGAAACCACCTACGCCAGCCACAACTGGCATCCGTTCTTCCTGCAGGGCACCAAGACCCTCACGTACGAGCTGTGGGAGGACCTCGGCTTCACTGCTTCGGACAACGTCGTCACGGTCGCCGGTGCAGGCAGCATCGTGCTCGGCTGCGATCTCGGCTTCGGCGAACTGCTGGCATCCGGTGCGATCACCCGGCGGCCGCGACTGCTCGTCGCCCAACCGGCCAACTGCGGCCTGATCGACGCCGCGTTCCGGGGCGTACCGGCGGAATTCGCGCCGACCATCGCCGAGGGCACCGCGATCCGCCAGCCGGTGCGGCTGCCCGAGGTACTGTCCGCCGCTCCGCCGGGGCCACGGTGCCGATCGAGGAGCACGAGATCGCCCGCGCCATCCGGGACCTCGCCCGAATCGGCCGGTACGCCGAGCCGACGAGCGCCACCGCGGCCGCCGCCGTCGACGTCTTGCGCACCAGCGGCGTGATCGCCCCCGGCGAACGCACTGTCGTCGTGCTCACCGGCTCGGACCTCAAGGCGGCCACCACGATCAGCACGCTGCTCTGCCCCTGACCGGCCGACCGCCACCGGCGCGGCCGCGGAACACCGGGAAGACGCAGCGGAGAGCCGGCGTTTCGCCCGGCATGTCGCCAGCGTGACGATCATCGCACGACGCTCGGACCGCCCTTCCCGTCCGGCCATCGCGGCCTTCCTGAAGGTACCTGCCACCGGCGTAGCCGACTGCTCCGATCAGGCGATCTTGATGTCAAGCCGGAATGCACTCTTCGTCCGGTTTTCTCTCCGTGATCTGACGCACACCTTAAGTCTTGCTAGGTGTGCTTGGTCACTCCACCCGTGCCCGCTAACGTCTCGCAACCATGGATTCCACAGTCGTCACCGAGAAGGGTGACAACTACACCAAAGCACTGGGCAATCGCCAGGTGCAGATGATCGCGATCGGCGGGGCGATCGGAGTCGGGCTGTTCCTCGGCGCAGGAGGAAAGCTCCACACGGCCGGCCCGTCGCTCGTGCTCTCGTACGCGCTGTGCGGCATCGCCGCGTACTTCGTGATGCGGGCGCTCGGCGAACTGGTCCTGCACCAGCCCAGCTCCGGCAGCTTCGTGACCTACGCACGGAAGTTCATCGGACCGTGGGCCGGGTTCGTCTCCGGCTGGATGTACTGGCTCAACTGGGCGATGACCGGCATCGCGGAGATCACCGCGGTCGCGATCTACGTGCACAAGTGGCTGCCCGACGTCCCGCAGTGGATCACCGCGCTCGTCGCGCTCGGCGTGCTGATGGGGGTCAACCTGGTCAGCGTCAAGCTCTTCGGCGAGCTCGAATTCTGGTTCTCCGTGGTCAAGGTGCTCGCGATCGTCGTGTTCCTGGTGACCGCGGTCGGGCTCGTGCTCACCAGCGCCGACATCGGCGGCACGAACGCCGGCGTGCAGAACCTGACCAGCCACGGCGGGTTCTTCCCCGCCGGTGTCGGCATCGCACTGATGACGCTGCAGGCGGTCGTCTTCGCCTACTCCGCGATCGAGGTCGTCGGTATCGCGGCCGGCGAGACGAAGAACGCCCGCAAGGTGCTGCCGAAGGCGATCAACGGTGTGGTGTGGCGGATCGGCGTATTCTACGTCGGTTCGGTGCTGCTGCTGGCAATGCTGCTGCCGTGGCCGTTCTACAACGGCGACGAGAGCCCGTTCGTCACGGTGTTCTCGAGGCTGGGCATCGGCGGCATCGGCGATGTGATGAACGCGGTCGTGCTCACCGCGGCACTCTCGTCGTGCAACTCGGGCCTGTACTCCACCGGCCGCATCCTGCGCGCGCTCGCCGAACAGGGCGAGGCGCCGAAGTTCGTCGGCAAGATGAACAGCAGGCACGTGCCCTACGGCGGCATCATGTTCACCTCGGTCGCCTACGTGCTCGGCGTGGTGCTGAACTACATCGTGCCGAAGGAAGCCTTCGACATCGCCACCGCCATCGCGTCCCTCGGCGTGGTCGCCACCTGGGCCACGCTGGTGTTCTCGCAACTGCGGTTGCGCCAGGCCGCCTTGCGCGGTGAACTCGAACGGCCGAGCTACCGAATGCCCGGTGCGCCTTACACCAACTGGGCAACACTCGGGTTCCTCGTGCTGGTCATCGTCCTGATGGGCTTCTCCGACGGTGCCGAGAAGATCGCCTTCTACTCGATCCCGGTCATCGTCGTCGTCCTCGCGGGCGGCTGGTGGCTGGTCTCCCGCCGCCGGGCAAACACCGGCCTCTGACCCCCTTCGGCGGCCGGCCCTTCGTTCCGGGGTCGGCCGCCGATCCGTTTGTCCCGCCGGCTCCGCCGTCCGCTGTTTGACCTTCGCGAGGTCCCGAACCACGTGTGCGCCTTCCTTACTGCGTGGTCGTCGACGGGAACGGCCAGCGTCTGCTACTCCGTGATGATCAGTCTCCGGATCGGTCCATCACCACGGAGACATCTGGGAGTTGACAGCATCATGGGAAAGCCCTTCGGGTCCGGTCGACGGATTCAGCCGTACCCCGCGCGCTGTTCCGACCTGGGGACAGCCCGGCCTCACCCGCCGTATCGCTGGCGCACCACCGACGGCGTCTCCAGGTTCTGCCCCGCGGCCATGTTCTGCGCCAGCCGTAGGTACTGCCCCTCCGCCCACATCAGCGGCGCCGCACTGCCGGTCGGCCTGCCGAGCCCGAAACAAGGGACGTCCGTGCGATCCCACACCTGCTCGGGGATGAAGTACCCGTCGTTCGCCGCGTCCGCCATGGATTTCAGGTAGACCGCTGCGCTCCGGCCGTTGGCCAGCTCGTATTCACCGCGCTCGCCGGACAGCACCGGCCACAGCCGGCCGGACCGCTGCGGCCCGTTCGCCGGCCAGCCCGAGCAGTCCGTGCTCTCCCCGTAGCTGTCGTGCGGATAACGGTGGAAATACACGTCGCCGTTCGGCAGCGTGACCTGCATCGGCGAGTTCGCGTCGGCCGCCGCCGCGGTGGGCGCCAGCGATCCCGCGATCGTCGGGTCGCCCGGATCGCGCAACCCGAGCCGGACCAGGTCGAGGAAGCCGAAGTCGACCACGTCGCGTTCGTGGAAACATCCGTCGTCGAAACAGATCTGGCCGTCATCGTCCGGGTTCGTGCCGCCGTCCAGCCGCTCGTAGTAGGTGTGGCCGCCCCAGTAACCGGTTTTCGTGACGGTCCACGAGTCCAGTGAGGCACGCCAGGAGTCCGCTGTGGACTCCCAAGCCGCCGCGCTCGCCTCGTCGCCGTTGGCACGGGCGATCGCCCCGGCCGTGACGAGTCCGGCGATCTCCGCCGCGATCGAGGACGGCGAGTTTCCGTGCTGTTCTTCCCACCGTTCGGTCGTCGCGGGACCGCTCGCGCGGATATGGTCCGCGGTCACCTTGATCCTGGCGTAGGTCGCCGCGTCGGTCAGCCCGGTGAGCCAGGCGAGCATGATCGCGTCCGCATCCTGGTCGAGCTGTTCGCAGCACCCGAGCTGCTGGGCGGTCGCGCCGGACACCCCGCTCACCGGGCTGTAACGGGGAAAGGCGCCGGCGGGGTAGGTCGTTCCGTCGCCCGCGGTCGGTGCCGGGATCCACTGTGCCTCCCACAGGAACCTGGCCATCCGTTTCGCCTGCTCCGCGTCGCCTGCGGCGAGGAGACCGGTCGCCTGCTGGTAGAGGTCGCGCCCCCAGACCCGGTGATAACCGTCGTTGAGGTCGTCCCCGTTCACGACGTCGCCCCACGGCGTCGCGAGCCCTGCCACGCTCGCCCCGCGATGGGTCTTGTCCTCCGCCGCGTGCAACGCCATTGCCGCCACGTAGTACGTCCGGCGCCGTTGGGTATCCCCGGAAACCGGGGCCGGTGCGGGCTTCAGGCCACCGACGTAGGCGTTCCAGCCGCTGCGGTAGCTGTCTTCCGACGCCGCGAAACCACTGCCCAGTGACCCGTCCGCAGCTGTCGTCGCCTCCGCAGTCGTGGCTCCGTAGCCTAGCGCGACCGTGAACGTCGTGTCCCCGCCGACCGGTATCTGTCCACACTGGACGACGTTGCCCGCGTCCGTCGTGTCGTTCTGGTTGTCCAGCTTCCCATCGGCCTTGAGATCGACGAGACAGTCGCTGTCCGAGCCGGAATAACCGTTGTCGTGCGCGACGAATCCGGTCGAGGTCCGCAGCGCGGAAGCCACCGTGGTGCTCGCGCCGAACAGGTTCTCCGTGCCGGCGGCGACCAGGCCGGTGCCATCCCACGAGGCCGTGTCGTTCGCCGCACCGCCGGCCATCGACGGGTTGGCCAGTAAGTACAGCCGGTAGTCCCCGCCGTCGAGCGACTCGAACCGGGTCCGGGTGACGAGCGTGGCTCGCGCCGGATCGGTGACGTAGGTGGTGGTGATGCGATAACGGCCGCTCTTGGCGGTGTTCGTGACGGTGTACTCGAGCGCCTTTTCGTCGGGCATCGTGACCACGTGCGTGGTCGCGTCGCGCTCGAGATCCACAATGGACGACCCGTCGGTGACGACGTACTGCATGTCCTGCATTTCGGGCACGTCCACCCGTGGGTAGAAGACTTCCGAGGCGACCCCGTCCGCCACCGTGAACCACAACGGGCTCCCGGTCCCGGCCGACGTCCCGAGCGCGGCTTTGTCCCCGGTGGTCCAGGAAGAGGGACCACCACAGCAGTCGCGCGCCGCCGGCCCGGTCCGATCCGCCGCCACGCGCCCGCCGGACGCGGCTGGGCCGGGCGTTCCGGCCCCGGCCGAGCCGGGAGCTCCGGACGCGGCGGGGCCGCCCGGTCCGGCTGCGGCTGGGCCCGGCGGCCCCGCCGCTGACGCGACGCCGGTCACCATGCTCGCCGCAACCACGACGGCCCCGAGCACCGTCAGCCGAGCCCTCCGCAGACACGCCACCATCCGCCCCCACTTCCGCGTCTTCTCCCGGATTCGCGTCCGGTTGCGCCGCTTCGCCCGAACCGCTCGTCGCGCACTTCGCCGGCCATGCTCCCTCCCCACGTACCGGCCGGGCAACAGCCGAACGGCGGGAACCGGACACTTCCGTTCCACCCGATGGGGTGACCGCAACCCCGCCGAAACTGTCGTACCCGGATGGTCTGCTGAATCCCGGAAGCGGCCCCGCCCGAGGAGCCGCCGGGAACCGAGGAGAGCACCCATGGCAGGCGACACCGTGATCACCGTGATCGGAAACCTCACGTCCGACCCGGAACTCCGGTTCACCCCGACCGGAGCGGCCGTCGCGAGCTTCACCGTGGCGTCCACCCCGCGCACGCTGGACCGCCAGACCGGCGAGTGGAAAGACGGCGAGGCGCTGTTCCTGCGCTGCAGCCTGTGGCGCCAGCAAGCGGAAAATGCCGCCGAATCCCTGACCCGCGGCACCCGCGTCGTCGTACAGGGCAGGCTCGTGCAGCGATCCTTCGAAACCAAGGAGGGCGAGAGACGGACGGTCGTCGAACTGCAGGTCGACGAAATCGCCCCGTCCCTGCGCTACGCCACCGCGAAGCTCACCAAGACCACCCGCACCGCCCCCGACCGCAACGCCTCCCCCGACGAGAGCTGGGCGACCAGCCCGGCCCCGGCCACCGCAGGAGGAGCCCCACCCTTCTGACCCGACACGTTCCGGCGTCCGGCCCTACCCCCTGACCCTTTCCCCGGTCCTGGCCGGCGCCACCGACGGCCCGGCCGTCCGGCACCCCGGATCCCGACGCCCTGGCCCTTCCCCCGGGTCCCGGTCCTTCCCACGCTCCGGCCCTTCTCCGGTCGTGGCCCTTCCCACGCTCCGGCCCTTCTCCGGTCGTGGCCCTTTCCTCGGGCCTGGCCGTCGCCCCGGCGCCGTCGCCGTCCGGCACCCGGCCCCGAACAACCCGCCCCGTCGGAACCGCACGCCCCGGTGCTGCGCATCCTGGCCAAGCATGGTGCAACCGCCCCGACGCTGACGTCCACAATGGAGGAATGACGATCAACAGAGACTCGAGCACTACCGGTTCCCGCTGGCGCCCCCGCTACGGTCGTGCCTGACGAAGTACCCGAACGCCCTCGTCCGCCCACCCAGACGCGCACCCCGTGCCCGCACCCTCGCCCAAACAGTCACACACCCGTCAACGTGCACCCGCCCAAACGGTCGCATACCCGTATCCGCACATCCGTGTCCGCGTGCCTCCGAGAAGACTTCCACCGCCCCAGAATCCGGTGGCACGGACCGGTGGCTGGTCGTTTCTGGAAGCGATGTGCGGCAGTACCGTGCGGCGGTGGGGCCAGACGGATCCGTTCGCCGGGGGCACGTTCGCGCGCCGCACACAGCTTGGCTGCCCGTGCTCAGGGTGTTGACGAGATGCCGGGTCAAGCGGTCGTGGGGTTGTGGGCCACCGTCCGGAAGTTGGCGAGGTTCGGCACGCTGGACTTCTCGGCCGATGCCCGCGAACACCATTCCGGCCGAGTCGGGCTCGACCGCGCTTGGCACGCGGTACCGCAGACACGGCGGAAACCGGACTCAGCGTGCAGCGTGGGCCATGCAGCGAAACCCCGGCCCGGCGCGCGTTGCAGGAGGGTCCAGCGAAACCCGGGCACGGCGCGGAGAGGCCCAGCGCAACCGGACCCAACGCGCGACGGGGGCGGTGCAGCGCAATCCGGACTCGACGTGCGGCGCGGGGGCCCAGCGCAACCCAGGCCCGACACGCGGTCCGGATGCAACCGAACCCAGGCTCGGTGCGGATGCAACGGAACCGAGGTCCGGCGCGCGGTGCCGATGCAACGGAACCCACGCCCGGCGCGCAGCGCGGCAGGCGCAGCGGGATTGGGCCGTGCTGCTGGAAAGCCGACGGAAGGCCCTGACCGTCGGTTCTCGGCCGTGGTAGCTTCCGCGGAATGTGGGTATTCCGTGGGCGGACGAACGGTTTTCAGGCTCTCGCTGCGTTCTCCGCAATCCTGCTGGTCAGTGTGCTCGGGCCGGCTGCTCCTGCGGCCGGCGGCACCCCGTCCTGGCCGCGAGGCGAATGTGCGACCCCGTCCATCGACCGGTTGCAGCAGTGGCTGGCCAGCGGCGAGGGCACCACCGTCCCGCCCACCGGGAACCTCCTTGTCCGCCAAGGCAACCGTTACGCGGCCAAGGTCGTCTTCGAGAAGGCCGAATGGCATGTGGTCACCGTGTGGCTCGGCAACCAGTTCGATACCCAGGCGGACCTTTCCGGATCGGCCGGTTTCTGGCTGACCTACCGCGCCTCCGACGACTTCTACGTCCAGCTCCGCCCGGCGTCCCACTGGAGCGGCGGCGACAAGTGGCTGACCCCGGTGCCGTCGACGAACGGGAAGCTGGTGCGGAAGTTCTTCTCCTTCGCCCCGAGTGCGTGGACGAGCCTGCCCGAACTGGGCACGCCGCCTTACTCGTTCGAGTCGGCGTTGCGCGAAGCACGCGGGCTGGTCTTCGTCGGAAAAACCCCGAACACACTGGATTTCCGCGGACTGCGCATCGACGGATACCAACCGCCCTGCCTTTGAACAGCGACAACCGACAGCGCGTTCAGCAGCAGTGTTCGCCTCGCCAGGCTTCGCGGCCTTCGCGGACCGCTACGACAGCGATCACGAGCGCGGCCACCGGATCCGCCCAATACCAGCCGAACAACGTGTTCAGCAGCAGGCCCCCGAGCAACACACCCGACAGGTAGGTGCACAGCAACGTCTGCTTGGAGTCGGCGACCGCACTCACCGAACCCAGTTCACGGCCGGCGCGGCGTTGTGCGCCGGACAGCACCGGCATCACCGCCAGTGAGACGCCCGCAAGCACGATCCCGGCCGTCGAATGCTCCGGGGCGGTGCCCTGGAGCAGCGACCACACCGCGTCGCCGGTGACGTAAGCGGCGAGCAGGAAGAACGACACCCCGATCAGCCGGAGCGCGACCCGTTCCCGCCGTTCCGGGTCGGCTGCGGCGAACTGCCACGCCACCGCGACGGCCGAGAGCACCTCGGCAACCGAGTCGAGCCCGAACGCCACCAGCGCCGCCGACGAAGCCACCGACCCCGCAGCGATGGCGACCACAGCCTCGACGACGTTGTAACTGATCGTCCCGGCGACGAGCCAGCGCACCCGCCGGCTCAGGACCGCCCGGCGTGCCACGTCCGGTCCCGGGCGCGCGCACGACGCGCAGCAGTCCGCACTCATCGCGCGACGACCCGGTCTTCCTCGGCGCAGGCATCCGTCGGCGCCACCGCGAGGACCACCCGGGTGAGCTCGGCCAAAGCACGCTCGAGGTGCGGATCCGCAAGCGCGTAACGGACCTGGCGGCCCTCGTAGGTCGCCACGACCAGCCCGCAGCCGCGTAAGCAGGCGAGGTGGTTCGAGACGTTCGAGCGGCTGAGCCCGAGATGCCCGGCGAGCCGCGCCGGGTACACGACCCCGTCCAGCAACGCCACCAGAATCCGGCACCGCGTCGGGTCCGCCAACGCCCGCCCGAGCCGGGAGAGCGCAGATTCCCGTGTCTCACAGATCAGCACAGGGACAACTATACAGTATTGAGTGAACCATCGCTAGCAACCTGGCCGCGAAGAACGGCGCGGACAAACGCTCGACGAATCGCGTCGGATCACCGGCTCCCGGCCACAACGCCCCCGTCGTCAGAGCACGACCACACAACAACCGTCAACCGCAACGGCACGACCGGGCCAGATGCAACCGGGCCGGGCCGGTTGGTCCGGGCCGGGCCGGTTGGTCCGGGCCGGGCCGGTCAAGTCAGGCTGGGTCGGTTGGGCCAGGCCAATTAGGTCAGGTTGGGTCCGTTGGGCCGAGCCGGTTGAGTTGCGTCGGTTGAGCTCCGTCGGTTGGGCCAGGTTGGGTCCGTTGGGCCAAGCCGGTTGAGTTGGGTCGGTTGGGCTGCGTCGGTTAGGACCAGGAAAGTTGGTCTCGGGCCGGATAAGCCCCGCCCGGTTGTATCTGGCGCGGTCATGCCGAGCCGGGGCTGGGTGCGGCGGACGGTTCGGGGAAAGCGTTCGCCACACGGCCCAGGTCGCCGCCGCGCGGCGGATCACGCAGGCACCGTCGCGGGAGGTTGCCCGGAGCTTGCGCGGTGCGCGCCAGCCGGAGTAGAGGGGTCCAGCTCGAAGCAGGTCAAGAAGACCATGAAGTGGCCCGGTACGAAAAGTCCCTGGCGGCCAACGGGTTCCGTCGCCCGGCGCCGGGCGACGTACTGCGCGCTGAGCGCCGTGCTGGGTACGTGGGTGCCGTGGCTGCATACTCTTTGTACGCCGAGAGTGCTTGGGTACCGTGGCTGCGGGCTGGGTGGCGTGGCGGTTCGGGATGCCGCGCCAGGTGCCCGTGGGAGGTGCCGGGTGATGTGTCAGAGGCCTATACCGGTGCCAGTGCCAGCCGCCTACGCCGGATGGCCGGGTGCCGGATAGCCGCGCGCCGGGTGGCAGGTACCGGGTGGCGGATCGCGACTAGGCGCTCTACGTGGGAAAACCGTTGGCTGGCGGACGTTCCTGCGTTTCGGCGGGAGGGAGCCTGCCGCGGGGAGTGACGTGTCGCTGCGGTCGGGTTGTCCGGCGCGGTGTTCCCGGCCTTGCCCGCCTGTGCGGATCCGGGGACGGCGGCTCACGCAGAAGCGGCTCGGCGGGCTCATGGGCTGGACCGTCATCCGGCTGGCCGACCGGTGATCGAGAATGCAGAAGCGGGGTTTCGTCGGCCGTAGCTGCCGGTCGCGGCCACGCCATCACCGGGCGGCGTACCTACGAATCCGGCGCTGCCGGCGCACGCGTGTTCGGTCGTACGCACTTCCTCCGGCGTTTCGACGAATCGTCCGGCGAGGTGTTCGGGTGGTCGCTCCGGGAATGACGCCCCGCCGGGCCACGTGATTGGACCCGGCGGGACCTAGAGCCGCACCTCTGCATGCCGGGACGCGCCCCCGCAGTGCAGATTCCCGTTGTACGCCGGGTCAAACCTCTGCCCGGACATCCGTGCTGGGTTCCTGCGCGCAGTTTCGCCGGCCCGCGTTTGCCGCGCGAGCGGGGCGGGAACGCGGTCGGCATGCGAGCGGCACTCGAGATCGGCGCGTGGTGGTGCGGTTTGTGCGGCCTCTGGCTGCTCACCTTGTCGACGCCGAGTCCGCCCGAGTTGATCGCAGGCGCGATTGCCGCGCTCGTCGCCGCGTCCGCTGCCCGTGCCGCTCGACGCGCGCTGCACGGCGGGTGGCGGATCCGGCTCGGCTGGCTTCGCTGGATCGGATTCCTGGCGGTCGCAGCGGTCCGGGAGTCGGTTCTCGCGCTTTCGACGGTCTTCCGGCATCCGGCTGCCGGCGCGTTCGAGGAGGTCGAGCTGCCCGACGAGGCACGGCGAGTGCACGACGGCCGGCTCGCCGCGGCGGCGTTCGTCCTCGGCTGCACACCCGGCACGATGGTCGTGGCCGGCGCACCCGGCACCGGGCGGCTGGTCGTGCACCGCCTGCCCGGCAGTGGCGAGCGGACGCTGCGGCAGGTACAGCGATGACGTGGCTCTTGTTCGCGGCGCTGCTGCTCCTCGCCGGCGGGCTGGCTCCGGCGTTGTTGCTGTCGGCGAAGGGACGTCCGGCCGATCGGCTCGCCGGGGTGCAACAGGCGTCCGCGGTCACCGTGCTCGTGCTTCTCGTGCTCGCCCAGGTCTACGGCCCGTCCAGCGCGGTCATCCTGCCATTGGCGCTGGTCGTACTGGCGTTTTCCGGCACCCTGGTGTTCGTCCGGCTGCTGAGTGCCCGATGAGCGTCGTCGCGCAAGTACTCGTGTTCGCCGGGGTGGCGGTGGTCGCGCTGTCCTCGGCGGGGTTGCTGCGAGCACGTGACCTCCTGACCCGGCTGCACCTGCTGTCGCCGGTCACCACACTCGGCGCACCCCTGATCGGTGCAGGGCTGGTGCTGGTCAACGGCTGGCACCTCGGCTCCGGCGCGATCGTGGCCACAGTCTTGCTGCTGGTACTCACCGGACCGGTCACGCAGGCCGCGACCGCACGGTTCGAGGCGGCCCGGCGCGGCGCGGTGGACGAGGACCTGCCGTCGTGAACACCGCGCTTCTCCTGATGACGCTGCTGCTGGTCGCAGTCGCCGCGCTGGTGGTCGTCACCACGCACGATCCCCGGCGGCAAGCGGCACCGCTGTCGGTCTTTTCCTTGTGCCTGACGGTGTTGTTCGTGGTCTTCCAGGCCCCGGATGTCGCGTTGTCCGAGCTGGCTGTCGGCGCCGCCGTGGTACCGCTGCTGGTTTTGCTGACCGTCCGCAAGGTGGGCCGCCGATGAGGACCCGTGACGGTCTCGCACTCGTCGGTGGCACCGGCGTCGCTGCCTTGCTCGTGGCCGCGTTCCTGCGGATGCCCGCCGTGGGCGAGCACGCCCACGTCTACCGCGACCTGGTGCTTCCCGCCGCGCTGCGGGCGAACACACCGAATCTGGTGTCGTCGGTGAACTTCGATCTGCGTGCGTTCGACACGCTCGGAGAAGAGACGATCGTCGCCGCCGCGGTGGTCGGGGTGCTGGCATTGCTGCAGCCGCCGGATCGGCGTGCCACTCCCCCGCAACGCGGCTACGTGCTGCCCGCGGTGCGGTTCTCCGGCTACCTGCTACTGCCCGTCGCGGTGGTGCTCGGCCTGGATGTCGTGCTCCACGGCCATCTCACCCCCGGCGGCGGATTCCAGGGTGGCGTCGTCCTCGCGACCGGCTGGCACCTGCTTTATCTCTCCGGGAGCTACTCCGCGCTGCAGCGGCTCCGTCCGCTCGCCTGGCTGGAACACGCCGAGGCAGTGGCCACCGGACTGTACGTCGCCACCGGACTCACCGGGCTCGTCGTGACCGGCGGCTTCCTGGCGAACTTCCTTCCGCTGGGCCGATTCGGATCACTGCTGTCGGCGGGCACGGTGCCGTTGCTGAGCGTGCTGGTGGGGCTGGAGGTCGCCGCGGGTGTGATCGTGCTGCTGTCGCGTTTCCTCGCGCACGGGCTCGGGCACGCGCGATGACGCTCGTCTCCGGTGCCTGTTACGGCGTGGCCGGGTGGCTCCTGCTGCTCGGGTGCGCGGGGATCGTGCGGAGCCGGCACCTGGTGCACACCGTGGTCTCGTTGTCTGTCGCGCAATCCGGAACCTACGTGCTGCTGCTCGCGATCGGTTACCAGAGCGGCGCCGGTGCCCCGATCGTCGTCAAGGGTCAGCAGCTCCCGGTGGTCGACCCGACGGTGCAGGCGCTGACGCTCACCGACATCGTGGTGTCCGCGACGATCACCGCGCTGCTCCTCGCGCTCACCATCCAGATCGCCCGCCGCCACGGCACGGTCGACCCCGACGAGCTGCGCGCGTTGCGAGGGTGACTGTGCTGCCCGTGCTGCTGGTGGCGGTCCCGCTCGTGGCGGCATGCCTGCTGCTCGGCTTCGGTCCCGTTCTGCCGCGCGTCGCAGCCGACGCGTTCGCCACCGGAGCAGGCGTCGTGATCACCGTCCTGGCCGCGACACTGGTCGCCCAGACCCGCCACGAGCGGGTCCTCACCTGGCTCGGCAACCACCACCCGGACGGCACCCGATCCACCGGAATCGTGCTCGCCGCCGACTCGCTCAACGCCACACTCGCCATGCTGGCCGCGTTGCTGACGGTGTGCGCGCTGGTGTACAGCTGGCGCTACTTCGAGGCGGTCGAGGCCCGCTACCACGCAATGGTCCTGCTGTTCCTGACCGGCATGCTCGGCTTTCTCCTGACCGGCGACCTGTTCACGATGTTCGTCTTCTTCGAGTTGATGGGCGGCGTGGCCTACGCGCTCACCGGGTACCGCGTGGAGGAAGCCGACTCGGTGCAGGGTGCGTTCAACTTCGGCGTGGTGAACTCCCTCGGCGCCTACTTCACGCTGATGGGGATCGGCCTGCTCTACGCCCGCACCGGGCAGCTCGGGCTGGCACAGCTCGGCGTCGCACTCGACGGGCAGTCCGACGCCCTCACCACCGGGGCGTTCGTGCTCATCTGCACCGGGCTGCTGGTCAAGGCCGCCGCGGTGCCGTTCCACTTCTGGCTCGCCGACGCGCACGCGGTCGCCCCGGCTCCGGTGTGCGTGCTGTTTTCCGGGGTGATGGTGGAACTCGGCTTGTACGGGGTGCTCCGGGTCCGGTCGATCGTGTTCCCCTCGGCACCGGACCGGGTGCTGCTCGTGCTCGGTGTGGTCACTGCGGTGCTCGGCGCAGTGCTGTGCCTGACGCAGCGCCACCTCAAACGGATGCTGGCGTATTCGACCATCGCGCACACCGGGCTGTTCCTCTGCGGGCTCACCGCTCCCGGCGCGCAGGCCGGCGCGGGGTTCGTGCTGTCGGTGCTCGGGCACGCCGGGGCGAAATGCGCGCTGTTCCTGCTCGTCGGCGTGCTGCTCAACCGATGGGGCAGCGTCGACGAACGCGAGCTCGCCGGCCGCGGTTCCCGGTTGGAGGGCGCAGTGTTCACAGTCGCCGCGCTCGGGCTGGCGGGGTTGCCGCCGTTCGGATCGACGCTCGGGCAGGACGTCGCGGACGACTCTTCGCCGGAGTGGCACGCCGTCCTCGCGGTGCTCGTCTCGGCGGTGACCGCGGGCGCGGTGCTGCGGGCGGGTCTGCGGGTCCACTTCGGACTCGGCAGGACGCCGCACCCCGACCGGGATGACAAGTCCACCGGGCGCGGTGAAGAACCCGAGACTGCACAACGCATCCAGCGCACTCCGGCGACCATGCTGACCGCAGCGGGACTGCTGCTGGCGCTCGCGCTGGCGACCGGGACCGTGCCATGGCTGCGGGACGCGGCGGCGGTGGCGGGTGCACAGGCGGTCGATCGACTGGGTTATCTGCACGCGGTGTTGCCGGTGGCCCCGGCCGGACCCGTCCCCTCGATCGCCGAAGTCGAGTGGACCGGCGCCGGCCTCCTGCACGCCATCGTGACCGTTGTGCTCGCGCTCGCGGTGGCAGCCGCGGGATTGTGGCCTCCGCGCCATACGTCGCCGATCGTCCGGGCCGGGGTGCATGCCTTGCACCGCGCACATTCCGGGCACGTCGGGGATTACGTGGCCTGGCTGCTGGTCGGCGTCACGGTGCTGGCCGGGCTCGCCTGGACGTGACGTTTCCGCGCGCGGCCACCGGGTAACCCGGACCGCAACCGAGTACCGCACGAAGGAAGGGCCCCATGAAGGCAGTGACCTGGCACGGTAAGCGGGACGTCCGGGTGGACACCGTTGCGGATCCGAAGCTGGAGGAACCGACGGACGCGATCGTGCGGGTCACCTCCACCGGCATCTGCGGATCGGACCTGCACCTCTACGAGGTCCTCGGTCCGTTCCTGACCGAAGGGGACGTCCTCGGGCACGAACCGATGGGGATCGTCGAGGAAGTCGGCGAAGGCGTGCGTGCGCTGAGCCCTGGCGACCGCGTGGTGATCCCGTTCACCATCTCCTGCGGCCACTGCTGGATGTGCGAGCGCGGGCTGCAGTCGCAGTGCGAGACGACGCAGGTGACCGAACACGGGAAGGGCGCGTCCCTCTTCGGCTACACGAAGCTGTACGGCCAGGTGCCGGGCGGACAGGCGGAATATCTGCGCGTCCCCCAAGCGCAGTACGGCCCGATCAAGGTGCCGGACGGCCCGCCGGACGAGCGCTTCGTCTATCTGTCGGACGTGCTTCCGACTGCCTGGCAGGCAGTGCAGTACGCGGACGTCACCGAAAGCGGATCGGTCGTGGTGTTCGGGCTCGGACCGATCGGGCAGATGGCCGCCAGGGTCGCACTGCACCTGGGCGCGGACAAGGTGATCGGCGTCGACCTGGTGCCCGAGCGGCTCGCCAGGGCCCGCGCGGACGGGGTGACCACGCTGGATCTCCGCGACCACCCCAGCATCGGTGCCGCGATCCGTGAGCTGACCGGCGGCCGTGGCGCGGATTCGGTGATCGACGCGGTCGGCATGGAGGCGCACGGCGCACCGGCGGGCAGGCTCGCGCACGGACTGGTCGGGCTGCTGCCGCAGCCGCTGGCCCAGAAGGTGACGGAGAAGGCCGGGGTCGACCGGCTGAGCGTGCTCTACGCGGCGATCGACAGTGTCCGCCGCGGCGGCACGATCTCCTTGTCCGGGGTCTACGGCGGGATGCTCGACCCGCTCCCGATGATGGAGCTGTTCGACAAGCAGATCCGGCTCCACATGGGACAGGCCAACGTGCGCCGGTGGCTCGACGACATCCTGCCGGTGCTCACCGCGGACGGAGACCCGTTGGGGGCCGAAGGATTCGCGACGCACAAGCTGCCGCTGGCCGAGGCGCCACGTGCCTACGACATGTTCCAGAAGAAACTCGACGGAGTGCAGAAGATCCTGTTGGAGCCGCAGCGATGAGCACCGCATCAGTCGCCGAGACGGCCAAGGTCGCCGCCGGCGTGGTCCTGCCGAGCATTGCCGAAGGCGTGATCAAGCGCCGTCCCACGGTCCTGCGGGCAGCCCAGCTGCTCCAGCTCGACCGGCCCTCCGTGCGCATGATGGAACGCCTGCGGGACAAGCACGGCGGACGGCCGCTGCGGCTGCAGGTGCCAGGACGGTCGGTCACACTGGCGCTCACGGCCGAGGACGTCGCAACCGTGCTGGCGGGCGCACCGGTGCCGTTCAGTCCGTCCACTGTGGAGAAGGACGCTGCACTCGGCCACTTCCAGCCGCACGGGGTGCTCATCTCCGATCCCGCCCGGCGCGCCGGGCGGCGGAGGTTCAACGAGGAAGTGCTGGAACCGGGGAAAGCGCTGCACCAGCTCGCGGCACCGTTGCGCGAGGTGATCGTGGACGAGGCCGCGGCGTTGCGGCGCTCGCCGACGCTGAGCTGGGACACCTTCGCCCAAGGCTGGTGGCGCCTCGTGCGCCGTGTCGTGTTCGGCAAGGCCGCGCAGGACGACCACACCGTCACCGATCTGCTCGCCCGGTTGCGGCTCGACGCGAACTGGGCGTACCTGCACCGCAGGCGCGACGGACTACGGGAGGAGTTCACGCGGCGGCTGAACGAGCACCTCGCCCGAGCCGAACCGGGCAGTCTCGCCGAAGTCATCGCCGAGGTCGACGGGGAAACCCCGGCGGCCGACCAGGTGGCCCACTGGCTGTTCGCCTTCGACGCTGCGGCGATGGTCGCGTTCCGGACGCTCGCGTTGCTGGCAAGCCATCCGGAAGCGGCACGCACCGCGGCGGGCGACGCTTCACCGGAGCTGGCCTACCTCCGCGCATGCGCCCTCGAATCGGTACGGCTCTGGCCCACCACGCCGATGTTGCTGCGAGAGACCACACACGACACCGCGTGGGGCCCGGCGGGGACCACCATCCTGGTGTTCACGCCGTTCTTCCATCGGGACCGCGCCCGCCTTTCCTATGCGGACAACTTCACCCCGGCCATCTGGCTCGACGGACGGGCCGCCGCGGAGCCCGCGCTGGTCCCGTTCTCCGCGGGCCCGGCGATCTGCCCCGGCCGGGATCTCGTGCTGTTCACCGTGAGCACCCTGCTGTCCGAGCTCCTGCGCGAACGCGAGTACCGCGACCCGGCGGCGACCCTCTCGCCCGCCGATCCGCTCCCGGCGACGCTCGATCCGTTCCACCTCAAGTTCACCGCGCACCGTGCCGGGGAATGACCGGACCGGCCGACCTGATCCGGTGACGTGCCTTTCTGCCGGGGCAGCTGTAGTGTCGGGGAACGCGGTTCAGAGCGCAGCCGCCCGTACCCAACCTGTCACGGGCCGGTGCGGGACCGTCGTGCAGCCACGGCTCGTCCTCGCACCCCGCTGGAGGCGAGCCATGATCACCCCCCTTCGTCCGTCGAGAACCGCCGCGGACACCCGCATCGAAGTGACCACCACCGCGGACGCCACCGTGGTCTGCGTGCACGGCGAGGTCGACCTGAGCATCACCGATCGGCTCGCCGCACAGCTCGAGATCGAAACCGACCTCCGTCCGCGCGCGCTGCTGGTCGACTTCGACGACGTCACTTTCTGTTCCGCACGCGGCTTCGCCACGCTGCTCGAAGCGTGTGCCCACGCGCATGAATCTGGGGTGCCGTTCGCTGCGGTTTCGGCACAGCGCACCGTGCTGCGGCCGTTCCACCAGCTCTCCCTCGGGCGGGTGCTGCACCTGCTGCCCACGCACGAGGATGCCACGCGCTGGCTGAAAGAGGTGTAACCCGGTGCGGGGCGGGTAACCGGCACAGCGAGCCGACGAAAGGAGCTCCTGTGGCCGGCCGACCGGACGTCGGAACGCTGCGCCGCTACCGGCGTGCCTGCGACTACCTCGCCGCGGCAATGATCCACCTCCAGGACAACGTGCTGCTCACCGAGCCGCTGCGGCCCGAGCACCTGAAGCCGAGACCGCTCGGCCACTGGGGCACGTGTCCCGGCCTCACCCTCGTCTACTCCGCACTCGACCGGCTCGTCGCGGATACCGGACAGCGCACGCTGCTGGTTACCGGCCCCGGGCACGGCGCACCGGCCATCCATGCCAACCTCTGGCTGGAAGGCACGCACGCCGAGTACGACCCGGAGTTGTCCCGCGACGGCCGCGGCCTTGCCGAGCTGGTCCGCCGGTTCTCCTGGCCCGGCGGTTTCCCGAGCCATCTCTCCCCCGAAGTACCGGGCGTGATCCACGAGGGCGGCGAACTGGGATACGCGCTGGCCACCGCGTTCGGCGCCGCCTTCGACGATCCCGGCCTGCTGGTCGCGTGCGTGGTCGGCGACGGCGAAGCCGAGACCGGTCCCACGGCCGCAGCGTGGCACAGTCCGAAATTCACCGGCCCCGGCGACGGCCGGGTGCTGCCGATCCTGCACCTCAACGGCTACAAGATCTCGTCGCCGACCCTCTACGAGGGGATGAGCGACACCGAGCTGGACCAGTACTTCTCCGGCTGCGGCTGGACTCCGCGGGTGATCGACGTCCGCGGCGCCGCCGACCCCGACACGCTGCTCGGCGATGCGCTGGCGCGAGCACACGCGCACACCACCGGGCCGCCGCCGATGATCGTGCTACGCAGTGAAAAGGGCTTCGGTCTGCCCGACACCGCGCCGGACGGCACCCCGCCCGCCGGCACCTTCCACGCGCACCAGGTCCCGTTCGCCGGCGCCGGCGAGGATCCGGACCAGCTCACGGCGCTGGAGAACTGGCTCCGTTCGTACCGGCCGGACGAGCTGTTCGGCACCGGCGGTGCACCGGAAGCGGATCTGCTGACCGTGCCGCCGCCCGCTTCGCTGCAGCTCGGCCGGGTACCCCAGGCCAACGGCGGACGGCTGCGCAAGGATCTGCCGCTCCCGGCCACCGGGACGTTCGCCGTCGACGTCGACCGGCCCGGCGGCACCGACGCGAGTGCACCCGAAGTGCTCGGCTCCTGGGTGGCCGAGCTGATCCGCGAGGCCCCCGAGGTGTTCCGCGTGGTGTGCCCGGACGAGCTGGAATCGAACAAGCTCGGCGCGCTGCTGGCGGTCACGGCTCGCCAGTTCGACCGCGAGGTGCCCGGTCACACCGAGCACCTCGACCGCCGGGGCCGGGTGCTGGAAGTGCTGTCCGAGCACCTCTGCCAGGGCTGGCTGCAGGGCTATCTGCTCACCGGCAGGCACGGCCTGTTTCCCTGCTACGAGGCCTTCGTGTCGATTGTGGACAGCATGGTGAACCAGTACGCCAAGTTCCTCAAGATGTCCGGCGAAGTGCCGTGGCGTGCCCCGGTGGCGAGCCTGAACTACCTGCTCAGCAGCGACGGCTGGCGCCAGGACCACAACGGCTACAGCCACCAGGGTCCCGGCTTCCTCAACCAGATGCTCACCAAGAAGGCCGACACCGCGCGCATCTACCTGCCCCCGGACGCGAACACTCTGCTGCACACCATGCACCGGTGCCTGTCCTCCACCGACCTCATCAACGTCGTCGTCGCGGGCAAGCAAAACGGCCCGCAGTGGCTTTCCCACGACGAAGCCGAAGCACACTGCCGCGCCGGCACCGCGGTGTGGCCCTGGGCGAGCAACGAGGACGGTGCGCCGGACGTGGTACTCGCCTGCGCGGGGACCACGCCGACGATCGAAACCCTCGCTGCCGTGACCCTGCTCCGCGAACGGACACCGGAGCTGCGGGTGCGCGTGGTGAATGTCGTGGATCTGCTTTCGTTGTGCCCGGCGGATCGTCACCCGCACGGTCTCCCTGACGAAGGGTTCGCCGAGTGCTTCGCCGAAGACGTGCCGGTGGTGTTCGCCTTCCACGGGTATCCCTCGGCGGTGCACGAAGTCCTGCACGGCCGCCCCGGCTCCGACCGCTTCCACGTGCACGGCTACCTCGAGGAAGGCACCACGACCACCCCGTTCGATCTGCTCGCGAGCAACCGGATGAGCCGGCACGACCTCGCCGCGGACGCCGTGCGCCGGGCCCGTGGATGGGCTTCGGCAGGCGGCGAGCTGTCCCGCACGCTGGTCCGGGAACGCGACGATCTGCTCGCACTGTCCTACCGCGACGGTCGCGACCCGGACGAGATCACCGGCTGGCGGTGGAGCGCGTGAAGGTCCTCACCGTCAATCCCGGTTCCGCCAGCCTGCGCCTCCACCTCGTCGAGGACGACCGGGTCCTCGATTCGCTCGAAACCGGCCCGCACTCCGAACGCGAGATCAACTCGTTCCTGCACAGGACGGACGGAATCGACGTCGTGGCGCACCGCCTGGTGCACGGCGGCTCGCACCTGGTCACGCCCACCGAGGTGACCCGGCAGGTCCGGGAGACGATCGCCGGGTGCCGTTCCCTCGCGCCGGAGCACGTACCCGGCACCGAGGCACTGCTGGATCTGCTCACCGACCTGCTGCCGGACGCGCGGCACGTGGTCTGTCCGGACACCGCGTTCCACCGCGGCCTGCCGGAGGTCTCCCGCACCTACGCGCTGCCCGAGCAGTGGCGCGCACGCTGGGACCTGCGCCGCTACGGATTCCACGGGCTGTCCTACGCCTGGGCGCTGCGGCGAGCCGCCGAACTGCTCGACCGGCCTGCCGGCGAGCTGAACCTGCTCATCGCGCACCTGTCCGGCGGCTGCTCGGTCGCCGCGGTCGCGCACGGCCGCAGCGTCGACACTTCGATGGGGTTCACGCCGTTGGAAGGTTCGGTGATGGCCAGGCGCTCCGGCACCGTCGATCCCGGGATGCTGCTGTGGCTGCTGCGTGAGGGCCACCTGACCGTCGAGGAACTGGAAGACGGCCTGTACCACCGCTCCGGGCTGCTCGGCCTGTCCGCCACCTCCGACGACACCCGCGATCTGGTGCGCGACGCGAACGCCGGGGACGTCAAGGCCCGGTTCACGCTGGCCGTCTTCGAGCACAGTGTGCGGCGGGAACTGGCCGCGGTCGCCGCCGGCCTCCCGCGCATCGACGCGCTCGTGTTCACCGGGGACATCGGCTGGGACCAGCCGGAGGTCGCGGAATCGGTAGCCGGCGGCCTGCCGGTGCTCGGTATCCGCGGTGGTCTTTCCCGGGCTCGCGAGCGCGACGGGGTGCTCAGCGAACCCGGCGCCGCGGTGCCGGTGCTGGCGATCCAATCGCGTGAAGAGCTTTCCCTCGCCCGTGCGGCGACCGCCTGACCTTCTCACGCCTCCCGAGCGGCCTTGTGGGCTTTCTGCGGTACCACCACGTACTTCGGATCCTGCGCCGACGCGACCCCGGCCTGGTATACGCCGAACCGCGTGCACAGCCCGGCCGCCAGGTACGCCGCACCGCTCGCGGCCGCGGCCACCTTGCTGCGGGTGGCACCCAGCGACAGTGCGGCACCCGCCGCGGTCAGCCCGCGCGCCGCCTTGAGCAGTTTCCCGGCCCGGCCGGTGCGATACGGCTCGGACACCAGGCCCAGCCCGTGCTCCACCTCGTGCGTCACCACCAGCTCGGCCGCCGCACCGAACAGCCCGGCGCGCACCACCGGTCCGACCTCGTCCTTCGGCGCGGCCAGCAACGCCAGCCCGACACCACTCGTCACTGCACTCCCGGCGAACAGAAAGGGCAGGTGCCGCCGCGCCTCGTGCCACGACGGTGTCGCAGTGTCGGCCAGCAGAACCGCGGTGTAGGTGCACATCGCCGGGCCGAGCACACCGGCCACGGCGCCCGCGAGCTTCCCGGCCGGCCGCAGCAACCCGGTCTCCGCGGAACCGGCCGACACCGCGGCCAGCCCGGAGAACGGCGCAAGGATCCACGAACCGACCGACAACGGGGACGTCGGTTTCAGGACCCGGAGCATGTGCAGGAACCGCTCCGGCCGGCCGAGATCGTGGATCAACGCCAGCACGCTCGCGCTCGCCCCGCCCACCGCGCCCAGCCGGGCGACCCTGGCCAGCCCCGGCCGCGCGGTCCGGCCGGCGAGGCTCGCGATCGTGGCCGACGAGCCCGCCATCCCGCCGAGGAACAGGTACAACGGCACGTCCGGCTGTTTCCACGCCGGTTCCTTGAGGATCGGCCGGCCGTAGTAGGAGGTGAACTCGGCGGGCTCGACCATCGTCGGTTCCCGCTTCGGACTCATCGCCGCCGCCCCAGGAACGAGACGACGAGCGTGCCTGCCACGCCGGCCGCAGCGGCCGCCGCGCGCTTCCACATCTGTGGCAGGTGCTTCGTCGGCACCTGCGGATCGGGCGGGAAGCCGTACACCTCGGGTTCGTCCAGCAACAGGAAGAACGCGCCGTCGCCGCCCACTCCGTCGGAGGGATCGTCGCCGTACAGGCGCGCCTGCGACACGCCGGCCTCGTGCAGTGCGTCGACCCGTCCGGCAGCGCGCTCCCGCAGCTCGTCCAGCTCGCCGAACTGGATCGAGTCCGTCGGACACGCCTTGGCACACGCCGGTTCGAGACCCTCGCCGAGGCGGTCGTAACAGAAGGTGCACTTGAACGCACGCCCGTCGCTCTCCCGCTTCTCGATCACGCCGTACGGGCAAGCGGGCACGCAGTACCCGCAGCCGTTGCAGATGTCCTCCTGCACCACGACCGTGCCGAATTCGGTGCGGAACAACGAGCCGGTCGGGCACACGTCCAGGCATCCGGCGTGCGTGCAGTGCTTGCACACGTCGCTCGACATCAGCCAGCGCATCCCGGACTCGCCCTGCTGCTCGGGTGCGCCCACCGACGGCATCCCCAGCTCGACCGCGGGCTGTTCCACGAAGGCCACGTGCCGCCAGGCGTCCGCACCGAGGTCGCCGGTGTTGTCGTAGGAAGTGCCGAGCAGGTCCAGCTCCCGACCGGGCACGCCGTTCCACTCCTTGCACGCCACCTCGCACGCCTTGCAGCCGATGCACACCGAGGTGTCGGTGAAGAAGCCCATCCGGGGCTGGGTGCCGTAGTCAGCCATCCGCCCTCCTTCGGTAGTCCTCGACCAGGGCCAGCAGGTCCCGGCCGCGCGGTCGGCGGCCCGGCACGATGTCGCAGGTCGCCGCCTTCGCCTCTTGGATGTGCACGTTCGGGTCCATCACCACCGACAGCAGATCGTTCGCCGCGTCACCGCGGGACAGGCCGTTGGTGCCCCAGTGGTAGGGCAGCCCGACCTGGTGGACGACGCGGCCACGGACCTGGAGCGGCTTCATCCGCGAGGTCACCAGCACGCGTGCCTCGATCGCGGTGCGTGCCGAGATGACGGTGGCCCAGCCGCGGTTCTCCAGTCCGCGCTCGGCGGCCAGCTCCGGGGAAACCTCACAGAAGAACTCCGGCTGCAGTTCGGCCAGGTAGGGCAGAGTGCGGCTCATCCCGCCGGCGGTGTGGTGCTCGGTGAGCCGGTAAGTGGTGAACACGTACGGGAAGACCGCACTTCGGGCCGGGTGGTACGGGTTCGAGGCGGTCGACAGCGTCTGCCGCGCCGGGTTGGCCTGCTGACTGTAGAGCGCGTTGTCCACCGGCGACTCGAACGGCTCGTAGTGCGTCGGCAGCGGGCCGTCGGCCAGCCCGGCCGGCACGTACAGCCAGGCCCGGCCGTCGGTCTGCATGATGAACGGCTCCGCGCCGCCGATCGCGTCCTGTGCCCTCGCCCCCTCCGGCGGAACGTAGTCCGGACGCTTCGTGGCTTCGAAGTCCGGTACGTCGGCACCGGTCCAACGGTCGTTTTCCTCGTCCCAGTAGACCAGGTTCTTGCGCTCGCTCCACGGTTTCCCGTCCGGGTCGGCGGACGCGCGGTTGTAGAGGATGCGCCGGTTCGCCGGCCACGCCCAGGCCCACTTCGCGGCAACCCAGTCCTGCTCCGAGCCCGGTGTCCGGTCGGCGGCGTGGTTGTGGCCGTCGGCGCGCACGCCGCAGTAGATCCAGCAGCCGCAGGACGTGGAGCCGTCGTCCGTTAGCTGCGTGTACGCCGCCAGCGGGCCGGACGGGCCGTGGCCGTTGATCTCCGCGAGCACGGACTCCGCCGAGGGATCCGCGGTCGGCCCCTCCGTCGGGTAGCTCCAGGTCAGCTCCTGCACCGGCAGGTCGCGCGGCTCGGTGCTGTCTGCCAGCTTCTCCCGGATGATGCGGCCGAGGTGGTAGTAGAACCACAGATCGCTGCGCGCGTCGCCGGGCGGCTCGACAGCCTGGTGGTGCCACTGCAGCAGCCGCTGGGTGTTGGTGAAACTGCCGGCCTTCTCGGTGTGCGCCGCGGCGGGCAGGAAGAACACCTCAGTGCCGATCTCGCTGCCGGCCAGTTCGCCCGTCTCGATTTCCGGGCCGTCCTGCCAGAACGTCGCGGACTCGATCATCTGCAGGTCGCGCACCACCAGCCAGTCGAGGTTCGCCAGGCCGAGCCGTTGCATCTTCCCGTTGGCCGAGCCGACCGCCGGGTTCTCCCCGACCAGGAAGTAGCCCCGGCACTCGCCTTCCAGCTGCGCCTTCACCGTGGCGTAGGTGCCGTGGTCGCCGGTGAGCCGCGGCAGGTGGTCGAACCGGAAGTCGTTGTGCGGCTGGGCGTGCTCACCCCAGTACGCCTTGAGCAGGCTCACCGCATACGAGCGCATATTGCCCCAGAACCCGGTGGAGCCCGCGTCGGTGGTCACGTACTCGTCCAGGCCGAAGTGCTGGTGCGCGTGCGGCATCGGCAGGTATCCGGGCAGCAGGTTGAACAACGTCGGGATGTCGGTCGAACCCTGGATGCTGGCGTGCCCGCGCAGGGCGAGGATCCCGCCGCCGGGACGGCCGATGTTGCCCAGCAGCGTCTGCAGGATCGACGCGGTCCGGATGTACTGCGCGCCGACGGTGTGGTGCGTCCACCCGACCGAGTAGACCCAGGCTGTGGTGCGTTCCCGTCCCGAGTTCGCGGTGACCGCCTCGGCGATCTCCCGGAACTGGCCGACCGGGATACCGCAGACATCGGCGACCACCTCGGGTGTGTACCGGGAGAAGTGCCGTTTGAGCACCTGGTAGACGCACCGCGGGTGCTGCAGCGTCTCGTCGATCCGCGGTTTGCCGCCAACGGAAGCGCCGCCACTGCCGTACGACTCGGCGCGGGCGGTGCTCTGATGGCCTTCGCCGCTGTGCTGCTCGCCCGGCAGCTCGGCCTCGCCGCTGCCTGCGGGCGGCAGCGCCTCGGCGTCCTCGTAGGCCCAGGTGGACACGTCGTACTGGTGGTGTTCCGGGTCGTAACCGGAGAACAGGCCGTCGAGGTCCTCGGTGTCGCGGAAGTCCTCGCGCAGGACCGCACCGGCGTTGGTGTAGGCGAGCACGTACTCGCGGAAGTCCAGCTCATTCGCCAGCACGTGGTTGACCAGACCGCCGAGGAACGCGATATCCGATCCCGCGCGCAGCGCCGCGTGCGTGTGCGCCAGCGCGCTGGTACGGGTGAACCGCGGATCGACGTGGATGATCTTCGCGCCGCGTGCCTTCGCCTCCATCACCCACTGGAACCCGACCGGGTGGGCCTCGGCCATGTTCGAGCCCTGGATCACGATGCAGTCGGCGTTGGCAAGATCCTGCTGGAACGTCGTGGCGCCACCACGACCGAAGGAGGTCCCCAGACCGGGAACCGTGGCGGAGTGTCAAATCCGCGCCTGGTTCTCGATCTGGATCGCGCCGAGCGCGGTGTAGAGCTTCTTCATCAGGTAGTTCTCTTCGTTGTCCAGCGTCGCACCGCCCAGGCTGGCGAAGCCGAGCGTGCGGTTCAGCCGGACCCCGTTTTCGTCGCAGTCCTGCCAGGTCTGCTCGCGGGTGGCGAGCACCCGGTCGGCGATCATGTGCATTGCCTGTTCGAGCGGGATGGTCTCCCATTCGGTGCCGTACGGACGGCGGTAGCGCACCTCGGTGACCCGGCTGGGGCTGGTGACCAGCTGCTTGCTGGCCGAGCCCTTCGGGCAGAGCCGTCCGCGGGAGATCGGCGAGTCCGGATCGCCTTCGATCTGCGTGACGCGACCGTCCTTCACGTACACGTTCTGGCCACAGCCGACCGCACAGAACGGACAGACGGACTTCACGACCTTGTCGGCATCGCGGGTCCGGGCGTGCCACTGCTCGGAGCCTGCCGACTTCGCGGCGGCACCGCGGGCCGTGCGGTCGGGACCGGCGAGCTGCCGGTACACCGGCCAGCCTTCGATCCACCGCCGGACACCCATACCCGAAACGGTAACCCCGCCGGTGGTGCTCCGCAGGTCAGGTGGTCACGCGCGTGCCATCGCCGAGGGGTTCGGTGTGCCCGGCGGCGTCGAGGTGTTCCAGGAGCGGGACCAGCACGCGGCGGGTGCTGTCGAGCGCACGCCGCGCCGAAGAAACGGTGAACGGCTGGTCGATGCTGCGCAGCACCGCCACCGCACGGTCTTCCGCGTCCGGTCCCAGCACGACGCCGTCGTCGATGACGGTCACCCTGCCCAGCCGCGCCGCTGCCGCCAGTTCTCGTTTGCCCAGGCCCAGTGTGCGCCGTTGCTCCGCCTCCGGCGCACGGAACGGGTGCTGCGCCCACTGCTCGTCCAGCACCGCGAGCGCGGCCTCGGTCCGTGCGTCCAGACCTGCCCCGCGTTCGCTGACCACCCCGCCGGACACCGTCAGGTCGCCGAGCACCGCAGGCAGGAGTTCGGCCGAAGGAAGCCGCAGTCCACGGCGGAGTTCCTCGGTCGGCATTCCGGCGGCCACCGGATGCGCTCGCCGCCAGGCGGCGAGCCGCTCCGGGACCTCGGCGCGGATCTCCGCCAGCCGCCCGGGGTCGGCCAGCCAGCCGCCGATCCGCTCCCCCGTGCGGGGCAGCCCCATCGTCTCGAACTCGCGGTCCCGGACGAAACCCCGTCGCCGCAGCTGGACCGCGGCGGGGTCCGGCGCGTCGAGGTCCCGCGCCCTGGCCTGCGCCGCACCACGACGGGTGAGGGCGGGCGGATCGACGTCCAGCACGGTGATCCCGGCAGCGACACGTCGTTCGCCCGGGTCGCGCAGCAGACCGCGGTCGGCCACCCGCAGCGGCAACGGACTGCGGAGGGTGAGCCGGGCGGTGTCCGTCCCGAGTGGACGGACCCGCACCGGGATCGCCGCGGTGCCGAGGTGGAGCACGGCTTCCCGGTGCAGCTCCGCTGCCTTGGGTAGCCGGACATCGACGACATCCGTGACGTGCCACGCATCCGGCTGCACCAGCGTCGCGCCTCGGGCAGCCGCGTCCCGGGATATCCCGCGCAGATTCACCGCAACGCGTGCCACCCCGCTGACCCGCTCCCGCGGCTCGCCGAGCGCGTGCAGCCCGCGGACACCGACGACCGTGTCCCCGAGCCTCAATTCGTCACCGACCGCGATCGTGCCCGCCCCGAGCGTTCCGGTCACGACGGTCCCGGCGCCCGGCACGGTGAACGCCCGGTCCAGCCACAGCCGGACGTCCGCCTCCGGGTCCGGCACGGGCAGCCCGGCTGCCAGGTCCGCGAGCGCGGTGCGCACCTCGTCGAGGCCCTCGCCGGTCACCCCGCTCACCGCGACCGCCGGCACCCGGCCCAGCGACGTCTGCGCGATCTCGGCGAGCGCGGCCTCGCCGGCCGCCGCCGGATCGGCACGGTCGGCCTTCGTGACCACCAGCAGACCGTGCCGGACCCCGAACGCGTCCAGCGCGGCGAGGTGTTCGGCGGACTGCGGCATCCACCCCTCGTCCGCGGCCACCACGAACGCCACTGCGGGCACCGGCCCGGTGCCGGCGAGCATGTTCGGGACGAACCGCTCGTGCCCGGGAACGTCGACGAACGCGACCTGCTCGTCGCCGAGCCGCGTCCAGGCGAACCCGAGATCGATGGTCAGACCACGGCGGCGTTCCTCGGCCCAGCGGTCCGGCTCCATCCCGGTGAGCCGCCGCACGAGCGTCGACTTCCCGTGGTCGACGTGCCCGGCGGTCGCGATCACCCGCACCGGCGCACCGCTTCCACGACCAGCTCGTCCTGCTGCGGACCGACGGTCCGCAGATCGAGCAGGCACCGCTCCCGCACGACCCGCCCCACCACCGCGGGATCGCCCAGCCGCAACGCCGCCGCGTACGACGCCGGCAAGCTGACCGCGGCACTGGCCAGCTCCACGCCCGGCGCTCCGCCGCCGCCGACCGCCGCGACCGACTCCGCTACCTCGGCGTCGATCCCCTTGCCCCGCAAGGTTTCGCACAGCACACCGGCCCGGCGGACGAGCTCGTCGAGTTCCGCCTCCAGCGCGGCACGGACCGGCGGCAGCGGACCGCGCAGCGTCGCTTCCAGCGCGGCCAACGTCAGCTTGTCCACCCGCAACGCCCGCGCGGCCGGATGCCGACGCAGCCGTTCGACGAGTGCGGCATCCCCCAGCAGCAGCCCGGCCTGCGGACCGCCGAGAAGCTTGTCGCCGCTGGCCGTCACCAGATCGGCACCGTCTCGCAGCGCCGTTGCCGCGTCCGGTTCTTCCGGCAGCGACGGATGCGGGCTCAGCAGCCCGGAACCGATGTCGACGACCAGCGGGACGTCCAGCTCCGCCAGTTCGGCGACCGTCGCCTCCGCGGTGAATCCGGTGACCCGGTAGTTCGACGGGTGCACCTTCAGCACGAATCCGGTCTCCGGCCGAACCGCCGCCGCATAGTCGGTCACCCGGGTGCGGTTTGTGGTGCCTACCTCGCGCACCCGCGCACCGGTCGACGCGAGCAGCTCCGGGATGCGGAACCCGTCGCCGATCTCCACCAGCTCACCGCGGCTCACCACGATCTCCCGGCCGGGGGCGAGCGCCAGCGCGCACAGCAGCAGCGCGGCCGCGTTGTTGTTGACCACGTGCACCGCGCTCGCCGCGGGAGCGGCAGCGGCCAGAGCCGTCAGTGCTCCCCGTCCGCGCCGTGCCCTGGTGCCGTCCCGCAAGTCGAACTCGACGTCCGTGGTGCCGCCCGCCGCGACGACCGCCTCCAACGCCGCGGCCGACAATGGCGCACGGCCGAGGTTCGTGTGGACGACGACGCCGGTCGCGTTCACCACCGGCCGCAACGAGGAAGCGCCGCCGGGCAAGCCGGCCAGTACCTCGTCGAGCACCTCGGTGGGCGCGATCTTCCCGGCCCGCGCCCGTTCCTGTGCTGCCGACACCACGTCCTTCACCAGCGCACGCCCGAGCTTCGCCACGGCCCCGGCCACGCGCGGATCGGCCAGCACCGCGTCGGTGCGGGGAATCGCGCGCCGCGGATCGTTCACCGCCGGGTCCCGTGGCGGAGGCGGACGGGAATCGAACCCGCCAGTGGCAGTTCCTGCCGCTCGACGGTTTTGAAGACCGCGCCGGCCACCAGGCCGGATACGCCTCCCTGGGACATCCCGCCATCCTGCCAAGCTCGCGCGCCGCCCGCACCACGAGGAGGATGCCGGGATGAGCTACCGGCTGACCCAGTACGCCCACGGCGGCGGCTGCGCGTGCAAGATCCCGCCCGGCGAGCTGGAGGAGGTGGTGCGCGGCCTCGCCGGGCGCGTCCCCGAGAACCCGCTGGGCGAGCTGCTGGTCGGACTCGACGACGGCGACGACGCGGCCGCGGTCCGGATCGCCGGCGGTACCGCGCTCATCGTCACCACCGACTTTTTCACCCCGGTCGTCGACGACGCCTACGACTGGGGCCGCATCGCCGCCGCCAACGCGCTTTCCGATGTCTACGCAATGGGCGGCACCCCGGTCGTCGCGGTCAACCTCCTCGGCTGGCCCCGCGACGTGCTCCCGTTCGAGCTCGCCGCCGAGACCCTGCGCGGCGGCCTCGACGTGTGCGGTACGGCAGGCTGTCACCTCTCGGGCGGTCACAGCGTGGACGACCCCGAGCCGAAGTACGGTCTGGCCGTCACCGGTGTCGGTGATCCGGATCGGTTGCTGCGCAACGATTCCGCCCGCGCGGGCAGACCACTCACCCTGACCAAGCCGCTCGGCATCGGAGTGCTGAACTCCCGGCACAAGGCCACCGGCGAGCGATTCGACCACGCGGTCGAGGCGATGACCACGCTCAACGCGGCCGCCTCCGTGGCAGCACTCGCCGCGGGTGCGCGCTGTGCCACCGACGTAACCGGCTTCGGGCTGCTCGGCCACCTCCACAAGCTCGCTCGGGCCAGCGGTGTCACCGCCCGGCTCGACCCGTCGGCCGTGCCGTACCTCGACGGCGCCCGAGACGCTCTCGCCGCCGGCTACGTGAGCGGCGGGACGCGCCGCAACCTCGACTGGGTACGCCCGCACACCGACCTCGAGCGCATTACCGAAAACGAAGCCCTGCTCCTCGCGGACGCCCAGACCTCCGGCGGCCTGCTGGTGGCCGGTGAAGTGCCCGGCTACCCGGTGATCGGCGAACTGCTGCCCCGTTCGGAACACACCATCGTGGTCGGCTGACCTCGGCATCGACGGCCCCGGCCGGTCGTCGGGCGTGGCGTTCAGCGGATATTTCGCCATCGACACGGTGGTGAGCGCGATCATCAGTGGTGAAGCAACCACGAGTGCCCACGAAACCGTCTGCCACGCACCGAGTTCCCTGGCGCGCAGAACCACCCTCCGCGTAGGCGCGCGACAACCGCACCGCGCCGCCCGGCGCCCCGCGTCGCGCAGTATGCCTCGCCGCGCGGCTGTCCGGACGCGGGATCAACACACTCCCGCTCCCGCGGCCGGTGCCGGTCAGGGGTCAGCTTGCCTGATGCCGGTAGAACGGTTCCCTGATCGGCTCCAGCGGGGTGTTGCCCAGGATCAAGTCGGCCGCTTTCTCCGCGGTCATCATCACCGGCGCGTAGATGTTGCCGTTCGGGATGTAGGGCATCACCGACGCGTCGACCACGCGCAGCCCCTCGGTTCCGTGTACCCGCAGGGAGCCCGGGTCCACCACGGACATCGCGTCGACACCCATCTTCGCCGTGCAGGACGGGTGGAGTGCGGTTTCCGCGTCCTTGGCGACCCAGTCGAGGATCTGCTCGTCGGTCTCCACCTCCGGTCCCGGGGAGATTTCACCGCCGTTGAAGGCGTCCATCGCGGGCTGGTTCAGGATCTTGCGTGCCACCCGCACCGCCTCGACCCATTCGCGGCGGTCATCCGCCGTGGACAGGTAGTTGAACCGCAGCGCCGGGTGCCGGCGCGGATCGGTCGAGGTGATCTTCACGGTGCCGCGCGTATCGGCGTACATCGGGCCCACGTGGACCTGATAACCGTGCCCGCCTGCCGGGACCGAACCGTCGTAGCGGATCGCGACCGGGAGGAAGTGGAACATCAGGTTGGGGTAGCCGACCTCGTCGTTGCTGCGGACGAATCCGCCGCCCTCGAAGTGGTTCGTGGCCGCAGGGCCCGAACGCAGGAACAGCCATTGCGCACCGATCGAGGGCCGCTTCCACTTCGCCAGCGAGGGCTGCATCGAAACCGGCTGCTTGCACGCGTACTGGATGTAGACCTCCAGGTGGTCCTGCAGGTTCTCCCCCACGCCGGGCAGATCGCGCACCACGTCCACCCCGAGCCGCTCCAGCTCGGCAGCGTTGCCGATGCCCGACAGCTGCAGCAGCTGGGGCGAGTTGACCGCGCCGCCGCAGAGGACGATCTCCTTGCCGTACACCTCGCCCGGCGCCGAACGCCCCTGCGCGTACTCGACGCCGATCGCGCGGGTGCCCTCGAACAGGATCTGCGAGACGAAGGCGTTCGTCTTCACCGTGAGGTTGGGCCGATGCAGCACCGGGTGCAGATACGCGCGGGCCGCCGACAACCGCCGTCCCTTCCGGACGTTGCGGTCGAACGGTGCGAAACCCTCCTGCCGGTAGCCGTTCACGTCGTCCGTGCGCGGGTAGCCCGCCTGTTCGGCCGCGGAGAAGAACGCTTCGAACAACGGGTTCGTCGCCGGGCCGCGCTCCAGTTCCAGCGGTCCGGAGTGCCCGCGCCACGTGCCGTCCGGCGCGTCGGCGAGGCAGTTCTCCATCCGCCGGAAGTACGGCAGGCAGTGCGCGTAGTCCCATTCGGACATTCCCTCGTCGCCCGCCCAGCGCTCGTAGTCCATCGGGTTCCCGCGCTGGAAGATCATCCCGTTGATGCTGCTGGAACCACCGAGCACCTTGCCGCGCGCGTGGTAGACCCGGCGGCGGTGCAGGAACGGCTCCGGCTCGCTGCGGTAGCCCCAGTCGTAGAAGCGGCTCCCGATCGGGAAGGTCAGCGCCGCGGGCATGTGGATGAACACGTCCCACTTCGCGTCGGTGCGACCTGCCTCCAGCACCAGCACCTTGGTCCGCGGATCCGCGGACAGCCGGTTGGCCAGCGCGCAGCCCGCCGAACCACCGCCGACGATGACGAAGTCGTAGTTCTCGTTGCTCACAGCCTTCTCCTCCTGACGATGCGCGGGCAGGCTCAGCCACCGCCCGCTCGCCGCACCGGGACGCGTCGACCCGCGATCCACCCGCCGCCCCGGAACAGGTCCGTCATCACTTCCACCAGCTGGTTCGCCCTACCGCACGCTCGGGTGACGGCCACCACACGTAGTGCGTACATTTGTACATGAGTATGTGTACAGATGTCCACACCGAGTCGGTAGGATCCTCCGCAACACGGTCGCCGGACCAGGTCAGCGAGGGGGAATTCGCGATGACGACGCCACGGTCTCCTCGTTCCAGGAAGCAGCGCCCGAACGATCCCGCACGGCGCACGCGGATTGCGCAGGCGGCGATCGAAGTCGTCGGCGCGCACGGCATCGACGGGCTCACGCACCGCGCGGTGGCCGCCGCGGCGGGCGTGCCACTCGGCTCGACCACCTATCATTTCGCCACACTCGACGACCTGCTCGAGGTCGCACTGGAACAGGCCGCCGCGGACAACGTCGAGCGGCTGCGGGCCTGGGCCGGATCGATCCCGCCGGACGAAGACTTCGCGGTCGCATTGGCGGCCCTGGTGATGACCTACCTCCACGAAGAGCGCACCAGCAACGTGGTCGAGTACGACCTCTACGTGGCCGCACTGCACCGGCCCAGGCTGCGCGCGGCGAGCGCAGCCTGGGACGAGGCACTGGTGGAACTGTTCGGCTCACGCACCGACCCGCTCACCGGCCGGATGCTCGCCGGGCTCTTCTGCGGAACACTGATCCAGACCGCACTCGCCGATCCACCACCGTCGGCCGACGAGGTCGAAGCACTCTTCCGCCGCGCGGTGCACGGACCTCCCCCACCCTGACCGGACGCCGCGGCACCGGCAGGTGACCTCGGGGCACTCCATCCCGGTTGACGTCCAATTAATATATCAGGGACGACCGGAGGGAGTCCCCGATGAACGACCCCGCACGGCGGCCGCTGCGCGTTGCCCGCGCCACCGGTCCAGGCAGCCGAGATGGTCTCGACGACCGCGGTGGTCCGGATCAGCCAGGCAGCCGCGGTCGTCCGGGCGAGCCAGGCAGATCAGGTGGCCGAGGTGACCCGGGTCAGTCCGGCGGGCCAGGCACCCGCGGTAGTCCGGATGAGCCAGGCGGGCCAGGCACCCGCGGTGGTCCGGATGAGCCAGGCGGGCCACGCAGCCGCGGCGGTCCGGCCGGTTCAGTCGGCGATGGCGGTGACGACCCAGTCGCGGAACTCGCCGATGTGGTGCTCGCTGGGCACCAGCACCCCGCCCGCGGCGTAGGCCCTCGACGACATCGCCGGCTGGCACCGTTCGCACGCGTCGAAGTCCTGCAGGTTGACCCGGTGGAACAGGTCCACCGAACGGGTCAGGTCGGCGCCGCTGTCGAGCACCTCCTGCGGGTAGAGCCAGTCGCACTCGACGACCGTGCGGTCGACCGCCAGCGGGTACATCCGGTGGAAGATGACGTGGTCCGGCACGAGGTTGACGAACACCTGCGGGTTGACCGTGATCGCGTAGTAGCGGCGGTCGTGGCTCCCGTCGACACCGGAGAGGGTGCCGAACCCGGCGCTGCCGTCCACGGTGAACCCGCTGATCTCCTCGCCGAACTCCGCGCCGTGCCCCACGAAGTACTGCGCGGCGTAACCCTCGGCGAACTCCGGCAGCACCTCGGTCAGCTCGGGATGGATCGTCGCGCAGTGGTAGCACTCCATGAAGTTCTCGACGATCAGCTTCCAGTTCGCCTTGACGTCGTAGGTGATCCGCTTGCCGACGGCGAGGGTGTCGATGTCCCAGCCGTCGATCACGTCGGTACCGCCGAGCCGCGCCGCGACCGCGCCCTGCACCGTCTCGGCAAACGAGGGCGGTTCGTCGGCGAGGCACACCCACACCGTGCCGAGCCATTCCTGCAGCGCGACGTCGATCAGGCCGTACTCCTTGCGGTCGACGTCCGCCATCGAGGCGAGGTTCGGCGCCGCGACCAGACTGCCGTCGAGGCCGTAAGTCCAAGCGTGGTAAGGACATTGCAGGTTCCGCCGGACGGTGCCGGACCCCGCCACGCACAGCCGGGCGCCACGGTGGCGGCACACGTTGAGGAACGCGCGCAGTGCGCCGTCGCGGCCACGGACGATGAGCACACTTTCACCGCCGACCTCGACATTGCGGAAGTCCCCCGCGGCGGGCAGGTCACTGCTGCGCGCCGAGGCGAACCAGCGGCGCTGGAAGATCCGCTGCTGTTCGAGCTCGAACACGGCCGGATCGGTGTAGTGCGTGCCGGGCAGGGTCGGGATCAGGCTGGTAGTGGGTTCCGGCCGCTCGGTGCGGACTTCGACGGAGCTCACGATGGTCCTTTCTGCTGCGGGACAGGAAGATCCGGCACCGTCCGGGCAACGACGCCGGGGCACGGGAAGCGCGGCGGCTCAGGCCTGCGGAAGCAGCGAAGCGGCCAGCCGGCGGCGCCAGCGCCCGAACGCGCGGGTACGGCCGAAGGCCAGCACAGCGGTCACCTGCCCGTCGCCGTCGCGGTAGAGAGCGAGAAAATCCAGCGCGTCGACGTCACCTTCGGCGATCTCGACCGACGCGTCCACGGTGCGATAACCGGTGAACTGGATCCGGTGGCCGTAGTGGTCGGACCAGAAATAGGGCACCTCGTGGTGCGCGGGCGGCGCGTAATTCCCGCCGAGGAGCGCGGAAACCGCGAGTGGTGGCTGCTGCACGGCGTTGGTCCAGTGCTCGGCACGGCGCAGCTCGCCCAGGTAGCGACGGTGGCTGTTCGCGCAATCGCCGACAGCCACCACCTCAGGCACCGCGGTGACCCCCCTGGCATCGGTCACCACGCCGTTGTCGAGCTTCACCCCCGAACCGGCCAGCCACTCCACGCACGGCTCCGCCCCGATGCCGAGCACCACCACGTCTGCAGGCAGCTCGCGGCCATCGGTCAGGCGGACCGCGCTGACCCGCCCGCCACCGAGCAGCTCCGCCGGCCCGGCGCCACCGTGCAAACGCACGCCGCGCGAGGCATGCAGACGTGCGCAGAGCGCGCCCATCTCGGTGCCGAGCGCCTTGCCGAGCAGACTCGACGACGCTTGCACGAGGTCGACTTCCAGCCCCAGTTCGACCGCGGTGGCAGCGACCTCCGCGCCGATGAATCCGGCGCCGATCACCACCAGCCGCGCGCCGGGTACGAGGTCGGCGCGCAACGCACGGGCGTCGTCGAGCGTCCGCAGGGCGTGCACGCCCGCCGGAACCGCACCGGGCAGCCGCCGTGCACGGGCGCCGGTCGCGAGCACGACGGCGTCGGACACGATCCGTGTTCGGTCATCCAGAACCACCGAACGGGCCGTGGCGTCGAGCGCAGTGGCGCAGCGGCCGAGGCGGAACTCGGCCGCCAGCGCCTCGTCCTCCGGCGTCGACAGCAACAGGTCCGCTTCGGCCACCGTGCCGGCGAGGAATTCCTTCGACAGCGGCGGCCGGTCGTAGGGTGCGTGCGGTTCGTCGCCGACCACCACGATCCGGCCGTCGAAACCCTGGTCCCGCAGAGCGCGGACCGCGGTCAGCCCGGCCAGCGACGCGCCGACCACCGTGACCGCGCGGGTCACCAGCCCTCCCCCGCGACCGCCATGCCGGGGGCGACCGGCTCGGCACCGGCCGGATCGTGCAGGTACACCTGGCCGTCGATCACCGAGACCTGGTGGGTACGCACCGGCCGGCGAGCGGGCGGACCGCTCGGCCGGCCGGTTCGGAGGTCGAAACACGCTGCGTGCAAAGGACATTCGACTGCACAGCCCTCGAGCCAGCCGTCCGAGAGCGAGGCGTCCTGATGAGTGCAGGTGTCGTCGATGGCGTAGAACACGCCATCCGCGTTGAAGACCGCGACCATGACGTCGGCCTGTACGCGTACCGCTTCGCCGACCGGAATGTCCGAGACTGCGCCAACTGAGATCATCCGTCACTCCTGTTGCTCATCGCGGAACAGCAACCGCTATCCGCAACAGTTTGCGGATAGCCGAACCCAACCGTCAATCCGCCGGACGCGAAAAATCCGGACCAGACCGGGAGTTGCAGCATGTACAACACCGAAGGGGCAGCAGGGGATCCGGAGATGCGGTCGCCGAGCCAGGCGGTCGACCGGGCACTGTCGATCCTCGATCTGCTGGCGCGGCACGGCCCGTCCGGGGTGACCGAACTGGCCCGCGAAATCGGCGTGCACAAGTCCACCGCGTCGCGCATGATGTCCGCGCTCGAAAAGCACCGGATGGTCGAACAGGACGGCCACCGCGGGAAATACCGGCTCGGCTTCGGGATCGTGCGGCTGGCCGGTGCGACGGCCGCACAGCTGGACATCGCCAAGGAAAGCAAGCCGGTCTGCGCCCGGCTGGCCACCGAACTGCACGGCGCGATCAGTGTGAGCGTGCTCGAAGGCACCAGCGTCACCACCATCGTGCAGGAACCGGCGACCGAGCGGAACTGGATCGGGCTGCGGGCGCCGTTGCACGCCACGGCGAGCGGCAAAGTACTCCTGGCCGGCTTCGGATTCGCCGAACTCGAAGAGGTGCTGGAGCAATCCTTGACCCGCTTCACCGCGCACACGGTCACCTCCCGTGGGGCGCTGCGTGCCGACCTGTGCCGCGTCCGCGACCGGAACTGGGGCGCGACCGGCGGCGAACTCGAGCCCGACCTCAACTCCGTCGCGGTGCCGGTGCGCAGCCCCGGCGGGCGCATTGCCGGCGCACTCAGCGCGTCCGCACCGGCCGCACACCTCAGACCCGCGGATTTCCCCGACGTGGCAAGGGTCCTGACCACCGCGGCGGAGGAGATCCTCGGCAGGCTGCACCGCCTGGCCGGCTTCGAAGCGACCGCGAACCCTTGACCGACTCTGACACATCTATTACGTTAAATAGATATATCAGCAGTCACGTGCGTTGAGGACGATCATGAATCCACCCTTGCCCCGCCCGTCTTCCGGTGCCCGGCGAACCGGGTCGGCGGGGTGAGCGGGACGGCGGGGTGAGCGGGACGGTCGAGGAGCCGCGGGCCGTGGCCGCACGGGTGGCCGTCGAGCAGGAGCGCACGATCCGCCGCGCGGTCACCGCGGCGACGATCGGGAACGTCGCGGAATGGTACGACTTCGGCATTTACTCCTATCTCGCGGCCATCGCACTGGACCGGGTGTTCTTTCCCGACGCGGGTGCGTGGGCACCGGTGTTCACCCTCGGCACCTTCGCCGCGGCGTTCCTGGTCCGCCCGCTGGGCGGCTTCCTCCTCGGACCACTCGGCGACCGCATCGGCCGCACGAAGGTGCTCGCCGCGACGGTACTGCTCATGGCGGGCGCGACCGTCCTGCTCGGCCTCGTGCCCGGCTACGGTTCGATCGGCATCGCCGCTCCGCTGCTCGTGCTGGTCATCCGGATGCTGCAAGGGTTTTCCGCGGGCGGCGAGTACACCGGCGCACTGACCCTTGTCGCCGAGTACGCGCCCGACCGGCGGCGCGGGTTCTTCGGCAGCTGGCTGGAGTTCGGCACGCTCATCGGCTACACGCTCGGTGCGGGCAGCTGCGCGATCCTCGTCGCGGTGCTGCCGCAGGACCGGCTGGTGTCGTGGGGCTGGCGGCTGCCGTTCCTGCTCGCGCTGCCGATCGGCCTGACCGGCATCTACCTGCGGATGAAACTGGAGGAAACCCCGGCGTTCCGGCAGCTCATGCAGCGCTCCCCCGCGATGGCCACGATGGCGCTGCGCCGGGCGTTCCGGATCCTGGTCACCAAACACCGCACCCAGGCACTCATCGGCGGCGGGCTCGTGGTGGCCTGGAACGTGACCAACTACGTGCTCACGAACTACGTGCCGACCTATCTGACCGGAACACTTGCCCAGCACGGCGAAAGCGGGACCGGCGAGACCCTTTCCACCACGATGCAGGTCGGCGTCATGCTCGCGATGCTGACGGTGATCCTCTTCGTCGGGAGGCTGAGCGACCGGATCGGCCGCAAACCGATCCTGTTCACCGGCAGCAGCTGCCTGGTGGTGCTGGGCCTTCCGTCGGTGTGGCTGCTGCGGCACGGGGTCCCCGGGCAGCTGCTCGGCCTCGCGATCATGGGCTTCACGCTGCTGTGCTTCGCCGCGGTGACCCCGTCCACGCTGCCTGCGCTGTTCCCCACCTTCCTCCGCTACGGCAGTCTTGCCATCATCTTCAACGTCTTCGTGTCCGCCTTCGCCGGTACCGCGCCGACGGTGATCGGCGTCGCGGTCACCGCGAGCGGCAACCTCGACTGGCCGGGCTACTACCTCATCGGCGCGGGCGTGATCGGGTTGGTGAGCACGGCGTTGCTCAAGGAGTCTGCCGGGCGTCCCCTGACCGGCGCCGCGCCACTCACCTCCAGCGCCGATCTCCCACCGCCGCCGCTGTCGGCCGGCGGGATCCCCTTGGAGCACCCGGTGTCCGAAGAGGACCGTTGAGCCGAAACGGGCCGTCGCGGGATCACATCAGGTAGCGGTGCACGGTCTCCGCGCGGATCACCAGCCGGACCAGCTCGTCGGCCACCATCTCGGCAAGTTCGCCGGCACGGACCGGGTCGCCGAGATCCCAGTACCGGGCACCGAGGCGGGCGGCCAGATCGTGTGCTCCATCGGGCTCGATCGTGGCCGGGCCGGCGACCGACACCCAGCGCTCGCGTTCACCCACCGGACTGGCGACGACGATCGAAGCACGGGGATCCCGGCGCAGGTGCCGCACCTTGGGCGCGCCGGGCGCGGTGAACAGCTGGATCGAACCCTCGTCGGTGGCCTCGAACCACACCGGCCTCGGCTGGGGCGGGAGCGGGCTCCCCGCGATGGACAGGAACCCGTGCAGGGGGCGCCGGAGGAACTCGAGGTCCTCGGTGGTCAGGGAATGCGTGTCGGTGCCGGCGTTGCTCATGGCACCCAGTGAACACGGCGGATTCGGACGTGCCCATAGCTCAGAAGCCGGATCGCCTGGGTATTCGTCTAAGCTCGCCGAGGTGGACATGTTCAGCGACCTGATCCGCGGGGTGCGGGCGCACGGCTGCCTGTTCGGCAGTTCGACTCTGTTCCCGCCGTGGGCACTGCACTTCGTGGACGGCGCGCCGCTGACCCTGTGCACGGCGCTCACCGGGGGCGGCTGGATCGTGTCGGAGAACCATCCGCCCGAGCCGCTCCGCGCCCGCGAAACGATCCTCGTGCGCGGTCCCGGGACGTTCACGTTCGTCGACGAACTCGGCACCGCGGCCGAGCGGGTCGAATGCGGCGAGGACTGCGCGACACCGGACCAGGGCGGAGCCCGGCACCGGCTGGGCTGGAACGACAGTGCGGACAACGGGAACGGCGACCACGGCGGGACGACGCTGATCGTCGGCGCCTATCCGGTGCACGGGGAGATCAGCCGCCGTCTGCTGGACGCGCTGCCCGTGGTGCTGCGCGCCGAGGACGACACCAGTGGCACGGCCGACGCCGTGCTGGACCACCTCGCCACCGAGGTCGCCGTCGACGCACCGGGCCAGCAGGTGGTACTCGACCGGCTGCTGGACTGGATGCTGGTCTGCACGCTGCGCGAGTGGTTCGACCGGCCCGGCGGCGAACCCCCGCCCTGGTGGGCCGCGCAGCGGGACCCGGTGGTCGGCGGCGCACTGCGCCTGCTGCACGCCGAACCGGCGGCACCGTGGACGGTCGCCCTGCTGGCCGAGCGCAGCGGGGTCTCGCGCTCGACGCTGGCCAAGCGGTTCGCCGAGCTGACCGGCGAACCGCCGCTGACCTACCTCACCCGCTGGCGGATGACCCTCGCCGCCGATCTCCTCGTCGAGCGGGAGGACACCACGATCGCGGAGATCGCCCGTACCGTCGGCTACGCCGACCCGTTCGGGTTCAGCGCGGCGTTCAAACGGGTGCGAGGCGCCAGCCCCAGCGAGTTCCGGCGGATCGCGACCGTGGCCTCCCCGGTGGCCGAACCGCAGCCCGCCCGCCGCTGACCGGTGCGGGTCAGTGCCCGCGGGCGAGCCATTCCGCCAGATGCGGTGCCTCGGTGCCGATCGTCGTGCCGTCGCCGTGTCCGGTGTGCACGCGGGTGTCCTCCGGCAACGCGAACAGCCGGTCCCGGATCGAGGCGATGATCGTCGGGAAGTCGGAGAACGAACGGCCGGTCGCGCCGGGGCCGCCGGAGAAGAGCGTGTCCCCGGAGAACAGCGCCTTCGCCTCCGGCAGGTGCAGGCACACCGAACCGGGTGAGTGGCCCGGCGTGTGGATGGCCTCCAGGACGGTGCCGGCGACCGCGATCCGTCCCCCGTCCTCCACCGGCCAGAACTTCACGCCGGGGTGGGTCATCTCCCACAGGGCCTGGTCGCCGGGGTGCAGCAGGACCGGGGCATGCAGGTTCGCCCCGAGCTGCGGGGCGACGGTGACGTGGTCGTTGTGGCCGTGCGTGCACACCACGCCGACCACGTCGCGGCCGCCGACCGCTTCGGTGATGGTCTTCTCGTCGTGGGCCGCATCGACGATCACGACCTCGTCGTCGTCGCCGACCAGCCAGACATTGTTGTCGACCTCCCACGTTCCGCCGTCCAGCTGGAAGACGCCGGACGTGACGACGCGGTCGATCCGCAGTTCCCCGCTCACCGGACCACCACCGAACGCAGCACGTCGCCGGCGTGCATGGTGTGGAACGCCTTTTCGACGTCGTCCAGCGAAATCCGCTCGGTGACGAACTTCTCCAGCGGCAGCCTGCCCTGCAGGTGCAGATCGACGAGCATCGGGAAGTCCCGCTCCGGCAGGCAATCGCCGTACCAGGACGATTTCAGCGAGCCGCCGCGGGAGAAGAAGTCCAGCAGCGGCATGTCCAGGCGCAGGTCCGGCGTCGGCACCCCGACGAGCACCACGGTGCCCGCCAGATCCCGGCCGTAGAACGCCTGCTTCCAGGTCTCCGGACGACCGACCGCGTCGATCACCACGTCCGCGCCGAACCCGCCGGTGAGGCCGGTGATCGCCTCGACCGCGTCCGCTTCGGTGGCGTTGACGGTGTGCGTCGCACCCAGATCACGCGCCCACTCCAGCTTCTTCTCGTCGCGGTCCAGCGCAATGATCGTCGTGGCGCCGGCCAGCCGCGCACCGGCGATGGCCGCGTTGCCCACTCCCCCGCAGCCGATCACCGCGACCGAGTCCCCACGGCCGACCGCGCCGGTGTTGACCGCGGCGCCGAGCCCCGCCATCACGCCGCAGCCGAGCAGCCCGGCGACCGCGGGATCGACCGCAGGGTCGACCTTCGTGCACTGTCCGGCGTGGACGAGCGTCTTCTCCGCGAACGCACCGATGCCCAGCGCCGGAGTCAGCTCGGTGCCGTCGGTCAGGGTCATCCGCTGGCCGGCGTTGAACGTGTCGAAGCAGTACTGCGGGCGGCCGCGCTTACAGGCCCGGCATTCCCCGCACACCGCACGCCAGTTGAGGATGACGAAGTCCCCCGGCTGCACCGATTCGACGCCGGCGCCGACGGTCTCCACGGTGCCCGCCGCCTCGTGGCCGAGCAGGAACGGGAACTCGTCGTTGATCCCGCCCTCGCGGTAGGTCAGGTCGGTGTGGCAGACCCCGCACGCGGCCACCGAAACCACGACCTCACCGGGACCGGGGTCGGGCAGCACGATGTCCGTGAGCTCCACCGGAGCTCCTTGCGAACGGGCGATCACACCGCGTACCTGCTGTGGCATACGACTGGTTCCTTTGCTCTGAACGGCTCTGCTTCGAACGGGCATCAGTCATGCGTGTGCACGCATGGGCCCGCGCGCGTGACGTTAGCTCCGGCGAAGGACAACCGTGACCTGATCGTCGGGACAGCAACACCTGGACTTCCGGACAGGTCCTCCTCCCGTTACGCTTGCCGCGTGAACCTGACCGCGCTGCGAGAAGTCGTCGAAGGCCCGTTGCACGGCATCGCAGGCCGGTTCTCGCGGTTCCTCGCCGAATGCTGGCCGCACACGGCACTCGTCATCTTCACCCGCGAGTGCACCGGCCGTCCGCGCAAGGTGTCCGGTCCGGTGCAGACGGTCGACCGGATCACCATCGCCGAGCTGGAAGCGCTCAAGGCCGCCACCGCACCCGGGCACCCGCTGAGCGACACCGTCACGATCGGCGGCACCGCCCGCGCGGTCTGGGCCGTGCACGACCACACCGGCACGCTGCTGGTGCTCATCGTGCGTTCCGCGAAACACGTTCCCGAACCCGCGCTGCTGGCCGAGGTGTTCGGCATCGTGGCGACGTCCATCCGGCAGCAAGTCACCCAGGCCAGTCCCGACTACCTCGCCGAATCCCGGGCGGCCTCGGCCGAACGCGCGCGCACCATCGCGGAAATGGCGGCGGAACACGAATCCGCGCTCGTCACCATTCTCACCACGCTGCGCTCCCGCGGTCTCGAAGACCGGCAGGCGCGGCTCACCGCGACCGACTCCGCCGCGGCCGCGCTGGTCGCGCTCCGCTCCGCGCGCAAGTCCGACCTCGCAGTGTCCGAAGAGCCGCCGCTCAGCGCGTTCACCAAGCTGCGCAAGGAGATCCGGCAGACCCTGCGGCACCACGACGCGGAGCTGGAGTTCTCCGCACCGCCGCGGTCCGGGCCACCGCTGCCCGGTGAGATCGCGCACGCCGCCCGCGCGCTGACCCGCACCTCGGTGCTCGCCTTCATCGCGCAGCCCGAACTGGCCAGGCTGCGCGTCGCGTGGAGCTGCGACGGCACGACCCTGCGGATCGACGTGCGCGACCACGAGTCCGGCCGGCTCGACGTGCCCGCCCTGCGCGATCAGCTCGACGGCAGGGCACGGGCGCTGGGCGGCACCGTGGAGCTCGACGCCGTGGCGGACTGGGGCAGCCGCGCGAGCATCACGCTCCCGCTGCAGCTCGTCCCGGACAGCTCTGCGGAAGACGCGCTGTCCGGGCTGAACCGGCGTGAGCTGCAGGTGCTCAGCTTGGTCGCACAGGGCAAGCGCAACAAGACGATCGCCGACGAGCTGGGCATCACCGAGAGCACCGTCAAGTTCCATGTGACCGGCGTGCTGAAGAAGCTCGAAGCCGGCACACGCGGCGAGGCGGCGGCGCTGGCGCTGGCTGCCGGGATCGGCGACCGCGTCAGGGAGTGACCGGCACCCGGCCGATCGTCGAGGAAGTGCGCTCGAGGACCGCGGCTTTCAACAAGACCTCACGGTGTTCGGCCGCCGGGTCCGAGGACCAGGTGATGCCGCCGCCGGTGCCGTATTCGGCGATGCCGGCGGCGCGGTTGACGACCGCGGTGCGGATCGCCACCGAGAACCGCGCGCGGGTCGGCGAAGCCGGGGGCGCGATCCAGCCGATTGCTCCACAGTAGACACCGCGCGGGCTGTCCTCGACCTCGCGGATCAGCCGCATCGTGCTGGCCTTCGGGGCACCGGTGATGGACCCGCACGGGAACAGCGCGGCGAAGACGTCTGCCGGTCCGGTCCCCGGCCGCAGGTCCGCGGTCACCTCGGAGGTGAGCTGCCGGACGGTGGGATAGCTCTCCAGGGCGAGCAACGAGGGCACCGCCACCGTTCCGGGCACTGCGATCCGGGAGACGTCGTTGCGCATCAGATCGACGATCATGATGTTCTCCGCGCGTTCCTTGACGCTGGTGCGCAGCAGCTCGGCCAGTACCCGGTCCTCCTCGCGGGTGCGGCCCCTGGCGACGGTGCCCTTCATCGGCCGCAGCCGGATGGTGTCCCCGCGCAGTTCGAAGAACAGCTCCGGGCTGGCCGAAGCGATGACGACATCACCGAGATCGAGCTTGGCGTGGTACCCGCCGCGTTGTGCGAGCGCGAGGTCGCGATAGAGCCCGGCCGGGTCACCGGTGAAGCTGCCGCGCAGCCGGACGGTCAGGTTGGCCTGGTAGGTCTCGCCTTCCGCGATCCGCTCCCGCACGCGGCGCACGCGCGCGAGGTAGTCCGGTTCGGTCCAGTCCCGCTCCCAGCGGACTTCGTAACTGCCCGCGGGATCGAACGCGGTGGCCCGCCGGGGTGGCCCGGTCAGGCCGAACCAGGCGTAGGGCACTCCGTCCGGCGGACGAGGGTGGGTGAGGAGAGCGGGATCGACCCCGGACGCGGCTTCGTAGGCCACGAACCCGAAAGCCCAGCAGCCCGCGGTGGTAGCACGCTCGACCTCGTCGAGCACCGGAAGCACGTCCTCCGGGGTGTCCGCGATGAGGACCCGCGCGGGCGGCGAGAACCGCACGCGGTTGCCGGACCGCAGATCGTCGAAGCAAGCGCCGCCACCGGTCACGGGAAGACGACCGTGCGGTGCCCGTTGAGCAGGACGCGCCGCCCGCAGTGCCGGCGCCCGGCACGCGAGAGGGCGAGCGCCTCGACGTCGCGGCCGACGGTCTGCAGTGCACGCGGATCGTGGGTGTGGTCGATGCGGATGACCTCCTGCTCGATGATCGGCCCCTCGTCCAGGTCCGGGGTCACGTGGTACACGGTCGCACCGACCAGTTTGACACCCCGTGCGAACGCCTGGTGATAGGGCTCGGCCCTGTTGCCCCCGGCAGGAACGAGTGGTGGATGTCGATCGTGCGGGCGTGCAGCGCCTTGCCCGTGGTGCCGGACAGGATCTGCATGTAGCGAGCCAGTACGACCGGGTCCGCTTCGTAGCCGTCCACAAGGTCCAGCGGCCCGCGGTTTCGCCGGGTGCGGAACGTGGTGTGCACAAGGCACTCCTCAGCATTCCACGATGTTCAGTGCCAGCCCGCCACGGGCGGTTTCCTTGTACTTGACCGACATGTCCGCGCCGGTTTCCCGCATGGTCTTGATCGCCTTGTCCAGCGAGACGTGGTGCGCGCCGTCACCGCGCACCGCCATCCTGGCCGCGGTGATCGCCTGGACCGAGGCGACCGCGTTGCGCTCGATGCACGGGATCTGCACCAGCCCGCCGACCGGATCGCAGGTGAGCCCGAGGTTGTGCTCGATGCCGATCTCCGCGGCGTTCTCCACCTGTTCCGGGGTGCCGCCGAGCACCTCGGCCAGTCCGGCCGCGGCCATCGAACAGGCCGAACCGACCTCGCCCTGGCAGCCGACCTCGGCCCCGGAAATGGACGCATTTTCCTTGAACAGCAAACCGATCGCCGCGGCGGTGAGCAGGAACCGGACCACCTCGTCGTCGCCGAAGCCGGCCAGGAACCGTGCGCCGTAGTGCAGCACCGCGGGCACGATTCCGGCGGCGCCGTTGGTCGGCGCAGTGACCACGCGGCCACCGGCGGCGTTTTCCTCGTTCACCGCCAGCGCGAACAGCGTCACCCATTCCATCGCGTGCAACGCATCGGCTTCGTCCACCCCGGACTCCAGCCGCTCCCGCAACGCCGCCGCGCGACGACGGACCTTGAGGCCGCCGGGCAGTACTCCCCCGGTGTGCGTGCCCCGGCCGACGCACTCGCGCATCACCGCCCAGATGTGCAGCAGCCCGGCCCGGATCTCCTGTTCTCCCCGCCACGACAGTTCGTTGGCCAGCATGAGGTCGCTGATCCGCAGGCCGGTCCGCCGGGTGGTCGCGAGCAGCTCGTCGCCGGTCGCGAACGGGTGGCGCACCGGCGTGGGATCCTCGACGAGCACCGGCCGCCCGGCCTCGTCCTCGTCGAGCACGAATCCGCCGCCCACCGAGTAGTACTCGCGGCGAGCCAGCTCGGAGCCGTCCGCGCCGCGGGCGGTGAACACCATGCCGTTGCTGTGGAACGCCAGGCTTTCGCGCCGGTGCAGCACCACGTCCTCGTCGACGGCGAACGCGATTTCGTGCTTTCCGCCGAGACTGATCCGGCCCTCGGCGCGGACGGCGGCCACCAGCGGGTCCGCGGCCACCGGATCGACCAGATGCGGCTGCTCGCCGGCGAGGCCGAGTACGACCGCTTTCACGCTGCCGTGCCCGTGCCCGGTCGCGCCGAGCGAGCCGAACAGCTCGCACCGCACACGGGCAGTGCCGGCGAGCACTCCCGACTCCTGCAGCCGCGTGACGAACAGGTACGCCGCGCGCATCGGGCCGACCGTATGCGAGCTCGACGGGCCGATCCCCACCTTGAACAGGTCGAACACGGAGATGGTCATCGGGACGCTCCCCTGGTCGCGGCGTCGGCTGCGCAGTTAATATATCAGTTCAACGTCACTTATATCCAGAGTGCAACCGCAGGAAAGCGCGGGTGGTTTTCAGCGCGCTAGGATGCTGACGTGACCACCGCACCCACTGAACTGGACGGGCGTCCGCTCTCGCTGGCCGACCGCGCCTACACCGCGATCCAGGACCGGCTGATCATGCTGGACATCCCGCCGATGGCACCCATCGAGGACGGCGCGCTCTCCGAGGAGATCGGCATCGGCCGCACGCCGGTGCGCGAAGCACTGAAGCGGCTCGAGCTGGACCGGCTCGTGGTCTCCTATCCGCGCCGGGGCACCTTCGCGACCGCGGTGGACATCACCGATCTCGCCTACATCTCCGAGATCCGCGCCCAGCTGGAACCGCTGGCCGCGCGCCGCGCCGCGGTCACCGTCGGGCAGCCGGTCCGCACCGAACTGGCCGCGCTCGCGGACCGGATCGAGGCCGGCGACGTGCACGCGATGGACCGCCGTGAGCTGATGCAGTGGGATCTGCGGGTGCACCGCACGATGTACCGCGCGGCGGGCAACCCGCACCTCGAGGACACCCTGGTGCGCTACCACAACCTGGCCACCCGGATCTTCTGCCTGTTCCTCGAGCGCATGGCGCACTTCGACCGGCACGTCGGCGAGCACGTCGGCCTGTTGCGCGCGATCGCCGTGGGCAACGCCGACCGGGCCGAGGAACTCGCCCGGGTTCACGTGACCGGGTTCGAGAAGGCGGTGCGCGCGATCATCTGATCGCCGCCGCCGGCGCAAGTCCGCTCTCCTGCCGCGGCGAGCACGGTGAGCGCGTCTCTCGTCTCGGCCACGTCGTGCACCCGCAGCACCCGCACGCCTCGCTGCACCGCGAGCATCCCGGCGGCCACCGAGGCCACCATCCGTTCGTGCACCGGCCGTCCGGTGAGCCGGCCCAGCATCGCTTTGCGGGACAGGCCGGCCATCACCGGCGGGCCCAGTTCCCGGAAGGCGTCCACCGAGGACAGCAACGTGAGGTTGTGCTCCAGGGTCTTGCCGAAGCCGAACCCGGGGTCGATCACCAGCCGCTGCGCCGGGATACCGGTGCGGGCGCAGGCTTCGATCCGGTCGGCGAGGAATGCCGAAACCTCACCGACGACATCGTGGTAACCCGGCGAAAGCTGCATCAGGTGCGGCGGCGCGAGCATGTGCGAAAGGCAGACGACCGCACCGGTTTCCGCCGCTGTCGACAACGCACTCGGATAACGCAACGCGCGCACGTCGTTGATCATCGCTGCGCCCGCGTCGACCGCCGCGCGCATCACCTCCGGCCGCGAGGTGTCCACCGACAACGGCACTTCGGTGGCCGCCGAAAGACGCTCGAGCACCGGCACGACCCGGGCCAGCTCTTCCTCGACGGTCGGCGGGTGCGAGCCGGGTCTGGTCGATTCGCCGCCGATGTCGATCAGGTCCGCACCGTCCTCGACGAGCTGCCTGCCCCGCTCGACCGCGGCGTCCGCGATCCGGTAGCGGCCGCCGTCGGAGAACGAATCCGGAGTGACGTTGAGGATCCCGCAGATCAGCGGCCGCGGACCGGCCAGCGCCTCCGCCAGCCGGTCCCGGACGCTCACGGCGCGCCCCGCGACGCGGACCCGACGGTGTGGCTCAGCAGCAGCGCCGTGGTCACCGGGCCGACCCCGCCCGGGACCGGCGTGAGCGCGGAAGCCTTGCCGCGCACCGACTCCGCGTCCACATCACCCACCAGCCCGCCGTCTTCGCCGGGGTTGGTGCCGACGTCGACGACGACCGCGCCGGGACGCACGTGCTCGCCGGTGATCATCCGGCTGCGGCCGGCCGCGACCACCAGCACGTCGGCCGTGCGGGTCTGCTCCCCGAGATCCCGCGTGCGGCTGTGGCACACGGTCACGGTGGCGTTGCGGGCCAGCAACAGCTGCGCGGCCGGCTTGCCGACCACCGTGGAGCGGCCCACCACGACCGCGTGCCGCCCGGCCAGCGGAACCTCGTAGTAGTCGAGAACCGCCAGCACGGCGGCCGCGGTCGCCGGGGCGAACGCCGGAAGACCCGCGCTGATCCGGCCCAGTGAAAGGGGGCTGGCGCCGTCCACGTCCTTCTCCGGGGAGATCGACGCGGCGAGCTCCTCGGCCTTGGCATCCGGCGGTAGCGGGGTCTGCAGGATGATGCCGTGCACCGCCGGGTCCGCGCTGAGGGCTGCCAGCTTCGTCCGGATCTCCGCCGGCTCCGCGGTGGCGCCCAGGTCGACGACGTCGCAGTCGATCCCGGTCTTGGCGGCGGCCTTGGCCAGTGCGCGGACGTACCACGCACTGGACTCGTCCTCGGTCGCGACCACGACGGCCAGCCGCGGCGGAACACCGGCGGTGGTGAGCGCCGCCGCGGTCTCGGCCAGTTTCGCGCGCAGTTCCCGGGCCAGCACCGAACCGCTGAGCTCGACGGTGGTCATCGGGCGATCACCTCGCGCACCGCAGCGGTGACCTTGTCGGCGCGGGCAGCGAGGTCATCGACGCCGGCTATGGCGGCGGTCAGCCCGGCCCGCGCGGCGGTATCGGTGATCCCGGCGAGGTTGATCTCCACGTTGATCCGCGCGGTGGTCGCCGCGGCGCGGGCGGCGTCCGCGGCCGCCGCGACGTCGCTGATGACGTTGCGGTTGCCGATGGGCAGCAACCGCTCGGCCAGACCGAGCACCTGGTCGGCCACCCCGACCACCCGTGCCGGCACTTCACCGGCCTGCCCGAGCGCACCGGCGATCGCCGCGGACCGTGCCGTCTTCTCCTCCGGCGTCGAGCGCGGAAGCCGGTACGCGTCGGCGACCGCGCCGAACACCCGAGCGTCCTCTTCGGACAGACCGAGCGCGAGCTCGCGGAGCTCGTCGGCTTGCCCGCGCACCGCCGTCACGGTCTCCGCGTGCTCGGCGTACTTGTCTCCTTCGGTGTAGCGGGCGACCATCGCCACCAGAGCCGCGGCCTGCGCGGCGTGCAGTCCGGCGCTGGCGCCGCCGCCGGGCGCGGGCACCCGGTCGGCGAGCGAACGCAGGAATTCTTCGAGCGTGTCCGTGCGCATGTGTCGTCCTTCGTACCTGCCGCAGTCAGCGGCGGATGCGGGCCATCTCGGGGTCCACGAGCGGCTCGGCGGTGACCGTCGCCTTCACCTTCCGGTCGAAGTACTGGATCTCCACCGGGCTTCCGGGCGTCAGCGCGGCGGGCAGCCACGCGTACGCGATCGGCCTGCCGATGGTGTGGCCGAACGCGGCCGATGTTACATAGCCGGCCGGTGCACCGTCGACGAACACCGGCTCGCTGCCCAGCACCACGCTGCGGCCGTCGTCCACGGTCAGGCAGGTCAGCCGCCGGGACACGTCCTGCGCGGCGATCCCGGCGATCCGGTCGCACCCGACGAAGCCGGTCTTCTTCTTGTTGACCGCAAAACCGAGCCCGGCCTCGTACGGGTTGTGCTCAGTGGTCATGTCCGCGCCCCACGCCCGGTACCCCTTCTCCAGGCGGAGGCTGTTGAACGCGCCGCGCCCGGCCGCCACGACGCCGAGCGGCTGCCCGGCCTCCCACAGCAGATCCCACAGCCGCTGCCCGTATTCGGCGCTGGTGTAGAGCTCCCAGCCCAGCTCCCCGACGTAGGACAGCCGCATCGCGGTCACCGGGATCCCACCGAGCTGCGCGTGGCGCAGGCGGAAGAACTTCAGTCCCTCGTGGGAGAAGTCGTCGCCGGTCAACGGCTGCACCAGATCCCGCGCAAGCGGGCCCCACACGCCGATCCCGCAGGTACCGCCGGTGATGTCGCGCAGCCGCACGCTGCCGTCGGCGGGGGCTTGCCGGCGGAAGTAGTCCAGGTCGAGGTTGCCGTTCGCGCCGACCTGGAACACGTTCTCGGACAGCCGGGCCACGGTCAGATCCGAACGGATGCCGCCGGCCTCGTCGAGTGCGAGCGTGTAGGTGACCGAACCGACGGACTTGTCCATCTTGCCGGTGGTGAGGTGCTGCAGGAATCCGACCGCGCCGGGGCCACCGACCTCGATCCGCTTGAGCGGCGTCATATCGTACATCGCCACCGCGGTACGGGTTTTCCACGCTTCCACCGCGACGATCGGCGAGTGGAACATCGCCGACCACGCGTCCCGCGAAGGCGCCTGCCACTCCGGGGGCAGGTCCTTGACCAGCCGGGCGTTCGCCTCGTACCAATGCGGCCGTTCCCACGCGTGCGCTTCGAGGAAGAACGCGCCGAGTTCCTTCTGCCGCGCGTGGAACGGGCTCACCCGCACGTCTCGCGGGGACAGCCTCGGCTGTTGCGGGTGCCGTACGTCGTAGATCTCCACGAAGTTCTGCTGCGATGTCTCCGACACGTACGCATCGGTCGTCTCGATCTCGTCGAACCGATGCACGTCGCAGCCGTGCAGCTCGGTGTCGCTGCGCCCGTCGACCAGCAGCTGCGCGACAGCGCGTGCGACGCCTGCCGAGTGCGTCACCCAGACCGCCTCGGCGATCCAGAAGCCGGCCACCTCCGGCGATTCACCGACCAGCGGGCCGCCGTCCGGCGTGAACGAGAAGACCCCGTTGAAGCCGGTCTCGATCTTCGCTTCACGAAGCGCGGGAAGCAGCGTCCGGCTGTGCTCCCACGAAGGCAGGAAGTCCTCTTCGGTGAAGGGCAGCATCGAGGGCATCGCGTCGTCGGTGACGTCGCCGGTCTCGGGCAGTTCGGACAGGCTGGCCGGCATCGGCCGGTGGGCGTAGGACCCGATGCCGATGCAGTCGTTGTGCTCGCGGTAGTACAGATCGTTGTCCTGGTGCCGCAGGATCGGCAGGCGTGCCTCGACGAGGTCGTCGTTGCGGCCGACCAGCTCGGCGATCTGGCCGGTGCGCACGTACTGGTGCGCCAGCGGCAGCAGCGGCACCTTCATCCCGGCCATCGCACCGGCCTCGCGGCCCCAGAACCCGGCGCAGGACACCACGATGTCCGCGTCGATCAGGTCGCCCGCATCGGTGCGCACCCCGGTCACCCGGCCGCCTTCCTGCCGCACCTCGGTGACGCGGGTCAGACCGCGGAACTCCGCACCGCGTGCCTCGGCACGCTGGATGAGCGCCTCGACCGCACGGGAGGCCTTCGCCAGCCCGTCGGTCGGCGTGTGGAACCCGCCCAGCACCTGGTCGCGATCGAGCAGCGGGTGCAGTTCCGCGCACCGGTCCGGGCCGACCACCTCGCCGGGCACGCCCCACGAGGTGGCCCAGCCCTGTTTGCGGTGCAGATCGGCGAGCCGTTCCGGGGTCGTGGCGATCTCGAGGCCGCCGACCTGGTTGAAGCACCAGGCACCGGCCACGTCGAGGCTCTTCAGCTTCTCCATGGTGTAGGTGGCGAACGCGGTCATCGTCTTCGACGGGCCGGTCTGGTAGACGAGCCCCGGCGCGTGTGAGGTCGAGCCACCGGTCAGCGGCAGCGGCCCCTGGTCGAGGACGGTGAGCCGGGTCCAGCCGCGCGCGGTGAGCTCGTCGGCGAGGTTGGCGCCGACGATGCCGGCCCCGATGACGACGACGCGGGGGGTGGTGCTCATGACGCTTCTCTCCTCTTCGGACAGTCCGGGAACCGGGCTCAGCCGGCCGGGCGGTACTCCTGTGCCGCGTCGAGAATCCATTCGGCGAGATATCCGGCGAACGACGGGCGCACGAACAGCCGCAGGTCCTGCTCGCCGAGCGCGAGCAGCAGTACCGCGGTCTGGCCGAGCGCCGTCTGCGCGGCCGAACCCGACGGGAACGCCGAAGAGCGCAGATCCAGCGAGCAGCCGAAGGACAGCAGGTCGCGGGCACGGGCGCCGCGCAGCCGGATCCCGGTGCGTTGCGCGGAAACGTCCACCGCCGCGCCGTCGTAGGCGGACACGATCCAGCCCAGCTCGCGTTCCAGCTCGTGCCCGGCGCTGTCCTCCGCGGTCACCAGCCATTCGTCGGGGCCGAGCCAGATGAGCTGACCGTCGGTGGTGTGCGTCCAGGTGTTCGGCACCAGCGGCAACGCGGTGCCCAGCGCCCGGCCGAACGCGTCGGCGCCGGGGCCGGGCGCTTCGAGACGCACGTCCACGGCGGCCACCGGCGGTTCGGGGGTGACGACCAGTCCGGCGGCTTCCCTGGACAGCTCTGCCAGTGCCGGTGCCCAGGTCTCCAGCGGATGCGTGGGGTAGAGAACCTCAGCCATCGCGGCGCGCTCCTTCCGGGTCGACGAGAACGGTTTCGCCGATCTCGGCCTCCACCAGCACCCCGTCCACCGGGACGTGCACGAGGTCGCCGACGCGGGCACGGCCGTTGCGCACCAGCGCCAGCGCGAACGGGCGGCCCAGTGCCGCGCTGCGGTAGCTGGAGGTGACGTGCCCGAGCATCGGCACCGGCGGTTCGGGCAGCCGTCCGTCGTCGCGGCGTTCGACGATCTGCGACCCTTCCGGCAGCCGCGTCCTGCGGTCGGTCGGCAGCAGCGACACCAGCTGCTTGCGCAGCGGATTGTGGTTCTCCGGACGGGAGAACGACCGCTTGCCGACGAAGTCTTCCTTCTTCTTCGACACCACCCAGCTCATCCCGAGATCGTGCGGTGTGACCGTGCCGTCGGTGTCCTGCCCGATGATCGGGTAGCCCTTCTCCGCGCGCAGCACGTGCATCGTCTCGGTGCCGTACGGCGTGATGCCGTAGCGCTCCCCCGCCGCCAGCAGGCGCTTCCACAGTGCGGGCGCGTACCACGAGCCGACGTTGACCTCCCAGGCCAGTTCGCCGGAGAACGAAATCCGCGCCAGCCGCACCGGAACGCCGTCGAGGGTGGTGTCCTGCCAGGACATGAACGGGAATGCCTCGTTGGTGACATCGACGTCCGGGAAGACCTCGCCGATCACGGCACGCGAACGCGGACCGGCCACCGGGAAGACCGACCACTGCTCGGTGACCGAAGCGAGGTGCACGCGCAGCTGCGGCCATTCGGTCTGCAGCCACTCCTCCATCCACTCCAGTACCGGGGCCGCGCCACCGGTCGTGGTGGTGACGAGGAACCGGTTCTCCGCAAGGCGCAGCACCGTGCCGTCGTCGAAGACCATACCGTCGTTGTGGCACAGCACGCCGTAGCGGACCCGGCCGACCTTCAGCGTGCTCATCATGTTGGTGTAGAGCCGGTCGAGGAACACCGCGGAATCCGGGCCCTGCACGTCGATCTTGCCCAGTGTGGATCCGTCGAGGATGCCGACGCCGCCGCGGACCGCGGCACATTCGCGCAACACCGCGGCGTCCATGTCCTCCCCGGCGTACGGGTAGTACCGGGGCCGTTTCCACTGCCCCACGTCCTCGAACACCGCGCCTCGCGCCAGGTGCCACGGCTCCAGCGCCGTGATCCGCTCCGGGTCGAACAGCGTGCCACGCTCACGGCCGGCCAAGGCGGCGAACGCCACCGGCGTGTACGGCGGGCGGAAGGTCGTAGTGCCCATTTCGGCGATGTCGTTTCCGAGCAGTTCCGCGGTGATCCCCGAGGCGAGGACACCGGAGGTCTTGCCCTGGTCGTGCGCGGTGCCGATGGTCGTGTAGCGCTTGACGTGCTCCACCGACCGCATTCCGGCACCGACCGCGCGCTCGATGTCGGCCACGGTGGCGTCCCGCTGGATGTCCACGAACTGCCGCGAGCGGTCGCCCTCGGTCCGCCAGAGGATCTTCGTCGGTGCACCCGCCGGTTCCGGACCGCTCGCCGGAGCTTCGGCACCGGCGCCGTCGCGCAGCACACCCGGCAGATCGAAGGTTCCGTTGGCAGCGCCGATCACGGTGATCCCGGGCAGGGTGCCCGCGGGCCGGAACGCCCCGAGCGCCGGGTCGTAGGCGAGCGCGCCCTTGATGTGGCTGAACAGGTGCGCCGCCGGATTCCAGCCGCCGGAGACCAGCAGCAGGTCCGCGGGGATCCGGATCGCGCCGTCCGGGGTGCGCGCCAGCACCGCGCGCACCCGGTCGGTGCCCTCGGTTCCGGTGACCACAGTGGACCGAAGCACGGACACCCCCGCAGCAAGGCAACGGGATTCCCCCGAGGCCGGCAGCTGGGCACGCGCATCGGCCACGGTCACCGCCGCCCCGGCACCCGCGAGGTCGGCCGCGGCCGGATAGGCCGCGTCGTCGGTCGTGAAGACCACGACCTCGCGCCCGGCCAGCACGCCGTACCGGTGCAGGAAGTCTCGTGCGGCCGAGGCGAGCATGATGCCCGGCCGGTCGTTGTCCGCGAACACGATCGGCCGTTCGATCGCCCCGGTCGCGATGACCACCTTGAGCGCCCGGACCCGGTGCACCCGCTGGCGGGCCCGGTTCGCCGGAGCCGCCGTGCCGAGGTGATCGGTGCGCCGCTCGAGCGCGAGCACGAACCCGTCGTCGTAGTGGCCGAACGCGGTGGTCCGCTGCAGGTGCAGCACCTGCGGGTTCCCGGCGAGTTCGGCGACCACGTCCGCGACGAACTCGCGCGCGGGCCGCCCGTCGAGAAGCTCGGTCCCGGTGAGCGTGCCGCCGGGCTCCGCCCGGTCGTCGACGAGCACCACGCTCTCCCCCGCCCGTGCCGCACTGCGCGCCGCCAGCAGACCCGCCGGGCCCGCGCCCACGACGAGGGTGTCGGTGTGCGTGTGCTTGCGGTCGTACCGCGCCGGATCGGGCGCGGCGGCGAGCCAGCCCTGCCCGTCGAGCCCGTGCGCGACGAGCCCGTCGGTCAGCTCGACCACCGACGCCTGCAGCATCGGTTCCGGGAACGGCTTCTCGATCTGCACCAGTCCGGTCGGATCGTCGGTCCACGCCGCGCCGATGCCACGCGGCCTGCCGAGCTGCACGCTCGTCCCCACCAGGTGCACACCGTTGGCCAGCAACGCCGAAGCCAGCGTGTCGCCGGGGTGACCGGTGCAGGTCCGGCCGTCGAAGGTGAAGGTGAGCGTGCGGCCGCGGTCGATCCGGCCGTACCCCGCGACGCGGCTCATGCGGATACCTCCTGCTGGCTCGGCTCCGAACCGGTGGCGGGTACCGGCCCGCCGATGCGGTAGGTCGCGAGGAATTCGTAGGTCCGGGTGTCCCGCACGGCGTTGAACCACCTGCGACACCCCGTCGCGTGGCTCCAGCGCTCGGTGAAGGGACCCTTCGGGTTGTCGCGGTAGAAGACGAACTCGGCCCATTCCTCGTCGGACAGTGCGGCCGGGTTCTCCGGGTAGGCGACGTCGGCCTGGCCGCCGTAGTGGAATTCGACCTCCTCGCGGGGGCCGCACCACGGGCAGTGGATCAGTTGCATGGTTGTCCTCGCTCGGGTCAGTGCGCGACGGCGGCGGCGCCGTGCTCGTCCACGAGCGCGCCGGTCGCGAAGCGGTCAAGGGCGAATGGAGCCACATACGGGTGCGGGGTGCCGTCCGCGATCGTCTGCGCGTAGCACCAGCCGATGCCGGGCGTCGCCTTGAACCCGCCGGTCCCCCAGCCGGAATTGACGAACACGTTCTCGTACGGGGTGTGCCCGACGATCGGGCTCGCGTCCGGGGTGACGTCCACGATGCCGGCCCACGAGCGCAGCAGGTGCGCACGGGCGAAGACCGGGAACAGCTCCACCGCCGCGGCCATCTGCCGTTCGATGATGTGGAACGCGCCGCGCTGGCCGTACCCGTTGTAGGAGTCGACGCCCGCACCCATCACGAGCTCGCCCTTGTGCGCCTGGGAAACGTAGACGTGCACGGCGTTGGACATCACGATCGTCGGATGTACCGGGCGCAGCAGCTCGGACACCAGCGCCTGCAACGGATGCGACTGCAGCGGAGTGCGGACGCCGAGCATGTCCAGCAACACCGACGTGTGCCCGGCGGCGCACAACGCGACCGTGCCCGCGCCGATTTCCCCGCGGGTCGTGCGCACGCCGGTGACCCGGCCACCGTCCACAGTGAACCCGGTGACCTCGCAGTCCTGGATCAGGTCGATCCCTGCCTGGTCCGCACTGCGGGCGAATCCCCACGCGACGTAGTCGTGCTTCGCGATGCCCGCGCGCGGCTGATATGTCGCGCCCTGCACCGGATAGCGGATTTCGCCGGAGATGTTGACGATCGGGCAGATCTCCTTGACCTGCTCGGGGGTCACCCACTCCGCGTCGACCCCGTTGAGCTTGTTGGCCTCCACCCGCCGGACCGAATCACGCACGTCCTGTTCGGTGTGCGCGAGGTTGAGCACCCCGCGCTGGGAGAACAGGATGGGGTAGCCGAGATCCTCTTCCAGGCCTTCCCACAGTTTCAGCGAGTGTTCGTAGATCGCCGCCGACTCGTCCCACAGGTAGTTCGAGCGGATCAACGTGGTGTTGCGGGCCATGTTGCCGCCCGCGAGCCAGCCCTTCTCCAGCACCGCGACGTTCGTGATGCCGTGGTTCTTCGCGAGGTAGTGCGCAGTGGCGAGGCCGTGCCCGCCGCCGCCGACGATCACCACGTCGTAGGTCTTCTTCGGTTCGGGATTGCGCCACAGGAAGTCCGGGTGCTCCGGCAGGTGCGCGCCGGGCCTGCTCACGCGACCACCCCCGGGTAGAGCGGGTGCCGCTCGGCCAGCGCCGTGACCCGCGTGGCGAGCTTGTCCAGTTCGTCCTCGCCCGCTGCCGGACGCAGCGCGAGCGCGATCACGTCGGCGACTTCCTCGAAATCGGCCTCGGTGAACCCGCGCGCGGCCAGCGCGGGTGTGCCGATCCGGATGCCGGACGACACCACCGGCGGCCGTGGGTCGAACGGGACGGCGTTGCGGTTGACCGTGATTCCCACCCGGTGCAGCCGGTCCTCGGCCTGCCGTCCGTCCAATGCGGACTCCCGCAGGTCCACCAGGACCAGGTGCACGTCGGTACCGCCGGAGACGAGGCCGACGTGGTCCTCCGGCAGCAGCCGGTCGGCGAGGATCCGCGCGCCGGCCAGGGTGCGCTCCTGGCGCTCCCGGAATTCCGGTTCGCCGGCGAGCTTGAACGCCACCGCCTTCGCCGCGATCACGTGTTCCAGCGGACCGCCCTGCAATCCGGGGAACACGCCGGAGTTCAGCTTCTTGCCCAGCTCCGCCTCGGCCAGCACCACGCCGCCACGCGGACCGCCGAGCGTCTTGTGCGTGGTGGAGGTGACCACGTGCGCGTACGGCACCGGGGATTCGTGCAGCCCGGCCGCCACCAGACCGGCGAAGTGCGCCATGTCCACCATCAGGTAGGCACCGACCTCGTCGGCGATCCGCCGGAAGTGCGCGAAGTCCAGCTGCCGCGGGTAGGCCGACCAGCCGGCGATGATCAGCTGCGGCCGGTGCTCGCGCGCGAGCCGCTCGACCTCGTCCATGTCGACCAGGTGATCGCTTTCCCGCACGTGATAGGGCACGGCCCGGAAGTACCTGCCGGAGAACGTACGGCGCATCCCGTGCGTCAGGTGCCCGCCGTGTGCCAGGTCCAGCCCGAGGAAGGTGTCGCCGGGGTCCAGCAGCGCCGAGAGGACCGCGGAGTTCGCCTGTGCGCCCGAATGCGGCTGCACGTTCGCGTACTCGGCGCCGAACAGCGCCTTGGCCCGGTCGATCGCGAGCTGTTCGATCTCGTCGACGTTCTCGCAGCCCCCGTAGTACCGGCGGCCGGGGTAGCCCTCGGCGTACTTGTTCGTCAGCACCGAACCCTGCGCCTGCAGCACGCTCAGCGGCGCGAAGTTCTCACTGGCGATCATCTCCAGCGTGCCGCGCTGCCGGGCCAGCTCCCGTCCGACCGCGGCGTGCACGGCCGGATCCGCCACCGCCAGCGGGGCGCCGAGCACCCGCGCGGCGACGGACGAATCGTGGTGGTCAACCGGTGCGGACATGCGGCCACCTTTCGTATACCTTTACCAGTAGACTGATATATCAGCTCCGTCGAGGTTAAGCGGCCGATCCCCGCGCCGTCAACCGCCGCCGGGAAACTCTTCGGGATCGCCTGCTGCAGCCGGGCGGGCGAGGCTGGCCGGAGGCCTGCCACCTGCGGGGTTTCCCACCATCTGGGTTTTGTCGTACCCCCTGGCTAGGGTCGTGCCGACAGCTCTGGAAGAAGGAGTGAGGACGTGCGCTGGACCGTGAGCATCAGAGTGGCCGTGCTGGTGGCGGTGGCCGCTCTCGGGCTGACCGCGTGCGGTGGCGGAGGCAATGACCAGCCCGCCGCGCCGAGCAAGGGCGGTGCGCCGATCGTGGTCGCCTCGTTCAACTTCACCGACAGCCAGATCCTGGCGGAGATCTACGCGGGCGCGCTGGAAGCCAAGGGCTACCCGATCACCCGCAAGCTCAACCTCGGCTCGCGGGAGCTGATCTACCCGTCGCTGAAATCGGGTGAGCTGCAGTTCGTCCCCGAATACCAGGGCTCCGCGATCACCACCGGCTTCGGCCAGGACGCGCAGAAGGACCCCGGGGGCGAGCACGACCAGCTGGCCAAGCTGTTCGAACCCGATGGCATCGGACTGCTGAACTACGCGCCCGCCGAGAACAAGGACGTCTACCTGGTGAAGGCCGATCTCGCCAAGGAGAAGGGCCTCGGCTCGATCAGCGACCTGAAGAAGCTCGACAAGGTCGTCCTCGCCGGTGCTCCGGAATGCGAGAAGCGGCTGTCCTGTTTCCAGGGTCTCAAACAGGTGTACCGGCTCACCAACGCCACGTTCCAGACCGTGCAGGAGGTCGGGCCGCGGGTGCAGCAGCTCGACTCCGGCGTGGCCACGGTGATCCCGGTGAACTCGGTCAGCCCGGTCGCAGGCGATGCGAAGTACGTGGCGCTCAAGGACGATCTCGGCATCGCGCCGACCGAGAACGTGGTACCCGCGGTGAGCCGGAAAGTGCTCGACGCGCGCGGACCGGACTTCGCGAACACGGTCAACGCGGTCAGCGCGAAGCTCACCACGGACGGTATGCGGGACCTGAACGCCCGGGTGGACTCCGACGGCGAGCCCGCCGCCGACGTGGCCAAGGACTGGCTTTCCCAGCAGGGTCTTGCCTGATTCGTTCCGGTCGAGGAGCCGCCTCCATGAGTGCGCAGGAATTGCACTTCAACGCTTTCGTCTGGCCCAACGGGTACCACGAGTCGGCCTGGCGGGTCGTCGACGACGACGTCCGGGGCGTCCTCGGGCTGCCCTACTACGCGGACCTCGCGCGCACCGCCGAACGCGGTCTGCTCGACACCGTCTTCCTCGCCGACAACATCGCGATCGCCGAGTACCGCACCACGCACCTGCCGCAGACGCAGTTCGACCCGATCTCGGTGCTCTCCGCGCTGGCCGGGGTGACCAGCCACATCGGACTGATCGGCACCGGGTCCACGACCTACAGCAAACCGTGGGACCTGGCGCGCCGGTTCGCCACGCTGGATCACCTCAGCGGCGGTCGCGCGGGCTGGAACATCGTCACCACCGTCACCCCGCTGGCCGCGGCGAACTACGGCGAACTCACCCATCCCGAGCACGCCGACCGGTACGCCCGCGCGCACGAATTCGTCGAGGTCGTCACGAAGGCGTGGGACAGCTGGGAAGACAACGCACTGGTCGGCGACCGCGAACGCGGAGTGTGGGCCGATCGCGGCAAACTGCACGCGCCCGGTTTCCACGGCCGGTACTACGACGTCGAGGGGATCCTGCCGTTCCCGCGTTCCCCGCAGGGCTGGCCAGTGCTCGTCCAGGCAGGGCAGTCGGCTGCCGGGATCGGCCTTGCCGCGCGGTATGCCGAGCTGGTGTTCTCCGGACCGCCGTCACTCGACGCCGCGGTGGCGTTCCGGGCCGATCTGCACGCCAGGGCCGCGGCCGCCGGACGCGACCCCGCCCGGGTGCTCGTCCTGCCGGCGCTGATGGTCACCCTCGGCGGCACCGAGGCGGAGGCCAAGGCCAAGGTGCGCCGGCTGGAGGAGCTGGCGAGCCCGGAGTTCCGCTGGCAGAACGTGTTGTACACGGCGGGCCTCGATCCCGACGGGTTCGACCCGGACCTCCCGCTGCCTGCCGAGCTGTGGACCGGGCAGGCCGCTCCGTCGAGCCGCGCGGAGCAGCTCTACACCGCCGCCCGCGCCCGGCCCGCGGCCTCGCTGCGCGAGATCACCGGCGAGCTCAAGAGCGGCGCGGGCCAGTACCACTTCGCCGGCACCCCCGAGCAGCTCGCCGACCACATCCTGACCTGGCAGGACGCCGGCGCGGTCGACGGGTTCACCATCATGGGCTCGACCCTGCCCTACGAGCTGGCCACTTTCGTCGACCACGTGGTGCCGATCCTGCAGCAGAAGGGCCGCTTCCGCACCGAATACTCCGGCTCGACGTTGCGCGAACACCTCGGCCTCCCCCGCCCCGCCACCGGCTGACCCACGGCAACGCCCGGCGATAGCAACGCTCGGTCCGGCCGGTCCGGCTTCCAACAGCCGGGCAGGGTCGCAGCGGCCGGGCAGGGTCGCAGCGGCCGGGCAGGGGCACAGCAGCCGGGCAGGGTCGCAGCGGCCGGGCAGGGTCGCAGCGGCCGGGCAGGGTCGCAGCGGCCGGGCGAGGTGGCAGCGGTCGGGTCGCAGCGGGCCGGCCGGGTGGAGGCCGTCGGCGGCCCGGCCGTGCGGCCGAAGCGGGGTTGTGGCGGTCAGCGCCCATTTCAGAACAGTCGGCGACCGGGCGAGGTTGTCCCGGCCCGCCCCCATTCAGAGCGCTCGGTAGTCGGCACCCGCGGGGCGGTGGTCGGCGCGGGTCGGGTCGGCGGGTCGGCGGCTCGGCACTCGTGGGGCGGTGGTCGGCGGGTGGTCGGCGGGTCGGGTCGAGTCGGCGGGTCGGGTCGAGTCGGCGGGTCGGCGGGTCGGCACTCGTGGATCGGTGGTCGGTGGTCGGCGGTCGGCGGTCGGGCGAGGTTGTGGTGATCCGTGCCCCGTCGGGCAGTGGGCTGAGGTTGCAGTCGCGCGGTGGGGGGTCTGCTGCTGTCGTTGGATCGCGGCATCGGGCCAGGTGCGTAGTCGCGCAACCTTCGGTAGCGCCAGCCTGCCGGACGCCGAGATTCACCGCGTGCGCATCCTCGACCTCAGGATCGTCCACCGCTGCGGGACCAGGTCGGCAACCCGGCGTCGGCCACCCGCCGAGCGATCGGTTCGGCCGCGCACTCACCTCCGCGACGGACCGGTCAGCTCCGTTCGCCGGCCGCACGAAGTGCAGTCAGGACGAGGACGCCGTCAGGAAAGCGTCGATCTCCGCCGCCGTCGGGGAAGTCGCAGGACCTTCCGTGCGGACGGACAGTGCCGCGGCGGCATTCGCCCGGACCGCGGCGGTCTCCAGATCCGCTCCCGCCAGCAACGCCGCCGCGAGCACTCCGCAGTGGGTGTCACCGGCTCCGTTGGTGTCTGTCGGGTGGACCGGAAAGCCCGGCACGCCCGCCGTTTTGCCGTTGCGGGCGAGCAGACAGCCGTCCGGGCCGTTGCGGACCACGGCCGCCGCGCCGGTTCGTTCCGACAGGGCGGAGGCGGCCGCCCCGGGATCGTCGCGCCCGGACAGTGAGCGCGCCTCGCGGGCGTTGCAACTCAGGATGTCCACAGTAGACAGTACCCGGTCGAGTACCCGGCCGTCGATCTCGCCGGCCAGCGGACCCGGATCGAACAGGACCCTCCCGCGCGATCCGGGCAGCCAGGCCAGCAACGCGGCCCGGTTCGACTCGTGCAGGAGGCTGTACCCGCTGACGTACACCACGTCCTGCGGTGTGGTCTCGACACCGGAAAGCCGTTCCGGCCGGAGCGCGCCCTCCGCGCCGGTCCCGGTGACGAAGGTGCGTTCCCCGCCGGCATCCACCAGCACCACACAGATCCCGGTGTCCGGCCCGTCTGCCGGCGGCTGCGCGACGGTGATGCCTTCCTCCTGCAGAGCCGCACGCACCTGGTCACCGAACCGGCCCGCACCGTGCGCGCCCGCGTAGACGACCGGTGCGCCGGACCGTGCCGCGGCAGCCATGACGTTGAACCCGCCACCCGGCGACAGCCCGAAACTCCCGGCCAGCACGTCCCCGCCGCGCGGGGGCAGCTCGCCGACCCGCATGACCAGGTCCACGATCACCTGGCCGGTGTGCACCAGCCGCCCGGTCACCGGTCCACCTTCCGAAGTCCGCCGAAGGCCGCGTACAACCCCGCTGCGACGACGAAGGTGAGCACCCAGCCGAGCCCGTTCTGCCCTGGCCAGCTGGCGGCGAACAACCCGGTGAACCACACGTCGTCGCCGGTGCCCGCGGTGGTGAACTGATACCCCACCACGATCGCGACCGCCCAGGCCAGCAGCGCCTGCCACCGGACACCGCCGCGGTACCAGTACCGCCCGGTCCTGCCCAGGTCCATCAGGCCGGCCGCGTCGTAGCGCCTCCGGCGCACCATGTCCGTCGCGAAAACGCCGACCCAGGCCGTGATCGGCACCGCGAGCAGGCTGATGAACGCGATGAACGGCCCGTAGAAGCCGTCCGCGATGAGCATGAAGTAGATCGCCCCGGCAGTGGTCACCACGACGTCCACGACCACCGCGTACACCCGCTTGATGCGGACCCCGAGCGTCAACGTGGTGAGCCCTGCGGAGTACACCGACAGGTGGTTGGACAGCAGCAGCCCGCCGAACGCGGCGATCAGGTACGGCACCGCCATCCACGACGGCAGCAGCCCGCGGATCGCGGCCACCGGGTCACCCGCCTCGGCCAGCGTCGGGTCACCCGCGGACAGCAGGCTGCCCAGGGAGATCAGCAGTACCAGCGGAATCCCCGCACCGGCGGCGGCCGACGCGACCAGCGAGCCGGCCCGCGCGGCCGGCGACTGGTAACGCGACATGTCCGCGGACGCGTTGGCCCAGCCGATCCCGGTGCCTGCCGCGATCGTGCCGATCCCGGCGATCATCGCCCCGGCCGGGGCCGCCGTGGCCGAGCCGACCGCGGTCCAGTCGACCGACATCACCAGCGGCACGGCGACGACGACGTTCAGCGCGCCGAACACCCACGTCGCCCATCGCTGCACGGCAACCAGCACCCGGTGTCCCAGCCCGGACACGAGCACGGTGAACGCGACGAACACGACGATGCACACGATGGTGAGCACCGGCTGTGCCTTCGCGTCCGAATCGGCACCGAACAGGATCGCGAACAACGACAACAACGCGAACGCGGCGGTGGTGGTGTTCACGGTTTCCCAGCCCAGCCGGGAAACCAGCGAGACCACGGTGGGTCCCGCGTTGCCGCGGACGCCGAAGACCGCACGGGACAGCGTCAGCCCCGGTGCACCGCCACGACGGCCTGCGACGGACACCGCGCCGACGATCGCGAACGAGCCCACGGCACCGGCCACCGCCACGATCGCCGCCTGCCAGAACGCGAGCTTCTGCACGGTGACCAGCGTCGCGCCGAGCGGGAGCCCGAGGATCGAGATGTTCGCGGCGAACCAGACCCAGAACAACTGCATCGGATGGCCGTGCCGCTCGTTCTCCGGAACGGGTTCGATGCCCCTGGTCTCCAGGGCGCCCTCCTCGGCGCGGACGGCAGCATCGCCGAACGCGGTGTCACTGCTCATGCGAGTTTTCCTTCCACTGGCGGCGAAGATCGAGCAACCCGTCGACGAGCGGCTCGAGCTCCAGCTCGTTCACCGCCCGCACCCGGGTCAGCAGATCCGCGGGCAGGCCGGACAATCCGTGCCGTGCCCCGAGGATCGCGCCGCACATCGCGGCGACCGTGTCGGTGTCCCCGCCGAGGCCCGCGGCCAGCCGGAGTGCCTCCACCGGCCGGTCCCCGAGTGCCTCGGCGAGCGCGAACGCCGCAACGACCGACTCCTGTGCGGCGACCGAGGTGCCGATCACCTCGGCCACCGCGTCGGCGAGTGCGGGCGTGTCCATGCCCCGCACCCATTCGCGGGCCCACCGGATCCGTGCGGCAATGTCGCCGCCGGCGCTCCAGTGCCCACGCGCGGCACCCGCCGCGGCCGCACGTTCCGCGTGGTCGAGTGCCGCGGGCAGATCCGCGCCGCCGATCCCGGCCGAAACCGCGGCCGCCACCGCCGCGGCGCCCGCAATACCGAGGTTCGTGTTGTGCGTGAGGGAACTCGCCGCGACGACCGCGTCGAGCAGCGGGCCGAGCCCGGGTGGCGTGGCGATCGCGACCGGGGTGATCCGCATCGCCGCCCCGTTCGTGGTGCCCGTCCGGCCTGCCTCGTCCGGCGAGACACCCGATTCGAGCAGCTCCACGGCACGTTTGGTGGACGGCCCCAGCAGGTCGGCCAGCCCGCGCCGGACCATCCCGCTTTCCCAGTCCAGCAAGGCTTTGGCGAACACGGTCGGTTCGATCCGGCCGGCGCCCTCGATCAGCAGCCGGGCGACCAGGACCGCCTGCTCGGTGTCGTCGGTGATCGAACCCGCCGGCAGCCCCGGGGAGATCGGCTGGACGGCGACGGCGTCGAGCAGCCGGTCGACGGTGCCGTACTGCGCGGTGATCTGCGCACGCGACATCGATTGTGTCGGCATGCCGAACGCGTCGCCGAGTGCGAGGCCGGAGAACGCGCCGAGCGCGCGGTCGCGGGCGCTCATCGGGCACCGAAGGTCAGGTGGAAGCGGAAGTGCGCCGGGTCCAGCAGGCTGATCACGTGCTCGACGAGCCCGCCCCGGGCATCCGTGCTGGTGCGGGTTGCCTGCAGGAACAGCTCACCCTCCCGGCGTTCGAGCACCTCCGCGGTTTCGGCGGTGAGCGCCTCGGTGCCGATCCACTGCTCGCCGCGCTCCGCCCGCAAACCGGCGGCGGCGAGGGTCGCGGTGAGGGAGTCGTTGCGCAGCCCGTGTTCCGGCAGATCGGCGAGCGAGCCGGCCGCCGGAAGGCAGGAGACCTCATAGGACACCGGACGTTCGCGGTCACGCCGGCGCCGGCGCACCGCGATGAACGCCGTGCCGCCGAACCGGCGGGCCAGGTCCTCGTCGGTCACCCGCTCGATGCTCAGCACCTCGGTGCGGACGGCGAATCCGGAGCTCGCGAACGCGGTGGCCCAGCCCGCCGACTGGTCCAGCCGCACGCCGTCGAAGGTGACGAACGAGCCGACACCGCTCTGCGTGGCGATCAGCTCCCGCCGTTGCAGCTCGGACAGCGCACTGCGCACCGTGCCGCGGCTGACCTGGTAACGCTCGGCCAGATCGTGCTCACCCGGCAACTGCTCCCCGCTGCCGAGTGCACCCGAATGGATCTGCTGCACGAGATCCGCCACGAGGCGGTCCCGCTTGCCGAAGTGCACCTGACCAGTCCTGTTCATACCTGTACAGTAGGCGTCCGGCCGATCCCGCACAAGCGCCCGACCCACTCGACCGACCTGCTCAGTCCTTCGCGGTCCCGCGCACCAGGGAACGTGTTCCCGGTGGCAGCTTCGCCGTCCCACCGCCGAGGAAGTGCAGTACCGCCGACTGCAGTGCGCGCACTGCCCGGGGTTGCTCGACATCCCGCCGGTAGGCCAGGCGCACCACCCGGCTCAGGCCCGGTTCGGTGAACTGCGTGCGGCGGAACCGGGCGCCCACCACCGTGCTCGGCACCACCGCCAGTCCGAGCCCCGCCTGGACCAGCTCGAGCACCGCGTCCATTTCCCCGCCTTCGATGGCGAACAGCGGGTCGAAACCTTCGGCGCGACAGGCATCCACGGTCGCCTCCCGCAGGTCGTAACCGCGGCGGAACATCACCAGCGGACGGTCCCGCAGCTCCGCGATCGGCATCCGGCCGCGCACCGGCGCCGCCGACGTCTTCGCCGAGATCACCACCAGCTCCTCCACGAACAGCGGGCGGCTCTCCAGCCGGGCGTCGTCGTGCACCCGGCTGTCCACGATCATCGCCAGGTCCAAGGTGCCTTCGGACAGTTCGGTCTGCAGGTCGCGCGAACCGCTTTCGTGCAGGACCAGCTCGATGCCCGGGTATTTCCGCCGGAACGCCGCGAGCATGGCAGGCAGCAGGCCGGTGCACAGGCTCGGCGTCGCGCCCAGCCGGACTCGGCCGCGGCCCAGTTCGTCCAGCTCGCGGATCGCGCGGTACGCGGTTTCGGTCTCGGCCAGGATCCGGCGGGCGATCGGCAGCAACGTCTCCCCCGCCTCGGTCAGCGTCACATTGCCCCGGATCCGGTGGAACAGCGCGGCGCCGACGTCCCGCTCCAGCGCCCGGATCTGTTGCGAGAGCGAGGGTTGCGCCACCCGCATGCGCTCCGCGGCACGGGTGAAGTGCCGGGTCTCGGCCACCGCGGTGAAGTAGGCCAGCTGCTGGAACTGCATACCCCAGACTAGCTCTTCCATAGCCAAATCCTCTGCCAACCAGAGAAATAATGTTTTTGCCCTCTCGTCCGGCCGGATCTACCGTCGGTTCTGTGGCACCCGGACTCACCGCGGCACGCAGGCCGCCCGCCCTCCTCGCGTTCTGGCGCTCGAGCATCGGCAAGAAGCTCGTGATGGCCGTGACCGGACTCGTGCTCGTCGCGTTCCTGTTCGTGCACATGGCAGGAAACCTGAAAATATTCTTCGGACCCGGGGATTTCGACCACTACGCCGGCTGGCTGCGCACGATCGGCGAACCAGTGCTGCACAACTCCTGGTACCTCTGGGCGCAACGCGCGGTCTTGCTGATCGCACTGGTGCTGCACATCACCGCCGCGGTCCAGCTGTCCAAACGGGACCGTCGCGCCCGGCCGGTGAAGTACGCGCACGGCCAGCGGCCGAGGGCGAGCTTCGCCACGCACACCATGCGCTGGGGCGGTGCGACGCTCGCGGTGTACGTGGTGTGGCACATCCTCGACCTCACCGTCGGGGTGGCGAACCAGGACTTCCGCGAGGGGCAGCCGTACCACAACGTGGTCGCCGATTTCCAGGTGTGGTGGGTGAACCTGATCTACTTCGTCGCACTGCTGATGCTCGGACTGCACATCAACCACGGCTTCTGGAGCGCGGCGCAGACCCTCGGGATCACCGGCGCGGCGCGGGGCCGGACACTGAAGACCGTCGGCACCGTGCTCGCGGTGGTGCTCACCGGCGGATTCCTGATCGTGCCGATCGCCGTGATGGCGGGATGGGTGGCCTGATATGCCCGACTACACCACCGGCGCGCCGATCGCCGACCGGAAGGCACCGGACGGCCCGATCGAGGATCGCTGGGACACCCGCCGGTTCGGCGCGAAACTGGTGAACCCGGCCAACCGCAGACGGCACCGGATCATCGTGGTGGGCACCGGTCTCGCCGGCGCCTCGGCCGGTGCCACGCTGGCCGAACAGGGCTACCACGTCGTGCAGTTCTGTTTCCAGGACTCGCCGCGGCGCGCGCATTCGGTGGCCGCGCAGGGCGGTATCAACGCCGCGAAGAACTACCGCAACGACGGGGATTCGGTCTACCGGCTCTTCTACGACACGGTGAAGGGCGGGGACTTCCGTTCCCGGGAGTCCAATGTGTACCGGCTGGCGCAGGTCTCCACGCAGATCATCGACCAGGCGGTGGCACAGGGCGTACCGTTCGCACGCGAGTACGGCGGGCTGCTCGACACCCGCTCGTTCGGCGGGGTGCAGGTCCAGCGCACCTTCTACGCACGCGGGCAGACCGGCCAGCAGCTGCTGCTCGGCGCGTACCAGGCGCTGTCACGGCAGATCGACGCCGGCGGCGTGGAAATGCACGCACGCACCGAGATGCTCGACCTCGTGGTGGCCGGTGGACGCGCCCGCGGGATCGTCGCACGGGACCTGGTGACCGGCGAGGTGCGCACGCACCTCGCGGACGCGGTGGTGCTCGCCACCGGCGGTTACGGCAACGTCTTCTTCTTGTCCACCAACGCCAAGGGCTCCAACGCCACAGCGATCTGGCGCGCGCACAAACGCGGCGCCTACTTCGCCAACCCGTGTTTCACCCAGATCCACCCGACCTGCATCCCGCGCTCCGGCGAACACCAGTCGAAACTGACGCTGATGAGTGAGTCGCTGCGCAATGACGGCCGGATCTGGGTCCCGAAGCAGCCGCGCGACGAACGCCGGCCGTCCGAGATCCCGGAGTCCGAAAGGGACTACTACCTGGAACGGAGGTACCCGAGTTTCGGCAATCTCGTGCCCCGTGACATCGCCTCGCGGGCGGCGAAGAACGTGTGCGACGCCGGGTACGGTGTCGGTCCCGGCGGGCTCGGCGTCTACCTCGACTTCGCGGACGCCATCGAGCGGCTCGGCCGTCCGGCGGTGGAAGCCAAGTACGGCAACCTGTTCGAGATGTACGAGCGGATCACCGCGGAAAACCCGTACGAGGTGCCGATGCGCATCTACCCGGCCATCCACTACACGATGGGCGGGCTGTGGGTCGATTACGACCTGCAGACCACCGTGCCGGGGCTGTTCGCGATCGGCGAGGCCAACTTCTCCGATCACGGCGCCAACCGGCTCGGCGCGTCCGCACTCATGCAGGGCCTTGCGGACGGGTACTTCGTGCTGCCCGCCACGCTCAACGACTACCTCGCCGGCGGTGGTTTCGAACCGCTCGACACCGCCGATGCGGCCGTGCGGTCGGTGGAAACCGAGGTACGCGAGCGCCTCGAACGGCTGCTGTCGGTGGACGGGACCCGCAGCGTGGACTCGTTCCACCGGGAGCTCGGGCATCTGCTGTGGGAGCACTGCGGAATGTCGCGGACCGCGGAAGGACTGCACAAGGCACTCGAGCGCATTCCGGAGCTGCGCGCCGAATTCTGGCGTGATGTCCGCGTGCCCGGCAGCGGCACCGAGCTGAACCAGGAACTGGAGAAGGCGGGCCGGGTCGCGGATTTCTTCGAGCTGGCCGAGCTGCTGCTGCTCGACGCACTCGTCCGCGACGAATCGTGCGGGGGCCACTTCCGCGAGGAGCACCAGAGCGACGGCGGCGAAGCCTTGCGCGACGACGAACACTTCTCCCACGTCGCGGCGTGGGAATACGGCGAACAACCGGTGCTGCACCGGGAAACCCTGACCTTCGACCACGTCCACCCGACCCAGCGGAGCTACACGTGAAACTCACCCTGCGCGTCTGGCGCCAGTCCGGCCCCGAGGACAGCGGGCGGCTCGTCGAATATCCGGTCGAGGACGTCAGTCCGGACATGTCCTTCCTCGAACTGCTCGACCTGCTCAACGAGCGGTTGATCGAGACCGGCGACGAACCGGTCGCCTTCGACCACGATTGCCGCGAGGGCATCTGCGGTTCGTGCGGCGTGGTGATCAACGGCCGCGCACACGGCCCCGAACGCACCACGACCTGTCAGCTGCACCTGCGGTCCTTTCGCGACGGCGACGTGCTCGACGTGGAACCGTGGCGGGCGCGGGGCTTCCCGGTCGTGAAGGACCTCGTGGTCGACCGGTCCGCCTTCGACCGGATCATCCAGGCCGGCGGCTACGTCACCGTCCCCACCGGCAGTGCACCGGAAGCACACGCGACCCCGGTCCCGAAACCGGACGCAGACCTCGCCTTCGACAACGCCACCTGCATCGGCTGCGGTGCCTGCGTGGCAGCCTGCCCCAACGGTTCGGCGATGCTGTTCACCTCGGCCAAGGTCACGCATCTGAACGCCCTTCCGCAAGGCGGGCCGGAACGCGCGCAACGGGTACTGGACATGGTGGACACGATGGACGCCGAGGACTTCGGCGGCTGCACCAACACCGGCGAATGCGTTGCCTCCTGCCCCAAGGGCATCCCACTGGCCAGTATCAACACCCTCAACCGCGAATTCCGCAAGGCCGCCCGCACCCGCCGCTGAGGACGCGATCAGCCATCCGCCGCGGCGCTCGGCCGGTCCGGCGCTGCGGGACCGTCGGCGGGGATGACCGGTACCGGTCGCCGCGGTCGCGGTGCCGCCGCTGCCGGGCGCCGACGTACGGCCAGGTACCGGCATCTCCCGGATGTGACGAGCACTCGGCCGGCAGGAGGTACGGCAGAACCTGGAAGATCCGGCTGTCGTCACCGTCCCGCAGGCCGTGCCGCGCCGCTCACTCCCATCGGAAGTACCGAGCGGCCAGCCCACCGGCCACGATCGCCCACCCCAGCAGCACGGCCAGGTGCACCAGCTGCGGCCAGTGTCCGGCGGCGGCGTCCTGCAACGATTGCACGCCGGCACCGAGCGGGGTGAAATCGCTGATCGTCCGCAGGACGGAGTTCATGCTGGCGCGGGGCACCCACAGCCCGGCGAAGAACATCAACGGGAAGAACACCAGTGTCCCGATGGCGCCGGCGCTCTTGCCGCTCGGCGCCACCGAGGCGACGAACAGGCCGATCGCGAACATCGCCAGCGCCGCCAGCAGATAGCCGACCAGGTACGCGAACAGCTGCCGGGGCAGGCCCACGTCGAAGGCGAACCGTCCGATGAGGAGCATGACCACCGCCGTGGCCGCGGACAGCATCGTGGCCATCAGCAGTTGCGCACCGAGCAGGACGCGCGGCTTGACCGGGGTGGTCCGCATCCGGCGCAGCACGCCTTTCTCCCGGTAGGAGGCGAACAGCTGGGACAGTCCGTTGAGGGCGAACAGGGACAGCCCCAGTGCCAGCACGATCGGCACGTAGAGACTGATCACCCCCGCACCGCCGAGAGAGGCCTGCGGTTCCCGCATCGACGGCACCAGCCCGAGGACCACGAGCAGGATCGGCGGGAACGCGAACGCGAAGAACACGAGCATCGGCTCGCGGAAGAACAGTTTCGTTTCGGTGACGGTCAGCCGGTACAGCGCGGACATGGAGGGTCTCCTCAGACGTCGATCGGGCGGCCGGTGAGCGCGACGAACGCGTCGTCCAGCGTGGTCTGCTCGGCCCGCAGATCGGCGACGACGATCTGGTTGCGGGCGAGCACGGCGGTCACGGCGAGCAGCAGGTTCCCGGTGCCGGTCACCACGAGCTGGCTGCCCGCGCGTTCGACCGAGTCCACCTCGGGCAGCGCAGTGAGCACCGCGTGGTCCAGCGGCGCGGACGGCCGGAACCGGATCCGTTGCCGTTCCTCGACCCGTGCGACCAGCCCGGCCGGGGTGTCGAGTGCGACGACGCGGCCGGAGTCGATCACCGCCAGCCGGTCGCAGAGCCGTTCCGCCTCCGCCATGAAGTGCGTGACGAGCAGGATCGTCACGCCGCGGTCGCGGATGGCCTCGATCAGGTCCCACACGTCGCGGCGGGCCTGCGGATCGAGGCCGGTGGTGAGCTCGTCGAGCACCGCCACCTTCGGATTGCCGAGCAATGCGAGTGCGATCGACAGCCGCTGCTTCTGCCCACCGGAGAGCTGCCGGAACTGCGTGCCGAGCTTGTCGCCGAGGCCGAGCATGCGGATCAGGTCCCGCCAGTCGGCCGGATCGCGGTAGAACGAGCTGTAGAGCTCCAGTGCCTCACCGACCTGCAGCTTGTCCTGCAGGTCGCTTTCCTGCAGCTGTGCCCCGAGCACCTGCCGCAGCTCGCTCTCGTCGCGCTGCGGGTCGAGGCCGCAGACGCGGATGTGCCCGCCGTCCGGGGTGCGCAACCCCTCCACGCACTCGACGGTCGTGGTCTTGCCTGCCCCGTTCGGGCCAAGGATGCCGAAGATCTCGCCCTGCTCGACGGCGAACCCCACCCCGTTGACCGCGGTGTGCTCGCCGTAGCGCTTGACGAGGTTGTCCACCTCGATGATTGCCATGCCGAAAGCCTGCCCGCGCGGCCGGGTGCGCCGGATCGACTGCCCGGCCAGTACCGCGGCGGTGGGTGGTGGATCCGCGCATCAACCGATCGGTGGAGCCACGGCACCGGACCCCGGAAAACCGGATGCCCCTGCCGGGCGGACCGGCTACGGTCTGCGGCCATGGGTGTCTTCGCACTGTTCCGGATCCGCCGCGCCTGAGCGGCGGGCTGCTCGCTCCGCCGCACTCCACGCCGTCCTCGCCGGGCGTTCGCCGTCCGGTTCGCTTTCTCTTGCCGCGGAGTGCTTTCACCCATGTCTGCCCACCCCTACGGTGGCCGTCACGAGCTCGGTCAGAACTTCCTGACCGATCCGGCCACCATCGCCACCGTCTGCTCGGCCGCCGCCCGCACCACCGGCCCCCTCGTGGAACTCGCCGCCGGTGACGGCGCGCTGACCGTGCCGCTGAGCCGGTCCGGCCGTCCGATCACCGCCGTCGAACTCGATCCGCGCCGTGCCCGCCGCCTCGACCGGCGCACCCCGGCCAACGTCGAGGTCGTGCAGGGCGATCTGCTGCGGCACCGGTTGCCCGGCGTCCGGCACACCGTCGTCGGGAACCTGCCGTTCCACCTCACCACCGTGACCCTGCGGCGGCTGCTCGGGCATCCGCACTGGGAACTGGCCGTGCTGCTGGTGCAGTGGGAAGTCGCCCGCCGCCGCGCCGGGATCGGCGGGGCCTCGCAACTGACCGCGGCCTGGTGGCCGTGGTACGCGTTCACCGTGCCGGCCAAGGTACCGGCCCACGCGTTCCGTCCGCGTCCGGACGTCGACGGCGGGATCCTGGTGATCACCCGCCGGACCGATCCGCTCGTCACCGACCGTGCGCCGTACCAGGAATTCGTCCGCCGCGTCTTCACCGGACGCGGCCACGGGCTCGCCGCGATCCTCCCCCGCACCGGAGGTATCGGCACGCGAGCCGCGCGGCGCTGGCTGGCCGCCGAAGGGCTGCGTCCGGCGACACTGCCGCGCGACCTCACCGCCGTGCAGTGGGCATCGCTCTGGGAACAGGTGTGCTGAGCGGTGGCCGCGTCCGGTCAGCCGTGCCGGCGGCCGGGAGGCCGGTACCCGTGGTCACTCCACTGGTGCAGGTAGGAGCTCATCGCGGAGCTGAACGCACCGCCGAGCGGGTCGTCGGCCGAGGTCGTGGGCCGGTGCGGTGCCCTGGTCGTGGTGCGGACCGTGGTGTCCTGCACCTCGTCGGTCGCCGGCGGCGGAGTGGGGCTCGCGCTGAGCGTCGCGAGAGCCGGCGGCGCCGGTCGGGCCGGCGCGGCAGAGGAGGACGACGTGGACGGCGGTGGTCCCACCGGTTGCTCGGCGGTCCCGCCCGGCGGCGAGGGCCACAGCGCCCAGGTCCCGAGCCCGCCGAGCACGACCACCGCAGCGGCGGCGAGGATCAGCGGCCGGGCCGGGCGACGGTCCGGCGGAGGAGCCGTTTCCCGTTGTGTGCCAGGGGGTCCGTCGAGCAGATCGTCGAGGCTGGGGTGCCCCGCGGCGGGCGCGCCGCCCTGTGCGGCCAGCTGCCCGGCGACGGACCCGTCGTCCAGCACCCCGCCGAACGCCCCGGCCGTCGCTGCCGGATCCGGGGCCGGGCGCGGTGCCCGCGGTGGTTCGGTGCCGTCGATCCGGGGCATTGGCGCGGTCTCGGATCTGCGCAGCAGTTCCGCGACCGACTCCAGGTCGCCGGTGCCGCCCGGCTCCGTGCGAGCCATCCAGACCTCCACCCCGCCGGGACGCCCCGCGGCACGACCGGCGGCAAGATCCTAGGGACCGGCCGCCGACCTTGTAAACCCGCCCCGGCGCGGAAACTCCGGCCGATCAGCGCAGCACGCGGAACCGCAGGTTCGTGGCCAGTGGAACCGCGCTCTGCGAGATGCGTTCGAGCGGTACCGGGGCGCCTTCCGGTCGTTCGAACAGCCGCACGCCTCCGCCGAGCAGGACCGGCGCCACGAAGACGGCCACCTCGTCCAGCAAGGCCGCGTCCACGCAGGCACGGGCCACCGCCGCACCGAGAACGTTCACCGACTTCTCCCCCGCAGCCGCCTTCGCCTCGGCGACGCCGTGTGCCAGGTCGGACACGAACGTCACGCCCGCGACCGGCTCGGCCGGCGGATGGCGGCTGAGCACGAACTGCGGCCCGTCCCAGCCGCCGCCGAACGCCTTGCCCTCGCCTTCGGTGCCGCGGTGCGGATCGTCACCGGTGAACGTGCGACGGCCGACCAGCAGCGCACCGATCTCGGTGACCAGGTCCTCCGCCTCCTGATTCGGCCCGATGTACCGGGTCAGCCACCCCATGTCCCCGCCCGGGCCGGCGATGAACCCGTCAAGCGACATCGTGGCCGAATACAGCAGCTTGCCCATGTCCTGCCCTTCCGGCCGGTGCCGCGCTCTCCCGGCTACCCCGCGCGTTCGGCGAGGAACACGAATTCCCGGTCCGGGCGATCGGGAGCGTCCCGCACGTCCCGGACACGGTAGCCCGCGGCACGCAAGCTCGTCTCGGCTTCCTCCCGGGACCGGAAGCGCAGGGTCGAGCCGGAAGTGAGGACGGCGCCGTCGGCGCGGAAGGTGTAGGTGAAGCGGAACGAGACGAGCGGCAGCCGCACCTCGGTGAGCTCGAGCCGTTGCTCCACCATGCCGATCCCCGGCACGTCCCGGACCTGTCCGGAGTTCCAGCCCGCCCAGGCGCGATCGGCCGGGCGGCGGGTCTCGAACACCAGATGGCCGCCGGGCCGAAGGGCCGCGTGGATGCCGCGGAGCGTGGCGGCCCATTCGTCGTCGGTGCGGAAGACCTGCGCCACGTTCCCGGTCAGCACCGCGAGATCGACCTCGAGCGCAGGCAACGTCGTGGCGTCGCCGTGCAGCCAGGTGACCCGCCGCGCGGTCCGGTCCTTCGCCTTCGCGACTTCCAGAGAAGCCTCGGCCGGGTCGACACCGACGACCGTACGCCCGGCTTCCGCGAGCAGGATCGCCAGACAACCCGTCCCGCACCCGACATCCAGCACCCGGCTCGCCCCCAGTTCGTCGGCGATGCGGAGGTAGGCAGCCAGATCGTCACGGTCTCCGTCGAACGCGTCGTAGATCCGGGCGAGCCTCGGGTTGGCGAAGATCGCGTCAGGCATCCGGCAACCCTATCCGCCGGGGCCCCGGAGGCCATGCCGACGGCGCCCCGGTACGGTGAGCGCACTCGAATGATCGCGCTCCCCGGAAGTACGCCGCAGCAGAGGGAGTTCACCCGCACATCCGGGCGGGGCGACGGAGGGGCGGCAGCCATTCCGCATACCCTCCGGAGGAGCGATCTCCATGAAAATCGGCATTGGCCTGCCCATCGGTGACGTCGGCACGGTGCTCGCCTTGGCCCGCCACGCGGACGCCGGCCCCTTCACCACGCTCGGCCTGCTCGACCGGCTCGTCTACGACAATCCCGAACCGCTGGTCACGCTCGCGGCCGTCGCGGGTGCCACCTCGCGCGTCCGCGTGCAGACCGAAGTGCTGCTGGTCCCGTTGCGCGATCCGGTGCTGCTGGCCAAGCAGGCCGCGACCCTGGACCGGATCTCGCACGGCCGGTTCACCCTCGGCATCGGCGTCGGTACGCGAGCGGACGACTACCGGGCTGCCGGGGTCGAATTCGCGAACCGCGGGCGCAGGCTCGACGAGCAACTGGCCTGCCTGCGCGATATCTGGGCCGGTGCTCCCGGTGCGGACCCGATCGGTCCCGCACCGGCGCGGGCGGGCGGCCCGGAAATCCTGTTCGGCGGCTTCAAAACCGCCGCGCTGCACCGCGTCGCGCGGTGGGGCGACGGGTTCCTCTGTGCCGCTCCCCTCGAGTGGGCCGGTCCGCTGATGCGCGCCGTCGAGCGGTCCTGGCACGAGGCCGGCCGCAGTGGCCGGCCCCGGCTGGTTGCCCAGGTCAACGTCGCGCTGGGCCCGGACCGCATGGTCACCGAGGCCAAGCACGCCATCCGCAGCTACTACGGCGAAGGCGAGTACGCCGATCAAGCCGCGGAGCGCACCCTCACCAGCCCACGACAGATCCGCGACGTCATCACCGCATTCGGCGATCTCGGCGTCGACGAGCTGATGCTCTACTGCTGGTCACCGGAACCGGAACAGGTGCACCGGCTCGCGGACGCAGTGGCTTGACGGGCCGGCCGAGGTGCCGGAAAACCGCTCAGCCGGACAACGCGCGCCAGGCTTCCCGCCGGACCCGCTGCTGCTCCGGGTCCGCCACCGGCGCGGCGGTCACGAGCCGGCGGGTGTAGTCCTCCCGCGGCGAGCCGAGCACCTCGGCCACCGGCCCCTCCTCGACGACGCGGCCGCGGTGCAGCACCACGACGCGGTCCGCGACCCGTTCCACCACGGCCAGGTCGTGACTGATGAACAGGCAGGCGAAGGCCAGCTCCCGCTGCAGATCGGCCAGCAGCTCCAGGACCGAGGCCTGCACCGACACGTCGAGCGCGCTCGTCGGCTCGTCCGCGATCAGCAGCCGCGGCCGCAACGCCAGCGCACGTGCGATGCCCACCCGCTGCCGCTGCCCGCCGGACAGCTCGTGCGGGTACCGGCCGGTCCAGTCCGGATCGAGCCGCACCGCCGACAGCAGTTCCGCCACCCGTTCCCGGTGCTCGCCGCGTTCGCCGTGCACCACCAGTGGTTCGGCGATACTGGCACCGATCGTCGCGCGGGGGTTCAGCGTGGACGCCGGGTTCTGGAACACGATGCCGATCTGCCGCCGGATTTCCCGCCGCTGCCGCGCATTCGCACCGAGCAGATGCACGCCGTCGATCCGGACGGTCCCTGCCGAGGGCACCACCAGCCCGGTGAGCACCGAGGAAATCGTGCTCTTGCCCGAACCGGATTCGCCGACCAGCCCGAGCACCTCGTCCGCGCCGATGGTCAGCGACACCCCGTCCACCGCGCGCACCGGCGGCGCGCCGCCGCCCACCCGGTAGGTCACCTCCAGATCGGTCACCTCGACCAGCGGTCCGGCCACCGGCCGCCGTTCGGACCCGGGGCCGGAACCCAGTGACAGCACCGAATCCAGCAGTTCCCTGGTGTAGTCGGCCTGCGGCGCGGCGAACAGCCCGGCCGCCGTGTTCTGCTCGACCACCCGGCCCTCGCGCAGCACCACGACCCGATCGGCGACGTCCGCGACCACCCCCATATCGTGCGTGACCAGCAGGATCGCGGTGCCCAGCCGATCGCGGAGGGACCGCAGCAGCTGCAGGATGCCCGCCTGCACGGTCACGTCGAGCGCGGTGGTCGGCTCGTCCGCGACGAGCAGCGCCGGTTCGTGCACCAGCGCGGCCGCGATCATCACCCGCTGCAGCTGGCCGCCGGACAGCTCGTGCGGATACGACCGCAGTACCCGCTTGGCGTCCAGTTCCACGATCTCCAGCAGTTCCCGCGCCCGCTCGCGGGCCTGTGCCCTGGAAACCTTCCGGTGCGCGCGGACCGCGTCGACGAGCTGCACCCCGATCCGGAAGACCGGGTTGAGCGCGCTCATCGGCTCCTGGAACACCACGCCGATCCGCCCGCCCCGCACCTCCCGCATCGCGGCAGCGTCCACAGTGTAGAGATCCCGCCCGTCGAGCATGGCCGAACCGGTCACCGTCGCGGTGTCCGGCAGCAGGCCCAGCAGCGACAGCGCGGTCACCGACTTGCCGGAACCGGATTCCCCGACGAGCGCCACAACCTCACCCGGTCCGACGTCGAAACCGGCTTCACGCACGGCCTCGACGTCGCCGAACCGGATCGAGACGTCGCGAAGGGACAGCAGCTGCTCGGACACGGGACTACTTCGCCAGTCCCATCTGGAGGTAGTTCGGGTACGCCGGGAACTCGCCGATCACGAAGTCGCCGACCTTGGCCCCGTGCAGGAACGAGTTGCGCGTGTAGATCAACGGGACCACCGGCGAGTCCTGCAGGATCCGGCGGTCCGCCTTGGCCCACAGCTTGCCCGCGGCCGCCTGGTCCACGGTGCCCTGCGCCTGCGCGATGAGCGCGTCGACCTCGGGCACCGAGTAGCGCGCCTCGTTGTACCCGCCGCCGCCGATCTCCGACGTGCCGAACAGCGGCTCGATGTTCGCGTTGGCACTGGGGAAGTCCGGCTGCCACGAGCCGAGGGTGAGGTCGTAGGCACCGTCGTTGCCGGTAACCAGGGTTTCCCACGCGTCCTCGTCCAGCGGGCGCAGCTTGGTCCGGATCCCGGCACGCTGCAGCGCAGCCTGCAGTGCCTGTGCCTTGTCCGCATCGTTGTTCCCGGTGGATACCGGGAAGTCCAGGTTGTCCAGCCCGTTCGGATAGCCCGCCTCGGCGAGCAGCTGCTTGGCCTTGGCCACGTCGCCGGTCGGCGGGGCCGGGTAGAGGTCGTACACCTCGCGCCCGGCGATGCCCTCGGTGATCAGTGTGGTCGCTATCGGGCCGGCCAGATCGGCGCTGCCCGCGGTGGCGATCTGGTAGGCGGTCTTGTCCACCGCGTACTGGAAAGCCTGGCGCACCTTGACGTTCGCCAGCGGGCCGCGTTTCGTGTTGAGCGCGAGGTAGGCCAGCGCGCCGGATTTCGAGGTGACCAGCTGGTTCTTCGCCGCCGGGTTGGTCCGGATCTGCGCGAGCTGGGCGGGATTCACGAAGGCCGCGCCGAAGGCGTAGGCATCGTTGCCCTGGCTGGCCAGCAGCCGCTGCGACATCACGCCGGTCTCCTGGCCCAGCTCGATCACCACCGCGTCCGGCAGGCCGGTGCGCGCCGGATCGGTCTTGGCGTCCCAGTTCGGGTTCCGGCTGAGCTTGATCTGCACGCCCTTGGTATTGGACGCCACCACGTACGGGCCGGAGGCGACCGGGTTCGAATCGTAGGACGCGTCGGTGCCCTTGCCCTTCGGCACCGGCGCGAACGCGGGCAGGCTGGCGATCCACGGCCAGTCGCCGTAGGGGCGGGCCAGGTGGAAGACGATCGTCTTCGGGTCCGGTGTCTCGATCGACGCCAGATCGCCGCTCTTGAACGGGCCCTGGTACGAGGTGCCGCCCGCCAGCAGCGTCTTGTGGTAACCGAGCCCGCCGGAGAACGCGGCGTCGAACGACCGCTCGATGCCGTACTTGATCTCCGCACTGGTGATCGGGCTGCCGTCGGCCATCTTGAGGCCGTCCTTGAGCGTGTAGGTCCACGTCTTGCCGTCCGCACTGGCGCGGCCGGTGTCGGTGGCCAGGTCCGGCACCACGGTGGCCGGGCCGTCCGCGGAGGTCTTCCACGCGGTGAGCCTGCGGTGGATCAGGCTGATCGTGGTGATCGCCAGGTTCTGGCTCTTCGCCGGGTCGAGCCGGATCGAGGTGAGGTCGTAGAGGATGTAGAGCGTGCCGCCCCGGGAAACGGTGACCGCCCCGCCCCCGCCGGACTGCTCGTTCGCATTGCATGCGGCGAGCAGCGCCCCCGCCCCGGACACGGTGGCGGTCAGCCCCACCGCTTTCAGGAAGTCCCTGCGATCCATCGTTGTTCCGTTCCCTTTCCTACGTGAGCCGGGCACGGGGATCGAGCACCCCGTAGAGCACGTCCACCACGAAGTTCGCGAGGACGACGAAAAACGCGGCGAACAGGCTGACGCCCATCAGCACCGGCAGGTCCACCTGGTGCACCGCGTCCACGAGCAGTCCGCCGAGCCCCGGCAGCGCGAACACCCGCTCGGTGATCACCGCCCCGCCGAGCAGTGCGCCGAGGTCCACCGCGAACACCGTGACCACCGGCAGCAGCACGTTGCGCAGCGCGTATTTGCCGATCACCGTCCGCTCGGGCAGCCCGAACGCGCGTGCGGTGCGGACGAAGTCCTCGCCGAGGACCTCCAGCATCTGGCCGCGGGAGAGCCGGGCGTACACCGCGGCGTTGATGAACGCCAGCACCAGCCACGGCAGCACCAGATGCCAGGCCCAGTCGAGCGGGCTCTGCGCGAACTGCACGTAACCGTTCACCGGCACCATGTCCAGCGTGAAACCGAAGAGCAGAATGCCGAGCAGCCCCACCAGATACGCCGGCGCGGACACCCCGGCGAGGGTGATCGTCATCGCCGCCCGGTCGGCGAACCGGCCACGGCGCAGTGCGGAGAACACGCCGGTCGCAACGCCGGCCACGAGCCAGATCACCGAGGCCCCGATGGCCAGCGACACGGTCACCGGCAGCCGGTCGCCGATCAGCGAGAGCACCGATTCGCTCTGCTGGAAGGAATAGCCGAAGCACGGCGCCGAGCAGACGATCGCGGTGACGCCGGTGCCGAACGTGCGACCGGTGAAGATGCCGCCGAGGAAGTCCAGGTACTGCTGCCCCCACGGTTTGTCGAAGCCCATGAACTGCCGGGCGAGCGCGAGGTTCTCCGGCGTGCACGGCTTGCCGCAGGACATCATCGCCGGATCCGTCGGCAGCAGGTAGAACACGGCGAACGTGGCGAAGCTGACCACGAGCAGCACGGCGATCATCCCGGCGAGCCGGACGCCGACGAAGCGGAGCGTGCGGTTCACCGGCGCACCGCCGTCTTCGGGTCGAGCGCGTCGCGCAGGCCGTCGCCGAGCATGTTGAACGCCAGCGTCGCGATGAACAGCGCGGCACCGGGGAAGATCAGGAACATCGGATCGGTCTGCACCCAGTTGATCGCGTCGCTGATGGACCGTCCCCAGCTCGGCGTCGGCGGCGGGATGCCGACGCCGAGGAAGGACAACGCGGCCTCCAGCCCGATGTTGGCCGGGATGCTCACGGTGGCCAGCACGATGATCGGAGCCCACAGGTTCGGCAACAGCTCGCGCCGGAACACGTGCCCGCCGCGGGCGCCGAGCGCTCGCGCGGCCCGTACGAAGTCGCGGTTGCGCAGGCTGAGCGTCTGCGCACGGACCACCCTGGCCACCCGCGGCCAGCCGAACAGGCCGATCACCGCGATCAGCAGCAGTGGCCGCGGGATCGCCGCGGGCGCCACCGCACCCACCGCGATCATGAAGATCAGCTGCGGGAACCCGAGCAGCACGTCGGTCACCCGGCTCACCACCGTGTCCCACCAGCCGCCCGCGTATCCCGCGCTGGCGCCGAGCAGCACCCCGAGCACCACCGAGACAACCGTCGCGGCAAGCCCGATCAGGAACGAGGTGCGTGCGCCATAGGCGACGACGGCGAACAGATCACGGCCGGTGAGCGGTTCGACGCCGAACCAGTGGCTGCCGCTGACCCCGCCGAGAACTCCGGCGCCGGTGCCGTCGGCCGGGTTCAGCAGATCCGTGTGGTAGGTGTAGGGATCCTGCCCTTCGAGCAGCGCCAGCAGTGGCGCGGCCAGGGCGGTCAGGATCACCAGCACGATGACGACGGCGCCGGCCTGGGCCCAGCGGTCGTGCCGCAGCGCGCGCCAGAGGGTCCGCGAGGCCGCCGGAGCGGCCGCCGGGACCGGGGCGCCGCCCGGCGACAGGATGTCGGACAACGGTTCCCTTGCGGTTCAGCAGAAGGTGACGACGAGACTGTAGAGAACACGAAGGTAATTCACCATCATGGCCTAACGCGTTCCGGATGGTGGGATACGCCTGGTCTGCCCCTTCCCTCCGCCGCGGCCGTCACCGGTCGTCTTCCGCGCTGGTCAGCGCCTTCTCGCAGGAACGTGGACCGGCTCCGCCAGCCTGGCATCGGCAGGCCACCCCGGCCACTCGTCCGTTCACCCGTCCGAGGGTGGCCGGGTCAGTTCTCCCTGACCACCGGCAGTCCCGCGCGCACCTGCCGGTACAGCCGCGGCCCGGTCGGATCGGGCAGGCTCGGCGCCGGCCGGAGCTCGGCCGGTCCGGTGGCGGTGAGATCGCGCAGCACGTGATACAGGTGCGTCAGCGCCCGCAGCACCGGGTCCTTCGCGCGGTCACCGGGTCCCGCCGGGGTGTAGGCGAACAACGCGACGTCCGCCCGTGCCAGTGGTTCGGCGGCCGCCGGCTGCGCAGCACCCGGCTTCCCGCCGGAGAGCTCTTCGACCGCCAGTGCCAGCGCGCTGCACGCGGCCACCGGTCCGTCCGGATGCCTCGCGCAGGTACCGCCGGGGCTGCGCACCGCCACCGCGAGCGCCCGTCCGTGTGTGGTGAGCGCGGCGTACAGGGAGAGCCGGTGCCGCAGCCGCGGCGAGGTGGTGCCGCCGAGGATCGGCCGGGTGAGCGGCCGGGCGACCAACGCCAGCTGGTAGAGCCGGTGGTCCAAGGTGCGGGCGAGCGCATCGAAATCCGCCTCCGTCGCGCTCGCGGTCCGGCCGAGCCGGGCCGCAACGGCCGAGAGCAGCTCTTCCAGCGCGCCGAGCAGGTTGTCCCGGGCCTGCCGCACAGTGTCCTTGGTGGACAGCGGGGTGACGAAGAGTGCCACCAGCAATCCCACCGCGGCACCCGCCGCGGTTTCCTCCAGCCGCAGCACGAGCAGGCCCGCGGAGAACTCGTGCAGTGCGCTGTAGAGCTGGCCGAGCATGATCGTGAGGAAGAAGATCATGCACGCGTAGGAGATCCGGATCAGGTAGAAGCCGAAGAACATGCAGCAGCAGATGGTGGCCAGCACCGCAGGCGTGCTGCCCGCGGTCAGTTCGGCCATCCCGATCGAAGCGAGCAGGCCGAGCAGGGTGCCGAGCACCCGGTTGAAGCCCTTGATGAACGTCTCGGTCCGGGTGGCCGTGCCGGTGAACATGATGAACGCGGCCAGCACCGCCCAGTAGTAGCGCGCCTCGGACAGCTCCTTGCCGACGATGATCGCCAACGCGCCCGCGAGAGCACCCTGTACTGCCTGGCGGGTGGTGAAGTCCAGGCGGGACAACGGGTTCCACCGGACGTGCCGGGCAGGCACGTCGCCTGCCGCGGCCGGGGAGCCGGGCAGGTTGCCGAACGCCAGCCCGACCGCCGGTTCGAAGTCGTCCACCGGTTCGGTGCCGCGCACCCCCGGCCGCGGTGCCCTGGCGAGCACCGGCACGAGGTCGAGTGCGGCAGTCGCGAAATGCCGCGCCGGCCACCACCCGCCCGAGGTGCCGCCCGCGCGCTCGGCCAGCCCGGCGAGCCGGTAGGCGACCTCGGCCGCTCCGCGGTCGTCGCCGCGGCCCAGCCGGTCGGCCACCTCCGCGGCCAGCACGCTCAGCCCGGAACCACTGCTGACCAGCGCGGACGCCCCGGTGGCCAGCTGATCGAGCAGATGGTGCGCCTCGACCATGGTGCGCCGCAGCATGGCCGCGGAAAGCCCGTCCGGCAACGCACCCGGCTGGGCGGACCAGCCCTCGACCATCAGTGCCGCCTCCGCGATCCCCGCCTGCCGGGCCTGCACCCGCCGGCGGAGCCGCGCCTCCTGCCGCGGGTCGCGGCTGGCCAGCAGCTCGGAACAGGCGCGGGCCAGCGCCCGTCCGCGCGCGTCGAACGCGTGCACCACCTGGCCGAGCGTGCGCGTCGTGTTCGTGCGCAGGAGGGTGATCGACAGCAGCAGCACCCACGCGGTGGCGACCACGATCGCGAGCAGCAACGACGGCAGGGTGCTCATCGTCGCGTGCAGGAACGAGGCGAAGAAGTAGCCGATCCAGGTCATGAACCCGTAGAAGAAGAACGCCGGCCCGAACCGCCGCACGAAGACTGCGAGGAACATCACCACCACGAACACCACGAGCATCAGCGCGGGGTGCGTGCTCACCGCCGCCCCGGGCACCATCCCGGCGCCGAACGCGACCGGGAAGAACACCGCGGTCTTCGCCTTCGCCCACGGCCCGCCGTCGGTGAGCGCCATCGAGCCCATCATCGCCACGACGGCACCGACCAGCATCCCGGTCAGCAGACCGGTCGGGCTCGCCCCGGTGGCCTTGGCCAGCAGGTATTCCACGCCCAGCACGCTGCCCAGCGACACCGTCACCGACACGGCCGAGCGCAGCCTGCTCAACCCCGGGTCCGACGCGACGATCCGGTCCCGGATCTCCCTGCCTCTGGGCAGCACTGCATCCGCCTTCCGCTGCGTTGGTGGTGATCACCTGTACGATACCGATAATTAGCGGTGTCATACAGGTATCTCGGAGGACCGGATCATGGAGCGGACCTTCCACGCGGGTGAACTCGCGGATCGGCTGGCCGGCACGGGGGATCCGCTGGACGTCCTGGAGCTCGCCACCGCGGTGCTGGTGCGCAACTTCGAGCTGCTGCGCCGCCGCGGTGGCGTGTACTCGGAACTGGACCAGTCCGAGTACCTCATCCTGCGCATCCTCGACGGCCTCGGCTCGGCCGACATCGGCACGTTGGCCGGTGCACTGGGGCTCGACCCGTCCACCGCGGGCCGTCAGGTGTCGGCGCTGCTCGGCAAGGGGCTGGTCGAACGGGGCGCGGCGGCCGACGACCGGCGGCGCAGCATCATCACCCCGACCGAACAGGGCCGGGAACGCATGCACCTCACGCGCAGCCGCCGCCGCTCCTCGATGGCCGATCTCATGGGCGACTGGGACGCCGCCGACCAGCAGTCCTTCGCCGGGCTGCTGACCCGGTACAACCGTGCGGTCGCCGCGCGTTACCTCGCCGGTTCGCGCTGAACGGTCACCCCCGGGTGAGACCCGCGTGCGCCTCCCGCAGTGCGCGCTTGACGATCTTGCCACTCGGGTTCTTCGGCAGCGCGTCCACGAACACCACGTACTTCGGGCACTTGAAGCCGGCAAGGTGCGCCCGCGCGTGCGCGAGCACCGCCTGCTCGGTCAGCGTCACGTCCGCCCGCGGCACGATCGCCGCGGTCACCGCCTCGATCCAGTGCGGATGGGACACGCCGAAGACCGCTACTTCGGCCACGCCCTCGAGCAGGTAGAGCGCTTCTTCGACTTCCCGGCTGGCAACGTTCTCGCCGCCGGTCTTGATCATGTCCTTCTTCCGGTCCACCACCGACAGGTAGCCCTCGTCGTCGAGCACACCCAGGTCACCGGAGTGGAACCAGCCGCCCTCGAACGCCGCGGCGGTCTTCTCCTCGTCCTCGTAGTACCCGAGCGTCGCATGCGGGCTGCGGTGCACGATCTCGCCGATCTCACCGGGCGGCAGCGCACGGCCCTGCTCGTCGACGATCCGCGTCTCCACGTTCAGCGCCGCACGGCCGGCCGACCCGGCTTTCGGCAGCTGTTCGTGCGGTCGCAGGATGGTCGCCAGCGGCGCCATCTCGGTCTGCCCGTAGAAGTTCCAGAACTCGACGTCCGGCAGCCGTCGCGCCAGCTCGCGCAGCACCTCCGCGGGCATCGGCGAAGCACCGTAATACCCCTTGCGGAGGCTGGAGAGGTCGGTTTCGCCGAACGCCGGATGCCGCAGCAGGGAGATCCACACTGTCGGCGGTGCGAACAGCTTCGTCGCCCGCTCCCGCGCCACCGCGGCGAGCAGCTCGGCCGGATCCGGACCGGGCAGGATCACGCTCGTCGCACCGAGGTAGACGTCGACCGAGAAGAAGCAGTCGAGCTGCGCGCAGTGGTACAGCGGCAGCGAATGCACCTCGATGTCGTCGCCGGACATGCTGCCGTCGAGCGCGCACGAGACGTACTGCCCGATCAACGACCGGCTGGACAGCAGCACGCCCTTGGGCCGGGACTCGGTGCCGGAGGTGTACATCAGGCGAAGCGGATCGTCGTCGGCGACGAGCACGTCGGGGGCGGACTCGTCGCCCGGTTCGTCGATCCAGTCCGTGACACTTTCCCAGTTCTCGCCGGTGCCGCCGATCCTCGCCCGCAGCACGGCGGTCTTGCCCGCCCGCTCCAGTGCGGCCGCCGCGGTGCCCAGCAGTGCTTCCTCCGCCACGAGCCCGGAAACCCCGGCGTGACCGAGGATGAAGGCGATCTCCTCGGCGCCGAGCATGAAGTTCACCGGGACCAGGACCACCCCGAGTTTCGCGGTGGCGAACACCAGCACCGCGTACTCCCAGCAGTTGCGACTCAGCAATGCGAGCCGGTCGCCCTTGCCGAGACCGCGCCCGGTCAGCCGGTGCGCGCACCGGTTCACCGCGGCGTCGAACTCGCGGTAGGTGACCCGCCGCTGTCCCGCCACGACCGCGAGCTTGTCCGGATGCCGCAACGCCGTGCGCCGCAGGAGATCCCCGACCGCGTGCTGCCGGGCATGCTGGACGGCTTCAGCGGTCTCTGCGCGGAACGAGCTCGGCATAGCGGGAGTCTCATGCACCCGCGCGACACGCGCAACCTCCGGTCTCCGCCGGATCGGTAGGCTGCTGCGCGGACACCTCGGGGGCAGATCGTGGACGAGCAGACCGAAGCGCCGACGCTGGACCGGCCGGACATCACCGGCAGGCTGCCGCGGTACCGGCTCGTGCGCCAGCTCGCCGCGACGCAGATGAGCGAGGTCTTCGAGGCGGTCGACACCGGTACCGGCAAGGCGGTGGCGCTGAAGGTCGTCGGTCCGCAGTTCCTGCAGGTGCCCGGTTCCCGCGAACGGTTCGAGCGGGAGAGCCGGATTGCCAGGGACCTGGTGCACCCGAACGTCGTCAGGACGCTTGACGCCGGGCTCAGCGCCGACGGCACTTTCGGCCACCTCGCCATGGAGTACGTGCGCGGCACGAACCTCTCCCGGCTGCTCGGCACGCACCGGACGCTGCCGTTCGCAACCACCGTCACGATCGGCCGCGGGGTGGCCGCCGCGCTCGATGCCGCGCACCGCAGCCGGCTCGTGCACCGTGACGTGAAGCCGGGCAACATCCTCGTCGAGGAGCACACCGGGCATCCGTACCTGTGCGATTTCGGCATCGCCCGCCGGCTCGACCGCACGAAGCTCACCGCCAGCGGGGTGTTCGTCGGCACGGTCAGCTACGCCGCGCCGGAACAGCGGGACGGGAAACCGGCCGGTCCGGCGGCCGACGTGTACTCACTGGCCTGTGTGCTCTACGAATGCCTCTCCGGAGCGCCGCCCTACCACGTCGCCCTGGAGCACCCGGGTGCCGACGTGCTCGGCCGGGCATTGGACCCGGACCCGGCAGCGCGGCATCCGACGTGCGGCGCGTTGCTCGACGACCTGGTGGCCGCCACCGCGGCCGCCGAGCGCACCGACCGTCGCCGCAGGAGGTGGCTGCGTGCGGGCATTCCCGCCGTGGCGGTCGTGGTGGTCGGCCTGCTCGTCGCATGGCTGAGCACCGGTGGGCTTTCCGGCCCGGACGATGCCACGCTGGCGCGGCTGCCCACGGCCCTTCGCGACGACTGCGGGACGGCCGGCTCCCCCGCCGCCGGCGCGACCGCCACGATCACCTGCCACGACGCCACCGGCCGTGCCGCGACCACCGCCGTCTACGCCGAACCGAAACAGGCCGCCGACGCATATGCCGCACGCCTCTCTCCGTCTGGGGTCACCGCGAACCACGGTGACTGTGCATCAGGCAGCGGCGCCGAACACCGTTACCCGGCAACCGGTCCGGCCCGCGGACGGGTATTCTGCCAAGTCCGCGATGGACAGTCCACAGTGGTCTGGACAGACGATGCCGCGCGCACCGTGACCACGGCTGAAGCACCGGAAAGCGAGGACGCTGCGCTACGCCGTGCGTGGGCAGCGTGGACCGCCGCCCCGGCGTTCCCGACTGCGGACGAACAGGCGCTCACGCAAGTGGCCGCGGGAACCGCCTGTCACCGCAGTGCGCCGGCCGAACTCGGCGACTACCCCGGTGCCGTCGCCGGCCTCACCTGCACCCCGCGCGGCGCTGGTGCGCGAGAGGTCTCGTACTTCCGCTTCGCGGACCGGCCCAGCCTGCGCACCACGTTCGAAGGGCTTGTCAGCACCGCGAAAGCACCCAGCGGGAGCGGCTGCCCCGGAGCGCCGTTCCTCGGCACGACGCGGTTCGACTGGCTCAGCGTCGATCTCGGGCAGGTGCTCTGCCACCCCGGTCCGGACGGCACCGTCGCCATCGACTGGAGCATCGAGGCGTTCGGCATGATCGGCCACGTCACCGGCACCACCGCGGACCAGACCGGCGCGTGGTGGAGCGACTGGCATCTCGCCCCGCTCGGCCGGATCGTGAACGAGGTCAACACGCACGCCTCCCCCGCGTTCCCGAACCAGGCCGAAAAGGCGCTGCTGCAGCACGTTCCTGCCGCGTCCCGGCTCAACTGCGTGCGCCCGTCGGCGGGCCGGCAGTGGCAGGATCTCGGGGCAGTGGCCCCGGTCGCCGCGGTCGCCTGCGGGCGTACCAGCGGTGCCGGCCTCGTCGTGTACTACCAGCTGCCGGACCCGGCGACGATGAACCAGGTGTTCAACAGCTCCGGCGACAGTACGCAGGCGTGCACCGACCAGCCGAAGGACTTCTCCGCCGACCGGCCCTACACGCGCGGCGGCCGGACCGGGCGCCTCGCCTGCGGCACGGTCGACCCCGGCGGCGAGCGCTACCTGCAGTGGACCGACGACCAGACCGGCATCGAGGCCTTTGCGCATCGGGGCACCGAGCCGTTCGCGATGATCGACTGGTGGACCCACGACGCCGGTCCGGTCTGACGCAGGTGCCGGCTCAGCCCTGTACCGTGCCGCCGACCGAGGAACTCAGCTCGGTGTTGCCCGAGCCCGAGCCTGCCGCACCGGTGTGCACCGATTCCTTGCCGTCGAACACCGAGTACAGCTCGATGCTGTTCGCGCCCGAGCCGGAGTAGGAGATCTCCAGCGTCCACTGGTGCGCCTTGCCGTCGGCAGGCACGGTGATCGACTGCCGCCACGGCAGCTTCACCGAGCCGGTCTGCTTCGTGGTGCCGTCGACGGTATACACGATCTGCTTGAGCGCGCCGCTGCCGTCGGCGTTCAGCACGAGCGTGTGCGGCTGGCGGTCGGGAACCGCTTCGGAAACCGGGGCCGCGGACGACGACCGCGGGGGGGAGGACGGCGCGGGCCCGGTGTCCGGCCCCGAGGAGCATCCGGCGAGGACCGCCAGCAGAGCCACCGGCGCGACGGACAACCGGACACTGGTGCGAAAATTCATGCGCGAACGGTACCGGCCCCGGTGCGGGACCGGTCCCCCGATCGGAGAGGATCCGCGTTGACCGTCTTCCCCGCCGCCGAGTCCGCGCCGCCGAGCCCGACCCCGCCGGGCGCGCTCGCGGTACGGAGCCTGTCCGCCACCAAGACCGTGCTGCCGGCCGAACACGCCCGGTTGCCGTTCGGCCGCGATCCCGGCACGGACGGGGTGCCGGTCGGCCCCGACGACCGGCGGGTCAGCCGCGAGCACGGCTCGTTCACCTACCGCAACGGCTCGTGGTGGCTGCTCAACAGCGGCCAGACGCCGATCGAGTACGCCGCGACCCGGCGGCTGCACGCGGACGACGAACCGGTGCCGATGCCGCCGGGACGCACGATCCTGCTGCTCGTGGTCGGCACCGGCGGGCGGAAGCATCCGCTCGAGGTGTACGTCGCGGGCGCCGACCGTGACCGGCCGCCACCGGCCGCAGGCCCGACACTGCCCGCCCAGGTGTGGCGCCTCTCCGAGCGCGAACGACTCGTGCTGACGCTGCTCGGTCAGCAGTTCCTGCGCCGCGAGCACCGCCCGCAGCCGATGAGCCGCGGCCACGTCGCCGCCCTCATGGCCGAGCTGGAACCCGGCGAGGGATGGGACGAGAAGAAGGTCGACCGGGTCATCACCCCGGTCCGCAACCGCCTCTCCGCCGCAGGCGTGGCCGGACTCAAACGCGAAGAGGTCCCCGAACCGATCGGGAACTCCCTGAACCACAACCTGCTCACCGAGCTGACGATCCGCACCGCCACCCTCACCCGAGCCGACCTGGACCACGCAGAGAACCTCGACTGACGCACCACAACCCGGCCCGCCCCGGATTGGCGCGGCCCGGCCCGGCTCGGCGCGGCTCGGCTCGGCTCGGCGCGGCTCGGCCCGGCCCGGCGAGGCTCCCGGCCCGGCCCAGTTTGGCTGCCCGGCTTCGTCCGACCCGGCTCCCCGCCCCGGCCCGACTTGGCAGCGGGCCTGGCCCGGCTCGATTCGGCGCGGTTCGGCCCCGCGAGGCCTGGACCGGTTCGCCATGGCTCGGCGCGGCGGCGCGGCCTGGTCCCGTTTGGCTCGCCGCGGCAGCTTGCCAGGCCCGGCGCGGTTGGCTCGCCGCCCCGCCCCGGCCCGGCGGGTCTGGTCGGCGGCCCGATCCACCGGCTCGGACCGGCACGGCCGCGTGCCGGTGGCTCGGCGGTCTGGTTCGGCGAGCCCGTCCGGTGGTGGTCAGCCTTCCTTGGCCCACACCCGGACGGCCACCGCCACGGCGATGCCTGCCGCGCCGAGTGCGATGCCTGCGGCCGGGAGACCGGCTGCGATCAGGCCGAGTGCGGCGACGCCGAACAGTGCCACCTCCAGGATGAAGCGGGTCGGCTCCGGTGCGCGGCGTTTCGCCCGGGGTGCGATCACGAACGTCCAGATCACCGCGGCCAGTGCCGGCCACAGCACCGCGGCCAGCACGTCCAGCAGCACGTTCCCGCCGAGCCGGGCGCCTGCGACCGCGAGCCCGGCCAGCAGCGCCAGCTCTGTGCAGAACCGGACGGCGAGGACGAGTCCGGGGAAGCCGCGCAAAGTGGGTGAAGAGGTGCTCACCCCGGCAGCGTAACGGCAGTGCCGCCGGCGCCCGGACCGTGGCGGGCTTTTGCCCGGCGTGGGTTCACTGGTGCCCCATCCGCTGGGGGACCGAGAGACGAGACCCCGAAACGCGTACCAGTACTGGTCGTGTTCGCCACGGCCAGCGCGCTTTGCGTGAGCACGCCCGCGCTGGCCGCGGACGGCACCGTGCATGCCGCTGACCGTCCGCACCGCACCGGCCGCGACCCCTCCGACGACGACTGATGCGACCGCATCAACGCACAGAACTACGGCTTCACCGCCAGTGGCTCGACGACCGCCTACGCGCACTGGACGCAGATCCCCGCTCAGTGCCAGCACCCCGGCGACCGGAAAGCCCCCGCCAGACGGCCTGGGGCGTTGTCCGGTCCCGGTGTTTCACTGTGCGCAACCGGGCGGACCAGCCCGTACCACCGGACCACCGGCCCGTGAGGTCTTCGCCAACCGCCCGCGCTGCCCGCGAACCGCCGCCCTGCGCCGGGTTTCCGCACTCCACCAAGCTTTCCCCGGCGGTGCGGGTAATCGTCCGGACACCCAGCGTCAATTCTCCGGCCTCGTTCACAACATCTTGGCAACCGCCTTGACACCGGCTGTGGTCCGGACCACTCTCTCCACATTGGTCTACACCATTTGTCACTGAACGGCCGGGGCGGCCGGGCACCGAAAGGACGAGACAAGTGAAGCGCTGGCTCAAGCTGGCGGCGGGGGCCGCCGCCATCACGCTCGCGACGGCCGGCTGCGCCGGTTCCGGCGGGGGTGACGACGCCTCCGGTTCGGGGGGCGGACAGGGCAGCACGCTGACGGTCTGGCTGATGACCGGCTCCGCGCCGGACAGCCTTACCACGGCGCTGGACAAGGAGTTCGAGGCGGCCCACCCCGGAGTCAAGGTGGACTTCCAGATCCAGCAGTGGAACGGCATCCAGCAGAAGCTGACCACCGCACTGGCGAGCGACACGCCGCCGGACGTGATCGAGGTCGGCAACACGCAGACGCCCGCGTTCGCATCGCAGGGCGTGCTGGCCGACCTCTCCGGCGACGTGCAGAGCCTCAACGGCGCACAGTGGCTGGCCGGGCTCAAGGCTTCCGGCGAGTACGAGGGCAAGACCTACGGCGTGCCGTTCTACGCCGCGAGCCGCGAAGTCGTCTACCGCAAGGACATGTTCGAGCAGGCCGGCATCACCAAGCCGCCGGCCTCGAACCAGGAGTGGCTCGACGCGATCGCGAAGCTGAAGGCGAAGTTCGGCAGCGACCCGGAGTTTCAGCCGCTGTACCTGCCGGGCCAGAACTGGTACGCGCTGCTGTCGTTCATCTGGGACAATGGCGGCGACATCGCCAAGGCCGAGGGCCCGAACTTCAAGTCCACCCTCGACAGCGCGGGCGCGAAGGCCGGTCTCGACTTCTACAAGCAGCTCGTGGCGGCCTCCGGGACCACTGCACCGAAGGACAACGACGAGGCCAATCCGCAGCAGGCGGGCATCTACGGCGGCGGCAAGGTCGCGATGTTCGTCGGCACCCCGAGCGAGCTGCCGACCGCGGCGGAGACCGATCCCGGTATCACCGCCAAGACCGGCGCGTTCCCGATCCCGTCCAGGACCGCGGGCAAGAGCGCGCCGGTGTTCCTCGGCGGCTCGAACCTCGTCGTGCCGGTCAACAGCAAGAACACCGATCTGGCCAAGGACTACCTGAAGCTGCTGACCAGCGCCAAGTACATGACGCAGCTGGCCGCCGCGGGTGCCGTGCCGGGTACGTCCACCGACGTCAGTGCACTGTCCAAGGACCCGCTCGGCGCGGTGATGGCGCAGACCTCGAAGAACGGCCGTGCGGTGCCGGCCAGCCCGAAGTGGGGTGAAGTCGAGTCCGGCCAGAACCCGCTCAAGGACATGCTCACCGCGTACCTGACCGGGAAGAAGAACCTGGACCAGGCCACGGCCGACGCGAACACCGCCCTCGACAAGATCATCGGCGGATGACCGCGACGAAGGACGCGCTGCTGCCGGCGGGGACCACCCCGCCGGCATCGGCACGCGTCGGCCCCGCGAAACGGCGCTGGAGCGCCGAACGGATCACCCCGTACGTACTGCTCCTGCCCGCCGTCGCCGCGGTGCTGGTACTGCTCGGGTGGCCGACCGTGCAGATGCTCGGGATCAGTGTGCGCCAGCTCGACCTGCGCGAACTGGTGACCGGCAAGACCGTCTGGGTCGGGCTGAAGAACTACACCGACGTGCTGACCGATCCGGAGTTCTGGACGGTCGCGGTCCGCACGGTCGGGTTCACCGCCCTGCTGGTGGCCGCGACGCTGCTCGTCGCACTGCTGATCGCGGTGCTCATGCGCCACCTCAACCCGGTGCTGCGGATCTGCGTGCAGGTCTCGCTGGTGCTCGCCTGGGCGGTGCCGGTGATCGCGACGACCACGGTGTTCCAGTGGATCTTCGACCAGCAGTACGGGATCCTGAACAAGACGCTCGACAGACTGGGCTTCCACTCGTTCATCGGCTACTCCTGGTTCTCCACCGGCACGAGCACGCTCGTCGTGATCGGGTTGCTGGTGCTGTGGCAGGCCGTGCCGTTCGTGGCGTTCACGCTCTACGCCGGGCTGATCGGCGTGCCGCGCGAGCAGTACGAGGCGGCCGGGATCGACGGTGCCGGACCGTGGCAGACCTTCCGTGCGGTCAGCTGGCCCGCGATCCGGCCGATCCTGACCATGGTCACGTTCCTGTCCGTGCTGTGGGACTTCAACATGTTCGGCCAGGTCTGGGCGATCCGCCAGGGCGGACCGGACGGCGCCAGCACCACGCTGGCGATCCTGCAGTACCTCAAGGGTATCGCGGGCAGCCACTTCGGCTCGGCCGCCGCGATCGCCACCATCATGCTGGTGCTGCTGCTGGCCGTCACCGCCCGGTACGTGCAGCTGCTGGTCCGGACCAAGGACGGGGAGATCACGTGAGGAAGTCCCGGACCCAGCGGGTCACGCTCTCGGTGGCAGGTGTGCTGGTCGCGCTGGTGTTCCTGTTCCCGACGTACTGGATGTTCACCACCGCGCTCAAGACACCGGGCGAAATCCTGTCGCCGAAGTTCGACCTGTTCCCGTCGTCGGCGACGCTGGCGAACTTCGCCTCGGCACTCACCAAACCCGGCTTCGTCACCTACCTCGGCAACAGCCTGATCGTCACGCTCGGCGCGGTGCTCGCGGCACTCGTCGTCGGGGTGCTGGCGGCGATCCCGCTCGCGCGGTTCCGCTTCCGCGGCCGCAAGGGATTCCTGTTGCTGATCCTGGTCGCGCAGCTGGCCCCGCTCTCGGCGTTGTTCATCCCGATGTATCTGCTGATGCGCGATCTCGGACTGCTGAACACGTTGCCGTCGCTGCTGCTGGTCTACTTCGCCACGTCGCTGCCGTTCACCGTGTGGATGCTCTACGGGTTCGTCAACGGGATCCCGTACGACCTCGAAGAGGCCGCGATGATCGACGGCTGCAGCCGCACCGGCGCGTTCCGCCGGGTCACGCTGCCACTGCTCGGCCCCGGTCTGGTCACCACGTCGGTGTTCAGCTTCATCACCGCGTGGAACGAGTTCCTGTTCGCGCTGGTGTTCATGCGGGACCAGTCGAAGCAGACGCTGCCGGTGTGGCTGTCCTCGTTCCGCACCGCGTTTTCCGTGGACTGGGGCGGGGTGATGGCGGCCTCGGTGGTCTACGCGATCCCCGCGCTGGTGTTCTTCCTGATCGTGCAACGGAAACTCGTGTCCGGGATGACCGCGGGCGCGGTGAAGGGGTAGCCGATGGTGGATCTGCGCAGGTGGGCCGAAGCCGTGCTGCTGCCCGGTTTCGCCGGGACGACCGCGCCGGACTGGCTGCGCCGCAGGCTCTCCGGCGGCCTCGGCGGGGTGATCCTGTTCGGCCGCAACGTGGTGGACGACGAGCAGGTGGCGACACTGACCTCCGCGCTGCGCGCGGAACGCGACGACGTGGTGGTCGGGATCGACGAGGAGGGCGGCGACGTCACCCGGCTCGACGTCGCCACCGGCTCGTTCGTCCCCGGCCCGCTCGCGCTCGGCGCGGCGGGCGACCCCGAGCTGACCACCTCGGTCGCCGCGGCGCTGGGCGAACGGCTGGCAGCGTGCGGGGTCACGGTGAACCTGGCACCGTGTGCCGACCTGACGCTGGCGGCGGAAGACCCGATCATCGGTGTGCGAGCCTTCGGTTCCGATCCTGCCGTCGCAGCCCCGCACGTCGCCGCGTACGTGACCGGGCTCCAGAAGTACGGCGTGGCCGCATGCGCCAAGCACTTCCCCGGACACGGCGCGGCGACAGAGGATTCCCACGTCGCGCTGCCGGTGCTGCCCCGTACGCCGGACGAACTGCGCTCGATCGAACTGGTCCCCTTCGCCGCTGCGGTCCAGGCGGGCGTCCGCGCGGTCATGTCCGGTCACCTCGTGGTCCAGGCCTGGGGCGAGCAACCGGCGACGCTGAACCGGACCGCGCTGACCGACGTGTTGCGCGGAGAACTGGGCTTCACCGGCGCAGTGATCACAGACGCGCTGGAGATGGGCGCCGTCTCCGGCTCCTACGGGCGGCATGACGGCCTGGGTGACGCAGCAGTGCAGGCTCTCGTGGCCGGTGCAGACGCGCTGTGCATCGGCGGAGCAGCGTTCGATGCCTCGGCACTGGATCGGATCACCGCGACCATCGTCGCAGCGGTCGAAGAGGGCCGCCTTGCCGAAGAGCGACTCGCCGATGCGGCCGCCCGGACGGCATCGCTCGGCACCTCCCCCGCCGCCGCGCCGTTGCGGCCGGTGGACCGCACCTTGGGGCTCGAGGCCGCGCGCGCCGCACTGCGCATCACCGGCACGCCCCGGCTCACCGGCCCGCCGCTGGTCGTCGACGTGCACACCGACCCGACCATCGCGGCCGGGCCGATGCCGTGGGGCCTCGGCCCGCACCTCACCGAACTGGTGCCGGGAACCCGGGTACTGACCGTCGGGCCGTCCGACGCCGACGCCGTGCTGGCGGAGGCTCGCTCGTGGCGCAGCGTCGTGGTCGTCACCCGGGAGGCACACCGGCATCCGGCGGTACGGGACTTCCTCGCCCGGCTGTCCACTCTGGACTACATCAGGGTGGAAACCGGCGTGCCCGGACCGGATTCCGGTGCGCAGCCGAGGATCGACACGTTCAGCGGTTCCTCCGTGAGTCTCCGGGCGGCGGCGGAACACCTGGCCTGAGCAGCGACCGGCGGCGGCTCAGGCCCGGGGGTCCACCTGGATCTTCGGGCCCGCCGTCGCCCCGGACGGACGGTGCCCGGACAGGATCGCGGCCACCTCGTCGAGTCCGACCGTTGCCGCGACCAGCGGGCGGGGGTCGACGTCTCCGGCCGCGTAGGCCTCCACCGTGGCGGACAGGCCGGGCGACGCGCTCAGCACGCCGACCGCGGTCACGTCCTTGAGCACCGCGTTCCTCGTGTCGATCGGGCTCGGCCGTCCGGCGAGCCCGATGCAGACGATCCGGCCTGCGGGTTCGACGAGGTCCAGTGCCCGAGCGGGCGAGCCCGGATCGTTCGTCGCATCGACGACCGCGTCGAACGGGGGTTCCGGCGGCTCGGTCCCGGCCGGGAAGCCGAGTGCGCGGGCGAAGTCCACCGACCGCGCGGTGGCGCCGACCAGATGCACCTCGCAGCCGGCCGCACGCAGGAACTGCGCGGTCAGCAGGCCGATCGTGCCGGGGCCGAGCACCAGCACGCGTTCCCCGGCCGCCGCGCGCGCCGCCCGGCAGGCGTTGCCGCCCGGTTCGACCAGCGCGCCGAGTGCGGGTTCGAGCCCGGCGGGCAGTTCGTGCAGCGACCTGACCGGGACCGCGACTCGTTCCGCCAGTGCGCCGGCCCGGCCACCGCGGATGCCGACCTCCTGCCGCTGTGCGCACACGTGCTGGCGCCCGCCCCGACAGCGGCGGCACCGGCCGCAGCCGAGCATGGTGTCCCCGGTGACGCGGCGCCCCACCCAGGCCGGATGCACCCCGAGACCGGTCTCGGACACCGTGCCGCACCATTCGTGGCCGAGCCGCATCGGGTAGCGCGCATGCCCGTCGGCCAGGTACTGCATCTCGCCGGTGAAGAACTCGGCGTCCGTGCCGCAGACCCCGGCACACTCCACGTCGACCACGACCTCGCCGATCGCGGCGACCGGTTCCGGCACGTCCGCCACCTCGGCGGCGCCGGGCGCGGTCACCACGAACGCCTTCACCGGCGTGCCCTTCGCATGGGCCTGATGGTAGCCGTGCTCAGCCCTGCCGCAGGTGCTCCGCGGTCGCCGGATCGGCCGGGTAGAACGATTCGATCACCAGCTCCGCGACGGTCACGTCCAGTGGCGTGCCGAAGGTCGCGACGGTGCTGAAGAAGCTCAGCTCGGTGCCCCGGTGCCGGTAGCGCAGCGGCACGAAGATGTCGCCGGGGCCGGGGATTTCGACCTCCGGCACGGGCTGCGCGCACGGGTAGCCGCGCAGTTCGGTCAGCAGGTCGGACAGCACCGGGTCGGCGGTCTGCTCGACCTGGCGGCGCAACCGGCCGAGCAGGTGCGCCCGCCACTCCCCCAGATTCAGCACGTACGGCGCCATGCCGTCCGGATGCAGGGTGACGCGCAGGACGTTGACCGGGCCGGTGAGCAGATCCGGCGACACACCCTCGGTGAGCAGTGCGAGGCTCCGGTTCGCGTCCACGAGGTTCCAGGACCGGTCGACGACCGCCGCCGGATACGGATCGTGTCCGGCGAGCAGCCGCCGGACCGCGTCGCGGACCAGGGCCATCTCCGGCGCGGCCAGTTCCGACTCACCGTAGGCCGGCGCGTATCCGGCGGCGAGCAGCAGCCGGTTGCGTTCCCGCAGGGGCAGGTCGAGGTGCTCGCCGAGGCGCAGCACCATCTCCCGGCTGGGCCGGGAACGACCGGTCTCCACGAAGCTCAGGTGCCGGGTCGAGATGTCCGCGGAGATCGCGAGGGCGAGCTGGCTGATCCGGCGTCGGTCACGCCATTCCCGCACCAGCTCGCCGACCGGGGCCCGCACCGTTGTCGTCACGTCGCAAGACGCTACGACCTCTGCTGCCGGATGACCATTACCCCGCGGGTAATCGGCCGCGGTTACCTTCCGGGTAATCGACCCGGCGCACCCGTCGTGGTCAGGATTGCCGTCGAATTCGTTGCCCGCCAACGCAAAGGAGCACTCCGGTGTCCGACGTGACGACGACCGTCCGGCAGTACCTCGCCGTGTGGAACGAGACCGACCCGCACCGGCGGCGCGCCAGGATCGCCGACCTGTTCGATCCGGCCGCCACCTACACCGACCCGTTGGGCGAGGCCACCGGCCACGACGCCATCGACGGTTTCATCGGCGGCGCGCAGGCCCGGTTCGCCGGGATGGCCTTCACCCTGCCTGCCCCGCCGGACGCACACCACCACCTCGCCCGCTTCCACTGGCACCTCACCGTTGCGGACGCGACCGAACCGGTCGCCGTCGGCTTCGACGTGGTCGAACTGGCCGACGGCCGGATCACGAAAGTGCACGGATTCCTGGACAAGCTCCCCGCCTGACCACGACCGGGGTGGCGGCCGGCCGGCGCACCGCCCGGTAGCCACCCCACCGGGCGCCCGGCGGCCCCTCCGCCCGGTCTCCACTCCCCGGTGCGCCGCGACCACTCCGCACGCCCGCAAGGCCGGCCCCTGGCACGAGCTCGCGCACCGGACTGCGCGGGTTGCGCACGCGCCGGTCCAGACCAGTGTCACCGGCTGATTTCCCGTTCGCACAGCGGGTTTCCATCGGGAACCGGCATGCGACCACGGTGGTCTCGACCACTGCCGCGAGGGTTCAGACCACCGTCACCGGGCGGCGTGCCGCGGCCAAGCCGTCCCCGGCGAGCGGAGTGCTCGAGCCGGGGTCCTCCCCGCTCTGTCCGTGCCCCGTGGGGCGCCTGAGAGTTTCACCCGCGTGGATAAGCCGGGCTTGCACCGTCGGCGGTGCCGGTGGGTGGTTTCCCGCCGGAACGCTTTCCAGAGGCGTCTCGTCCGCGCGGTCCGGGGTGCCTGAGAGGTTCCGGGGAGGACTTGCTCCTTCGGCGCCGAGCTCGTGGATGGCGGGCTCGGTCTCTCCCGCGCGGGTTCGTCGACCGCACGGTCAGTCTAGCCGTGCGGTGCTCAGCCGGTGCGGCGGGCGTTGCGGCGCTGGGTCAGCTCGTCCGGCACGTCCGCCTCGACGACGCCACCGTCGGCACGTTCGGCCGGGAACTCGTGGATGGTGCCGCTGATCTCCTGCATCGCACCGCTCACCGCGATGCCGAACACGCCCTGTCCGCCCTGCAGCAGATCCACGATCTCCTCCGGCGAGGTGCACTCGTACACCGTGGTGCCGTCGGAGAACAACGTCACCCTGGCCAGGTCCCTGACCCCGCGCAGACGCAGGTGCTCGACCGCGACCCGGATGTTCTGCAGCGACACCCCGGTGTCCAGCAGCCGCTTCACGACCTTGAGGACCAGGATGTCCTTGAACGAGTACAGCCGCTGCGATCCCGAACCGTGTGCGGTCCGGATGCTCGGCCCGATGAGCTTCGTACGTGCCCAGTAGTCCAGCTGCCGATAGGTGATCCCGGCGATCTGGCAGGCCGCGGGTCCGCGGTAGCCGACCAGTTCGTCGGGCAGCGAGGCGTCCGGGAACAGCTCGCCCTGCTCGCCGTCCGCGGCACGAACAGGCGGCCTCTCCGGACTACCAGCCTCGACCACGCAAGCCTCCCCTCGCCCGACCCGGCGGCCGGCGAACCACAGCCGGCCGGGCCCAGGAGCGGGATCGACCGGGGAGCACCGCCACGACCAGACGCAATCGGCGAATCACATCGTGGCGATTTACCGCCTTCGACGGTAAGGCCGCGCCGCGGGCCGGTCAACGCGACGCGCGGCTGACCTCAAGCCCGTGTGGAGAGTTGGCCCGTTCGCCGTACCGGTGGCACGTTTTACTCAGTCATGTTAGTTTTTACTCATGCAAGTAACTCCGGATACCCAGGCCGAGCTCGGCCTCAGCATCACCGAAGCCACCACGAGGGCACAGATCGTCGGGGCGACGATCGCGACGATCGCCGACCACGGATACCCGCGTACCACCTTCGCGCGGATCAAGGAGCGGGCCGGGCTGAGCAGCACCCGGCTGATCTCGTACCACTTCACGAACAAGGCCGGGCTGATGCAGGCCGTGCTGAGCACCGTGACCGAGATCAAGACGCAGTACCTGCAGCAGCGCAGCACCGGCATCGACCCCGGCGATCGCGCGGCGAACCTGCGCGCGTACCTGGAGACGTCCGTGGCCTTCCTGCGCGACTACCCCGAATGCGTGCGGGTACTGCTCGAAATGGCCGCGCACTCCGACGATCGCGACGGCTGGGCGATGGCAGGGGTGACGCTCACCCAGATGCGGACCGGGTTCGTGCAGCGGCAGCTGGACCAGGGCCGGCGCGAGGGGGCGTTCGGCGACATCGCACCGGAGGTGGTCGCGCTGGCGATCGCACAGGCGGTGGACGGCGTCGCGGCGGCCTACGCGGCCGATCCGTCGATCGATCTGGACCGCTACGGACGTGAGCTGGCCGATCTGTTCGAGCGCGCGACAGCGCCGCAGTAGGCGCCGGACGAAACGGCGGAAAGCGGAACCGGATGCCGGTGCAGCCCGGTGCGCGCGCAGCTGTCGTCCACGCTCACCGCGGGCTCACGTGTCGGCGCCGCGGAAATCCTCGGGAGACACCGAATCGAGGAACTCGCGGAACTTCTCGACCTCGTCCTCCTGCTCGTCCGGGATGATCAGGCCCGCTTCCTCCAGCACCGCGTCCACGGCGTGGATGGGGACCCCGATCCGCAGCGCGAGCGCGACCGAATCGCTGGGGCGCGCGGACACCCGGATGTCGCCGTCGAAGACCAGTTCCGCGAAGAACGTGCCTTCTTTGAGATCGGTGATCACGACCTGTTCCAGCTCCCGGCCGAGTGCGCCGATGACCTCTTTGAGCAAATCGTGGGTGAGTGGCCGGGCAGGCCGGACTCCCTGCTGCTCGAGGGCGATCGCGGTGGCCTCGACCGAGCCGATCCAGATCGGCAGGTACCGCTCGCCCTCGGTCTCCCGCAGCAACAAGATCGGCTGATTCGCGGGCAGTTCCACCCGCACACCGACGACGCGCATCTCGCTCATCGGGCTTCGCCTCCCTCTCGTGCACACGGGCTGCAGCGCTTGCGACGTACTCGCGCCGTTGGTTTCGACGCTACCCGTCATCCGGGCGCTGTGCTCGCTAGTGGCGGACATTCTCGGTTCGCGGCGCCGCAAACCGTCTCTCACGGTACGGCATACGGGCGCGAACATTCAGGCATTGACATGCACCGTGAAGTGGTTCTCACGCTGCGGAACCCGCGTTCAGCCGCCGGTGACCCCCCGGATCCCGGCCTTCACCAGCAGCGTGTGCAGGGTGACCGACAGCGCGGCCAGCTCGCGGACCACCTCGTCCGCCCGCGCTTTCGCGTCCTCGTCACGATGCCGGTACACCGGGGTCACGATCTGCTCCAGCAGGCCGACCTCGCGATCGGCCGCGGCGCGGAACGCACGCAGATGTCTCGGCTCGATACCGAATTCGGTCAGCGCCCGCGCGGTGCGCGCGATCAGCACCGCCTCCGGCCCGAAGAACCCGGCCGAACCGGGACGAAGCAGGCCGTACTGGCACAGCTGCGCCAGCGTGGCCTCGTCGATCCCGGCACGCTCCAGCAGGTCCTCCTGGGTGAGCCGGGTGTCCGGCCCGGCCTCGAAATCCGCGGCGGCGGGCAACCCGGCCGCGCTCGGATCGCCCAGCGGCACGAGCCGGCGCGGCAGCCGCGGCGCCGCCGGGACCGGTGCGTCCGGCTCGGTCCCGGCGTCCGCGGCGTCGAGCTGTTCCTTGATGACCTTCAGCGGGAGGTAGTGGTCGCGCTGCGCGGACAGCACGAACCGCAGCCGCTCCACGTCCGCCGGGGTGAACTGGCGGTATCCCGAGGGAGTGCGGCCTGGCCGGACGAGGCCTTCGGCCTCCAGGAACCGGATCTTGGAGATGGTGACATCGGGGAAGTCGCCGCGCAGCTGCGCGAGCACCGCCCCGATGCTCATCCCGTCGCGCCGGGCCTGGAAACGACCGGGCTGCCCGGCCGCCGTCACTGTGCCCCCTGGCCCCCGTGCCCCGGGCCGGTCAGGAAGACCAGGCGGAACTTGCCGATCTGCACCTCGTCGCCGCCGGCGAGCACGGCCTGGTCGACCGGCTCGCGGTTGACGTAGGTGCCGTTGAGGCTGCCGACGTCGATCACGACGAACTCGCCGCCCTCACGCCGGAATTCGGCGTGCCGGCGGGAGACCGTGACGTCGTCGAGGAAGATGTCGCTGTCCGGATGCCGTCCCGCGCTCGTGGTGTCGCGGTCCAGCAGGAAGCGCGAACCCGCGTTGGGGCCGCGCTTGACGACCAGCAGTGCGGAGCCCGGCGGCAGGGCGTCGACGCCCTGTACCGGTGCCTCCGCGGCCGGCCCGGACTCCTGGCCTTCGACATCGGCCAGGAAGTCGGCCCGGAAGACAGAGGTCCGCTCCGGAGACTGCTCCGGGGGAACGCCGGGCCCGTCGTTCGTGCTCACCTGGGCTCTCCTCTACACAAGATGTTGTCATCGACCGAGAACGTCGGCTGTCAACGTACCGTGCCTGATCGGTCCGGGACCCCGCGGCTCCCCCGAACCGATCAGCCCTGCACGAGGGCCCGGTACGCCTCGGCCTCGAGCAGTGCTTCCGGGCTCGCGGGATCGTCGAGGCGGAGCTGCACCAGCCAGCCCTCGCCGTAGGGATCGGAGTTGATCAGCTCGGGCGATTCGGCGACCGCGTCGTTGACCGCGACGATCTCGCCGTCCACCGGCGCGAACAGCTCGGACACGCTCTTGGTCGACTCGACCTCGCCGAACACCTCGCCCGCCGCGACCCGCCTGCCGATCTCCGGCAGGTCGACGAACACCACGTCACCGAGCTGGTCCTGGGCGTACTCGGTGATGCCCACCCGCACCAGCGAGCCGTCGCGGCCGGCGACCCACTCGTGCTCCTCGGTGTAGCGCAGCTCTTCCGGAGTGGTCAACGCCCTCCCCTTCCTGGTACCGGACTGTTCGCGGGCAATCTTCCCTCACCGGGTGCGCAGCGCGCGCACCACCTGGACCACGTACAACGCGCCTGACCACACGTAGAGCACGCCGCCCCAGATCATGAACGCGTAGGCGATCGGACGGGCGACCGCGGCCACCGTGGAGCCGCCCTGGGTGAGCAGCAGGAACGGGAACGCATACATCAGCACGAAGGTCGCGCCCTTGCCGATGTAGGTCACCTCCGGCGGGGCGAACCCGGCGCGGCGCAGCACGAGCACGCAGATCCCGAGCACCAGTTCCCGCAGCAGGAGCGGGACCACGACCCACCACGGGATGATCTCGCGCAGCAGGAAGGCGATCAGCGTGGCGAGGATGTAGAGCCGGTCCGCGGCCGGATCGAGCAGCCGGCCGAGCCTCGACATCTGGTCGAGCCAGCGCGCCAGCTTGCCGTCGAGCCAGTCGGTGAGCGCGGAGAAGATCAGCAGCGCGAGCGCCCAGCCGTCCTCCTTCGGACCGAGCAGCAGCCAGAGGAACACCGGCACGCCGGCCAGCCGCAGCAGGGAAAGCAGGTTGGGGATGGTGCCCGCCTGCCGCCACAGGGACGGCTCGGTCTTGGGCTCGGGCGCCGTGGTCACCCGCTCAGCCTAGAGCGGCCGGTCCGGCGCCCGGACGCAGCCACGTCCGGCCGGCGGCCACGCCCCGCTGAGCCCACCCCCGGCGAGCACTCAGCGCTCGAAGAAGTCGAGCACGGCCTCTTTGAACCGCCTGCCGGACACCGCGTTGAAGTGGTTGCGCCGCCCGAGCGAGACGAACGGCGCGTTCAGCGCCGCGGCGAACTCGGGCGCGTCCGCGGCCACCTCGTCACTGTCGCCCGCCGCGAACAGCACCGGGCACGGCGGCGTGCCCTCGATGCGGTGTCCCGCGATGCCCTCGGCGCAGGCTTCGAGACCCTGTCCGGACAGCGCGGCCTGTACGCGGGCCAGCTCCGCCCGACCGGCCGGTGCGCCGCCGATCCCGCCCAGAGCCAGCCTGCCGATCCGCCCCGGCGCGAGTCCGGCCAGTTCCCAGCCCACCAGGCCGCCCATCGAGTAGGCGACTGCGTCCACTTCGGACAGACCGGCCTCGTCGAGCACGCTCAGGACGTCACGCGCCAGCCCGTCCGGCGAGTATCCGGATGCGGGCCGCCCGCTCTGCCCGTGTCCACGCAGGTCGACCAGGACGTGGCCACGGTCCTGCACGGCGCGCACCCACCCGGTGCGCACCCAGGTGCGGTCGCTGTCGGAGGCGAACCCGTGGACGAACAGCACCGGCCGCGGGCCGGCCGCGGTGTCGTACCAGATCTTGGTGCCGTCGGCCGCGGTGGCGAACACGGCTCAGTCCTCCGGCAGGGTCAGCCGAACCCGGCGCGCGGGCTTCTTCTCTTCCGGCACGGTGCCGACGATTCCGGCCTGCTCGTCGGCCACGGTGAAGGTGACGAGCGGTTCGCCGACGCCCAGTTCCTCGTCTTCGCCGACGTGCAGCCGCGTGACCCGACCGGACTGCGGGGACGGGATCTCCACGGCCGATTTGGTCGTCTCCAGCTCGACGAGCGGGGTGCTGCGCTCCACCCAGTCGCCCTCGGCCACCAGCCACTCCAGCACGCGCGCGCTGATCAGGCCCTCGCCGAGATCGGGAAGGGGAAAGGTCGCTTCAGCCACGGCGGTACTCCAAGGTGGTCTGGACGGCAGTCAGGACGCGGTCGGCACTGGGGAGGTACTCGTCCTCGAGCGCACCGGACGGGTACGGCACGTCGTAGCCTGCGACGCGCTGCACCGGGGCGCGCAGCTCGGCGAAGCAGCGTTCGGTGATCAGCGCGGACACCTCGGCGCCGAGTCCGGCGGTCAGCGGCGCCTCGTGCACCACCACGGCGCGTCGGGTGCGGGCCACCGATCCGGCGAGCCCGGTGGCGTCGATCGGCTTGAGCCACCGCAGGTCCACCACTTCGAGTTCGACTCCGTCTTCGGCGGCGAGCTCGGCGACCTGAACACAACGCGCGACCATCGCACCCCACGCGACCAGCGTCGCGTGCTTGCCGGGACGCACGACCCGGCTGCGGCCGACCGGCAGCGTCTCGGCCGGTGCGGTGGGATCGAACGCCTCGCGGTGCCAGTACCGCGACTTCGGTTCGAGGAAGATCACCGGGTCCGGATCGGCGATCGCCTGCCGGAGCAGGTGGTAGCCCTCGGCGGGCGTGGCCGGCGAGACCACCTTCAACCCGGGTACGTGCGCGAACAGCGCCTCGAGGCTCTCGCCGTGGTGTTCCGGGGCCTTGATGCCGCCGAAACTGGGCAGGCGCAAGGTGATCGGCATCGCGTGCACGCCCCGGCTGCGGTAGTGCATGCGGGCGACCTGGTTGACGATCTGGTCGATCGCGGGATAGCTGAACCCGTCGAACTGGATTTCCGGCACCGGCCGCCATCCGGCCATCGCCAGCCCGACCGCCATGCCCATGATCCCGGACTCGGCCAGCGGCGTGTCGAACACGCGCTGCTCACCGAACTTGCTGCGCAGCCCGTCGGTCACCCGGAAAACGCCGCCGAGGACGCCGACGTCCTGCCCGAAGACCAGCACCCGGTCGTCGTCCTCGCACGCGTGGCACAACGCGAGGTTCAGCGCCTGCTGCAAGGAGAACTCAGGCATCGAGGGACTCCTTCCACGCTCGCTGCTGCGCCAGCAACGCCGCCGTGGGCTCGCGATAGACGAACGAGAACAGTTCCTCGGCCGGTCGCGGCGTGAGCGCCTGCAACCCCTCCCGGACCCGCTCGACCACCTCGGCCGCGTACTGCTCGGCCTCGGCGAGGTCGGCTTCCGGCAGCCGGCGCGCGGCGCGGGTGATCGGGTCGCGCCCGGTCCAGGCCTGCTCGTCCTCCAGGCTGCGGTAACGACCGGGATCGTCCGAAGTGGAGTGTGGTCCGAGGCGGTAGGTCATCGCCTCGATCACCGTCGCCCCGCCGCCGTCGCGGGCCCGGTCGAGCGCGGCACGCGTCGCCTCGAACACCGCCTCCACGTCGTTGCCGTCGACACGGACGCCTTCGATGCCGTAGCCGCTCGCGCGGGCGGCCACGGAACCACCCGCCACCTGCCGTGCGGCCGGCAGGGAGATCGCCCAGCCGTTGTTCTGGCAGAAGAACACCACCGGCAGCCGGTAAACGCCGGCGAAGTTCATCGCCTCGTGGATGTCGCCCTGCGAGCTTGCGCCGTCGCCGAAGTAGGTGATGGCCGCGCCACCGGTCTCGTCGAGCTTCGCGCCCATCGCCCAGCCCACGGCGTGCGTGACCGGTCCCCCGACGACCGCGTTGAACGGCGCGAGCCGCGAGGCCTGCGAGTCGTACATCCCGCCGTGCCAGATGTTCAGGTGCGTCGACAGGTACCCCACGAGGTCGACGCCCATCGCGACCGCCACCCCGAGCTCCCGGTAGGTGGGGAAGGCGAAGTCCCTGGCCGGGTCCAGTGCGGCGGCGCTGCCCACCTGGGCGGCTTCCTGCCCCTTCGCCGGCGCGTACGCGGGGAGCACGCCCTGGCGCTGGAGCGCGATCGCGTCCTCGTCGATCCGCCGCGCGAGCACCATCAGGCGGTGCAGCCGGCGAAACTCCCAGTCGTCCATGACCGAAGCTTCCGCAGACCGGGCGGTACTGTGCAAGTGTCGCTCTTTGTGCTGGACACTATGCGCGATCCGGCACGTGCGCGCCGGGCGCGACTGCACAATCTGTCCAGTGCGACGGCCGTGCCGGTCTCAGTGCGCACAGCCGCCCCGGGAGGACTCGCCGGGGCGGCCCGAGCCGTCAGCTCGCGCGGCGGTGGCTCCAGCCGCGGCGCCGGAGTTCGGCAATGCTCAGGGTGTGCGGGCGGCCACGGTCGTCGCAGCCGACCCAGCGGGGCCTGCCCCGGCCGGATTCCAGGACGTACGGTCGGCCGCTGGACCAGACGACGCTGCACGGTGCGGTGGGTGGATCGGTCGGCTGCGGGGTGCGGGCGGCTTCGGTGCTCATGCTGTGTGCGGCTCGTGCTTCCTGACGTGGCGGGCACGTCGGTGGCGGGTTTCGGGGACACGGGCGCAGCGAGTGCGTCCACCCGGTATTTCGGCGGCGGACCGGCTCGCGTTAACGAACCGGGCGGAGATTCCTCCGATCGATTCATGATGGCAGCACTGTGTTTCACGATGTGAACCCTGGGTTAACCGTCCATAGTGGACCCACCGGGACCCACCGGGACGCGCCGGTGCCGCGCCGGTCCCGGCCGCCGGGGCGCTGACGGGCCAGAATGGCTTCGAGAACCCTGGCGAAAGGACTCCGGTGCGCCTGTCGAAGACCGTATCCGGCGCGTGGTGCGCGGCAGTACTGCTGTTGCCGGTTTTCACCGCCTGTTCGGGGGATCCAGCTCCGCAGCCGGCGCCGTCCCCGGTACCGTCCGCAACCACCACCGCAGCCACACCGAGCACGCACACACCTCCCCCGCTGCCACCTCCGCCACCACAGACCACGGCGAAACCCACCGCCCGCCCGACGACCGCGAAGCCGTCCGCCGCGGCTGCTCCGGGCACCTGTGGCACGGTGACCGCGGCCAGCGGTCTCACCCTCTACGTCTACGACAGCCAGACCGGCGGCGTTTCGTGCGGCGAAGCACTGACCGTGGTCAAGCACTTCCACGCAGCCATCGCAGGACGCCAGGGTTCCGGCTCGAACGACGCGGTCAACGAGACCGTGGACGGCTGGCTGTGCACCTCCGGCCCGCCCGCCGCGCAGGGCGGCACCACCTGCAGCAAGGGCGAGCAGACCGTGTTCGCCGCGGTGGTGCCGGCCGAATAGCCCGGAGCCGGCGGGTCGGGGTCAGGACTTCAGGTCGGGGAAGTCCTCCTCGCGGAACTCCCCTTCGGGCCGTTGCCCCTGCTGTTCCCTGCCGCGCAGCTCGACCCGGCGGATCTTGCCGGAGATGGTCTTCGGCAGCTCGGCGAACTGCAGCCTGCGGATCCGCTTGTACGGCGCGAGGTGCTCGCGCGCGTAGGCCAGGATCGCCCGCGCGGTGCCCGCGTCCGGCTCGTGGCCCGCGCTGAGCACCACGTACGCCTTGGGCACGGCGAGCCGGATCGGGTCCGGCGCCGGCACCACCGCCGCTTCGGCGACCGCCTCGTGCTCCAGCAGCACGCTCTCCAGTTCGAACGGCGAAATCCGGTAGTCCGAGGCCTTGAACACGTCGTCGGTGCGGCCGACGTAGGTGAGGTAGCCGCGCTCGTCGACCGAGCCGACGTCACCGGTGTGGTAGTAGCCGCCGGAGAACGCGGCCGAGGTGCGCTCGTCGTCGCCGGTGTAGCCGTCCATCAGGCCGACCGGCCGGTGTGCCAGATCGAGGCAGATCTCACCCTCGGCCGCGCGTTCGCCGGTGCCCGGGTCGACCAGCGCCACGACGAATCCCGGCAGCGGGCGGCCCATCGAACCGGGCCGCACGTGCTGTCCCGGGGTGTTGGCGATCTGCACGCTGCTCTCGGTCTGCCCGAAGCCGTCGCGGATGGTCACGCCCCAGTGCTGTTCGACCTGCTCGATCACCTCGGGGTTCAGCGGCTCGCCCGCGCCGACGACCTTCGCCGGCGGGGTGCGCAGTGCGCCGAGGTCGGCCTGGATCAGCATCCGCCACACCGTCGGCGGGGCACAGAAGCTGCTCACGCGGCAGCGGTCCATCTGCGCCATCAGCGCGGCCGCGTCGAACCGCGTGTAGTTGTACAGGAACACCGTCGCTTCGGCGTTCCACGGCGCGAACACGTTGCTCCAGGCGTGTTTGGCCCACCCCGGGGACGAGATGTTGAGGTGCACGTCCCCCGGTTCCAGCCCGATCCAGTACATTGTGGACAGATGGCCGACCGGGTAGGACACCTGCGTATGCTGCACCAGCTTGGGTTTGGCGGTGGTGCCGGAGGTGAAGTAGAGCAGCAGCGGGTCGGCCGAGGAGGTGGGGCCGTCCGGGGTGAACTCCGCGGGCCCGGCGTAGGCGTCTGCGTACGGATGCCATCCGGGCACCGGCTCGCCGACCGCGATCCGGGTGTAGTCGCCTTCGACGCCGGCGAACTTCTCCGCGTCCGCCGAACGCACCACGACGTGCCGCGCCCGGCCGCGTTCCACCCGGTCGGCCAGATCGGCCGGGCCGAGCAGCGTCGATGCCGGGATGATCACCGCGCCGAGCTTGATCGCGGCCAGGATCGTCTCCCACAGCTCGCCCTGGTTGCCGAGCATCAGGATCAGCCGGTCGCCGCGCGCCACGCCGAGCCCGCGCAGCCAGTTCGCGACCCGGTCGGAGCGGGTCGCCATCTCCGGGTAGGTCCACCGGTTCTCGGTGCCGTCCTCCTCGACGATCCACAGCGCGTACCGCTGCGCGTTCGCCGGATCGCGGGCCACCACGTCGAACCAGTCCAGCGCCCAGTTGAACTCGCCGGGACGGGGCCAGGCGAAGTCGCGGTAGGCGGTGTCGTAGTCCTCCCGGTGGGCCAGCAGGTAGTCGCGGGCCTCCCGGAACACCCGGTGGCTCTCCGAAGCGCCATTGCTCACGTCGTCCTCCTCCGTCCTGCGGGACACCAGCCCGGTCGTGCCTGTTCTACTCGCCCCGGAACTCCGGCGCGCGCCGCTCCACGAAGGCCTGCACCGCCTCCTGCAGGTCCTTGCTCGGAAGGAACGCGGAATTCCACGCCGCGACGTAACGCAGTCCCTCGGCGACCTGGCGTTCGGTGTTCACCGACAGCACCTGTTTGGTGCCCTGCACGACCAGCGGCGGGTTCGCGGCGATCTCCGCGGCCAGTTCCCGTGCCCGCGCCAGCACCGCGTCCTGGTCCGGATACACGTCGTTGACCAGGCCGATCCGCTCGGCCCGCGCGGCGTCCACGTCCTTGCCGGTCAGCGCCAGCTCGCGCACGTGCCCCTCGCCGACGATCGAGGCGAGCCGCTGCAGGCTGCCGATGTCCGCGACAATCGCGACCTTCACCTCCCGCACGCTGAACGTGGCCTCCGCGCTGGCCAGCCGGATGTCGGCGGCGGTGATCACGTCCACGCCGCCGCCGATGCACCAGCCGGACACCGCCGCGATCACCGGCTTGCGGCATTCCGCGATCGAGCTGACCGCCGCCTGCAGCCGCCGGACCTCACCGTGCAGTCCGGTGCGCGGCCCGGCCAGCGCGTCGCCACCCAGCAGCGGAGCCCAGGTGCCCATCATCGCGGGCAGGTCGAGGCCGTAGGAGAAGTGCTTGCCGCTGCCGGTCAGCACGACGGCACGCACCACGGGGTCCGCATCCAGCGTGGCGAACACCAGCGGCAGCTCCCGCCAGAAGTCGGGGCCCATCGCGTTGCCCTTGCCGGGGCCGAGCAGGGTCACCTCGGCGACCGGGCCGTCCAGGCGGACCTGCAGGGACTCCAGGCCGGTGAGCGCGGCGGCGGACGGGGCGGCATCAGGTTGGGTCATGCCGGTCATCTTGACTCATCGGGTTGACACTGTGCCAACGCGGCCGCGGGATGCTTTCCTGGAGATCCACCGAACAGGCCCGTACCGGCGAAAGGCAGGTGCCCATGACCCCCGCGACCCCGGCTCCCGCGCCCGGTGAAGAGCTGCTCGCCCCGGGATCCGGCACACCGAGGCGGACCCGCCCGATCGAGCTGGCCGGTTCGTTCCGGCACGAGGGCCACCGGCTCTGCTACACCGAGTTCGGCCGCGGCGACCGCGTCGTGGTGCTGATGCACGGGATCATGTTCACCCGGCGGATGCACGCCCCGCTGGCGCGCCGGCTGGCCGGCGCGGGATTCCGCGTGGTCACCCTCGACCTGCTCGGGCACGGCGATTCGGACCGGCCGACCCAGTCCTGGCGCTATTCGATGCCCGCCTTCGGCGAGCAGGCCGTGGCGCTGCTGGACCACCTGGAGATCCCGGACGCCGTCGTCGGCGGCACCTCGCTCGGCGCGAACGTGGCGCTGGAGGTCGGCGTCGCGGCCCCGGAGCGGGCACGCGGGCTGCTGGTCGAGATGCCGGTGCTGGACAACGCGATCGTCTCCGGGCTGCTCACCTTCGCACCGCTGCTGTTCGCCGCCCGGTTCCTGCCGGTGACCGTGCGCGGGGTGGCATTCGCGGCGAACCTCGTGCCCCGTGGCAGCCAGTGGGTGGACGTGCTCACCGACACGCTGGCCCAGCAACCCGAGCCGATGGCCGCGCTGCTGCACGGTGTGCTGTTCGGCCGGATCGCACCGCCGAAGTCCGTCCGGCGCGAGATCGGCACGCCGACGCTGGTGATCGGCCACGAGGGTGACCCGATCCACCCGTTCGGCGACGCCGGCTCGCTGGCCGAGGACATGCCGCGGGCGGAGTTCGTCCGTGCCCGCAGCCCGGTCGAGCTCCGGTTCGACCCGAAGCGGCTGAGCACGGCGATCCGCGACTTCGCGTTCCGCTGCTACCCGTCCTGACCGCGGGTCAGGCCCGCCACCGGGCCGAACACGATCACCGCGGGCGGGCGCACCCCCGCGGCCGCGGCGTCGCCGGCCACCTCGGACAGCGTGGACCGCAGCGCACGCTGGGTGCGCATGGTCCCGTCCTCCACGATCGCCACCGGGCTTTCCGCCGGGCGGCCGCCCTCCAGCAGCGCTTTCGCGAACAACGGCAGTCGCTCCACGCCCATCATCAGCACGATCGTGCCGCGCATCCGGGCGAGCAGGGACCAGTCGATGAGCGAACGGTCGTCGCCGGGAGCGACGTGCCCGGACACGACCACCACTTCGTGCGCGACCCCGCGGTGCGTCACCGGCACATCGGCCACCGCAGGCACCGCGAAGGCGCTGGTGATGCCCGGCACCATGGTCACCGGCACGCCGGCCTCGGCGCACGCCTGCACCTCTTCGAAACCGCGGCCGAACAGATACGGGTCGCCGCCCTTGAGCCGGACGACGAACTTCCCTTCGCGGGCCTTCTCGATCAGCGTGCGGTTGATCACATCCTGGCTCGCCGCGCGGCCGTACGGGATCTTCGCCGCGTCCACGACCTCGACCTCGGGCGGCAGCTCGTCCAGCAGCTCCCGCGGCGCGAGCCGGTCGGCCACCACCACGTCGGCGCGGGAAAGCAGCCGACGGGCCCGTACGGTGATCAGATCGGGATCACCCGGACCGCCACCGACCAGTGCGACACCAGGCAGTTCCTGTTCCGGCGCGCGCGGCGCGCGGCCGTCGTCGACAGTGCTCGCGTGGAGACCGTCGAGGATGCTGTCGCGCACCGCCGCGGACCGCAGAGGTTCGCCGCCGGACAGCACACCGAAGAGCAATCCTCCGTGCCGGCCGGTCGCCGGGGTCACTGCGCTTCCGGACTCCCCTTGGTCCGCGCGTACGCAGAACACCCGCTCCCGCTCGGCTTCCGCGCACACGGCGGCGTTCACCTCGGCGTCGTCGGTACAGGCCAGCGCGTACCAGGCCGCGGTGAGATCGCCGTCGGCGTAACGACGCCGGTGCCAGACGAGCTCCCCGGCGTCGGCCATTGCACCGACTGACGGCGTGGTGTGCGGCGAGACCAGCTCCACCCGCGCGCCCGCGCGCAGGAGCCGCGGCAGGCGCCGTTGCGCGACCGAGCCGCCGCCGACCACCACGACGCGGCGGCCGGCGAGCTGGAGTCCGGAGAGGTAGTGCGGGTCGTCCATGCCGGGAAGTCTGCCTTCCCGCCCCGTTCGGCGCTCGAGCAGGGCGAGCGGACGATCGCCGCCGAACTTCGGTCGCCGGCCGGGTTACGCCGCACGCGGGGTCTTCCCGTGGTGGACCGGGAAGGCCCCGCGTCGCGGCCGGGCCCGTGCTCAGCCGCGAGCAGACGACGGATAGGGCAGCAACGCCATTTCGCGGGCGTTCTTGATCGCGGTGGCGACCTGTTTCTGCTGCTGTGGCGTCAAACCGGTCACCCGGCGGGCGCGGATCTTGCCGCGGTCGGAGATGAACTTCCGCAGCAGGTCGGCGTCTTTCCAGTCGACAGTGGTGATGCCGGCCACGTACAACGGGTTCACGCGGCGGCGGGCAGGACGGTCGCGGTTCGGCTTCGGCATCGCGCTCACCAGCTCGACTTCGACACGCCGGGCAGTTCGCCCTGGTGCGCCATCTGCCGCATCCTGACCCGGGAGAGCCCGAACTTCCGGAGGTACCCGCGCGGACGGCCGTCGGCGGTGTCGCGGTTGCGGATCCGGGTCTGGCTCGCATCCCGCGGCATCCGCTGCAACGCCACCACCGCGTCGGCCTTCTCCTCCGGAGACGACGCGGGCGAGGCGATCACCGCTTTGAGCGCCCGGCGCCGTTCCAGGTACCGCGCGGCGATCACCTTGCGCTGCTCGTTCTTCGCGATCTTCGACTTCTTCGCCATCAGCGTTCTTCCTTGAATTCGACGTGCTTGCGCGCCACCGGGTCGTACTTGCGCAGGACCATCCGGTCCGGATCGTTGCGGCGGTTCTTCTTGGTCACGTAGGTGTAGCCGGTGCCCGCGGTCGACCGCAGCTTGATCACCGGCCGGATGTCGGTGCTCTTCGCCATCTAGAACTTCACCCCCTTCGCCACGAGGTCGGCCACCACGGCGTCGATACCGCGCTTGTCGATCGTCTTGATGCCCTTCGCGGACACCTTCAGCCGCACCGTGCGGCCGAGGCTCGGCACGTGGTAACGGCGAGTCTGCAGATTGGGCTCCCAGCGCCGCGAGCTCCGGCGGTGGGAATGCGAAACCTGCTTGCCGTAGCCCGGCTTGCGGCCGGTGACCTGGCAGACGGCGGACACGAACCCTCCCGAGTTGGTAGTGACATTCGTTTTCATCTAGACTCGGACTGTACCCCGATCCGTCACCTGGAGTCCCAGTGCCCCAACATCCGCGTGTGCCGCTCGTGCTCGTCAGCGGTCTCGCCCCGGCCCCGAACGACGAGCTGGCCGGCCTGCTGCACGCCGGCCCCGGCACCGCCGTCGTCCACCACGACCTGCGCCAGATCGGCTCCGGCGTCGTCCGCCGCAGGCTCCGGCTCGGTCCTCGCGACGAGCTGACCGCGCTGGAACTGGCGCACGGCTGTGTGAACTGCACCCTGCGCGAGGACCTGCTGCCGCTGCTGCGCCGGCTCGCCCGGATGCCGCAGGTGCACCGGATCGTCGTCCGGCTCGACGAGGCCATGGAGCCGGAACCGGTGAGCTGGGCGATCCGGAACGTGCTGGTCGGCGACCGGCCGGTGATCGAGGACGTGGCACCCGAGGCGGTGTTCACCGTGCTCGACTGCGCCACCTGGCTCGCCGACGCGACCGGCGACGAGCTGCTTGCCGAACGCGGCCTGCAGGGCAGCCCCGAAGACGAGCGCACGCTCGCCCAGGTCGCCCTCTCGCAGGTCGAATCCGCGGACGTGCTCGTGCTTTCCGGCTCCGCGCCGGACGCCTGGTGCGCGGCCAGGTCGTCCGCGGTGCTGGACCGGGTGGCGCCGTCGGTGCCGCGGGTCGAGATCGGCCGCACCGATGCCGAAGGGCTGCTGGCCGCGGTCCCCCCGGACGCCCGCCGCGGCGCCGTCACCGATCTGCACGGCGCACTGCTGCGGGGCGCGCCGCCGCTGCAGCCCGACTGCGGGATCGAACTGCACACCTTCACCGCGCAACGGCCGTTCCACCCGGAGCGCCTGCACGAGGCGATCGACGTACTGCTCGAAGGTGTGGTCCGCACCCGTGGCCGGGCCTGGGTGGCAAGCCAGCCGGACGTCGCGTTCTGGCTCGAGTCCGCGGGCGGCGGTCTCGGCATCGGGCACGCCGGCCCGTGGCTCGCTGCACCGGACGGCCCGGACTGGGCCGAGGTCTCCCCCGAACGCCGCACGCTGGCATCGCTGCGCTGGGACCCGGTGCACGGCGATCGCGCTCAGGAACTGGTGGTCGTCACCGACCAGGCCACGCCGGAGGAGATCGACGCCGTGCTGCGCGGGGCGCTGCTCACCGACGCCGAACTGGCCGAGGGCGAGGCCGCCTGGCGCGCATACCCCGACCCGTTCGGGGACTGGCACGAGGACCCGTGCGAAGAGACCGACGAACCGGACCGGCACGTCAATGCCGCCAACGGAAATGCCGCCAACCGAAAGGACGAAACCTCGTGAAACCCGGTATCCACCCCGATTACCACCCGGTGGTGTTCAGGGACTCGTCCACCGGCGACGCGTTCCTCACCCGGTCCACGGCGACCTCCGAGCGCACCGTGGAATGGCCGGACGGCCACACCTATCCGCTGGTGGTCGTGGACATCAGCGCATGGTCGCACCCGTTCTGGACGGGCAACCAGCGGATCGTGGACTCGGCGGGCCAGGTGGAGAAGTTCCACCGCCGCTACGGACAGCGCAAGGCCGGGGGTGCGCGCTGATGGCCGTGCCGAAGCGGAAGATGTCGCGCAGCAACACCCGCAGCCGGCGGGCACAGTGGAAGGCGGCGGTACCGGACCTGGTGCCGATCGTGGTCGACGGTGAGCGGAAACTGGTTCCCCGCAAGCTGATCAAGCACTTCCAGCGGCTGCGGTGACGCCCGTCCCGGTCACTGTCCCTTCCGGATTCCTCGGGGCCGGCAAGACGACGCTGCTCAACCACATCCCCGCCCAGCGCGAGGCCTGCGGGTTGCGGTGAACGTGGTCGCCGCCCTCGTCCCGCACCGAGGAGCGGCTCGTCGAGACGACGGACGGGGTATCTGCTGCACCCGGCCCGAGGACCTGCTCGACGAGGTGGCGCGGCTGGGCCGGTTCGTGCCCGCCGCGTTCGGCCGCACCCCGCTCGCGCAGGTCCTCGGTACCGGCTGCTACGACGTCGAGCGGGCGCAGCAGGCACCGGTGTTCATCGGCGGTGGCCTCGCTGCGATCGGCGCTGACGGAATGCCTCTGCAGCACACCCGCCACCGCCGATCCGTTCCCGGTGCGGGAACGGCGCTCCCGCACGTCCACTGAGGACGGTTCCGGCTCACGGCCGCAGCACGGCGAGCCGGAACCGTCCGCCGTCCTTGGCCGCGTGGTCCACCGCGGCGCCCGCTTCGGCCAGCGGGAACTCGCTGATCTCGAACCCGCCGAGGTCCAGCAGCCCGCAGCGGGTGAGCGCGGCCAGTGCCGGCACGGCCGTGCGCGGGTACATCCAGCGGCCCCGGACCGTGACGCTGTTGCGCATGAGCCACGGGTACGGCAGCGCCAGGTCCGCCCCGCCCAGCATGCCGACGCCACCCATCAGCACCACCCGGCCGAATTCCCGGACCGTCATCGCCGGCGCGCGCACCGCAGTCGCCGGAGCGGATGGCGGCAGCAGGTCGAGCACCACATCCACCGGACCGTCCGCGGCCTGCTGCATTGCTTCGCGGTCCTCATCCTCGGTTCCGGACAGCGCCACGGTGCGGACCCGGTCGCCGAATCGCCGTGCCAATTCGGCGAGCATCGCGCGATCCCGGCCGGGCGCCACGATCCGGGCGGCGCCCATCGCCAACGCCACCGCGACCGCAGCACTGCCGAGGGCACCGGTAGCGCCGCTGATCAGGACGGTCTCGCCCGGCCGCAGGTCCGCGTCGAGCAGACCACCGTACGGGATGAGACAGACGATCAGTGCCGTCCAGCGGCCCGCGTCGGCCGGGTCGATTTCGCCGAGCGGTATCGCATTCTCGGTGGGGACCATCGTCTGCTCCGCGAACCCGCCATCGCGGAAATGCCGTTGCAGACGCGTGCCGCCCGCACCGCGGGCGCTCCAACCCTGCAACGTGATGTCCGGGGTACGAGCGTCGTCGCGCGAGCGCACCGTCGGATCGACCAGCACCCAGTCGCCGGTGCGGAGCTTCGTGGCGTCCGGGCCCACCGAGCGGACCCGCCCGACCGCACCCACACCTGGCACCACCGGCAGTTCCAGCAGATAACGGCGAGCGCCGCTGAGCACCTCGCCGGTGTAGTGCACGACCGGCGCCGCGACCACGTCCACGACCACTTCTCCGGTACCGGGCACCGGATCCGGCACCTCTTCCACCGACAGCGGTTCCCCGAATGCCTTCAACACAGCTGCTTTCACGAGCTCCTCCTTCGTCTTCCCCGATCGTCCGTCCGGCCGCGAGCGGTGCCCAGGAGTGCGTTCGTCCTAGGATTCGGGCGTCCCACCCGCGAAAGGAGCCGCGATGCGTGCCGGGATCGGCGATTTCCTGCGTTCCCGCCGGGCGAGGCTGACGCCGGAGGCAGTCGGGCTCCCCGCGCACGGACCGCGCCGCACACCGGGGCTGCGCCGGGAGGAGGTGGCCGGGCTGGCCGGAATCGGCCTCGACTGGTACATCCGGCTCGAACAGGGCAGGGCGGGCACCCCGTCGGAGGCGACAATCGCCGCGCTCGCAGGCGCGCTCCGGCTCGACGAGACCGAACGGCGGCATCTGCACGCTCTTGCCCGCGGCGGACCGCGCGCACCGTTCGAGCGCGAACAGGTGCCGGACGCGATCCGCCGGATCGTCACCGACCTGGACCGCCCGGCATACCTGACCGGACAGCGCTGGGACCTGCTCGTCTGCAACCCCGCCGCGCTCCGGCTGTTCACCGGCATCGCGGAAACCCCACCGCAGGACCGCAACCTGCTGCGGTTCCTGCTGCTCGACCCGGCCGCCCGCGAGCTCTTCGGTGCGGCATGGGCCGGGCAGGCGCAGTACGTGGTGGCACAGTTCCGAGCCGCGCACGATTCGTGGACGCCCGATCCGGCGTTCACCGGACTGGCCGCGCAGCTGGCGGAACAGTGTCCGGAGTTCGCCGGATGGTGGGACCGGCACGATGTGGCACCCGGCGGGATCGGCCGGAAGGTCCTGCACCACCCGGGTGGCACGAGCGGATGGGACTACGCAACGTTCCAGGCCAGCACCGATCCGGCCCTGCGGCTCAGCGTCTACACCCCGGCCTGAACCGGCATTTCCGGCGGATTTGCCCGTTACGCGTGAGTTGATCGAGCCGAGTTTGCCAGTCTAGGTTGGCAATCATGACGGATCGGCTGTGCGCAGAACGCCCCCGGCAGGCCCCGCGCGGGACGGGTGGACGGTGACCGCGACCGCACCTGCCCAGACCGGGCGCTACAAGTGGGTCGCACTGTCGAACACCACGCTCGGCGTGCTCATGTCGGCGCTCGACGGGTCGATCGTGATCATCTCGCTGCCCGCGATCTTCCGCGGCATCGGGCTCGATCCGCTCGCCCCGGCCAACATCGGCTACCTGCTCTGGATGATCCTCGGCTACCTGCTGGTGTCCGCGGTGCTGGTGGTGACGCTGGGCCGGCTGGGCGACATGTTCGGCCGGGTCAAGATGTACAACGTCGGGTTCGTCATCTTCAGCGTCGCCTCGGTCGCGCTCTCGTTCGACCCGTTCCACGCCGGCGGGGGCGCGCTGTGGCTGATCGGCTGGCGCGTCGTACAGGCGGTCGGCGGGGCGATGCTCACCGCGAACTCCGCGGCCATCCTGACCGACGCGTTCCCCCGTGCGCAGCGCGGCATGGCACTGGGCATCAACCAGATCACCGCGCTGGCCGGGCAGTTCCTCGGACTGGTCGCGGGCGGGCTGCTCGCCGAGATCGACTGGCGCGCGGTGTTCTGGATCAGCGTGCCGTTCGGCGTCTTCGGTGCGGTGTGGTCGATCCGCAGCCTGCGGGAGGTCAGCAGGCCGAGGGCGGCGAGGATCGACTGGGGCGGCAACGTCACCTTCGCGCTCGGCACCGCACTGCTGCTCGCCGCGATCACCTACGGGATCCAGCCCTACCACGGTGCCGCCACCGGCTGGGGCAGCCCGTGGGTGCTCGGCGGGATCGGCGCCGGGGTGCTGCTGCTGGTGGCGTTCTGCGTGATCGAGACGAAGGTCGCGGCGCCGATGTTCCAGCTGTCGCTGTTCCGCATCCGCGCGTTCAGCGCGGGCAACCTCGCCGCACTGCTCACCGCCATCGCCCGCGGCGGGCTGCAGTTCATGCTGATCATCTGGCTGCAGGGCATCTGGCTTCCGCTGCACGGTTACGACTACGAGAAGACCCCGCTGTGGGCGGGTATCTACCTGCTGCCGCTCACCGTCGGGTTCCTGATCGCCGGGCCGATCTCGGGGTACCTGTCCGACCGCTTCGGCGCGCGGCTGTTCTCCACCGGCGGGCTGGTGCTCGTGGCCGGTGCGTTCCTCGGGCTGCTCGCGTTACCGGTCGACTTCAGCTATCCGGCGTTCGCGCTCCTGCTCGTGCTCAGCGGGCTCGGCCAGGGGATGTTCTCGGCACCGAACACCTCGGCGATCATGAGCAGCGTCCCCGACCACCAGCGCGGCGTGGCCTCCGGTATGCGCTCGACGTTCCAGAACTCCGGCACGTCGCTGTCCATCGGGGTGTTCTTCTCGCTGATGATCGCCGGGCTGGCCGGTTCACTGCCGGGCACCCTGACCGGCGGGCTGCAGGCGCACGGCGTGCCCGCCGACCTGGCCGCGCACGTCGCGCAGCTGCCGCCGGTGAGCACGCTGTTCGCGGCGTTCCTCGGCAGCAATCCGGTGGCCCACCTGCTCGGGCCCGGCGCGCTGGACCGGCTCTCCCCCGCCGACGCCTCCGCCCTCACCGGCAAGGAGTTCTTCCCGCAGCTGATCTCCGGCCCGTTCCACACCGGACTCGTCACGGTCTTCACCGCCGCCGCGGTGATGGCGCTGATCGCCGCGGTCGCCTCGGTCTCGCGCGGCAAGCGGTATTTCCACCAGGACAACGAAACCTGATTCGGCTGGGCACCGTCAGGCACTCTTGGCCGCCAGTCCGGCCGGCCGCCGGTGATCTCGTCGATGCTGGGCAGCAGAGGATTCCGCCCGCACCCCACGGATCCCGGGAGCACCGCCGCTCATGCCCTATCGCGTCGGTCACGTCGCCGGCAGCCTTTCCACGCACTCCGCCAACCGGTTGCCGGTGCACGCGCCGGTCAGGTTCGCGCCGGTGGAGCCGGCCTCCACCGAGATCCCGATCGCGGGTCTCCTGAGCGGCTTCCGCACCGCGCTGCGCGGGCATCCCAAAAAGCGGCCGGGCTGAGATGTCCGACAGCGGCGGGCACCAGCAGGCCGAGGCCGAACGGCACCTCATCGGGCTGCTGACCGGTGCCTGGCGGACGCAGGCCGTTTCGGTGGCCGCGCAGCTGGGAATCGCCGACCACATCGCCGCCGGGCACCACACCGCCGCTGCCCTCGCCGAACGGGTCGGCACCGACCGGGACCGGCTGCGCAGGCTGTTGCGGCTGCTGGTTTCACTGCAGGTGGTCACCGGCGACGACGTGGCCGGGTACCGGCTGACCGGCAGCGGGGAGCTGCTGCGCACCGGCGTGCCCGGTTCGATGCGCGACCTGTGCGACATCTACGGCCGCGAGTTCTACACGGCGTGGGGTTCCGCGCGGGACGCGATCGCCGAAGGGGTCCCGGGCTTCGAGCGGGCGCACGGCCGGCCGCTCGGCGAGCACCTGCGTGCCGACGAGGACGCCAGGTCCCGTTTCCAGCGGGCGATGAACGCCGGGCAGAGCTTTCTCGACGAGGTACCGGCCCGCTTCGACTTTTCGACGGCGCACACGGTGGTCGACGTGGCAGGCGGAGCGGGACCCTGCTGGCCGGGGTGCTGCGGCGCTGTCCGGGCGTGCGCGGGATCGTGTTCGACCTGCCGCACGTGCTCCCGCTGGCCGAGCAGAACCTCGCGCAGCGCTGCCCCGGCCGGGAGTGCGAGTTCGTGCCCGGCGACATGTTCGAGTCCGTTCCGGACACCGGGGACGTGTACCTGCTCTCCCGGGTGCTGCAGGACTGGCCGGACGAGGCGTGCCTGACGGTGCTGCGCAACTGCCGCGCGGCGATGCGCCCGGGTACCACCTTGCTGGTCGTGGACCGGGTCGTACCGGACGACGGGTCGTTCGACCTCGCGCTGCTGTGGGACCTGCACCTCATGATGATGATGGGCGGCGGGCAGCGGACCGCCGCCGAGTACCGCGCGCTGTTCGAGGCGGCCGGGCTGGTTCCGGGCGAGATGCTGCCGCTGCCGCTGGACACCTACCTGCTGACCGCCACCGCCGGGCCGGATCAGCCCACGTAGTCCCTCGCGAAACCGGCGGCGTCGGCCGGGGACTGCTGCCACTTCGCCAGCCGGGCGCACTGCACCCGGTGCCGGAACTCCCGGTCTTGTCCATCCGGCCGGCACAGCAGGTCGATCATGCCGTGCGAGAACTCCTGGGTGGCCCAGGTCCGCCGGCGCACGCCGGCCGGATACTCCGCAAGACCCGTCTCGTCGCCGGACCGGATCGCGGCCACCAGTGCCGCGGCCAGATCGGCCGCGTCGGCGATCGCCAGGTTCATTCCCTTGCCGCCGAACGGGGTGATGATGTGCGCGGCGTCGCCGACCAGGAACAGCCGGCCGTACCGGGGGTGTTCGGTCACCGCGGTGCGCATGGCCAGCAGGCCGGTCTCCAGGATCGGCCCGGGACGGGGCATCGGGCCGTCCGCGACCGCGAACCGGCCGCCCAGTTCGGCCCAGATCCGCTGCTCGCTCCAGTCCGCCGGGCGGTCCGCCCGATCCACCTGGAGGTAGTACCGGGACGTCTCGCTGGTGCGCAGGGCGTGGATCGCGCAGCCGTCCGGATGCAGCGCGTACACCATGTCGCGATCCAGCGGCCGGGTCGCGGAAAGCACGGCCAGCAGGTTCGTGCGGTAGTCCTTGGTGACCATCGGCAGTTTCTCCGCGGGCACCGCCTTCCGGCACGCCCCGAGATCGCCGTCGCACCCGGCCACGAACGAGGTCCGCACACTCCCGGCAGTGCCGTCGCGATCGACGAACCGCACCATCGCGTGGTCCCCGGTCAGCCCGGTGACCTCGGTGACCGGCGTTTCGAAGCGGACGTCGCCGCCCCGGTCCAGCAACCCGGTGAGCAGATCCCGGACGAGCAGCTGCTGGGGGTACACGTAGTGCATCCGCTCGCCGGTGAACCGGCCGTAGTCCAACGTGAAGCGCTCGCCCGCGTAGCGGAACTCGCAGCGGCGGTGCGTCGTCGCCGAACGCAGCAGGCCGTCGGCCAGCCCGTGCTCGCGCAACGTGCACACCGTGCGGTACTCGACCAGCCCGGCCCTGGCCCGCTGCTCGACGTGCTCCCGGCTCGCCCGTTCCAGCACCACCACCGGGATCCCGGCCTCGTGCAGGATGCTGGCCAGCACCAGACCGGACGGCCCGGCCCCGGCCACCACGACCGGAACCTCGACACCCGCCACGCTCACACCTCGACGCAGAACTCGTCGATCGGGTAGCCGACGTGCCGGTCGGCGGTCGGCAGGTGCCCGAGCACGGCGTCACCGGGCTTGAGCTCGGTCGAGTTCAGCACCGCCGCTCCCGGGCCGAGCACCCGCACGTGCCAGTCGTCCTGCAGCAGCAGGTTCACCTCGACCCCGGACGCGGACACCGCGTCCACGCTGATCAGCGGGCGGGATTCGATCTTCACCCGGCCGACCACCACCTCCCGGGTGTTCCCGTCGGTGTCCACCGCCAGCACCTTGCTGCCCGCGCGCAGTTCGCTCAGGTAGCTGGTCCGGCCGTTCCCGACGTGGGTGTAGGACATGATCGCGCCGGCGTTCACCCGGAACGGCCGGGTCGGCATGTACGGCAGCGGATGGGTTTCGCTGACGCACAGGATCAGCGCCTTCGAATACGAACCGACCAGGATTCCCTCGTTCTTGCGCAGGTACGACGAGGTGTCCACGCACGCCCGGTCCCCCATGCCGACGTGGGTCACCTTGGTGACCGTCAGCTCCTCCAGCGTGAGGTTGTCCGTTCCGCTCGTCGCGATCCGCTGCAGCTCGGTCGCGTCACCGACTTTGCCCGCGGCGAGCAGCACACCGTCGGAACCGTGCTCCAGCACGCCGAAGATGATCCCGGCTTCCTCGATGTCCGCCGCGACGGTGACAATGCTGCCCTTGGCCCCGTGCGCCGCGGCGAGCACGATCTCCAGCGGGATCTTGGTCGGGTCACGGAAGTAGATGACCGTCCGCTGCTCGGTGCGGGCCAGCCGGCAGGCCTGCTCGAGCGTGTCGTGGTCGGCCACCTCCACGTAGACCGCCAGCGACACGTCCGGATGCCGGGCCCGCAGTTCGCCGCAGTCCACCTTCTGCGGATCGACGAGCAGCACGTCCACCGCGGCCGCGTGCTCGGCGGCCTGCTCGGCGGAATCCACCCGCAGCACCCGCTGCACGGTCGGGGGCAGCCCGTCGAGGTCGGCAACGGTGCTCGTCACCACGGCCGCCACCCGCTGGTGCACCGCTTCCTCGAGAATCGCCCTCTTCGCCCCGGCCGCATCGTCGATGTCCAGCCATACCGAGCGCATCACGACCCCTTGAGCGATTCTTCGAAACGGTTTTCCCGGGAGACCGGCAGTGCGGGGGCGGGCATTTCCCGTTCCACCGCACCGGGATTCTCCATGACCGGATGCACCACCGGGACCAGCGCGCGGAACAGGCCCGCCGGCTCCGGGTCCTCGAACAGGTTGCGGCCCACCGCGATCCCCCGCACCCCGGACCGCAGCAGCGCCGCCGACCGGGCCACGAACTCGTCCCGGCTGCCGGTCTTCGGGCCACCGGCCATGATGATCGGCACCGGGCACGACGCGACGATGTCCGCGGTCTCCGCATCGGTGCGCGCGGGCACCGTTTTCACCACGTCCGCCCCGAGATCCACGGCGACGGCCGCGGCATGTGCGATCAGATCGGCGGACTGCGGATCGGCCAGCCGGGGGCCGCGCGGGTACATCATCGCCAGCAGCGGCATGTTCCACTGGTCGCAGGCATCCGCGACCGCGGCGAGATCGCCGAGCTGGGCGGCCTCTTCGGCGGAGCCGATGTTGATGTGCACGCTCACCGCGTCCGCACCGCGCCGCAACGCCTCCACGACACTGCTCACCAGCACCTTCGCGTCCGTGTCCGGCGCGTGCATGGTCGAGGCACTGAGGTGCACGATCAGCGACATACTGCGGAAGAGCCGGTGGTCGATCGCCCGGACCCGGCCCTTGTGCAGGATCGCCCCGTCGGCCCGGTGCGCGGCCCCGGTCGCCACCAGCCGGTTGAGCCCGGCGGCATCGGCGATCGGCCCGGCCGACACCGGATGGTCCAGGGCCAGCAGGAGCAGCCGGCCGTCCCCGTGACCGAACAGGCGGTCCATCCGGATCGCCTTGCCGGCCACGAGCAAGGGGACAGAACTGGACACCTCGGATGGCCTCCCTCGGCTGCGGCTGATCGAAACGCAGGGCCCAGGCTAATAGCCCACGAGCCGGGTGCGAGGAGCTCCTGGGGATACAGGCAACAAACCTGCCCCTACACCCGGGACCACCCGTGCGAGACCGTCAAGGGGTGTACAGCGCGCCCAGGAACTCGGTGAGAAGCCGTTCACGCAAGGGTTCCGAGGCGGTCGCGAGCAGTGCGTTGATCGGAGCCATCCGCTCGGGCAGGCCGGCACCGCCGGTCAGGCCCGCGACGGCAAGCAGTCCGCGGAACTGTTCGCCGGTCAGGGTTGCCGGGTCCAGCGAGGCCACGAAGGCTGCCACGTCGGGGTCGACCGGCACCGGGCCGGCAGCTGCTGCGGAGGCGACCGAAGCCGCCAGGTCCGTCAGGAATTCCGTTTCACTGCCCCGATTCGCCGCCGTGACGGTGAGGTGCAGGTTCATCGGCGAGCTCCGGTGCGCGAACTGCGGCTGCACGTACCACCCGCGCACCTTCATCTCGTCGGCGACCGTGAACAGATCGAACCGGGCGCCCTCGGCCGTGAAAGCGATCAACGTCGATTCCGGCTTCCCCAGCACCCGCAGCCCGTCGATCGCCGCGACGCCGGAACGGATGCGGGTCACGGCTTCCCGCGTGATTTCGGCCAGGCGCAGATAACCTTCCTCGCCCAGATGATGCACCACGGCCCAGGCAGCGGCGAGCGGTCCGCCCGAGCGAGTGCTCTGCAGTGTCGGGTTCAGCATCGTGTAGCCGGGCCACGCGGCGCTCGCGAAGTAGTGCGTCCGCCGCAGTTCGGCGTCCGCGTGCAACAGCACCGAAACACCTTTCGCGCAGTACGCGTATTTGTGCAGGTCCACCGAAATGCTCGTCACGCCCGGCACGCCGAAGTCGAACCGGGGAACCGCCGCGCCCAGCTTCGCGAAGTAGGGCAGCACCCACCCGCCGATGCACGCGTCCACGTGCATGCGCACCCCGGCCGACGCGGCGGCCGCGGCGATCTCCGGAATCGGATCCACCACGCCGTGCGCATACGAAGGCGCACTCGCCACTACGAGCACAGTGGACTCGTCGATCGCTTCGGCCATCGCCGAAGGCACGGCGCGGAAGGTCTCCGGATCGACCGGAACCACGATCTTGCGCACCCCGAACAAGTGCGTGGCTTTGTGGAAAGCTGCGTGCGCGGTTTCCGGCAGCACCACCGACGGCGAAGCCACCTCCGGCCGCGCGTCCCTGGCGGCCAGCACGGCAAGAAGGCACGATTCGGTTCCGCCCGAGGTGATCGCGCCTGCCGTCGCCGCGGTACCGCCGAGCAGTCCGGCCGCCCGCGCGACGAGGTCGTTCTCCATCCGCAGCAGGCTCGGGAACGCGGTCGGGTCGAGGCCGTTGGCCGAGCTCGCCAGTGCGTGCGCGGCGGCCGCTATTTCGTCCACTTCGGACACGCCGCTGTCGTAGACGTAGGCCAGCGTGCGCCCGCCGTGCGTGGGCAGGTCACCGGAGCGCAGTTCCCGCAGCCTGGCCAGTACGTCGTTCACGACCGGCGCTCCAGCACCGAACGCCGCAGCAGCGGGATGCCCAGCACGATCAGCACCGCGGGCAGTACCGAGGAGCCGATCAGGATCGCGGTGATCGCCGAATCCGGCTGTGCGGCGGCGGAGTCCGTGCTCGACGCGTAGTCCCCCGCCTGCAGCACCAGGCCGAACAGTCCGGGTCCGAGCGCGAGCCCGAGCGTCTCGGACGCGGTCCACACGCCGGCCGTGATCCCGGCGCGGGTCTGCCCGGTGCGGGTCTCCTCGTCGCTGATCAGGTCCGGCAGGATCGCCAGCGGGAACACCGAGATCCCGGCGTAGCCGACCCCGGCCAGTGCGACGAACACCAGGGTGGCCGCGAGCGGCAGATCCTTGGCGAAGAACATCGCGACGAGGCCGACGAAGAACGACGTGGTCGCGATCCGGAACCCGGCGAGCTTGCCCCAGCGCGCGCCCAGCCGCGGCCACAACGGCATGGTCAGCAGCGCCGGGCCGACGAACGCCACGAAGATCACCGTGCGGTAGCTGGGATCGCCCAGCACATGCTGTGCGAAGTACGGGATCGCGGCCAGCACCGTGCCGATGCCGAGCGCCTGGATGAAGTAGACCCCCAGCAGCCAGCGGAACGGCCGCCACTGCGCGATGGTCCTGGCCAGCTCCTTGATCCGGACCGTGTTCGGCCGCAGCGATCCGACCGGCGCACCGCGCAGGCCGAAGTAGACCCCGAGCGTGGCGAGCAGGATGATCACGCCCATCACGAGCCCCATCACCCGGTAACCCGCCACGCCTTCGAGCAGGTCGGTGATCGCCGGCGCGCCGCCGCCGGAAACCAGGATCGCGACCGCCAGCACCCCGATCCGCACGCTGGTGAGCCTCGTGCGGTCCTCCGCGGAGTCGGTCAGCTCGGCGGGCAGCGCGTTGAACGGAACCTGGAAGAACGCGTACGCGGTGGCACACAGGAAGAACACGACCACGACGTAGGCCGCGTCCAGCACCGGCTTGCCGAACCCGGGGTGCGCGAACAGCGCCGCGAACAGGATCGCCACCCCGATCCCGCCGCGCAGCAGGTACCGTCGCCGGCTGCCGGTGCGTACCAGATCGGCGTCCGAGAGCCTGCCTGCGATCGGGTTGAACACCACGTCCCAGGCCTTCGGCACGAACACGATGACCCCGGCCGCGGCGGCGGGCACGGCCATCGTGTCGGTCAGGTACGGCAGCAGGAGCAGCCCCGGCACGGTGCCGAACGCCCCGGTGACGAACGAGCCGAGCGAGTAGCGGGTGGTCGTCCGGCGGGACAGCGTCGCCAAGGGTCCTCCTCGAGGGCGGTCCGACGAACGCATGCCTGGTCGATCTTCGCCGGTGGCCGGTAGTGGTCCGGGGGAATCGTGCCACCGTCGCGGTGCACTCCCGGTACCGGGCCGCCCGGTCCGGTCAGGACAGTGCGGCGGCCGTCCTCGCCAGCGACCCGGCGTCACCGCGCAACAGCAACGTGGTCACCAGGGTGTCCTCCCACACCGCGAGTTCCTTGCGGATCTTCTCCGGCGGGCCGATCAGCGACGTGTCCTCCACCAGCGACGTCGGGATCGCGGCCACCGCGTCCTCCTTGCGGCCCGCGAGGTAGAGCTCCTGCACGTCGTCGGCCACCCCGCCGTAGCCGAGGCGGGCGAACACGTCGTGGTGGAAGTTCACCGACTTCGCGCCCATCCCGCCGATGTAGAGCGCCAGCGCGGGCTTGATCCAGCTCGCCGCTTCCTCGACGTCGTCGTGCACGATCACCGGGACTGACGCGGCCACCTCGAAATCGGCGAGACTGCGTCGTGCGCCTTCGCGGGCGAAGCCCTCCTCCAGCGCCGCGCGGTAGAAGCTGTCGGCCTTCGGCGAGAAGAACAACGGCAGCCAGCCGTCACAGATTTCGGCGGCGAGCGCGACGTTCTTCGGCCCCTCGGCAGCGAGGTAGATCGGCAGGTCCGCGCGCAGCGGGTGCACGGTGGGCTTCAGCGGTTTGCCGAGCCCGGCCCCGCCCTGCAGCGGCAGCTGGAAGAACTGCCCGTCGAAGGTCACCGGCCCCTCGCGGGCCAGCACCTTGCGGATCACCGTCACGTATTCCCGGGTACGTGCCAGTGGTTTCGGGTACGGCTGGCCGTACCAGCCCTCCACGACCTGCGGACCGGACGCGCCGAGCCCGAGCACGAACCGGCCACCGCTGAGGTGGTCCATAGTCAGCGCGCTCATCGCGGTCGCGGTCGGCGTACGCGCGGACATCTGCACGATGTTGGTGCCGAGCGTGATCCGGCTCGTCGACGCACCTGCCCAGGCCAGCGGCGTGAACGCGTCCGAACCGTACGCCTCGGCCGACCACACCGAGTCGAACCCGAGCCGTTCGGCCTCGAGCACCGCCTCCTGCGCACCCGGGATCGGCCCGCTCCCCCAGTAACCGAGGTGAAAGCCCAGCTTCATCCAGTTCTCCTGTCACACGTCCGGCGAATAGTGCTCGGGTTTGCCGCGCTCGGCGAGCGGCGGCAGGTTCCTGCGTGGAGTCTCGACCGGTGGCGCGTCCGCGGCCGCCGTGCCACGCTCCCGCCGCCACCCCGCCCTGGCCCGCGGGTGGTAGCGCCGATCACGCGGGACGAGCGTGAACAGCGCGTTGACCAGCTGCCCGGCCCGGCGGTGCCGCCGTTCGTCACGGGCCGACCAGCGGTAGCCCAGCAGTGCGCGCACTTCCGGATCGTAGAGACCCACGGTGAGCCACACGAAACCGCGGGCGATCAGCGCCGAGACCGGCCGCCACAACGGATCCGGCAGCCACGGCAGGAACGGCGGCTTCGCGATGCCGCGCAGGTCGAGCACGTCGCGGGTCGCCTTGTTGTCCTCCAGCACCTCGGCACACATGTGCTTCCAGTAGCGCTGGAAGTCCTCCCAGGACTGCGGGACCGGCCGCATCGTCATCCGGTACATCCGCCACCAGCGCACGTGCTCGTCGAACAGCGTGCGTTTCTCCGCCTCGCCGATCCCGCCCATGAAGTGGTCGGCGATCAGGATGGTGCTGACGAAGAACGTCGAATGCGCCCAGTAGAACGTGTCCGGGTCGAGCGCGTGGTACCGGCGGCCCTTCGCGTCGACGCCCTTGATCCGGTCGTGATAGCCGCGCACCTCCAGTGCGGTGCGCGGTGCGCGCGGGCCGTCGTAGACCACGCCGCCGATCGGGTACAGCGAGCGGAACAGCCGCTGCCAGCGTTCGGCGAAGAACCGGGAGTGCTGTTCGACGCCGGCACCGAGGCCGGGGTGCATGTTCTGCATCGAACCGGCCCACAGCGCGATCAGCAGTCCCCGCCAGTCGCCGAAGTACTTCCAGGTCAACGACTCCGGCCCCAGCGGCTCCGGCACGTCCCCGGTCATCGCACCTCCTCGTGCCGGTCGGCGAACTGACTACAGCTGTTGTCAGGTTAGGATGTGACAACGGGCGTGGTCAACCTCGCCCGGTCGACTCCGAGGAGCGGATATGCCGGGCCGCACATGGGCGGGTACGACGCTGGACGATCGCCGGGCGCAGCGGCGCGTCCGGCTCGTCGACGCCGGGCTCGACCTGCTCGGCACCGACGGCTCCGCGGCGGTGAGTGTCCGCGCGGTGTGCCGCCGCGCGAAGCTCACCGAGCGGTACTTCTACGAGAGCTTCACCGACCGCGAGGACCTTGTCGCCGCGATCTACGAACACGTCGGCGAACAAGCCCGCCAGGTCCTCGTCGACGCGGTGTGCGACGCGGCGGATCCGCGGCAGCGAGCCGAGCACGCGGTGACCGCGTTCGTGGAGCTGGTCCTCGACGATCCGCGTCTCGGCCGGGTGCTGCTGCTCGCGCCGATGACCGATCCGGCGCTCACCCGCCGGGGCCGGCACCTGCTCCCGGCGTTCGCCGCACTCGTCGGGCAGCAGCTTTCCCATGGCGACGAGACCGGCCGTCAGCTCGTGTCGATCGGTCTCGTCGGCGCGCTGAGCAACGTGTTCATCGCCTACCTCGACGGCACGCTGACGGTGTCCCGCGAGCGGCTGGTCGAACACTGCGTGCGGCTGGTGCTCGGCGCGGACGCCCTCGACTCCGGTCCGCACCTCGGCTCCCCTCGTCACTGAGCCACGGCTCGTTCCTCCCGCAGCCGCAGGGCGATATCGATGATCATGTCCTCCTGACCGCCGACGTAGCGCTCGGCACCCACCCGGTACAGGATTTCGTGCGCAGGCACGTCGTACCGCTCGGCCGCGCGCTCGGCGTGCAGCAGGAAACTCGAGTACACCCCGGCGAAGCCCTGCACGATCGACGACCGGTCCATCACCGGCAGCCGCGTGAGGTACTTCTTGACCACGTTCTCCGCGGCGTCCATCAGCACGTCCTTGTCCACGCCGGTGTGCACGCCGAGCCGTTCGAACGTCGCCGCGAGCACCTCGGTGGGCGAGTTCCCGGCGCCGGCCCCGAGCGCGGCGAGCGAACCGTCGATCTGGCGTGCGCCCGCGCGCTGGGCGAGTACCGAATTCGCGACGCCGAAGCTGAGGTTCTGGTGCCCGTGGTAGCCGACCTGCGCCTGGTCCCCGAATTCCGCGACCAGTGCGGCGACGCGATCGGCCGCCTCCTCCAATACCAGCGCACCGGCGGAATCCACCACGTACACGCACTGGCAGCCCGCGTCGACCATGATCCGGCCTTGTCCGGCCAGCTCCTCCGGCGTCGACATGTGTGACAGCATCAGGAAACCGACCGTCTCCAGGCCGAGTTCGCGGGCCGCGCCGAAGTGCTGGATGGACACGTCCGCTTCGGTGCAGTGCGTCGCGATCCGCACCGCGCCCGCGCCCAGGTCGGCCGCCGCACGCAGATCGGTGACCGTGCCGAGACCGGGCAGCAGCAGCACCGCGATCTTGGCGCGCTCCGCCTCGTCCACCGCGGCGGCGATCAGTTCTCGTTCGTCCACCAGGGAGAAGCCGTAGTTGAACGTGGAGCCGCCGAGCCCGTCGCCGTGCGTCACCTCGATCAAGGAGATCCCCGCGTCGTCGAGTGCGCGGACGGTGTCGCGTACCTGCCGTTCGGTGAACTGGTGTGCCATCGCGTGGCTGCCGTCGCGCAGTGTGGTGTCGACGAGCCGGACTTCGCTGGTCATGCGGCCACCTCCTGTGCGGCGAAGAGGTCGCCGACCCGCGCCGCGGCGGCGGTCATGATGTCCAGGTTGCCCGCGTAGGTGGGCAGGTAGTCACCGTTGCCCGCGACTTCGAGGAACACCCCGACGCGGGCACGGCCTCCCCATTCCGGCCGTGGCGGATCGAACTGCGGCTCCGCCTTGAGCCGGTACCCGGGGACGTAGTGCTGCACCTGCGCCACCATCCGCTCGATCGACGCGCTGACGGCGGCGAAGTCCGTCTCCGGGCCGACCGCGCAGAACACCGTGTCCCGCATGATCATCGGCGGGTCCATCGGGTTGATGATGATGATCGCGCGGCCCTTCTCCGCACCGCCGACCTGCTCGATCCCGCGCGCGGTGGTCACGGTGAACTCGTCGATGTTCGCGCGGGTGCCCGGCCCGGCGGAACGGGACGACACCGAGGCCACGATCTCCGCGTACGGCACCGGCGTCACCCTCGACACGGCGTGCACGATCGGGATGGTGGCCTGGCCGCCGCAGGTGATCAGGTTGACGTTGCGGGCGCCGAGGCGGTCCGGCGGGTTGACCGCGGGGCAGGTGAACGGGCCCACCGCGGCCGGCGTGAGGTCGATCGCCCGGATACCCGCCTGTTCGTAGCGGGGTGCGTTGGCCAGGTGCGCTTTCGCCGACGTCGCCTCGAACACCAGCTGTGGCGGCTCGGCACGCGAAAGCAGCCAGTCCACGCCCTCGGCCGACGTTTCGAGTCCGAGCGCCGCGGCGCGCGCGAGCCCGTCCGACGCCGGATCGACACCCACCATGTAACGCACTTCGACGTGCTCACTGCGCTGCAGTTTCGCGAGCAGGTCCGTACCGATGTTCCCCGGGCCGACGATCGCGGCCGTCACCTTGCGTTCCGCCATGAGTGCACAGTCCCGCGCCGGATGCGGCACACTCAACCCATGCGTACCACTGGGCGGAACAACCAGCCGGCCGACGGGCTCGTCGCGACCCGGATCGCCGCGCTGCTCGAAGCATTCCGGCCGGGCGACGACGCACTGGGCGTGTCGGAGCTGGCCCGGCGCACCGGACTGGCGAAGACGACCGTGCACCGGCTGGCCGGGCACCTCGCGGACACCGGTCTGCTGGAACGCGACGGGACCTCGGTGCGGCTCGGGCTCCGGCTGTTCGAAATCGGCCAGCTCGCCGTCCGGCGGCGCGGGCTGGTGGAGGCCGCCCGGCCGTACCTGGCGGACCTGCGGGAAGCCACGCGCAACACCGTGCACCTTGCGGTGCTGGAGGGCACCGAGGTGGTGTACCTGGACGTGCTGCGCGGTCCGGACGCGCCGGATCTGCCCTCCCGCACCGGCGGCCGCTTCCCCGCCCACGCGACCGGCGTCGGGAAGGCGATCCTGTCCCGCTCCCCCGACGAGGTGCTCACGCGGGTGATCGACGCGGGGCTGCCGAGGGTCAGCAGCCGCACCATCACCGCGCCCGGACTGCTGCGCCGCCAGCTGTCCCGCATCCGCGACGACGGCATCGCGTTCGAACGGGAGGAATCCGGGGTCGGCGTGGTGTGTGCGGCGAGCCCCCTCGTGGACGCGAGCGGGTTCGCCGTCGCCGCGGTGTCCATCTCCGGCTGGACCACCCGGATGCGCACGGAACGGGTCGCCCCCGCGGTGCGGACCGTCGCACTGGCACTGTCGCGCACGATCGCGGAACCCTGACCGGCTGGACGCGCCCCAGCCGGGCCAAACCAGCCGCCGAAAACGCACCGGCCACAGTGGACCGCCTCGGCGGATCGGCACCGTCCCGGCGGACTGGGACAACAGGACGCTGCCACCGCGGTGGACCGAGGCAGCCTGCCTCATCCGTCCACTCTGGACCGAGGAGGCTCGCCACCACGACCGGCCATGGCCGCGGCAACGGGCCCGCCGCCGTGGACCGGCCCCGTCGGATCGGCACAGTCCGTTGTGGACCATCCTACTGGGCCGCCGCTGCCCGTTCCGGAGCGGCGTCCACCGGTCGCAGCGACGGTGCCTCCGTCAGCAGCCCACGCCGGGCCAGCTCCGGCCGTACGCCTTCGCCGAACCAGTACGCCTCTTCCAGGTGCGGATACCCGGACAGCACGAACTCGCTCACCCCTGCCGCGTGGTACTCCTCGATCAGGTCCGCGATTTCCGCGTGGCTGCCGACCATCGCGGTGCCCGCACCGCCGCGGACCAGGCCGATGCCCGTCCACAGGTGGGGGTGCACCTCCAGCTCGCGGGCGGACCCGGCGCTGCGGCCGCCGTGCAGCGCGACCATCCGGCGCTGGCCCACCGACTCGCTCGCCGCCAGCGTGGCCTGTGCCTGGGTGATCTGTTCCGGGCTCAGCGCGTCCAGCAGCTTCTGCGCCTCCGCCCACGCGTCGGCCGAGGTGTCCCGCGCGATCGTGTGCAGCCGCACCCCGAAGCGCAGCGTGCGCCCGGCGGCCTCGGCCAGCTCCCGCACCTTCGCGATCTTCTCCGCGACCTGTGCCGGCGGTTCACCCCAGGTCAGGTACACGTCCGCATGCCGGGCGGCGACCGGAAGGGCGGCAGGCGACGAGCCGCCGAAGTACACCGGCGGCACCGGATCCGGAGCAGCCAGCGTCGTCGCGCCCTCGACCCGGAGGTGGTCCCCGTCGAAGTCGAACGGCTTGCCGGACCAGACGCCGCGCACGACGGACAGGAACTCGTCGGTCCGGGCGTAGCGTTCGTCGTGGTCGTGCCAGTCGCCGAAGCGGCGCTGTTCCACGGCGTCGCCGCCGGTCACGATGTTGAGCAGGACCCGCCCGGACGACAGCCGCTGGAACGTGCCCGCCATCTGCGCGGCCAGCGTCGGCGAGATCACCCCCGGCCGGAACGCGACGAGGAACTTCAGCCTCGACGTTTCCCTGATCAGCGCAGCGGTGCTCAGCCACGCGTCCTCACACCACGTCCCGGTCGGCGTGAGCACGCCCTCGAAACCCTGGTGCTCGGCCGCCCGCGCAACCTGTGCGAGGTAGTCCAGGTCGGCGGTCCGCTGCGCGCTCGGCCCCTGGGACTGCTTCGCGTGGAAGCGTTCCACGATCGTCCGCGCGTCCCCGCTGGTCGGCAGGAACCAGTGCAGTTTCAGGCTCATCCGCTCATCCTCGCGGCCTCGAGCTCGGGCCCGTATCGGCGATCGGCGAACGCCGCGAAGTCGACCTTCCCGGGCAGGGTGCCTGCGTCGGAGAACGCGTCCGCCAGCTGCTGTTCGGAAGCGATCACCCCGTCGTCCAGCGGCGTGGGCACGTCCCGTCCGGCGTCCACTGCCTTCTGCGCGACCGCGAGCTTCAGCCCGGTCTCGGCCGCCCACGCTCGCGCCCACTCGGTGTGGTGCGTGTTCGCCCACAGCTGTGCCTTCGCCACCCGTTGCACGAAGTCCTTGATCGCGGTGTTCTTGCCCGGGTCCGCGAGCGCGCCGGTGCTCGCGGTCTCGAACGCCAGGCCGTTCGAACTGCCCCGGCCGTCGGCGAGCACCCTGGCGTGCGCATCGAGTTGCGCTTGTGCCGTATACGGATCCCAGATCGCCCATGCGTCCACCTCGTGCTGGGTGAACGCCGCGTACGCCTCCGACGGCTGCAGGAACGACAGCTTTACATCCTTAGTGGACAAACCGGCCTTCTTCAGGGTGTTCAGCAGCTGGCCGTGCGCCGAACTGCCCTTCGACACCGCGATCGTCTTGCCCCGCAGGGATGCCACATCGCGCAGCGGTGAATTTCCCGGTACCAGTACGGTTTCCCGCTCGACATTGCTCTTCGCCACGCTCACCACGGCGATCTTCGCCTTCGCCGCGGCCGCGAAGATCGGCGGCGTGTTGCCCACGCGTCCGACGTCGACCGCCCCCGCGGACGCCGCTTCGAGCAGCGGCGGGCCCGAGGTGAACGTGGACCATTCGATCTTGTACGGCACGTCGCCCACCGCCTTGGCCGCGGTGAGCAGCGACTTCACGCCGCCTTTCTGATCACCCACCCGCAGCGTCACCTTCGCCAGCTCGGCAGGTGAAACCGCAGCGGGTACCGGAGCCGGACCGGTCGCGGTACCGGAGGACGAACAGGCGGCGAGCCCGGCAAGCACCAGAGTCGCGGCCAGCGCGGCCGTCGTCGTGCGAAGCACGGTCTTACGCAGATGCACCTTCGGTCACTCCCAGGTCGGCCAGCACGCGGGTGCGTACGTCGGCATGGTCGGCGGCAGTCCGCGGACGGGGGTGGCTCAGCACGTGCTCGGCCAGAATGCGGCCTTCACCCAGCACGAGGACCCGGTCCGCGAGCAGCAGCGCCTCGTCCACGTCGTGGGTCACGAGCAGCACACCCGGCCGGTGCGTGCGCCACAGATCCTCGACGAGACCGTGCATCGCGAGCCGGGTCAACGCGTCGAGCGCGCCGAACGGTTCGTCCAGCAACAGCAGATCGGGCTCGCGGACCAGCGCACGGGCGAGCGACACGCGCTGGGCTTCCCCACCGGAGAGGGTCAGCGGCCACGCGTCCGCGTGCCCGCTCAGCTGCACCTCCGCCAGCGCGCGTTCCGCCACGGCGCGGTTGCGTGATTGGCTTTCCCCGTCGCGGCGCAGGCCGAGCACGACGTTGCGCCAGACCTTCCGCCACGGCAGCAACCGCGGCTGCTGGAAGGCGACCGAGACGGTGCCGGGCACGCGGGCGGTGCCTTCGATCTCGGCGTCCAGTCCGGCCAGCACCCGCAGCAGGGTCGACTTGCCCGATCCGCTGCGGCCCAGCAGTGCCACGAACTCCCCGCGCTCGATCGTCAGGTCCAGTCCACTCAGGACAGCGCGGTCGCCGAACCGCTTGGTCAGGCCGCGCACCGCGGCCGCAGGATTCACCGTGCCCGCCATCGCAGCGCCCTCCGTTCCAGTAGCCGCACCAGCGCGTCGGTGACCAGGCCCAGCACCGCGTAGACCACGAGCCCGACCACCACCACGTCGGTCCGCAGGAAGTCCCGCGCATTGGTGATCAGGTAGCCGATCCCGGCGTCGGCGTTCACCGTCTCGCCGACGATCAGCGCGAGCCAGGCGACCCCGAGCGACTGCCGCAGCCCCACCAGCGCAGGCGGCAGCGCGCCCGGCAGGACCACATGCCACAGCCGTTCCCCACGGCTGAACCCGAGCGCCCGCGCGGCGTCCACCAGCCGCTCGTCCGTGCCGCGGATGCCGGAGTGGACGTTGAGGTAGAGCGGGAACGCCACGCCGAGCGCGACGAGCAGGATCTTCGTCTCCTCGCCGATCCCGAACCACAGGATGAACAACGGGATCAGCCCGAGGAACGGCAGCGTGCGCAGCATCTGCACGGGCGGGTCGACCAGCGCCTCGCCCCAGCGGAACAGGCCGGAGACCACTCCGAGCAGGATCCCCACCGCGGCACCGAGTGCGAACCCCGCACCCACCCGGCCGAGTGAGATCACGAATGCGTCGCCGAGCTCGCCACTGCGCGCGACCTCGACGCCCGCCTGCAGGACGGTCCACGGCGAGCTGAGTTTTTCCGGTGGCAGCAGACCGGTCGAGCTGGCGATCTGCCACAGCGCGATCAGCCCGACCGGGCTGATCCAGCGGCGCAGCGACGGCCGCCGCCGCCGCGCCGGGCGGGGCACCTGCGCGGGCGCGGCCGGATCGGCGCGCGACAGCACGCCCGTGGTGGAAATCGACACGGATTTCTCCCGGGTACGGTTTTCGTTCAGGGAAAAGGAAAAACGTCGTTCAGAAAGGCCGACAGGCCGCGTTCGCCCGCCGGCCGAGATCGATGTGCCGTCGGCACACGAGGGAAACGCTCGGACACATGATGACGAGCTTCGGGCCACGGCCGGGTGAAGTCAATGCGCGTCCACCGGTTCCCGCGCAGTGGAACCCGGGCCGCCGGTGTTCGGGTCCGCGAACAGGGGCGGCCGTGCCGCCGCCCGGTATCCGGGACAGCCGAGCCGATCAGCCGCCGAACAACCGGTGCCACTGATCGAGCGAACGCGGCCGGAACACGAAGTTGGCCGCCTTCACCCGCGACAACGCGGCGGACGGCTCGGGAGAGTACTGGTGCCCGGGGTAGACCACCGGATCACCGGGCAGCGCGGCGAGCCACTGCAGGCTGCGGAAGATCGCGTCCGCGTCGCCGCCGGGGAAATCGGTGCGGCCACAGCCTTCCAGGAACAGCGTGTCGCCGGAGACGAGCCGGTCGCCGACCAGCAGGCACTGGCTGCCGGGGGTGTGCCCAGGGGTGTGCAGCAGCCGGATGCCGATCGAGCCGACGGTCACGACGTCGTCGTGGTCGTGCCCGCGCAGGTCGGTCTCCGACACCCCGGTGACCCGGCGGACCCATTCGCGTTCCTCGGCGTTGACGTGGATCGGCACCGGTGCCACCGCGAGCAGTTCGGCGATCCCGGGCAGCGCGACCCCCATCAGGTCGCCGCCGACGTGATCGGCGTGGTGGTGCGTGGCCAGCACCCCGCTCAGCCGCATACCGTCCGCTTCGAGCAGGTCCAGCAGGTCCCGTACCGCGTAGGCCGGGTCCACCACCACCGCGTCGCCGGTTTCGCGATCGCCGATGAGATAGGCGAAGTTCACCATCTGGGTCGCGACCGGATCGCCCACGGCGAAGTCCCTGCCTGCGAGCAACTGGCGGAAGTACAGCTGGTCTGCCATGCCCGCAGCCTAACCGGCGATGCTCACTCGCCGACCGCGCCGTCGGCGAGTTCGCGCAGTGCGTCCAAGTGCCCGACGTGCCGTGCGGTCTCCTGCACCACGTGCGCGAGCACCCAGCGCACGGTGAACTCACCCGATCGTCGGGTCCGCTCCTCCGGCACCAGTTCCGCGAGCGCATTCGCCGAATGCACCCACTCCGCGCGGTACGCCGTGATCACCGACTCCGGATCGTCCTGCGGAGTCACGTCCCAGCTCGGATCCGGCGATCCCGGCCACAGCGAAGGCAGCGCCGCGCCGCCGGCTTCGATCGACAGCCACCACCGTTCGACCGCCGTCAGGTGTTTCAGCACCCCCAGCGCGCTGGTCCGTGGCGAGCTCGGCAGCGGCGCCGCGACGGCCTGTTCCCTGTTCAGTCCCGCGAGCTTGCCCACTGCGGTCGCTCGCAGGAAGCCGAGGAACCGGGTCTGCACGGTCAGCTCGTCGCCGTCCAGCCGATCGGGCCACTCGCGTTCCACCTCGGACATGGTGCGGAGCGTACCGGCGGGGCGGGGCATAGGGTTGCCGCATGGTGTGGGGTTTCCTGTGTGCGGCGCTTTCCGCGGTGGCCTACGGTGTCGGCTCCGTTCTGCAGGCGATCGCGGCGAAGGCAACCCCGGACGCGGGAGCGGGTGTCGATCCCCGGCTGCTGCTGCGGGTGCTGCGGCAGTGGAAGTACGTGCTCGGGCTCGGGCTCGACGTGCTCGGGTTCGTCTCGCAGGTCGCCGCACTGCAAGTGTTGCCGCTGTTCGTCGTCCAGGCCACGCAGGCGGCCAGCCTCGCGGTGACCGCGGTCGCCGCACGCGTGCTCGGGGCACGACTGGGCGCGCGGGAATGGGCCGCCGTGGTGGTGCTCTGCGCCGGGCTGGCCCTGCTCGGTTCGTCGGCCGAGAGCGAGGGCTCCGACCAGGTGGGCCTCGGCTTCCGGCTCGCGCTGGTCGGCACGGTCGTGGTGCTCGGCCTCGCCGGACTTGCCGCCGGACGCGCCGGTCACCGCGTCCGGACGCCGGCGCTGGGCTTGGTCGCCGGGCTGTGCTTCGGGGTGGTCGCGGTCGCCGGCCGGGTCATCCCGAGCCTGACGCCGCTGGACCTGGTGCGCGATCCGGCGCTGTACGTGGTGGCCGCCGCCGGGGGGCTGGCAATGCTGTTCTACGCAACCGCACTGCAGCGCGGCAGCGTGACCACCGCCACCGCGATGAACGTGCTCGGCGAGACCGTACTGCCGTCGCTGGTCGGTGTCCTGCTCCTGGGCGACCGCACCCGTCCCGGTTTCGTGGCCGTGGCGCTGGCCGGGTTCGTGCTCGCGGTCGCCGCGGCGCTGACGCTGGCCCGGTTCGGCGAGCCGGCGCCGGTCGAACAACCCGCCGCCCGGTGACTCAGCCCCGGTTGCGCCGCCACTGGCTCGACAGCAGCCACATCAGGTAGAGGCCGCCGATCGCACCGGTCGCGATGCCCACCGGGAGCCCCTCCTCGCCGAACGCCAGCCGGGTCACCAGGTCGCTCACGACCAGCAGCACCGCGCCCATCAGCGCGGAGCACACCAGTACCGGCTGGGCCGAGCGGACCAGCCGCTTCGCCAGCTGCGGTGCCGCCAGCGCGACGAAGGTGATCGGCCCGGCCGCCGCGGTCGCGACCGCGCACAGCACCACCGCGACCGCGATCAGCACGGTGCGGCTGCGCTCCACCGGCACGCCGAGGCCCTTGGCCGAATCGTCGCCCATCTCCAGCAGCGCCAGCCGCCTGCCGTAGCCGAACGCGACCGGCAGCAGCACCACCACGGCCGCCGCGACCGGGCCGACCTCTTCCCATCCGCGGCCGTTCAGCCCGCCGACCAGCCAGGCCTGCGCGGAATACGCGTCCTGCATGGACGCACGGGTGATCAGGTAGGAGTTCGCCGCGGTCAGCATCGCGGCCACCCCGATCCCGACCAGGATCAGCCGGAACCCCTGCACGCCACGGCGGAACGCCAGCACGCCCACGACCAGCGCGGTGACCACTCCGCCCAGCAGCGCGCCGAGCGCGACCTCGCCGGATCCGCCGTGCGCCAGCACGATGACCAGCAACGCACCGGTCGCCGAACCCTGGGTGAAGCCGATCACGTCCGGGCTGCCCAGCGGGTTGCCGGACAGGCTCTGCAACGTCCCGCCGCTGACCGCGAGCGCGGCGCCGACCAGCACCGCGAGCAGCAGCCGCGGCAACCGCAGCGTGGTCACGATGAATTCGGTGCCGGTGTCGCCGAACCCGAGCAGCGTCTTCACCACGTCGAGCACCGAGAGGGGGTAGTCCCCGGTGGTCATGCTCACCGCGCTCAGTACGAACAACGCCACGAACAGCACGATCGCGGTCACCAGCGCCCGCGGCCGGATCCGCACGGCCGCGGGCCGTTCCCGCACCGCGGTCACAGCCGCGCCAGCTTCCGCCGCCGGCACATCGCCACGAACACCGGCGCGCCGAGGAACGCGGTGACGATGCCGACCTGCAGTTCCTCCGGCGGGTTGAGCACCCGGCCCACCACGTCGGAGCCGATCAGCAGCATCGGCGAAAGCACCATCGAGTAGGGCAGCACCCACCGCTGGTCCGGGCCGACCAGGATGCGCACGATCTGCGGCACGGCCAGCCCGATGAACGTGATCGGCCCGATCGCCGCGGTCGAGGCACCGCACAGCAGCGTGACCGCGAGCCCGCCGAGCACCCGGGTGCGGCCCGGCCGCGCGCCGAGCGCCCGGCCGGTCTGCTCGCCCAGCGCGAGCACGTTGAGCGGCCGGGCGAGCAGCAGCGCGAGCACGATCCCGATCGCCACGAACGGCGAGATCTGCAGCAGCACGTCCGCGCCGCGGCCGCTGAGCGAACCGACGTTCCAGAACCGGAACTGGTTGAAGGTGGTCGGGTCGATCAGCAGGACCGCCCCGATGTAGGCCTGCAGCACCGCGGTCAGCGCGGCACCGGACATCACCAGCCGGTCCGGCGTCGCCCCGGCGCGCCCGGCGGTGCCGAGCAGGTACACCACCACCGAAGCGACGGCCGCGCCGAGAAAGGCGAACCACACGTACCCCAGCACGCCGGTGATGCCGAAGAACGCGATCGCCGACACCACCGCGGCGGCCGCGCCGGTGTTCACCCCGAGCAGTCCCGGATCGGCCAGCGGGTTGCGGGTCAGCGCCTGCAGCACCGCGCCGCCGAGACCGAGCGCCGCCCCGACGAGTGCACCCAGCAGGGTGCGCGGGATGCGCTGGTCGTGGATGATCACCGCGTCGGTCGTGCCGTCGTCGTGCCAGAGCACCGACCAGATCGAGCCGAACGGGATGCTCTTCGAGCCGATCCACACACTCACCAGCATGACCAGGACCAGCACCGCGAGCGCGACCACCAGTCCGGCGGCGCGTACGGTACGGGCCCGGCCGCGGCGAGCCGGTGGGTCCGCCTGGACCGGCGGGCTCACACTGACGACCACAACACCTCCCGGGGACACGGCAGCGGTTCTTAGACTAGCCTTACCTTTCTCTATGGTGTGACACGGAGGTGCCGGTGACCACGGCTGGGGCGACGACCGGGCGGCAAGTCCTGCGGAACTCGATCGCCGGACAACGGAAACCGCTCCTGCTCGCCGCCCTGCTCGCGGCGAGCCACCAGGGTGGCGAGGCACTGGTGCCGGTCGTGATCGGGGTGGTGCTCGACCGCGCGATCGCGGACAGTTCGGCACTCACCCTGCTCGGCTGGCTGGCCGTGCTCGCGCTGGTCTTCCTGGTGCTCTCGTTCAGTTACCGGTTCGGTGCGCGGGCCGCGGAGCGGGCCTCGGTGCGGGCCGCGCACGAGATCCGGCTGGCGCTGAGCCGCCGGGTGCTCGACCCCCGCGGTGGCGCGGAAACCGGCGCGCTCGCGGGGGAACTGGCCAACGTGGGCGTTTCCGACGCACGCCGGGTGGGCCGGGTCAACGCGGCGCTGCCGTTCGGCATGGCCGGGCTCTCCGGGCTCGTGGTCAGCGCGGTGGTGCTGCTGCGGATGTCCGTCCCGCTCGGGTTGCTGGTGCTGCTCGGCACGCCCCCGCTGCTGTTCCTCGCGCACCTGATCGGCAAGCCGCTGGAGAAACGCAGTGCGGTCGAACAGGAACGCGCCGCGCACGCGTCCGGGGTCGCCACCGATCTGGTGTCCGGACTGCGCGTGCTCAAGGGCATCGGTGCCGAACCCACCGCGGTCGCCCGCTATCGCCGCACGAGCCGGGACTCGCTGTTCGCGACCGTCCGCGCGGCCCGCGCCCAGGCGTGGCACAACGGTGCACTGCTGGCGCTCACCGGGATCTTCATCGCGCTGGTGGCGCTGGTCGGCGGTTCCCTGGCGGCGGGAGGGGACATCTCGGTCGGCGATCTGGTCGCCGCGGTCGGGCTCGCGCAATACCTGCAGACGCCGTTCCTGATCTTCTCCGGCGTGAACGGCCAGCTCGCACAGGGCCGCGCGTCGGCGGCCAGGGTCGCCGCGGTGCTCAGCGCGCCGCTCGCGGTACCGGACGGGAATGCCGAGCTGCCCGCGCCGGCCGGCGGGCGGGTGGAGCTGTCCGGGGTGTCACGCGGGAAACTGCGCGGCCTGGACCTCACCGTGCCCGCCGGAGAGCTGCTGGGCGTGGTGACCACCGATCCGGCCGCGGCGACCGATCTGCTCGACTGCCTCGGCCGGTTCGCCGACCCCGAACACGGCACCGTGCGGGTCGACGCGGTCGATCTGTCCACTGTGGATCCAGCCGGGGTGCGGGAGGTGGTGCTCGTCGCGGCGCACGACGCGGACCTGTTCGAGGGCACGCTGGAGGACAACGTGCGGGGTGGCATGCCGGCTGTGCCGGCCGGTGCACTCGCCGCCGCGGCCGCCGACGAGGTGGCCGAGACCCTGCCCGAGGGCACCGCAACCGCGGTCACCGAACGCGGGCATTCCCTTTCCGGCGGCCAACGCCAGCGGGTCGCACTGGCCCGTGCGCTCGCGACCGAAGCGCCGGTGCTCGTGCTGCACGATCCGACCACCGCCGTGGACACCGTCACCGAGGCCCGGATCGCGGAGGGAATCGCGCAGCTGCGCCGCGGGCGGACCACGGTGATCGTCACGACCAGCCCGGCGCTGCTCGCCGCCACGGACCGCGTGGCACTGCTGGGAGACGGCAAGGTGGTCGCCGAGGGCAGCCACCGCGACCTGGTACGCGAGCGCGCCGACTACCGTGCGACGGTGCTCTCGTGACCGCCCGCGAATTGCTGCCCACCGCGAGCGGCAAGCGGATCCGCGCAGTGCTCGGCGACCTGCTGCGCCGGTCCAAGGCACGTGCGGCGGGTGCGTTCGTGTTCATCGTCGGGGCGACCGCGATCGGCCTGCTCACCGCTCCCCTGCTCGGCCGGGTCGTCGACCTCGTCGCCACCCGGCGGCCCGCGGTCGAACTGGTGACGCCGGTGGTCGAACTGGTGCTCGTGGCCATCGCGTCCGCGATCGCCACTGCGATCGGCGTGGCGATGCTCGCGCGGCTCGGCGAGACGATGCTGGCCGAACTGCGCGAGCGGTTCGTCGACCGGGCACTCGGCCTTCCGCTGGAACAGGTCGAGCAGGCCGGTGCCGGGGACCTCACCACGCGCGTCACCAACGACGTGTCGGTGGTCGCCGAAGCCGTCCGCGAGGCGCTGCCCGAACTGGGCCGTTCGGTGCTCACGATCGTGCTGACCCTGGCGGCGATGGCCGTGCTCGACTGGCGGTTCCTGCTCGCCGCGCTGCTGGCCGTGCCGATCCAGCTGCACACCGTGCGCTGGTACGTGCGAGCGGCGAAACCGCTCTACGCCGCCCAACGGGCCGCAGTCGGTGCGCAGCAACAGCAACTGCTCGACACGATCGGCGGAGCCAAGACCGTGCGCGCCTTCCGGCTCGCCGACGCACACGTGGAGCGCGTGCGCCGGCGTTCGGAAGGCGCCGTCGAGCTTGCCCTGCGCGGGATCCGGCTGATGACCCGGTTCTTCGGACGGCTCAACCTTGCCGAGTTCGTCGGGCTCTCCGCGGTGCTGGCGGCCGGCTTCCTGCTGGTCGGCGCACAGCTGGCCACGGTCGGGGTGGCGACCGCGGCCGCGCTGTACTTCCACAGCCTGTTCGGCCCGATCAACACCGCGCTCGCGCTGGTGGACGACGCACAGGCGGCGGCAGCAAGCCTCGCCCGGCTGGTCGGCGTCGCCGATCTGCCGGTGCCCGCCGAACCGGCCCGCCGGACCCGGCCGGTCGACGCCTCGGTGAAGGCCACCGCCGTCGGTCACTCCTATGTGGACGGTCACCCGGTACTGCGGGACGTCGACCTCGAGGTGGCCCCCGGCGAACGGGTCGCACTCGTCGGCGCCAGCGGCGCGGGCAAGACCACGCTGGCCCGGCTCGTCGCCGGCATCCACCACACGAGCACCGGCACGGTCGCGCTCGGCGGGGTACCGCTGGACGAGCTCGGTCCGTCCGCCACCCGCCGCACGGTGGCCCTGATCAGCCAGGAGGTGCACGTCTTCAGCGGCCCCCTGTCCGCCGACCTCCGGCTCGCCGCCCCCGAGGCGACCGACGACGACCTGCGGGCCGGGCTCGCCGCGGTCGGCGCGCTGGACTGGGCCGAGAACCTCCCGGACGGGCTCGCCACCGTGGTCGGCGAAGGCGGGCACCAGCTGACCGTCACGCAGGCGCAGCAGCTGGCCCTGGCCCGGCTCGTACTGGCCGATCCCCCGGTGGCGATCCTCGACGAGGCAACTGCCGAGGCGGGCAGTGCCGGCGCCCGCACGCTGGAGGCCGCGGCCGCCGCCGCACTCGAAGGCCGGACCGGGCTGATCGTGGCGCACCGCCTCACCCAGGCCGCCGCCTCCGACCGGATCGTGGTGCTGGATGCCGGTGCGGTGGTCGAAGCCGGCACCCACGACGAACTGGTCGCCGCCGGCGGCCGGTACGCCACGCTGTGGTCCGCGTGGTCGGGAACCCGCGATACGAACGGCCACACGTAAACCGTCCGCCGGCCCGGGAGCGTTCCCGGGCCGCATCGAGCACAAGTACGGCTCGAGCACGATCGAGAAAGCGCCGCAGCGGATCACCACGGTCGGGCTGACCGAACCGGACGCGCTGCTGCCGACCGTGCTCGAAAATACCCACGGGCAGCCGGGATCCGCGTTCGCGGGTGCTGGCCTCCCTCGGCTTCCGGACTGGACCAGACCACCGGCGACCAGTTCGGCGCGACCGTCGGCGCCGAGCTGCTCGACCTCGTTCGTGACCGCGCTCGGCCTGTCCTGTCAACTGCAGCGGCTGGTCCCCCAGCTCGCCGGCGCCGCAGACGGAATCGAGCCCGCGTCCCGACCGCAGGAGCGGGCTGTCAGCGAGTGCCGCTGACCGCGTACTCCACGCGGTCCGCCGCCACCTCCTGGCGCTCCACAATGGACTGCAGGATCTCGCCGACGCGCACCGCGGTGTTCGACAGCAGCGAGGACGTGATGCCGTGTGTGTGCTCGGTCCCGCCCTGCAGGTAGAGCCCGCCGCGCACGGCGGGATCGGTGGTGATCCGGTAGTCCCGCTCGACCTGCAGCCTGCCGTCGGAATCCCGTCGGCAGCGCTCGGCCAGCGTTCCCAGCAACGGCGTCGGATCCGCGGGCAGGTAACCGGTCGCGTACACGACGGCGTCCGCGTCGAGCACCGCACGCTCGCCGGTGGCCAGCGACTCGACCGTCGCCCGCACGTACGTGCCCTGGTCGGCGATTTCCACCGGTTGCGACACATTGAACAACCGCAGCCGCTCCACGCCGAGCACCTTCTCCCGGTACCGTCGGCGGTACAGCTCGTCGATCAGATCGAGGTCGACCGCCGAGTAGTTGGTCGCGCCGTGGTAGCGCATCAGCCGGTCTTTCACCGGATCACTCGCCGCGTAGAACTGGTCCACCGCCTCCGGATCGAAGATGCGGTTGGCGAACGAGCTGTCGTCGGCAGGGCTGTAGCCGTACCGCGCGAACACCGCACACACTTCGGCACTCGGGAATTCGTCGTGCAGCAACGCGGCCACCTCCGCCGCACTCTGCCCGGCGCCGACCACCACGAACCGGCGCGCCGAGCGCTCGCGCATCGAGGCCACGCGGTGCAGCAGCTCGCTGTTGTGCCAGATCCGTTCGCCTGCGGCCACCCCTTCCGGCAAGCTCGGACGCAACCCGGTGCCGAGCACGAGATTCCGCGCGCGCAGCTCGGTCACCTCGTCGCCACAGCGGGCCCGTACGTCGAAGTAGCGCACCTCGCCGTCCGCCAGCACGGGTTCGACGGCCACCACCTCACTGCCGTAGGACACCACGTCGTCGACCTTGTCCGCAGCCCACGCGAAGTAGTCGTGGAACTCCACCCGCAGCGGGAAGAGCGTCTTGTGGTTGATGAAGTCGACGAGCCGGCCGCGGGCATGCAGGTAGTTCAGGAAGCTGAACTCGCTGGTCGGATTCCGCAGGGTGACCAGGTCCTTGAGGAAGGACACCTGCATCGTCGCGGTGTCGATCAGCATCCCGCGGTGCCAGCCGAACCGGGGCTGCCGCTCGAGGAAGTGCGCGGTGACCGGCGGCTGCCCGGACGAGGCGTTGTGCTCGGCGAGGGCGATCGCCAGTGCGAGGTTGGACGGGCCGAAGCCCACTCCGACCACGTCGTAGACCGGTACCTGGCGATCGACCACTGCTCGTGACATGAAGGTCCCCTAGCGCGGCACTGCCGCATCGTGGTTCCGACGGTTGCGACACTTCCAACGATTCAGGAAACCCTAACCTAACTTAGGACAGCCTCAGCTAGTACCGTGTGGGTGATGTTCGCCTCGACCACGAAAGGTGCACTGCCGATGCGCGTGGCCATGTTCGGTTACCAGACCTGGGGGCACCGCACCCTCAAGGCCCTGCTCGACGCGGGACACGACGTCGCACTCGTGGTCACCCATCCGCCGAGCGAGAACGCCTACGAGCGGATCTGGAGCGATTCCGTCGCCGACCTGGCGCAGGAGAACGGCATCCGGACCCTGCTGCGGACCCGCCCGGACGACGCGGAGCTGCAGACCGAGCTGAAGGCGGCCGAACTCGACCTGATCGTGGCGAACAACTGGCGGACCTGGCTGCCGCCGGAGATCTTCGAGCTGCCCCGGCACGGCACCCTCAACGTGCACGATTCGCTGCTGCCCGCCTACGCCGGGTTCTCCCCGCTGATCTGGGCGCTGATCAACGGGGAACCGGAGGTCGGCGTCACCGCGCACATGATGAACGCCGAACTCGACGCGGGTGGCATCGTCGCCCAGCGCGCGGTCGCGGTCGGCCCGCGGGACACCGCGACGGATCTGTTCCACCGCACCGTGGAACTGATCGAACCGCTCACCACCGAGGCGATCCGGCTGATCGAATCCGGCACCGCCGTACCGCTGCCCCAGGACCGCACCAAGGCGAGTTTCTTCCACAAGCGGGCCCGGCGGGACAGCCTGATCGACTGGACCTGGCCTGCCGAGGACATCGACCGGCTCGTGCGCGCGCAGTCCGACCCTTACCCGAACGCGTTCGCCTACCACCGCGGGCAGGAACTGCGGATCGTGCGCGCGTCGGTGTCCGAGGGCCACTACGGCGGCACCCCCGGCCGGATCTTCATCCGCGAAGGCGACGGCGTGGTGATCGTGGCAGGTCCGGAATCCCGCCGCGGGCACTCACCGGGACTGCTGGTGGACCGCGTCCGCACCGCGGACGGCACCGAACTGGCCGCCGCGGACTACTTCACCACGATGGGCGGATACCTGACCGACCGGCCGTGAAACGACCGGTACCGCCGGGTACTCCGTTGCTGCTGCCGCCGGGGAGTGCAGTGGCGGACTGCTCCGTTCGGCTCAGTGCTCGGTGACCTTGCCGCCTGCCACGTCCAGGCGGCGGGTCACCGAGACCGCCTCCAGCATCCGGCGATCGTGGGTGACCAGCAGCAGCGTGCCGGGGTAACCGTCCACAGCGGACTCCAGCTGCTCGATCGCGGGCAGGTCGAGGTGGTTCGTCGGCTCGTCGAGCACGAGCAGGTTGACCCCGCGCGCCTGCAGCAGCGCGAGCGCGGCACGGGTGCGTTCGCCGGGCGAGAGCGTGCCTGCCGAGCGCAGCACGTGCGCCGCTTTCAGCCCGAACTTCGCCAGCAGGGTGCGCACCTCCGCGTCGGCCAGCGCGGGCACCTCGCGCGCGAATGCGTCGGCGAGCGGCGCGTCGCCGAGAAACAGCCTGCGTGCCTGGTCGACCTCGCCCACGACCACGCCGGGGCCGAGTGCGGCACTGCCCTCGGCGAGCGGCAGCCGTCCGAGCAACGCCGCCAGCAACGTGGTCTTGCCCGCGCCGTTCGCGCCGGTGATGGCGACCTTGTCCGCCCAGTCCACCTGCAGGTCGAGCGGTCCCAGCGTGAACCCGCCGCGGCGTACCACCGCACCCCGCAGCGTGGCGACCACCGCACCCGCCCGCGGCGCGGCGGCGATCTCCATCCGCAGTTCCCATTCCTTGCGCGGTTCCTCGACGACGTCGAGCCGTTCGATCATCCGATCGGTCTGCCGTGCCTTCGCCGCCTGCTTTTCCGTGGCCTCACTGCGGAACTTGCGGCCGACCTTGTCGTTGTCGGTGGCCTTGCGGCGGGCGTTCTTCACACCTTTTTCCATCCACGCGCGCTGGGTGCTCGCCCGCGCTTGCAGTGCCGATCGGGTGGCCGCGTACTCCTCGTACTCCTCCCGCGCGTGCCGCCGCGCGAGTGCGCGTTCCTCCAAATAGGACTCGTAGCCGCCGCCGTATGCCCGCACCCGCTGCTGCGCCAGATCCAGTTCGAGCACCCGGTTCACCGTGCGGGCCAGGAACTCCCGGTCGTGGCTCACCAGCACGGTGCCCGCCCGCAGGCCGGTGACGAACCGCTCCAGCCGGGCCAGCCCGTCCAGATCGAGATCGTTCGTCGGCTCGTCGAGCAGGAAGACGTCGTAGCGGCTGAGCAGGAGCGAGGCCAGTCCGGCGCGCGCGGCCTGTCCACCGGACAGCGCCGTCATCGGCTGGTCCAGGTCCACGGTGAGACCGAGTTCGGCGGCGACCTCGGCCGCGCGATCGTCGAGATCGGCGCCGCCGAGCGCGAGCCAGCGCTCGAGCGCCCCGCCGTAGGCGTCGTCGGCCCCGCCCGCGCCCGCGGCGAGTGCCTCGGTGGCGGCGTCGAGCGCGGCCTGTGCGGCGGCCACCCCGGTACGCCGGGCGAGGAACGCGTGCACCGTCTCCCCCGGCCGCCGTTCCGGCTCCTGCGGGAGGTGACCGAGCGTGCCGGTGGGCGGGTTGAGCCGGATTTCGCCGGATTCCGGGCGGACCAGCCCGGCCAGGGTGCGCAGCAGCGTGGACTTGCCCGCACCGTTGACGCCGACCAGCCCGATCACGTCACCGGGGGCGACGACCAGCTCCAGGCCGGAGAAGAGGACGCGGTCACCGTGGCCGGCGGCCAGGTCCTTCGCGACGAGTGTGGCGCTCATGTCGCGGCCGAGTCTACGGGGACCGGCCGCGTCGTGTGTCGGGTGTCGTGCCGGTCACTGCGGGTGGGTACCCTGGGCGGGTTCGTCGGGGTCGTATGCAGTCCTGTGCAGAGCAGTGAGGTCGGTGAAAGCGATGGCGGAACCCGCCACCCCGGTCACCCTCGGCCACCGCGCGAAGCCATCCGGCGCGGAACCCCGGCCGAAGGTCAGCAGACGGCGCGAGGTGAGCCATGCCAGCGCCCGGTCGTTGCTGATGACCGTACTGGGCGAGTACGTGCTGCCCCGCGACCGTCCGGTGTGGACATCGATCCTGGTCGAGGTGCTCGGCATGCTCGACATCGAGGAGAAGTCGGCCCGCCAGTCGCTGGCCCGGTCCTCGGCCGAGGGCTGGCTGGTCTCGGATCGGGTGGGCCGCCGGGTGCGCTGGTCGCTGACCCCGCCGGGGCGCCGGTTGCTCACCGAGGGTGCGGACCGGATCTACCAGTTCGGCCGCGACGCACGCGGCTGGCAGGGCCGGTGGCTGATGCTGATCGTCTCGGTGCCGGAAGCGAAACGGGACCTGCGGCATCGCCTGCGCACCCGGCTCACCTGGGCGGGATTCGGGTCGCCGGTGGCCGGGGTGTGGGTCAGCCCGGACCCGCGCCGGGAGGCCGAAGCCCAGCAGATCGTCGCGGAACTGGGCCTCGACGCGCAGGCGATGTCGTTCACCGCGGCCTACGGCGAGGTCGGCGACCAGGAGAGCATGGTCGCGCGGTCGTGGGACCTGTCGGACCTGACCGACCGCTACGAGGATTTCATCGACCGGTTCACCGGCCTGCGCCCGGCAGGCGGGCAGGCCGTGCTGCGCGCGCAGACCGAACTGGTGCACGAATGGCGCCGTTTTCCGTTCCTGGACCCGCAACTGCCCGGCGAACTGCTGCCGTCCGGCTGGAGCGGGACGAAAGCCGCCGAGCTCTTCCACCGCAAGCACGTCGAATGGCGCCCGGCCGCACAGGACTACTGGGACGAACTCACCGCGAACGAGGAGCGTGCATGACCCGCCTGGAGCGCGAAGCAGGACTCGCCGTCCTGACCATCGACTCCCCGCCGCTCAACCTGTACACCACCGCACTGCAGGATCAGCTGCACACCGCGCTCGAGTCGCTGGAGGCGGACCCTGCGCGTGCACTGCTGATCCGCGCCGAGGGCCGCGTGGTCAGCGGCGGGGTCGACGTGGCACTGTTCGACGCCCAGGATTCGGTCGCCGCGGCCAAGACCCTGTTCGACGAGCTGCTGACCGTCACCGACCGGATTGCCGCGCTGCCCTGTCCCACCGTGTTCGCCGCGCACAGACTGTGCCTGACCTGGGCGTTCGAGGTGGCCCTTGCGTGCGATCTGTTGCTGGCCACGACCCACGCGAAGTTCGGCCTGGTGGAGAAGGTCGTCGGCCTGACCCCGACGATGGGCGGCACCCAGCGGTTGGCCGCCCGCGCGGGAGTCGCCAGGGCGAAGGAGTTCGTCTACACCGGGGACACCTACGACGCGACCACCCTGGAACGGTGGCACGTGGTCAACCGGATCCTCCCGGATTCCGGCTTCGACACCGCGGCCCGCGCGTTCGCCGCCGACCTGGCGTCCGGCCCCACCCGCGCACACGCCGCCACGAAGAAAGTACTGGCCCACTTCGAACACGGCGGCGTCCCGGAAGCGAACGCCCACGTGACGACCATCGCCGCCACCCTGTTCGCCACCGAAGACCTCCGCGGCGCAGTGCACTCCTTCCTCACCGACGGCCCAGGCAAAGCCACCTTCACCGGCCGCTGACCCGTGACGGTGCGTCGCCAACGGATTTCCGCAGGTGAGAGCAGAGCCGATCGGAAGGGAGCCCTCCCTGCAACCAAGCGGAGGGGACCCGCTAGAGTAGCTTCCAACGCACTCCCCGGAACCCAGGTTCGGGCCCCGAGGAGTCTTGAGTCCGGGCTGTGGCGCAGTTTGGTAGCGCACTTGACTGGGGGTCAAGGGGTCGCAGGTTCAAATCCTGTCAGCCCGACCGGACGGCGGGTTCCCGCAGCTCAGAGGCTGTGGGAACCCGTTTTTCATGTGGTCGTAGGTGTCTTTCCGGTCTAGTACGGCGCTCGGTGACACCTTGGCTGGAGGCTCTCCTCATGCCGGCCAATTTGACCGAACAGGGTCTGCCCCGCCCGGCCGATCCCGCGTGGCGCTCCCACGTCGAGGAGCGGGACCGTTCCCTCCGCGCCGTCAACCGAACCCACACGACCCGCTACAACGATGAGCCGGCCCCCGCCAGTTCGGGAACTTCATCGGCGGCACCGACCTGCCCCGGTTCCTCGCCGACGCGAACATGGACGCCACCGGCGACCCTGCGGGCGTCGGCCGCGAGCACGCCGAGTGGTTCACCGCCTGGGTGATCCAGACCCGCTCGACCTCGACCGCTCTCCGCAAGTACAAGGCGCTCCAGCAGTTCTTCAACTATCTTGTCGACTCCGACGAGATGGACCGGCGCCCCATGGCCAAGCTCAGCCAGCCGAGCACCACGGAGCGACTCGTCCCCATCGTCACCGACGACAAACTCGCCGACCTGCTGGGCACGTGCAACGGCAAGACCTTCCGAGACCGCCGGGACACCATCATCCGGCTGCTCATCGACACCGGCGCCCGGCTCGCCGAGATCGCGAACCTCGCGCTCGACGATCTCGACCTCTCCCGCGACGGCGTCATCGTCCACGGCAAAGGCGACCGTATCCGCTTCATCCCCTTCGGCGACCGTTGCGCACAAGCCATCAGCAGATACCTGCCCCCGCGCGCGTGATACCACCGACGAGAACAACCAACACCTGTTCCTGACCGAGCGAGGCGCCAGGCAGCTCAAGCCAAACGGCATCAAGATCATGCTGCGCCGACGCGGCAACGACTCCGAGATCCCGCACATGCACGCCCACCGTCTCCGTCACACCCTGTCCCACAACTGGCAACTCGAACAGGGCAACGAGAGCGACCTGATGGCCCTCATGGGCTGGAAGTCCACCGACATGCTCCGCTGCTACGGCAACAGCGCCACCGCCGAACGCGCCCAGAGCACCCACCGCGTCCTCGAACTCGGCGACCGCGTCTGATCGACGTCCTCGCCTGAGCCCGCGACCCTCCGCTTTGGGAGCGGAGGGTCGCAGGTTCACATCCTGTCATCCCGACGTGCTGGGGCTGAACCTGCGGGTTCAGCCCCTTTTCGTGCCGCCGGACGCGGCAGGCCGGCGGACACAGCCCAGTGCCACTCCCATGTGAAGGTTTGCCCATACGCAACCGAGCCGTGCCCCTCGCTCCGCCGGCGTGGCAGGCACTCATCACCGAGTCGGCCATCACCCTCGAGTCCGAGAACAAGAGCCCCCGGACGATCCGCGACCACACCGACGCTGTGCGCTCCTTCCCCCCTGGCTCGCGAACCCCGGACGCCGACGCGTCCGCGTGGCTCACGGACGTCCCACCCGCGCCGAACGAGCCGTCCCAGTACCAGCCACGGCACGTCAAATGCTGGATCGCCTACCAGCCGGCTACGACCAGCCCGGGTAACGCCAACCACAACTACCGAGCCCTGCACACCTGGCTCCTCCAGGAAGACGAGATCGGCACCAATCCGATGACGCGAATGAAGCCCCCGCACATTCCAACCCAGCCGGTCACCTTTCGGAAATCGCCAATCTCGACTTCAAGCACCTCGACCCCACCCGCCACACCATCGACGTCCTCGCGACGGGCAACAAATGGCGAAGCCTCCCGTTCAGCCCTGCCACCGGCAAAGCGACCTGCCGCTATCTCCGCGTACGCAGCCGACACCCAGCCGCCGAACTCACCAACCGTCCTTGACTCTCCGACTCAGCCGAAGAATTAGACAGAAATCTACACGCCCACCCCGGCCGACACTTCTCACCACACCACTTCATGAAGGCCGGCGACAGCAAGCGCGACCTCATGCTGCTCAACAGTTGGTCAACCGCAAGGCAGCACATGATCACGGTGTGACGGATAGCAGCCCGGCTACCCGCCACCCGCGGGCGGGCCCCGTGTCGCCCCGGAAGGGCCAACCCCTGGCGGTACGGCGGATCTTGAGCAGCCCCGTTGGGCCGGTCTGCTGATCAGGTGGGGGACGCTGTCCGACCCAGTCGTTCGACGGGCCACCGATGCCAGCGGCCATTACGAACCCATCCCTGCTGATTACCGTGATCGGCACCCACAGCCTCACCATGCCCGTCTGCGCCCGCGGGCTTGATCTTTCCCCGCCATTTCCGGGAAGCAGGCGCACAGGCCTGCCGCTTACGTGCCGAACGGCTGATCTCCTAAGCGGTCGTCCCGCTTGGCCCGGTGCGCCTCGAGCGCGTCTTCAGGACAGTGCCGCGATGGCAATGCGCCACCTGCATGCCGTCCATTCCGAGCGGAGCCGTGCCACCCCTGACGCTCACACACCAGGCGGCGGTGGCTGGTTCGCGATGTTCTTGACTTCCATCTCGCAGGTCTCCAGGACCGGCTGCCACACCTCTTCCGGCTGCGCCGTCGGGACTTGCGCTGGGTTGGTGCACAGTCACGGCTGCGATCCGCATCGGCCCCGGGGCCGATGCCACCGAGCCCGGGAGGGGGCTCCAAGACGAGGCGCTCTGGACCGGATCCGCTTGTCGCACTGGGTGGTGTTAGCCGAGCAGGATGCGGTGGCGTAGGAGCGGGAATCCGGCGCGGCCGCAAATCTGCCGCTTGATCGTCTTGGTTTTCGTGTTCACTCCTTCGATCCATCCACTGTGGAATGGCTGGGTGCGGGCAGCATTGACGGTCTCGCGGTCGAATTGGAGTCCGCGAGTGTAGGCGTGCAGACGGGGTAGGTCCTCGGCCCTGGCGCGGTCGATCCAGTCGCTGAGACGGGCATCGTTACCGGCGGTCGGGGTGCGCAGCGCCGCGAGACTGCCGACGAGGATGGCCAGTGCGGTCATCTCTGGACAGGCGCCCACGGAAGTAGCCGCGGAACGGGCCGACGAGAGTGGGCCGGTACTGTGGTGCGCGGACAAGCCGGTCGGGTTCATTTGTGCGGGCGTATCGCTTCACGGTGTTCAGTGCCAGGTTCAGCCTGCGTGCGATCTCGAGCAGACCGACGCCGTGATCGAGCAAACGGGCCGAGACCGGACGACCGGCGCGCGTCCGTTCCCCATTTCCCCTGCGTCTCCTCGACCGCAGGACTACCTCCCGCACCGCAACGCTGCCCGCGCACCGTGCCGGAACCCACGCGTGTTCCAGACGTTTCGCCGAGCCGTGCGAGGTCCCGTGATCTAGGCTGATCTAGATGTCCACGCTGGAATGGTTGCGGCACAATGCGATCGGGTGGGCCCTGCCCCGCTCCCCCGGCACACTCGCCGACGTACTGGCGGAGGTGGAGTTCGTGCAGGCGGATCCGATCCAGGCGCCGGCGCGCGCACAGGATCTGATCCTGCGCCACCGCGTGCGGGGTTACCGCGCCGGTGACCTCGACCGGCGCTACCCGGAGCTCGATGTCGACGAGGACGTGCTGTATGCCTACGGGTTCGTCGCCCGGCGCCTGCGTCCGTACCTGCATCCGCGCCGGGACCGCACCAGCGCCGACGGCCGGTTCGAGCTGGACCCGCTGTCCGCCGAGGTGCTGGACTTCGCGCGCGAATGCGGCGTGGTGCACCCGCGTGACGTCCAAGAGCGCTTCGGCCGCGAGCGGGCAGTCAACGACTGGGGCGGGACATCGTCCGCGACGACGATGCTCTTGGAGCGGCTGCACCGTTTCGGCCGCCTACGGGTGGCCCACCGCGTCGCGGGAGTGCGCTGCTACGAGGTCGCTCCCGCCCTAAGGGAGTCCCTGGACCTTGCCGAGCGGCGCCGTGCCGTGGTGCTGCGGGTCGCCCGCATCCTCGCGCCGGTGACGCAGAAGACCCTCGCCACGGCGGTGGGCAAGCTCGTGTTCTGGCTCAACACCCCGGACGGGCGGCCCGGCGGCGGCTGGGTCGTGCGGGAGCTGCTTTCCCGTGGCGAACTGACACGAGCGACGATCGACGGCGAGCGCTACGTGTGGCCCGCTGATCTCGAACCGGCCGACGACCCGCCCGCGAACGTGCGGTTCCTCGCACCGTTCGACCCGCTGGTGTGGGACCGCAGGCGGTTCGGCAGGCTGTGGGGCTGGGACTACCGGTTCGAGGCGTACACCCCGGCTGCCAAGCGGAAACTGGGCTACTACGCGATGCCGCTGCTCTGGCGCGACCGGGTGATCGGCTGGGCCTGCTGTGCCGGGGCCGACAGCGAGGTCGAGGTCGGTTACGTCGACGGCGCACCCGCCGGCCGGGGTTTCCGCCGGGCCCTCGATGCCGAGATCGCCCGGCTCCGGGCCTTCCTCAGCCCCCGCTGACCACCTCTGTGGGCTGCAGCCTGGCGACCAGCTCCGCCACCCCGGCCCCGGGCCGCGCCACGACGGTTCACAGCAGCGCGCAGTACTGCGCCGGCAGCGTGCGCGTGGTTCCTGGATCGAATAGGTCGGTGTTGTACTCCAGCAACACCGTGATACGCCCCGCCTCGGTACCCTCGCCGAACCGGCGGTCGGCATCCGGGATGATCACGATGTCCAGGTCGAACTTCGCCGAGCCGTTGTGCGCGTTCGGCACCTCCAAGCCGAGGCCCCGGCAGGCGCAACCGCGGCATCGGCGTGTCCAGCCGAGCCCGCTGGCCCCACCGGTGACCACCGCGCTCCGACTATGCAGATCAATCCGGTTCATGTTCGCTCGTATCCGTTATGTCCCAAGAAGACTTGACGCTGTCGCACCGACCAGCACAACACCCGCACGACCGGCTGACCAAGACCTCAATCGGATCAAGCGATTGCCAATACCTATAATTGCAGCTGAGGATACACATGACGAGGACGGCCTTTACTCAGTACTGGATCTGGCTGCATAACAGAGCTGCTGCGGTACCGGATCCTGATGGGCATTCTTGGCTTCCTGCTCGGCGCCCGTCTGCCGGTACACGTCGAACCCGATGAACGACATGAACCGGTAGACGATGTACGGGGCGAACGCGGCGATGCGCCTGAGGACCATGCCGGTGATCGCGGTGATGTCGGCGTCGATGGGTGGCGATCTGTGTGATCGCCAGCAGGAAGATCACGACCGGGACGAGCACCACGCCGACCGGCAGCAGTGCTTTGCGGATCAGCAGGGAGAACCACATGATGGCGACGGCGGCGATCATCAGCCCGGCCAGCACGATCGCCCCGACACCGGGTGCGGCGATATTGATCCCGGTCAGCCCCGCCGCAAGCAGGATGACCTTGTCGCCCGTCGTGCCGATGGTCTCCCCGGCGGCCCGCACGATCCCGATGCAGAGCTGATCCACGATTTCCAGGGCCAGCGCGGGCAACGTGACGACTACGAACGCGCCGAGCACCGCCCGAGACAGGGCGGTGGGGTCGCGGCGGATCAGCCCGGTGATGAGTTGCAGGCGGAAGAAGATCAGCACAAGGAAGACCGCCATGCCGAAGACCAGGTTGTAGACACTGGTAAACCCTGCGGTGGCGACATCGACCAGGGTGGTGGTGTCGAACACCTTCCCCATGGCCTCGATCAGCCACCCGGCGCCCCCGCCGAGGGCTTCGGCGAGCCAGTCGAACCGGGCCGCTACCACGGCGGCTTCGCCGGCCAATGTCGCAGACGATGGAGATGATCGGCACGTCGCAGACACCCATCGCGAACCTCCGATGGAGATGAACCGCTCACACGCTCTGGCCGACGGCCCAGAAGAACCAGAAGAAGTTGACCAGCGCGACCGCTGCGCCGCAGATCACCGTGGCGCCGCCGAAGATCAGGACGCCGATCTTCCCTCTCCCGGCACGATGCGGGATTCGCGCTGTAAGCCCAGACGGTCGCGGACAGGATCAGGCCGACCGTCAGCACGGCGCCGACGATGGTGCGGAGCTGTTCGATGCCGGGCAGGTCGTTGCTGTTGGGGTCGATGTCGATCACGGCGTTCTCCTTCACGCGGATGGGTTCTGCTGGCAGGTGCACCCCGCGCCCCGATGGCGACCAGGAGCATGAAGGAGGCCCGCCCCGGAAACCGGAGCGGGCCAGAACCGGGTCAACCTCAGCCGAGTCGGCGGGCGTCTTCGTGCTGTTTGTCGGCGAACAGAAGACTTGACCGGCTCCTCTGATGCGGATCGCCTGGCAGGGAAGCTACGTTGACCCAATGACCTCTGCTGCTGAAAGTCCTGCCGCTGACCAAGCCACCGACACCGGCGTGATCCCCGACCGGCTCAGCGACCTTCTCACTCGGCCACTGTTCGCCAACGTCGCGACCGTCCGTGAGGACGGCACCCCGCAGGTCAATCCGATGTGGTTTGCCTGGGACGGTCAGTTCCTGCGCTTCACCCACACCAACTTCCGCCGCAAGTTCCGGAACATCTCCGCCAATCCCGCGGTGGCCGTCTCGATCGTCGATCCCGATGATCCGTACCGCTACATCGAGGTACGTGGAGTCGTCGAGCGTATCGACCCAGACCCGACCGGTTCGCTCTTCACCGAACTCAACAAGCGATATGACGGCCCGTTCGGACCAGACGACCCGACTGATCGCGCAGACCGGGTGATCTTCGTAGTGCGACCCACAGCAGTCGGCAGACGCTAAGCCCCCACTGAGCCGCACAGGGTCCTGTCCCGTCGACGGCACATCTCTTTGTCTCAACCGATCGCCTACGAGGAGAAAGAACATATTGCATCTCGGCGAGTTCGTGGTCTGCCGCCATTGAAACGTCTGGCTCCGCATTCTCCTTCTTCAACGCCTTCGGCTGGGCCGACGCCTCGCTGGCCGCCCCCCGGCCCGCTGACCGGCGTCGACCTGGGCCCTGCGCGTATACCAGCCTGACCGAGCGTCGCGAACACGCCCGACCCGTTTTATGATCATCCACGACCTGCCAGAGGCGCCGCCGAGAACCCATCCCGGCGGCGCCCCACCCTGCCACTTGACAAATCATCACTACATATCAGATGTGGCTCAGGCATCGGGTAGGTGAGCGTCGGCCCATGCTCGTGCTGAGTGGATCATCGGAATCAGTGATCGGCCGTGGTCGGTGAGTCGGTAGGTCGTCGTGCCGGTGGTTTCCACGGTCCGGGTGAGGTAGTTCTCGTTCTCCATCGACCGCAAGGTTTCACTGAGAACCTTTGCGCTGATCGGAGTCAAGTGGCGACGGAGTTCACCAAATCGGCAGGGGCGTTGCTCTAGGCACCGCACGATCATTGCCGTCCAACGGCCACCGATCTGGATCGGAAATCTGCTCATCGGACAGCGGGGATCAAATGTTGGTAGCTCGTCGGAACTCATCGCACCTACTATGTGGTCACGTTGCGGTTACCAGGGGTGTTATTCGTACTATTCCAGCATGACCGAACAGAGCGAAGAGACTCTCCCGGTGGTTGTGCTCGGCGGGACCGGCCGTGTCGGATCCGCTGTCATCAACGAGCTTACGGCTCGGCGGCGGCCAGTCGTGGCTGTGTCGCGGCATCGGGCCACAGCTCAGGACATGCCCCTGGTCACATCCCGTGCCGGCGACGTTCACGATCTTCGAGAAGCCCTGCGCGGCATCCAGGCTGCGGCGGTGGTCATCGCCGTCACACCGTTCACCGCGCCGCCGGAATCTTTCGCCTCTTTCGACACAGACTTCTACACGCACATCGTGAACCAGCTCCAGGTACTTCTGCCGGCAGGTACGCGTGTGATCGATGTGGCGGTCACGGCTATCGCGTATCTTGAGGACGGCTCGACAGTCAGCGACCACGAGGAGCTATTTCCGGCCCGGCTACGGCCTTTCAGCCGTGCTCACGCACGCGGCGCCGACCGGCTGGGCATCTCACCCCTGAACGGCACGGTGTTGATACCTGCTGCTGGATTGGGAGTCCAGGACTCAACGACCGTGTCACAGCCGACGCTGTTGTCTGAGCCAGTCTCTGTCGAGGACGTGACGGCCGCAGTGGACCACGCAGCTCTAGCCAGGGCTGTCGCGGATCAACTTGCCGTCACCACCCCGGGTGCGCCACGGCTGCTGGTCCGTACCGCGTAGACACGGCTCGCGATGTGCCTGCAGCTGTTCGCAAGCCGGTAGGACTGGGCGCCGGTTTCGATGATGGGTGCCTTGGCAGCAACGGCGGTCCACCATTGCCGTACACGGGCGTGGGTCTGTCGTTATCGGCCGGAGCGATGACGTGGCGGTCGCTCCCTCATGTGTGTGATCCGGGACTGGGTGTCCGTCGGAGGGTGAGGGCGGGCACGAGGGTCAGTGCGATGAAGGCAAGGCTGTAGGCGAATACTGCGCCGTACGCGCCTCCTGCGGACGTCGGGTCGGTGGTTCCAGCCAGGTGAAGGGTGAGCAGGAGGGCGGTGGCAGTGGTGCCGAGGGAGGCGCCGAGGCGTTGGGAGACGGCGACGATGGTGGCGGCGTCGGGCATGGCCGTGGCCGGGATGTCGCGGTAGGCGGCGCTGATGACGGAAACGCCGATAGTGCCGAGACCGAGCCCGCGTGCCAGCAGCGTTGCGGCGAGCAACGGCTCGGGTGGCGTGGTGGACAGGAACACGAAGGGCGCGGTCCCGGCGGCGACGGCGAGGGTACCGACGATGGTGGGGAGCCGGGCACTGTACCGGTCAGTGATGATGCCGGCGAGAGGCAGGGCGATCATGGTGCCGAGTCCTTGGGGGACGAGCAGCCAGCCGATGGTCGCGGGGTCAGCGCCGCGGACTTGGGCGTAGTACAGGGGCAGCAGCAGGAGCGGTCCGTAGATGGCGACGCCTTGGGCGAAGATCAGCATGGCGGCGGCTCCGAAGGGCGGGGAGCCCAGGAGCCGGATGCGCAGTAGCGGGTGTGGCACGCGCCGGGCGTGGATGACGAAGGCACCGATGAGCAGTAGGCCGGCGAGCAGGGTTGTGAGGGTGACCGGGCCGAGCGGTCCGGCCGTGGTGCTGGTGCGAGACAATCCGTAGCTGAGCGCGACGAGTCCGACAGGTAGCAGCAGGATGCCGGTTCGGTCGATGGGTGTTCGGGGCTGCTCGTTGTGGTGAGGCAGCGCACGGGCCGCGAGGGGGATCGCGGCGGCGAGGATGGGGAGGTTGATGAGAAACAGCCACCGCCACCCAGCGGCGGCGACGAGTCCGCCTCCGGCGATGGGGCCGAGAACGGGGGCGAGCTGGGCAGGGATGGCGATGATGCTGGAGACCCGGCCGAGCCGGTCGGGACCGGCGGCCTGGCCGAGCATGGCCTGGGACAGCGGCAGGATCAGCGCACCGCCGGCGCCCTGCACAATGCGGGAGACAATCAATGCGGGCAGCGACCAGGCCAGCGCGCACAGCACCGATCCGCTACCGAACGCGATCAAGGAGACGATCCATACGGTTCGGGGGCCGAACCGGTTCGCCGCGAACCCGGTCAGCGGGGTGAGCAGGGCAAGGGTGAGCAGATAGGCGCTGCTGACCCAGCCCAGGTCCGCGGCGTCGGCGTCGAGGTCGCGGCCGATCGCGCCCAGGCCGACGGCGACGATCGTGGTGTCCAGCAGCACGGGCACCGCGCCCAGTAGCAGCGTGACTGCGATCGTGAGCAGCCGCCGGTCCAGCCGACCCGGACTCGGCTCGTCCTGCAGGTGGGTCATCCGGGCAGCAGGAGTGTCTTGCCGGTGGTGGCACGTGCCTCGATCGCGGCGTGCGCGTCCGCGGCATCGTCGAGGGGGAAGGTCTGGCCGATGGTGGGGTGCAGCCGACCCTGCGCGGCGAGGTCGATCGCGTCGGTGGCGAGCTGGTACGGCGTCTCCGGTGCCGGCGGGGTGCCAAACCCGATGGTGTGGATGCCTCGCTCGTGGGCAGTCTCGTCGAGTTCGGTGAGGGTTCCCGCGGCCATCCCGTAGGTCGCGATCCGGCCATCGTCGCGCAGCACGGTGACGGCCTGCTGCCCGATGCGTCCGCCGATGCCGTCGAAGGCGAGGTCCACACCTGCGCCGCCGGTGGAGTCCAAGACGTGCCGGGTCCAGTCGGCCGCGGTGTAGTCGAGGGCCGCCTCGGCGCCCAGCGCGACGGCCTTCTCCCGCTTTGCGGACGAGCCTGCCGCGCCGATCACCCGGGCGCCGGCATCGTGGAGCAGTTGCACCAGAAGGCCGCCGACCCCGCCTGCGGCGGCTTCCACCAGCGCCCACTCGCCCGGCTGCGGCTGCGCGGCGCGGACCAGGCCGAGCGCGGTGCGGCCATCGCTCAGCAGCGCCGTGGCCTCGGCTATGCCGAGCGGTTCTGGCACCCGGATCAGCTCGGTCACGTCCGCGACCGCGAGCTCGGCGTATCCCCCGTTGCCGCCCAGTGCGGTCACCACCCGCGCCCCCAGCCACGAAGGATCGACGTTCTCGCCGACGGTAACGACCATCCCGCCGACACCGTTACCGAGCACCACCGGCAACGGCGGACGGTGTGCCGGGATCGTGCCGTTTCCGGCACGGACCTGAGTCTCGACGAACGTCACGCCCGACGTTTCGACCTGTACCAGCGCCTGCCCCTCACCGGGCACCGGGTCGGGCCTCTCCTCAAGGACCAACGCCTCCGGTGGACCGAACTCGTGTAACACCGCTGCGCGCATCGTCTGCATCCCTCTCGGTTATTCGGAATGATTTGCTCCGAGTAACGGTAATTCGGAGCGTTGCGCTCCGCAAGAGGTAGGCTCACGGCATGATCGATGAGCCGATGCCGCGTAAGCGCGGTCCTCAGCGTCGGGCGGCACGCAACGACCGCGCGCTGCTGGACGCGGCGCGCGAGGTGTTCGCCGAACAGGGATTCGACGCGCCCGTCTCAGCCGTGGCAGAGCGCGCCGGGGTGGGAATCGGCAGTCTCTACCGCCGGTACCGGACCAAGGACGAGCTCTTGCAACGGCTGTGCACCGACTCCTTGGACCGGCTCGCTGTCGCTGCCAAGGAAGGACTCGACAACCCAGACCCGTGGGACGGCTTGGTGCACTACATCCGCCGCAGCGTCGCCGATGGGTTCGGGCTACTCGGCCCCCTGGCCGGCGCCATCGAACCCACCCCGGAAATGAACGAGGCCGGCGCCAGAGCCGACACGCACACGGAGGCAGTCGTCGCACGCGCCCACGCAGCCGACGCACTCCGGCCCGACGTCACCACTATGGACCTGTTCCTGCTCATCGGACAGCTCAGCCATCTGCCCCCCGGGCCACCCCAGGACGCTCCCCAGATGCGTGACCGACTCCTTGTCATCGCCGTCGATGGCCTGCATCCCGACGTCAGCACACTCCCCGGCCCCGCTCCCGACCCGCGCCGCTACCGCGAGCTCTGGGAACATCGACGCCAAGACCCACCCGCCGGCTCATCGTGATGACGCCGCTTCGCGCCCGGACACCCAGACCCGCGCGCGAAGCACTTCTGGAAATCCGATTCGCGCAGCGACCTTTTACTCAAGGCTGCGTTGGTCCTTCTCGGATAGCGTCGACAGTCAACGTGTGGTGAATGCGAAGACGTCTCCGGCGCCCGGTAACCCGAACGCCGCTCGAGCGTCCGAGCAACAACCGGGCGCTCGATTCTGTTGCGCACCAACTAGAACACCGTGTCCAGCACCCGCCCGCACGTTACGCGCCATCGGCCGACTGGTCGCCTGACGCAGTTCTGTCCTCACCTGCTCAGCGTGCGGGCGCAGCACCTCCCAGTGGACATCGGTCAGATCCGGGACAGGAGCGACACGGTCACGACACCAGCAACCCTGCGCGCCACATTTGATGTTCGACGCGGTGACAGGGTCACAGACAACAGCGGGCTCTTGGTGAGCAACGGCTAGGTGTAGGAGGCCATGACGTTGGTTACGGACGTCGGTGCACGCGAGGCGGGTGGTTGGCCACCACCGTTGCCGTGAGGTCGGTGGTAGCTCTTCTCTGTCAAGCTGCCTCTGGTGTTGCGGCCCGATGGTCGACACCTCGATGGGCGCGGTGCCGCAGTAGGACGCAAGGTGGCGGGAGCTGGGGACCGGTCGAGCGATCCGACACGCGGCGCTCTGGGGCGGCGATCCTCTTGTCGGGATGACGGACTTCGGCGACCAGGTCGACTGCGTGGGCACGGCGGGTAGCACGCTCGGCGGGTCCGGCCGGGCAGCGTGGCGGCGCGATCGGCGGTCAACGACGCTGGGGCTCCGCCGT
>NZ_BAAAZN010000011.1:0-302914 GCF_039536925.1 Amycolatopsis ultiminotia | reverse complement strand
CGCGAACGCAGCGAAGTGCGCCGACCAACCCGTCGCCATCTCCAACACACGAGATCAACTACACGATCGCCGGACCAAAGCCCAGCCGACACACGCAGCCACTCTATAACGAAGTGTCATTGCAGTACTAAGGCACGCTCTAATGAGTGTGGGAGACCAATTCTTCTCCCCGCTGGCGGCCAGTTACCGGGGAGTGTCTGGCCGCCAGCGAGGTGTGCGTTGCGTAATCGTGGGTGCATACCGAGCCAAGGTCAGTTCCGAAACGGGCGCGGCCGTTCGGAAGCGACAGGCGTGTCTGGCACTCGGGTCGGGGGTCTTGGCATCGGCCAGCAGCTCATGGAGCTGTTACCGAGCGTGCAACTGGCCGCCAGCGAGAAGGCGCGGTGGCCGTCCTTGCGTGGCCATCCGCAGGGATCTTTAACTGGGCACGCTGACACTCCATGCCGCCACCCCGACGTCTGTCCTGCCGACTCGTGCATACTCGCGCAGCTTGCCGTTGCCTCCTGCTGCGAGTCCGGTGGACGAGTGGCGCTCGCCGAGACTTCGAACCGTTCCTATCCCATGCCTTCGTTGAGGGTCCACCGCGACCTCACGCGGCGACCATACGCGAGCGGATTCAGTGGGCGCGCCCGCCGTCTTATCGGCGACCGTAGACGTACGTAGCGGGCTGGGCTGCGACCAATTTGTCGTTGCTGCCGAACACGCCACGACTTGCTCGACCATCGTCGGTTCTCGGTCTTGCGTAGTGTCGGTTATCGGAAGTCGCGGGACTTACTTGCCAATGTTTTCAGATCCAGTGGGCTGATCTGGTCGGCCACGATGGATACCGCGCCTTGGGAGACTTGGGCGATGCCCCGGACGACCACTGCGGTGTGGTTCTGCAGGACCCGTTTGGCGCGTTGCCACATGCCGATCGAGACGATCACATTGGTCATGCCGGTTTCGTCTTCGAGGTTGAGGAAGGTGATCCCGCCGGCCGTGGCGGGGCGTTGTTTGTGGGTGATCGCCCCGCCGACCCGGATACGGGTGCCGTCCTCGATCTCCAGCAGCCGGCCGACGGGGATGGCGCCGAGCTGGGTGAGGTGGTCGCGGAGCATGGAGATGGGGTGGGCGTCGGGGGTGATGCCGGTGGCCCACAGGTCGGCCGAGGCGAGCTCGACTGCGCTCATGCCGGGTAGCGCGGGGGCGTCGTGGCCGATCGCGAGGCCGGGCAGGTGCCCGGTGCGAGTGGCTGCGGCGGCGCCGGCCGCCCACAGCGCCTGACGCCGGTCGGGGCCGAGTGTGGTGAGGGCGCCGGCGGTGGCGAGGGCCTCCACGACGGGCCGGGTGAGCTGGATGCGTTCGGTCAGATCTGCGAGTGAGGTGTAGGGGCCGTGGGTGTCGCGTTCGGCCACGATCTGCTCGGCGACGTCCTGGCCCACGGCGCGGATCCCGGCCAGTCCGAGGCGGACCGCGACGTTCCCGGTGCTGCCGGGGCAGGGTTCGAGGGTGGCGTGTGGCAGGGAGCGGTTGAGGTCGGGGTGGTGGGTGGTGACGCCGTGGCGGCGTGCGTCGGTCACGAGGGTTTGGGGTGAGTAGAACCCCATCGGCTGAGCGCGCAGCAGCCCGGCGCAGAACGCGGCCGGATAGTACTTTTTGAACCAGGCGGACGCGTAGACGAGCAAGGCGAAACTCATCGAGTGGGCTTCGGGAAACCCGTAGCCGGCGAATGCGTGGACCTGTTCGAAGATCCGCACCGCCAGATCCCGGGGGATCCGGTTGGCGTCGGTGCCGGCGAAGAATCTGCCCGCGAGGTGCGCCATTTTCTGGGTGGAGCGTTTCGAGCCCATCGCCCGGCGCAATTGGTCGGCCTCGGCGGGGGTGAAACCGGCGACATCGCGAGCCATCTGCATGACCTGTTCCTGGAACAACGGGACGCCGAGGGTGCGGTCCAGGGCAGGGGCGAGCAGGGGGTGCGCGTGGGTCCAGGGCCGGCCGTTGCGGCGGGCGATGTAGGGGTGCACCGACCCGCCCTGGATCGGGCCGGGCCGGATCAGCGCCACCTCGACCACCAGGTCGTAGAACTCCCTCGGCCGCAACCGCGGCAGGGTGGCGAGCTGGGCGCGGGATTCGACCTGGAACACCCCGACCGCGTCCGCTGCACACAACATGTCGTACACCGCCGGGTCGGCGAGGTCGAGATCGTGCAGCCCAATATGGACATCGTGGTGCTCGGCGACGAGGTCGAGCATGTAGTGCAGCGCGGAGAGCATCCCCAGGCCGAGCAGGTCGAACTTCGTCAACCCCATGCTCGCGCAGTCTTCTTTGTCCCATTGCAGCACCGAGCGGTCGGCGGCGGTGGCCCACTCGACCGGGACGATCTCCGACACCGGGGTGTGCGCGATGACCATGCCCCCGGAATGCACCCCGAGATGCCGCGGCGTGTCCTCCAGCCAGGATGCGCACTCCAGCACGTCGGCCGGGATTCCGTGGCCACGCTGGGACGGATCGGCGGCCTGGGTGACATGGCTCCAGCGGTCGACGTGTTTGCTGAACGCGTCCTGCTGGCCGGGCGAGTAGCCGAGCGCTCTGGCGGCGTCGCGGATCGCGCTCTTCGCACGGTAGGTGATCACGTTCGCCACCTGCGCGGCATGAAACCGGCCGTGGCGCTGGTAGACGTACTGGATGGCTTCCTCACGGCGGTCGGACTCGATGTCCACGTCGATGTCAGGCGGGCCGTCCCGCTCCGGGGCCAGGAACCGTTCGAACAACAAGCCCCACCGCACCGGGTCCGCGTGACAGATCTGCAGCGCGTAACAGACTGCGGAGTTCGCGGCCGAACCGCGGCCCTGCGCGAGGATGTTCTGCTCGCGGCAGAAGCGGACGATGTCCCACACCACCAGGAAATATCCCGGGAACCCCAGCTGTTCGATGACCGCCAGCTCGTGCTCCAGCTGCGCATAAGCCCGCTCGTTGCGTGCGCGGGGCCCGTAGCGGTCCGCAGCGCCCTCGGCGACCAGGTGCCGCAGGTAGGCGTTCTCGCCGGTGAACCCGTCCGGCACCGGAAACGGCGGCAACCGCGGCGCCACCAGCGCAAGATCGAACGCGACCTCGACCCCGAGCAGCGCAGCCCGCTGCACCGCCCCCGGATACCGGACGAACCAGTCGGCCTGCTCCTCCCCGCTGCGGAGGAACGCGGTCCCATCGGCCGGGAGCCAGCCCTCCAGCTCGTCCACCGACCGCCGGGCCCGGATCGCCGCCACCGCCCACGCATGCCGGTCCTGTTCCGGGCGCGAGTAATGCACATTCCCGGAGGCCACCGTCGGCACCCCCAGCTCACCGGCCATCCCCGCCAGCACGTCATTGTGTGCGCTATCCAGCGGCTGCCCCTGCTCGAACAACTCCACCGCCACGTGCTCGGCACCGAACCAGTCGACCAACTGCCTCAGCTCCGCCGCGGCAGCCCCCGGGCCACGCTCGACCAGCGCGCGACGGACCAGGCCTTTGCGACAACCACTCAGCACCACCACGTGCCCGCGCAGCTCCTCCACCACCTGGACCAGGTCGTAGACCGGGCGGCCCTTCTCCCCACCCGACAGCTGGGCCTGCGAAATCACCCGGCACAACCGCTGATACCCCGTCACACCGCGAGCCAGCACCAGCAGATGCGTCCCGGCCGGATCCGCAGTGCCGCCCTGCGACGCCGGCAGCTCCAAGGACAACTCGGCGCCATGACCCGTGCGGATCCCCAGGTTCCGGCCGGCTTCGGCGAACCGGACCGCACCCGACATACCGTCGTGGTCAGTCAGCACGATCGCGTCCAGATCCAGCCGCACCGCCTCCTCAACCAGCTCCTCCGGTGACGACACACCGTCCAGCCACGAGAAGTACGAGTGAGTGTGCAGCTCGGCGTAGGGCACCCGGTCCGGGTTATGCAAGCTCGACGCCCGCCGCACCAGACCCTCGGGTGCGCGGTAGCCGTCACGCTTACGCGACCACGCCGGCGCATCACCACCATCACCCAGCGCCGCGCCACCCGGACGGCCCGCAGCGATCCGTTCCAGCTCGGACCACGGCAACGGCGGATTGCTGAACGACACACAAACTCCCACGGCATGTCTCCTCGCCGTGGGAAGTCCGGCGAACTAACCTCAAGCCCAACCCGACCGTCGAACTCGTGTTCGAGCATCGCTGTGACAAGCGATGATCGCAACATCAGGCACGTCACACTACGCCGAACAGGGGATACACCCATGACCGACGCCACCGAGCAGACACCACCACACGACCCGCCCGCCACCAACCCGAACACGGCCACAACCATGGAACCCGAGTACTACCGCGAGACCGGACCATCAACCGCGTACTTCACCATCCACCCCGATGGCCACGTCGAATACCACCGCGACGGCCACACCAGGCCAGCCACCGTACTAACCGCCGACACCGTCCGAAGCCTCGCTGAATCCGGCAGCCTCCAACCCACCACCACACCCCCAACTGCCTAGGCCAGAGCTGCCAAAACATCCCGGCGTCGCTCTGATCTGGATCACGGCACCGGGAACCTCATCACACGCATACCCTGCGACCGGGACGCAAACGGGCAACCCACGGCCAGCATCGACATGCAGACCGGCGCAAGGCGCCCGCCCCGCTAATGCCGATCACCATCAAGAGTTACCGACCGCCACGAAAGGGCACGGACGCCAAACCTGACACCTCAGCCGTCCGCCGCACTACTCGCTTGAATTCTCTTCCCGCTGGCGACCCGGCTCGTCCAGTTGCGGCGCGTCCGCCCGGGGCGCCCCTGCCAGCGGTGCGCGGAGCCGAGTCTCCACGTCCTGCAATTGCTGCGCTCGCCTGGGATGAAGCGGCGGAACAGGCCGCAGCCTGAATCCGTGATGGTCCATACCGCCACGGTGACACATCCCGCGAGACTGCAACAGCACCTTCACCACATCTGTGGATAACCCGGTCGCCCGCAGCGTGACCAGTACCCATGCCCCAACCCGCGGGCCAGCAACGACTTTGCTGGCTCCGTCTCCAATACCACGTACAGTTCGGGCATAAAGGTGTTCGGCTCATTCGCAACAGTTTGTTTTTGGACCTACCCCTCACGTCTTGGACAGCAACCCTTTGTATGACTCGCGAAATCGCTCGTCGGGCGTCCTACGCGCCAGCTGACCCGACCCGTCAGAGCGCGCGTAGGGCGTTCGTGGCCAACAGCGCGTCGTGCCGTGCGACTGCTGATTCCGGCACCGGGGAGCGAGCGCCGGCACACCCGAGGGGGAGGGTGGCACCGACGCTCACTGCTCCAGCGTAGCCGATCGAGCGGCGCCGGCCTGCAGGTTCGGCAGGTCGGGTTACCGAGATAGCTCGTTTTGATCACCTTGCTGTGAGTGATCGGTTACCGTGACGGAGCGAGTAGGCCCCGGACAGGCCTGCTCGCAGACTGCTGACGTGTCTTACGGAGGGTAAAGACATGACTCAACCTGCGCCGAGCGCTGGTTCGTCGAACTGGCTAGCCGGTCTGGGGTTCGCGATCACCGAAGGCGGCGGAGGCGCTTCTCCTGGCGGGGGTTCTTCCGGCCCCGGCTTCACAATGAACCGCGACGAGGCGCAACGCATGCTCACGGTAGCGAAGCGCATGCGGGAAAATGTGCAAGCGCTGCAGCCGGATGCAGAGTCATTGACCAGGCTCACACCTCCCGCCGACGAACCGGGCAGCAATGGATTCAACCAGAAGATCGTCGACTCGTTCACGGCTGGCAAACAGGCCCACGACACCATGTTCTCGTACGCGTCTGAGTTGATCAATCGGTTAGAGAAGGCACTGGGCATCGTGAACGCGTCGGACGACCAAGCGGCCGCCGACGTGAATACGGCTGGTGACAAGGGCGAAGGCAAGGGGTTCGCGGTATGAGGACACGCTTCCTATCCACGTTCGCCAGCACAGTGACGGCAGTCGCACTCGTTGGTGGATGTTCCGGCGGCTCCACGCCGAACGCAACGACCCCCTCGGCGGCACCATCGCAGACAGGCAAGGCGCTCCCTTACGCCGGTGCACCCAAGGTCGAGAACCCGTTGCCGGAGTCCGTGTTATCCGGGCACCCCTGCGACGGTGCACTCACTCCGGATCAGTTGTCCCAGATCCTCACCATCCAGCCGCAGGGTGAACACGCAGACAACCCGGCACTCGGCACCGAATGCCAGTGGCGCAACAGCGAAGCGGGCGCGCTGGCCACTGTCCTTTATGCAACAAAGGTCCCGGACGGGTTAAGTGCCCTCTACGCCAAAACCAAGCCGCAGTCGACCGTATGGCGCACCCTTTCGCCCATTCAGGGATTCCCAGCAGTTGCACATTCGACCTACAGTAACGAGACCTCCAAAGCATTTTGTCAGGTCAGCGTCGGCATCAGTGATCAGCGCGAGATCGATGTTTCCCTCAGTCTCGGCGAAGCTAAGGTCAACGAGGGGGCGGATCCGTGCGAACTGACCGGGCGCGTCGCGGACATGGTCGTCACCAACCTGCGCCAGAAGGCGGGTGCGTGATCGATGGGGTTCTTCGACTTCGTCGGCGAGGGCGCGAAATGGATCAACGACCGAATCGATGACGCGGACCAGTGGGTAGACCAGCGGCTCAATGATGCCGGACAGTGGTTCTCAGACCTCTACCATGGAAACCTCGGCGATCAGGCTGTGCCAGCGCCGGTGATCGTACAGAAGGTGCAACAGGGGCAAGGAACGACGTCCTGGCACGATGGTAGTGCCACGGTGCAGAAGGTGGCCAATGCGCAGCATCAGGTGAGTGACGACGCTCAGCAGCTGAGCACCGCACTGGAATCGATGTGGACTGGTGCTGCCGCGGACGCTGCGCAGTCACGCGTTCGCCCCTTGTCCGATGCCTCGACAACCGCCGCGCAAGCGTACTCAGGAAATGGCCAGAAGCTGGTCGACAGCGCTCACGGATTCGATGAAATGAAGACGGCGCTGCAGCAAATGCCGTCGACACCGCCGCACAAGAATTTGCTCGACGAAGCAGCGTGGTGGACGACCGATACCGAGCAGAAGATCAAGGACTACAACGCGATCGCGCAGCAGAACGTCGATCGATACAAGACATACGCGCATCAGGCGCAATCCAACGCGCAGAGCCTGAACAACAACTACGGTCAGGTGTCGGGTTTCGATGGTGGGAACATCATCGTCGGCACCGGACAGCCCGGCACCGGCAAGCAGGAAAGCAAGACATCGCACGGAACGAGCCGCACCGAGGCGGGCGGGAAGTCCGATCAGCAGACTTCGACGGGTAGCTCGTCGCCGACACTCTCACCGCAGCCTCCGGCACGCGTCCCGCTGACCAGCTCGGGCGTCGGGACGGTTCCGCCGGGCCACCAGCCTGGTGGCCCTGGCGACGGCACGACGACGTCTGGATGGACCCCGCCGGCGGTCAACCCGGTCAGCGGTCCGAGTGGCGCACCGAGCTGGATGCCACCTTCGTCGCTGCCGGTCGGTGGCCCGAACAGCGGTGGCAGTGCTTGGTCGCCGGGGCTGGTCGGCGGGTTCGGCCCGAACGGCGGCCTGACCGGGGGTGAACCAGGCGGCTCGGGCAGTGGATCCGGCGCGGGCGCTGGCGGCCGTGGAGGCGGCGCGAGCCGATTGGGTGCTGGTTCCGGTGCAGGTGCCGCAGAGGAAACGATGGGCCGCGGTCAAGGCGGGGCGTCGGCGCGCGGTCCGGCCGGTTCCCGCGGTGCATCGGGGATGGGCGGTATGGGTGCCGCTGGTAAGGGCGGCAAGGGCGAGGACGACAAGGATCACCGGCGCAAGTACGGAGTGGAGGATGATTCGGCGTTCGACATCACCGACGACGACGATGGCCGACTGCGCGATCCGCACACCGGGCTGCCCCCCCACGCCCCCGACCATCGGCGGCTGAGGCACGCTGATGACGATCATCGACAGGCCGCTGCGGATGCCGCGGCCGGTGTTCCTCGCGCTCTGGCACGCCGAGGACTTGGGTGATGTGCCGGTAGTGGGTCGAAGCGACCCCGATGTACCTGTCCGAGGAGGCCGCCGGAGAGCGGGCGAGACGGACCCAGGAATTGCTGGCGCGTCTCGGAGCGTCTGCACCGGCGCTGCGAGCCACGCTGGAGATGCTTGCCAGCGCTCGGCATGAGGTGTACGGCTGGACCGACTTCGGCACCCATCAGGACGACAACGGCGCGATCCTGATCGCGACGTCCGGGCGAGACGCGGTCCGGCTAATCACCGACGGCGAAACGGTCCAGCTGGATCCGGTATCCCCCCGCGAGCTGGCCGAATGTTTGGTCCTTGCGCTGCCAGAATGTCCACCTGCCCGAATCCAGCCGCTGCACTACTTCGAAGGAGACGGCGTCGATCCCCTTGCCGAGGAGGCCGCCGCAGCCGACGAATTGCGCTTCCTGACGCGTGCCCCACGGGATGCGGTACACGCGTTGCACGCCGCGATCCGCGCCCGAGACGGCGACCGCACACACAGCACCCCGCTGTCGGTGATCGACCTCACCGGGCGCGGCCGGATCCTCAGCTTCTTGAACACGAACCCGGACGGCTCCACCCGAATCAGCGTGTACCCCGGCACCCGTGCTCACCTGGTCGACGCGCTCAACCTCACCCTCGATGGGCTGAGCTGACCACAAGCGGGAACCGGTTCCGGCAGGCGCAGTGGCCCGCGCCTGCCGGAACGGCCCGGCCGTCCCGTTCGGACAGTCGCGAAGGGCGACAACGGAACGACCAAGACTCACCCAGCCCCCGCGGCGACATGCGGCCCAGGGACCCGACCGCCACGCAGTCGACGGCGGCTCCCGCCCAGGCAACCAGGAGATCCGGTGGTGGTGCGCAGTCCGAGCCGCCACCGCGTAGCCGATGCCGCATGCCGTTGCGAATCAGCGCTCGGCGTACCTGGCAGTCGCTGACGCCGTACCGCTCGGCGACCTCTCGGCTCAAGCCGTTCGTACATGGCACCCCCGGGCTGAATAGCAGGTGGCGCATCGAATCGCACGGTCATCGGTACTGCTCCGGAAGCTGCGGGCGTGGCCCAGTTCGGAATCTCGGCCAGTAGGCATTCACGATCCGCGCGGCGGCCTGCAGCTGTTCCTCGGGGAGATCGTCACCGAACTCATGAGGCACGGACGCCAACGCGAAATCCCGCTTCGTCACGGGCGCTGGCAACTCGTCCATCAGTGCCTCCCGCCGTGCGGGCGAAGCTGCACGCCAGCCCGCTGGAGCAGCCGACGCACGGTGCCGTAGCACGTGTCGTGCCGCGCGGCCAGAGCCCGAACGCTGGCACCGCTCGCATACTGCTCGACGATGGTGTCCACATCGAGATCGGTGCGTTTCACCCCGTTCCGGCGCTGCGGCAGCTCGGCGCCAGCCGCGACCAATGCCCGGCCAGTCCAGCACACCGACAACCCGAACTCATGGGCGATCTCGGTCACCGACCATCCGCCGCGGAAGGCCTCTACATGTCGTCGCCCCTCATCACGGCGCCTCCTGGCCAGTGCAACCCCGACACCACTCAGCATCCGCGACAGCACGCAGATCGATCTCGCCGCGCTCATGCCTGTCCGGGTACGCCTCATCCACCGAGCACCACGGAACCAGCCATCGCACCGACGGGTCGGCCAAATCTCCTTTCCAGTAAAAGTGCGCCGTCCGCCGGTTCGCCTCCGTCGGATCGGTATGCACCCGTAGAGCCAGATCCGACGTTCGCGGTGCGCGGGACGACGATTCCAAGTATGTTCGCCCTTCTCTGGAGCAGTAATAGAACGACACTACCCGACCCGGGTACGCTTCTTTCCAACTCCTTTCTGCTACTTTCTTACGACACAGCCGTGCCAAGATTTTGTACGTTGCCTCCATGTCTCGTCGTGCGCGTCGCGACACCTGCTGACAAGTCATGCCTCGCGGCTCGCTGCAGACAGCGTCAAGAACGACCCGTTCAGTTCTGGTGAGACAAGGCTGTGTGATCATATGTGTTCCTGCGTGAAATTCCGACTGCGATCAAATGGGGCTAGCATTGGTCAATGATGAGATTTGCGATGGCGTCCCGGCTGGCCGTGCGGCAGGCGAGCTCGCTGTGCTGGCGGGCGATTGAGCAGTCTCTGCGCCGCGCTCCACGCGTCGCGGGACCGCCGAACGATCCGGTCGCAGGCTTCGCAGTCAGGGCCGGGTGGAGTAGTAGCGGACGACCACTCGACCTGGTGGCCGCAGGCCGCGACGACCGGCACGCCCTGTTCCCGTGCTGCTTTGAATGACTCGTCCGCGACCTCGTGTTGTCTGCCGTCGTCTCCTGATGTGTAGGGCGTGGTCCACAAACGGCCAGTGGCTGTAGGCATCGGTATTTACCTCGATTTTTTGGGAATGGCCGAATACGGCCCCCATCCCGTAGGGGAGCTCTCAAGCCGCCGACTTGAGGTACGAAGGACGGGCGAAGGAGCTCGGACATTGGGGCATGCGGGCGAACGCCACGCCGTTGAGCTCTGCTTCGCCCAGCCAACAGCTATCTTCCCTCCGGTATCTCCGTCTGCCCAGGTGTGACCGGCAGAGGTATGCCCCGGATGCGCCGGCCGGTTCCTAGGTCAAGTCCGCGAGGATCGCCTGGGCTTCAGCCCGGAGGTGGGGTTCGAGCAGGTCGTAGTCGCTGCCTCCGCCAGCGATCCGCAAGTACCGCGAGATCGCGGACAGCAGGGCAAGGTGGCCGCTACGGGTCTGTAACTCGGGCATGGCGCGGATGCGCTCTGCTGTGGGCGAGTGGAGCAGGCTGCTGCAGTACAAGGTCGCGAAGTCGTACCCAGCGAACTCGGGGCGCCAGCTCTCCCAATCGAGGATGCACAGGTCAGGCCTGCGCAGATTGCCCCAGTGCAGATCCGCGTGCGCTGTAGTCCACGTCACCTCGGTAAAGACGTCGGCGGGCAACGTGACGCCGAAGTGCTCACGGACGCCCCGGGTTGTGGACTCCACAGCGCCGAGTTCGTGGTGCCACAGCATCGGATAGGTCGCCAGGGCCGTCAACGACCAGCGAAGTTCATCCCACCAGGACGCAGGCAGCTCTGGGTCATCGTGGAGCACGCCACCGGAGGTAGACACCGTCTCCCCTGGGGCGAGTGTCATCACCTCGCCCCGGAGCCGCCGTCCGCGCAGGTAGCCGTCGCCGTGACGCCAATCGATCCACCGGAGGACGAAGGGTTTCGCGACACCGATGATGGCGTTGGCCATGGCATTGCCGTCCCATCGGGATGCGGGCTCGTAGTCCGGGTCTTCGACCACGACCCGCAACCAGACGTCAGCACCGTCGTCACGAGCCACCGCGCCGGCCGAACGCATGTCGTAGGTATTCACCGGTTCGCCGGTCACGCTCACGGCCAGCCTCGTCGCCGCGGTGTCGAGCTGCTTGGCGAGCCAGATCCGTCGTTTTTCGACTGCCGCCTCGACGTCCTCAGCGTCCATGCTTCCAGAACTCCCCTTCTTTCCCCCAACTATCACCCTTGCGGCCCCACGGAGCGCGGTCTGCGACCGTCGAGGTAGCAGCGTGGGCAGCCACAAATTGTGCCCATCGAGTCTCGCCCTCGGACACCGTCTGCGCCATCGTCTCCAAGACTGTCATTGACTTTCCTTTCCGTGTAGTAGTTCGGCAAGCGCTATGACCGGAGCCTGAACGGAGTTGCGGCAGTGCTCGGTCTCCGTTGCAGTGAAAGTGCCGTGCTCGAAGAACCGGTCTCCGGCATGCGCCCCTGGCAGTAGGAGAAGAACTCACATATCCGTTTGCACTCCTCCAGCCCGGTCACGAATTCCTGGACGTAGAGCAGCTCGTCAGCACGCTGCAGGATCGTGGACAGGCGATCGGAAAGCACATTGCCTGCCAGGAAGTCGTTGTGCGGCGCTGCGTATCCCGAGCAGCTCCGGCGAGAGCAGTACCACGTCGCCGTTCCAGCCGACCGTGGGGATGAGGTCGTGCCGCGCGTCGGCGTCCCGCTGTTCGCGCGTCAGACCGAAAAACCCGAACAGATTGTCAGCCTCCCGCACAGTCACCTCGCTGTCGTCCCGGCACCATGCGAACGCGTCTCGCCAAAACCGGAGAGCGTGCTCGGTTGAGGGAGGGGTCCCCTCGGCGTTCGCTCCCTCCTTGGCCTCGATGTTGAACCCGACCCACGTGGTGCCAAGTCCCCGCATGAAATTCAGGACGTCCGCGGCGCGGTCAGTTCCACCTTCGGTCACCACGGCCAGGACGATGAACGGTATGCCGCGCCGTTTCAGCACCTCGATGCCTGCGATGGTCCGGTCGAACATGGGGTGGCCACCTCGGTCGACGCGATGAGTGTTGAGGGCGCGTGGTCCGTCGATGCTGACGCCCACACTGACCTCGTACTGCTCGAACACGTCGCACCAGGCATCGGTAATACGCGTGCCCCCGCCGGTCTGCGCCTTGTGCTGAACACGCCGGCTTGGCGCAGCGGCTCAAACGGCTCGAGCAGTTCGACGAACCGCTTCACACCGACCGCCAGGGGCTCTCCGCCATGCCATACGATCTCGACCGGCTGCCACGAGGACTCAATGCCATCGACGATCGCAGCAGCAACCGTCGACGTCATCTCCTGCTTCAGGTGCCGCTCCGCTAGATAGCAGTAATCACAATCCAGCGGACACAAGGTCGTCGGTTGGACGATGATCGTTCGCGGTTGCTCTCCAAACCAACGGTTACCGGTGTATGCCTCGCTCACGCCCCCACCTCCGCCACGGCCTGGAAGGAACCCGGCGAGTCGCCATGAGCCTGGGCCGGGCCCTGACATCGGACCGATGTATGCAACGGAGACATGCCTTCTGGCGCCGGGCCGGACGCGGCGGCCATCAGAATCCGTCCCTGATAGGTGCAACGGTGCTGCATGGCCAGTGGCGGCCGCAGTCCATGCAGCGACCGACGTGGGCACTGACATCCGGGTGCGGAGCGTGGGTGGCGAGCGCGTGCGCCGCGAGACTGTAAAAGCTGAGCTGGCTCAGGCACGCGCGGTTCGACAGCCGGAGCCAGTGCGTTGCAGCCCCGAAGCTGACGTCCACGAACCGAGAGCGAGGCAGCCGGCGCGAGCACCCATGATGCCCCGTCGTTAGTCGCCCTTGAGCGGAACGCATCGAGCATGGCCGGTTTGCTCACCGAGACCCGCCTCCTTCTGCACTCGTCGTCGTGTTGGCAACACCTCGACGACCGGGAACCGCATCCCCGCGGCCGTCAGGGGCGAGAAGTTGCCCGCAGGGATGGGCTACGACGGTCGGGGGCGTCCCATCGGCCGTCGAGGTGCCACCATCTACAAAACCGCAGCTCACGAGCACATACCACCCAACCTGACTGTGATCTTGCAAGGCGCCTTCTCCCTGTTCAACAGGGAGAAGTTGGTCAATACTGTTGCGGAGCGTATGGTCCGCACCGATTCGTCAGAAGGGGGACGACCGTTATGCCGTCAGCCGTCCGCAGCGTGCGGAGTAAGCAACGAGAATTGTCCGCTCAACTCCGGGCGCAGTCCAAGACATGGGTCGAGGTCGCCTATGTTTTCGCAGAGCGATACCAGGTCAACATGCGTACCGCCTTGCGGCTTGCGCGTGGGTGGAGCCAACGAGAAGCCGCCGACCGGTGGAACATCCTGTGGCCTGCCGAGCCCAAGACGGACAAGGCTTTCTCGTATTGGGAGTTGTGGCCAGCTTCCACCGGGCACGCTCCTCCGCTCGACGTGCTCTGCCAGCTAGCGGAACTGTATGAGTGCCGGGTCGCCGATTTGGTCGCGGACGTGGCTGACCACCGGCCCGCAGACATCCTCCATCAACACCGACAGCAACTGGCTATTGTGGAGGATCCGACCACGTCAATGGACGATCTTATCGCACGACTGGGCTCAGCCGATGTCCACGAGCTGGCCGCGATGGCAACTACATGGGTCCGCGGAGACAGCTCAGGGGTGAGTCGTCGGTCTCTGCTGTTGAAAATCAGTGCTGCGCTGTCGTTGGCCTCAGCAAGTTCGGCACCAACAGAGGAAACCGCTGCCGCCGACACCGCAGGCCCAGGCGCAGCGAGCGACGACTTTTCAGGTATTTGGCACAGCCGCTACGTCTATCCCAGTACTGGCCGGCGCAAGGACTTCACCGGCGAGCACTACGTCGTGCTCCGCCAGCAAGGCCAACGGCTGAGTGGGCAGAGCCTGCCGCACTCGACTGGGTCTCGGATGCGGCTGGATCTGGGGCTTGACAAGGCCGTGGCCACCGGAACCTGGCGTGAACAAACATCCCCGACCGGTTACTACCAGGGCGCGGTCTACCATGGCACTCTGCAGATGGTCGTCGATCCGGCTGGGCGCCGCATGAAGGGCATGTGGCTCGGTTTCGGTCGCGAATTCACGATCAACTCGGGTGAATGGCACCTGACCTGGTGCGAGGCAAATGTGTCAAAGCAAGCACAGCGCGCGTACCACAAGAAAGCCTGAGTTAACACAAGACCGCAACAACTGTGCTCCCTGCGGGGATGTCACCGGCAGCAATTCGGGTGAAGAGCCCATACATCATCTTGGCCTCGTACACCCAGTCGAGCACGACACCATGGCGGTCCCCGAAATCTGCGATGAAAGAGTCCAACTCCGGCATACGCTTGGCGTAGCCACCAAAGTGGAAGTCCGTGTCCAACGACCAGTTACGCGTCTCCGTTCCGAAGGCTTCCCGCTGGAAACGGCGAACCTCATCGCCCAGAAAATCGCCCCCCTTCAGCACACTGAACCCAATAGCCCGTTGCCCAGAGCGAAGACTCGCCGAGATGCCGGCCAACGTGCAGCCTGTCCCGCAGGCGGAGCAAATCACGTCGAAGTCCTCGGCAATTTCACTGACCCCTTCACCGCATCCGCGTGCAGCCAGACCGTTGCTGCCGCCCTCAGGCAACACGTAGCAAGGACCGAACCGGCCGACTAGATCGTCAAGCACCTCCGGGTCGGTCTTCCGACGATAGGTCGTGCGGTCCACGTAAGTCAGCTGCATCCCCCTGCTCACGGCGTACGCCAGCGAGTCGTTGAGCGGAAGACGCTCTTCGCCGCGAACCACCCCAACCGTGTCAAAACCGAAGTACCGACCGGCCGCCGCTGCCGCGCGCAGGTGGTTGGAATATGCGCCGCCGAAAGTGAGGAGGCGGCCGCAGCCTCGGTCCCAAGCCTCCGCCAGGTTGTACTTGAGCTTGCGCCACTTGTTACCCGGCACGTCAGGATGAATGAGATCGTCCCTCTTGAGTAACAGCCGGACACCATACGAACTGAGCCGGTCGTCGTATACCTCGACAACCGGTGACGGCAGACGCAGCGAGATGCCGTCGGGGTCGAAGTGCCATTCCATATCCACAGACCATGACCCTACGCAGCGGGAGCAGTGGGCGATAGGACAGCCGGATCGAAGCCGAGAAAGTAGCGGCCCCCTGGGAACCGCCACCATGCTCAGACTTCTCGGCCTGCACCTGCAGGGGTTCGTTGCGATCCTCATCGACCCCTGGGCCGATGCCACTCCTGCACCCCGCCTGGCTCCAACCCAACCCAACTCGGGTTGCGATCCTCATCGGCCCCGGGGGGCCGATGCCACACCGCAGCGTGTCGATGACGCTCGCGGCCAGGCGGCCGTTGCGATCCTCATCGGCCCCGAGGGGCCGATGCCACCGACCGCGACCGCCGCCTGCTGGCCGATGCCTACAGGTTGCGATCCTCATCGGCCCCGAGGAGCCGATGCCACCGTCGGAGCCGGTCGTCCTCCGGCACGAGTCGAGGTTGCGATCCTCATCGGCCCCGAGGGGCCGATGCCACGATCGAGACCGGCCTGGTGCTGGGCGAGGTGGCACTGTTGCGATCCTCATCGGCCCCGAGGGGCCGATGCCACCGCGCGCACCTGCGCCCGGTGCGGCGCCCAGCAGCCGGTTGCGATCCTCATCGGCCCCGAGGGGCCGATGCCACGCCAGCTCATCGCCCCGACACAAGGCACGTCCCGAACCTGTTGCGATCCTCATCGGCCCCGAGGGGCCGATGCCACTCCTCGGCTGGACGCCCAGTCAGCCCTGATCGTGGAGTTGCGATCCTCATCGGCCCCGAGGGGCCGATGCCACCAGCGAGCTGGACGCGCGAGCCCGCGAGCTCGACGCTGTTGCGATCCTCATCGGCCCCGAGGGGCCGATGCCACATGCGCACGCTGACGCCAGTCTCGACGGAATTCTCGTTGCGATCCTCATCGGCCCCGAGGGGCCGATGCCACGCCACGAGCGTCAGCGGCGCCAGGTCGAGCAGCGTCTCCCAGTTGCGATCCTCATCGGCCCCGAGGGGCCGATGCCACGTCGGCACCTCGACGTCGAAGACGTTGCCGACGAACCTGTTGCGATCCTCATCGGCCCCGAGGGGCCGATGCCACAGCGGGTTGCGCGGCTGGCCCGTGAAGTCGTCGACGTTGCGATCCTCATCGGCCCCGAGGGGCCGATGCCACCCTGCTGACGCAGGGAAAGCAACTATAACGAGACGCGCTTGGGGTCTTCCTCGTTACCAACACACCCGGGAATCGCTTCGGGAACCACTGGCGTGTCGCACGACGCTCCCCGCTCCGAAGCCACGGTCAGAAGATGAGAGGGGTGTCGTGGCCTGCTGGCGGTGAGTGTCCGAGGTGGTGGGCTTCGGCGAAAGACCGGGTGGGTAAGCGGTAGACACGGATGCTGTCCAGTTCGAGGTCGATGGTGTCGAGCAGGCGTTGACGCAGGAGTAGCACCTGTGCCTCGTTGATGACGATCTCGAACACCGATTTCTGCACCCTGACTCCATACGCCTCGCATGCTTGCGCGACTCGTCTTAGCCGTCGTCGTCCGGCAGGAGTGGTGGTGTCGACGTCATAGGTGATCAGCAGCTCCACGTCAGCTCGCGATCCACGGTTGGTAGGCGGGCTGGTCTCCTCTCAGATACCGCGCAAACAACCGAGCTTGCACGTTCGGGAGTAAGCCGGCTGGCATTTCGCGTTTGAGCAGGGAGTGCTGCCAGATTCGTTCGCGTGCCTTTGACCACCGGTCAAGGACGAATGTCCTGCCGTCGTCGGTGAGCGTCACGCCGCCTGCGGGGTCCTGGATCGTGTGTTTGGTGGCGATCTCCTTCCGATTGAACAATGTCAGCACGAGTCGGTCGACAAGTAGTGGCCGGAACTCCTCCATCAAGTCGAGTGCGAGGGAAGGCTTTCCGGAACGGACTCCGTGCAGGAATCCGATGTACGGGTCCAGGCCGACCTGTTCGAGGGCGCCGGTCAGTGCCACGCGGAGCATGCCATAGCCGAAGGAGAGCACGCAGTTGAACTGATCTTCGGGCGGGCGTCGGTTTCGGCCGGGTGGGACTCCTTTCGCCAGCAGGGGCAGGTTTTGGGAGTACAGCCGCGCGGCAGCACCTTCGACCCCGAGCAGGTCGGTCAGTGAGCGCGTACTCGCTGCTGCTGTCAGCGAGTCAGCATGAGCGGCGGCCAACTCTCGAATCTGGGTCTGCCGGGTGGGCTCGGCATCGCGAGCGACGCGCAGCAGCAGCTGGCGGTAATTCTGTAGCTTTCCTGCGACGACGGACTTCGCGATCTCCAACCGACGCTGGGGATCGTCGTGCGCGCGGACCTGCTCCAGCCGAAGAGTAGGGTTACCGATCTGGTTCCCGCCGACTCGCCCGAGAAAGCGCCCGTTGCGGGACAGCCAGGTCACTCCGCGGTTGTCGGCGGCGCATCGCAGGAGCAGGTCGTTGGTGACCTCGACGCCCTTCCACACCACGAGCTGTTGAATTCGCACGAGAGGCAGCACGCTGCGGCCGGGTCGTTCCGGATGGCGGATGCGTACAGTGTCGCCTTCCAGGTGCAGGCTGGTTCCCGGCGTCGTGACGAACAGCGTGCGGAGGAGTTCAGTCATCCCACTGCCCCAGCACACGAGGCGTGAACAAGGACGTGGTGTCAACCCGTGCAGTCGGCATGCAGTTCTCCTTCAGTGAGCAGCGATCGCAGCGTGTGTCGTTGACCGGTGTGGGCAGGGCGTCGGTGCGGAAGGCGCGGCGCAACGTATCGAGCACGCGTCGCAACCTGGCTTCCAGCGCGTCATCGACGACGACGTCGTACCGGCGCCGACGCTGTCGCGCGAAGATCACACCACTGGGTACCGCGGCGTTGAACATGTGACGCAAGCACAGAACTTGCGCCGCCACTTGGAGGTCCGCAGCGCCACCCGGACGGTAAAAGCCGGACTTGTGCTCAACCGGGAGTGGCTCACCGCTGGGAAACTCCACGACATCGCAGACTCCGTGCACCCCGAGCTCCTCGTGAACCACGTTCAGCGCAGTCCAGGTGCGTACCCCGGTGCGCGACACACCGGGACCGCCCGCATCGACGACCTCGTGGGCGAGGTGACCGCGCTGGGTGTCGATGTTGTCGGTGAAGTGACGATCCAGGTGGATCAGCGCGGCCTGCCGGGGGCAGTAGGCGTAGTGCTCAATCGCCGAGATCGGGATGCTTGCCCATTCCCTGCCAGGGCACGGTTCATCCATGACGATCAGGCCAGCAACTTGGACAACGTCACGCCGCGAGGCAGGTCGTCGTCCGCGACGTTGACGACGTAGTCACTAAAGGACCGTGGCGGGCCGCTGACGTGCTCGGCAAGGTTGACCGAGACGCGTTCGGTGAGTTTGTGCGCGGGGGCGTTCCCGAAGGCGTTGTCATGGTTGAAGACGTAGAGCCCGCGGGCCGTCATCGTGCCCCGCGCGGCCGAGCGGTCGTGGTCGAACATCATTTCCAGTGTTCGGTAGAACAGCTCGAGGTCCCGGCTGTCGACCCCGGTCTGGCCGCCCCGTGTGGCGGAGTAGTAGAGCTCGGCCTTGTAAAGCCCGTAGGGGACCGTCCACTTTCCACCCATTTCGGTGGTCTCGCCCTTGTCGATGTCCTCCTGCCTGGTCTGGGTGACACGGGTGACCGTGTGATGCTGGGGCATGATCGGGTGGTAGCTGCGAGCATTGGAAACCTGGAGCGGGCCGTAGATCTGACCTAGGGATTTGGCGTCCCCCGTCGAGAGGACCGCACCGAACAGACGAATGTCGGCGTACTTGTCGGTCAGCCAGGATCGGGCCGCCTGCCGCTGCTCCGCGGTGGGGTTTTTTTTCTTGTCGGTGATGTTACTGGCCGTCAGTGACTCGGCCAGCCGGGTGTTGAGGGCGTGGCCCGCTTGGACGAAGATCCCGTACCTGGAATCGCCGCTTGCTGTGAGGGGCAGCGTGTTGCGGATCTTTCGCTTGATCGCCACGTCGGTGACCAAGCCGTGCCCAGTCTCCTCGTCCATGCGAGGCCGGTTGCCGAAGTCCGGGTCGCCGTTCGGGTTGCCGTCGGTGATCTCGAACAGGAAGACCATGTCGTGACGGACGGTCGCGTCGAGGTGTGCCTCGATGCTCATGGAGGAACCTTTCATTGCAGTGATGAGGAGAGGAGCGTGTTCGGGCGAAGGATCAGTCCTCGACGTCGTCGAACTCGGCCTCCTCCTTCTCCCGGTGAGCGCGGACCCGGCGGCGGTCCTCGGCGCGCTGCTGGTGATAGCCGAGTACAAACTGTGCTTGTCGCTGCGCCGGAAGGAACCCGGTGAGCGGCTTCGCCGAGTCGATCTTGTCGATGAGCGCGTCGAGCGTGCTGCGCAAGGCCCATTCGGAGTTCCGGGTTTTCGGGTTGCGACGGACCTTGCCAAGCCACGCAGCCGCCATCCTCCGCCCCGCCATCACGGCCGGGACGGGGTTGCCCATCGCCGAGGCCAGAAACCGGTCGCCGAACGTCGTGTTGACGTCGCGTCCATGGGCCTTGCGCTGGATCTTCTCCAAGTGCGCGAAGATACGACCATACAGGTAGACGGTGTCGTTGTTGTTCTCATCGAGGCCGGCGGACACGCGGGGCTCCTTTTCTCGGGGATCGCATAGCGCCAGCCGCAGAAGGGCCGCGCGGGTAGCGTCGATGTGGCCGTCAGAGGCGATGCGGTGCAGGACATGATGTAGTACCGACGGGGGCAAGGGGCTGCCACGCAACGCGCGCGCGAGGAGGTCACGTTGCACGTGTTCAGGCCGGCGACCGTTTTTCTTGCCGATCTCGGTGTAGCGGCCATTCTCGCCGCTGCGGCCATCCCACCGACCCATGGCGAGAACGAGATGCCACAACCCGAAGGAGACCGGCTCGTCGTCGGCCAGGGTGACCATGAGCATGTCGCGGTACCAGTGCGCCAGATGCAGTAGCGCGGCCTGCAGGGGCAGATCGATCCAGTCCCGGACCATGATCCGCGAGGCGTTCCCACCCACGGTCAGCGAGAAGAATCGCTCGTCGCCATCCACAGTCTGGGCCAGTTCTTCAGCTCGCGCGAGGTCACCGGAATGCAACCGTTTCAGAAGCACGTTGACCTGGTTCGGGTCCGGTGCAGTGGCGAACCCGCTGAACACGTCCGGCTCTTCGGCACCCAAGACCCACCACGCCATCCGGCTGTCCTGTCCCGCCAGGTTGATCGCGTGCCGGGACCCGAGCAGGTGAGTGAGGCCACTGCCCACCGCGTTGCCACAGGGAAAGCAGATCGGGGTGTGTTCGAGGCCAGTGGCCAGGCCGTACCCGAAGACCGAGGCATTGACGCTCACCAACGCGGCATCGTTTCCGGCACCAGGGACCAACCGTTTGGCGACGGTGCTCGGCATCGAGTCCAGCAACGGCCTGTCCGCCCCACACACCAGACACAACCCGGTCCGCGGCGCTTTCCCGGCTTTACGGCGGGCGACTTCGGCCATCCAGAACCGCACCAGCGACGGTCGGTGGATGATCAATTCGTCATCCACGGCAACCAGAACGCCGTCCTTCGCGCCCACGCCCTCAGGGCGTAAAGGCATATCGTCATTCCGGTAAAAGCGCACCAGACGCTGAGCAGCCACATCGTTCGGATCGCTGTCCGACCACTCCTGGATCAAGGCCACGAACCTCTCATGGCACTCGGCGACCCTCTTCGGCTTCGTGGTGTCATCACCCCAGCCGAAGACGTACTGGATGTCGTCGGCACCGAGCTGTGGAGCCACGCCGACCGTCCGCGTCGCTGCCGGGGCAAACCTGCGCTGTCCGCGTCCTTTCCCGTCCGGCTCACGGAGTCCAGTGAGCTGAGCCCCACGGCCGTCGGTGAACAAGTCGAGCCTCCACCGGAACTCTCGTTCCCGATGGAAGGGTGGCGTCGTCACGTTCTCCTCGGCATAACCAACGAGGCGTTGCAACAGCATTCACGCCTCCACCACGTCAGCGGCGCCACTGCCGACCCGCGGAATCAGCATCCGGCCGCCCCGCAACTGGGCGTCGAACCACGAGAAACGAACTCCGGCGTCACCATGGTGAACGCTGTGCAGCATCACACCGAGATCCAGGTTCGCGCGGATCCGCTCGCGCCCATCGACTTGCCCGAAGTAGGCGCTGAACTCGCGCGTTCCCAGGTACGGCTGGTGGAAGCACTGCCCTCGTTCCACCCGCCGCCGGAACTGGTCTCGGTACGCCGCGACCGGCTTCGTCGCGTGCTTGCGCAGCTCGACGTGAGCATAGATGCGATAGCAGACATCTTTCAAACACACCGAATGCCGCTGCGTCCGATGCTCAGCCGTGTTCACCGTACGACCCGTCAACGCCGCACTCACCGAGACGACGTCGGTAGTCTCATTGCGGCGTTGCGTAAACTGCTTAATCGGCGCCAGCACATCGACCGCAACAGGAACCCAGGAAAACTCCGGTTTCCAGAAAACTGATTCCAGGACACCCACCGCTGCTGTCGGCGTGATGACGGGGTACGACACCCGTTCCGCCTTCAACTCCGGTCGCGTGAACAACGCTCCCGGCCCCCACACCTGCACACTCACCGGAGAGGCCCCCTCCGGCGAGCGCGGCAACTCATCACTCACCACATGATCCCTTCCCTTGCCCTGACCTGCGAGAACACATCTACCAGACCGCACCGACAATCCTCGGCGTTCTTCCCAGCCGAACCCGCTGTTCTTCACCCCGCAGCAGAAAATTAGACCCATCGGGACCAGGAAATGTCGACATCGCCGCACTAAGCGCAATCTCAACCCGGTGCCGCACCGGTCGCCCCGAACCCGCCGGGGTGCCAACGCCGTAGTACTCATCGTCGAATTATCCGAACACCGCCATGGGCAAAGCTCCAGCCGCCGAATCCCGCAGCATTCGCCGCGGCCCTGCCACAAGGCAAGGCCGCAGACACCGAAACACTGCTCCCCTACCAGGGTCCGCACCACCGCAGGCCGACAGCGACCTTCGCTGCAGCTCAGCAACCGTGATCAACGAAGCGCATCGCCGATCCACACAGACCGACGGCCCGAAACCGTCCTACCACTACCGCCAGGGCACACCGCGAGTCACGAACCACGCGATGGAGAGCAGTTCAACCGCGTTGATTACGACAGCACACCCGAACACCACTCGCCCACCGCGCCCCGCCAGTAAGTCCCGTGCACCGCACTGACTACGACGCACGACCACGGGAGGCGCGGTATCGCAGCAGCACGACTGTGCCGAGTCCTCGTCGACCTCAACCCATGCGTTCACCTGAACATGCACCACAACCCTCTCTGTCCGGTCGTCTCGCGGAGATGGACAGCAACCTACTTCAGTTCACGCTTGCTCCCCAAGGACCGTCAGCCCATTGAGTTAGCCAGGTTCCGTAGCCGTGCGCCGCTAAGCTGGTTGCAGCGCTGGTACCACCCCCGGCGAGGATCGCAACACGCTGGCTCCGCGAGTCGTCGGCGATGCCAGGCGGCGTCGGGCTTCGGCCCGATGCCGCCACTCGGCCGGCGCTCCGCAACCCTGGTCACCACACCTCTCGCTCCGAATCGCCGGTGGTGTCGATGCCGTAGTGCTCGTCGTAGGGCCCGGTCCACTCGTAGAGGTCACCGCGTACCGGTCTGCACAGCGCCGCGATCGCCGGATTCTGCAGTATTTGCTTGGGTAGTGCTACGAGGTAGGGCTGCAGTTGCCGGAGTGCAGGCCCCGCCTGTTCAGGTTCGCTGCGCAGTCGATCGACCAGCGCTTCCGCCGGAGTCGCCCCTTGGTGATCGGTGACCGCGACCGGCACGGTGTCGTCGTCGAGCATCCGAAAGGCCAACGACGGGTCGCGACCGCTTCCCTTGCCTAGTGCTCGTTCTGGGCCGTCAGCCACCGCCTGGAAGTCAAGACGTTTCCTATTCGTCTGGATCTCCGCGGCCCGAGTCCCGTACTCGGCGTTCGCACGCCGGTAGAGGGTTCGATAGTAGCGATCCAGAGCCTCCGTGTCGTCCGGCCGTACCGCGATGTCACCGTGCGGCCCGAAGATCTCGGCGGTCACTTTCGAACCGATGGTGTACCCGGCGGGGCTGGACATGTCTGCCGCGTCGAAGACCACCACCAAGCCGTCCCCGCCGAGTCGGCCTTCCCTGTTCGCCCGTCCCGCGGCCTGCTGCAACGCTTCCGCCGGAGCGAACGCCCGGAACACGACCGGAAAGTCAACATCCACGCCGGCTTCGATCAGTTGAGTGGACACCAGTCGAACCGACCGGCCGTCGGCCAGACGGTCGCGCACCCGCTCAAGCACGTCGCGGCGATGCGCCGGCATCATCCGGGTCGACAGGTGGAACACCCCTTCCACCGACAGGCTCGCCCACTCCCGGAACACCGATCGTGCATCAGCGGTCGTGTTGACCACCATCAGCACCTGCTCATACGAGGACGCCCGCTGCGCTACCTCGGCCAGTGTCGGCTTGGGGTCCAGCCACCACTCGTACCGCACCCGTTGCATCGCCGTGAACAGCGCCCTGGGCTCGTCGACAATGTCCCGCACCTCCAGCCCTCGCCAGACATCGAACTCCGGGAACGATGGCTGGGTCGCTGAAGCCAACAGCACCGTCGTACCGAAGTGCTCCGATAGAATCCGCAGCGCGTCCAAGATCGGCGTCAGCACCCGCAGCGGTAAGGCCTGCACCTCGTCGAGCACGACCACCGCGTTCGCAAGCCGATGCAGCTTGCGCATCCGGGAAGGCTTGCACGCGAACAACGAATCGAACAGCTGGACGGTCGTGGTGACAACGAACGGGCTGTCCCAATTCTCCACCACCGAGCGCATGACACGCTCCTCCGCTCCGGAGTCGGGCGACCGGACCGCCGAGTGGTGTTCGAGCACCGCGTCCGAACCGAGCATCGCTCGGTACTCGGCGGCATTCTGTTCGGTGACCGTGACGAACGGGACCGCGACGATCACCCGCCGTTTCCCGTACAGAGCGGCATGGTTCAACCCGAACCCGGCCGACCCCCACGTCTTGCCCACACCGGTGGGCGCGGGCATCCGGAAGACCCCAGGCGATTCCGCAGCACCACGCACCGCCCGCTGGTACACCCGCTCCCGGACAACGTCGATCGGAGAACCAAGCCGAGTCGCCAACCGCTCCTCACGCGCACCCTCAAAACGGTCACGCAATGCCGCCATGTCCTCGTCATCCCGAACCCGCGGCCTCGCCAACCCCTGCGCATGAGCCGCGGTATCCAAATGATCGGCATCGACCAACGACGAGAACGCCAACCGCACCCCCATCTCCATCACCGTCGCCCCGGACCGCCAACCATCCCGCACCAGAGACATCGGTTCCCCGTCGAGAATCTTCGCCGCTTCGGCCACCAGACCGAAAAACGACTCGACCCCGTCCTTACCCCGAGCGGCGTCCGCTGCGTTCAGGTCCCATAAATCGCGCGGCTCGGTCAACCCCCCATGATGGCCTTGGATCGCCATCGCGACTGAACCTGCCACGCCGCGCAGGAGGTTGGCCCCCAGCTCCTTGTGCGGGACCCCCACGCGCCGGCCGTGCCTCTCCGCACGCATCAATCCCTGCTGCCACAGACCACACGCCTTACCCGCATCATGAAACAACCCCAGCGCGAAGCCGAGCTCCTCAGCACCAAACTCTTTCGCGAACCGTCCCGCCAACCCCGCCGTCGAACGAGCATGATCCGACAACAACTGCCGCCGCCCGCAAACGTTCGCACTATGCGCCCACATAGATCCCTCCACACGACGTGCCAACATCCAGAGTGCACTAGACTCTAACCGAAAATGCTCCTCAAGATCGCCAAGTCGTCGTAGTGGTGATCAGTAGACCGCACACGACGGCGAATCGGCACACCGGCACAAAAACCAGGATTCGCTCCGCATTTCGCAGTTCGACGGCGCCGATTTCCAACTGATCGAGGACGAATCGCCGCGCACGATGTTGCCAGCGATCCATTACGACGACCAGAACACGGAGACCTCCCGGTGCGAACCAGGCTCCAACTTGACCCACCCGGGCATCGTCTACATCGGGAACGCGGACCGACGTATTCACCCAAACGGCCGTACACGGGATCGTACTTCCCGTGCGAGACCGCTTTCCAGGTGAGACCCAGACTCAAACCAACCGCCATCGAGGGAAACCGCCAGGTCAAACCATGCTTTTCCCCGTGACGAGCGCAGCAGGAAGAACGGAGACACAACGGAGCCCAGACCACCCGTTAGCAACCGCAAACATGATCTTGAAGTCACCAAAACCGCAGGTAGAATCCTTGTAGTCGAAGTCTGTTTCAAGATCACCGCGATCGAACCTGCTGGCTTTTAATCCTCGGGTCCAGGGTTCGCGCCCCTGGCGGCCCACCGATGTAGTCATTGTGCGAACCATTCCTTTCAGAGCCGTTTTCACTGGTAGGGCGGGTGCGGTCTCGTTTGCGTTGCGGGGTTGGGGGATGCGGAACACGGGCGTGAGCGTGTTCGGGCCGGTGATGGCGACCAAGGCTTCGATCAGGGATTGGTGTGCCAGCGCAGCGGCGTCGCGGGCCGTCGTCCTGCTCGGCGCGGATTTGTTTGAGCCGTGCTCGGAGTCTGGTGAGGCGGTCGGGCATGAGTTCTTCGCCCATCGCGTTCGTTCTCGAACGCGGTCAGGTAGCGGTCAATGACCTGACCGGTATTGGGGAGCTGCGCTTGTACGGGGATGCGGTCTTGCCGGGTGCGGTAGAAGTCGACGAAGGCGTCGAGAACCGCCGCGTCCACGGCCTCGGCGTTGAGCGGTTTTCCGGTCGCGTTTGCCGACGTTGTAACGGGTCGGGTTCCAGCACGTGTAGTAGCGGTGTGTCTTGTTCCGGCCGGTGGTGCGGGTGCCAGGTCAGCGCGTAGTCGGAGCCGAGTGAGGCGCAGTGGGCGTGGGACTCGACCCTGTGTGTCAATGGCGATGACACCTCATGGCCAGTCAGGCGGGAGGGCGTTCTTCTGGGCTATCCGGCGCAGGTTCGCCAACAGGGTGTCGGTGAGCGCCGTTCCCGCAGTCGCCAGCTCCACCTGTTCCTCCAGGGTTGTGGCTTCCGCGAAGCACGACACGTCCACCTCGGCGATCTGGTCGGCCACCGTCGCGTAGTCCTCCAACCGGGCGAGCAGGATGTGCTGCCCGACATCCCGGATGGCAACAAGGGTGGCGATCAGCGAGTCGAGTACGTGCCCCCGGTCGTGCAGGTGCCAGCCGCGGGCATCGGCGACCTCGGCGAGCGCTCCCATCGCCCACTCTCGGTCCTCGACGCGCACGCTGCCGTCGCTTTGCGCGACGCTTCGCTGTGCGGTGCCGAGCACCTGACGGGATGTCGTTCCCGGGTCGTCTATCGCGTCGAGCACCTCGCGTGCCCTGATGATGGTCATGCCCGCGAGGTCGAGCAGCGCACGGACCAACCGCAGGCGCCGCACGTGCGAGTCGTCATAGTTCGCCTGGTTCGGACGGGTGCGCTCGCCTGCTGGGAGCAGGCCCTCACGCAGGTAGTACTTGATGGTCGGCACCGGGACGCCGGTGGTCCGACTCAGTTCGGCCATGCGCATCGCGCCCCGTCCTTTCCGAGCTGAGAACTCCCTCAGTATCGATACCTTAGCTTTCTATAACAGATAGTCGGGGTATCCATAGGAGGCCGGCGATGGCGAGCGACGACACTGCAACGCAGTGGCCGGACGACGGGGAACAGGACGACGGGAAGCCGGACAGCGTGGAGCAGCGCGGTGTAGCGGAGGACGGTGCGAAGCGTGTGCCCCGCAGGTACAGCCGGCGGCGGCTGATCACCACCGGTGCCGTGGCTGCCGGGGCCGGCGTGCTCGCGGGCGCGGTGGGCGGAGTCGCGCTCGTCGGCGGCACGGCACCAACGCCTCTCTTGCAACCGTCCGGCCGGCGCAGGTTCGCGGGCAAGGTCGTGCTGATCACCGGGGCGACCTCGGGTATCGGGCGTGCCGCCGCGATCAGGTTCGCCGAGGAGGGCGGCAAGGTCGCCTTCTGCGGGCGGCGGCGGGAGTTGGGACGCGAGGTCGAGCAGGAGATCCGCAACGCGGGAGGAGAGGCGCTGTATGTGCCTGCAGACGTTCGCGTCGAGCCGGACGTCCAGCGCTTCGTGGACACGGCGGTTAGCCGCTACGGCGGGCTGGATGTGTGCTTCAACAATGCGGGCATCACCGTGCAGAAGTCCGTGCACGAGTACACGGTCGAGGAGTGGGACAACGTACAGTCGACTAACTTGCGCGGCGCGTTCCTGTCACTGAAGTACGGGGTGCCACACCTGGTTGCCCGCGGCGGTGGTGCCGTGGTCGTGACATCCTCGGCGAACGCGGTGGCCACCAGTGGCGGTAAGGGCGCCTACGCCGCGTCCAAGCACGGCCTGATCGGGCTCGTGCAATCCGCGGCGCACGACTACGGCGCGGACAACATCCGGGTCAACGCGCTGCTGCCGGGCACAACCGACACCGAATTGGTGCGGCGGGCCGCGGGTACCGAGAATCTGCCAGACGCGGTGTGGGCGCGGATGGCCGACATTTACGCGAAGAACACGATTCCAGACGTCAAACGGCTTGGTACCGCTGACGAAATGGCCGCGGCGGCGTTGATCCTCGCCTCCGACGACCTGCCGTTCATGACAGGGGCTCAACTCGTGGTGGATGGTGGCACGACATCGTTCGCCGGGTGAGAAACCTGATGGACGCGATACCAGAAGATTTCCGGCCCGTTAGCCGTACGCCTGGCAGAAGGCGTTCGAGCGGATGGATCCACGCCGGCACCACTGAGCGCGGCACCCCACCCTCGATGCGCTCGCCCACCGTGCCCCGCGGCGCCGAACCCTCGGGCACGACAACTGAAGCCAGCTTGGTCAGGAGGGCTTGTCCGGATAGGTGAGGACAGCGAGGACGCGGTTGTTGTTGTCATCATCAGTGATGCCGAGCTTGCCGACCAGCGAGGGGTGTACTTGCTGATCGCGCTTTCGCCGAGGAAGAGCCGCTGGCTGATGGCCTGGCTGGACAGCCCTTCGGCTATCAAGCTGAGCCAGTACTGCCGGCAGGCCCTCGTCCGACTGGGTCGGCGGCATCCGAATATCCACAATAGACACATCCGGTTTCGGCTTCACCAGCGCGTCGAGCGTCTCGGGTCCGGTGGTCACCGTCGCGACCACTTCGTGCCCGTACGCTTCGATCAAGCGGACCATCCCCTCGCGCAGGTGAGGTCTTCGGCTGCGGCTATTCACATGGCGCAGTCATCCTCACGCGCGTCGGACCACCCGCCAGGCTGGTGATCTCCACGGTGCCGTCGAAAACCGCGAGGCGTCGCCGCAGCCCTGCGAGCCCGCCCTCGGCTCGCATGCCCACCCCACCTGGCCGTCGTCTTCGACCTCGACGGTGATGGCCGGTGGCGTCGCGGGCGAAGGAGATCCGCACCCGGTTCGCATCGGCGTGCTTGGCGTGTTGGTCACCAGTTCGGCGAACCCGAAGTACAACGCGGACTCGATCGACGGATCCAGGCTCAGCTGGACGTCGGTGCTCACGGTCGCTTCGAGCGAGCTGCCCAGTGCGAAAGTGCGAACGGCGTCAATGAGTCCTCGTTCGTTCGGCACCGGCGGCCTGATTCCCCTGACCAGTTCACGAAGCTCGGTCAGTAAGGTGGCGCCGTCTGCCGGCGCGTCCCGCTGCAGCGCTCTAGCCCGGTCGGGGTCAGTTTCCAGCAGCTTCTCCACGGTCGCCAGCGACAGCCCGAGCCCGACCAGGCTCGCGACGAGGCCGGCGGCAAGGACCCGAGGACCGCCGCGATCCCGGCGGGCGGGATGGCCGCAATCAACCCGACCGTGACCGTCGCGATCACGGTGATCGAAAGATCCGACAGACCGGACGGGCCAGTACCAAGGTGCCGATGCACACCCACAGGAACGGCGCAATCGCCGCCCACGGGGACGCAGGCTGCTCGGCGGTTCAGGAGCTCATCGTGCTTCACCTGTGGGCACGCGACGGACTCCGACCGGTTGGATCTTGATTTCCGGGCCTCCGGCCAGCACCGAAGTGTTCGGGTGTGCCACGTTAGACCCATCCGATTTGCCTGATCCTGCATGTTGTTTCGTAACTTCGCCGGGATCGGGTGGTGATCGCATTGGGGCCGAGCCCCATATTCCCGGCGGTGCGAGATCCCCACCCTGGCGAGCGCTGCGCACGGTGATCTTAGAGCAGCATGTCGGTTTGGTTCTTGTGCCAGCACGTTAGGCCAACAGGTTTTCGCAGGTCAGCCAGGTTGACCTTGGTGACGTATCTGGTGGTGATCCGCACAGCGGTTGAGGTCCGCCCTGTCGCACCGTCCGAGGGGTGTCTACCGTGCGGGTCGTCTCCCGAATTCCGCGTAGGCAGTGCCGCCGTGCAGGAGCGTGTGGTGCGCCAGCGTCAGACGCCGAGCCATGGAGGGACGTAGCCGTTCCTTCGCGGCGTCAAGATCGAGGAACTCACAGCGGCTGACCTCGTCCCCGTCCGGCTGAATGGCCGCGACCTGCTCCCGGCTGAGTGTGCCGCCATCGAAAATGAATTGGAGACTGTCACCCCAGACCCCGTGGGTGGGCATCCAGTCGATGAGCAAGAGCCGTCCTACCGCACACTCGATGCCCAGTTCCTCCCGCGCTTCACGGCGGCACGCTGCGAGAGGCGATTCGTCGTCCTCGAGCACTCCGCCCGGGATCTCGAGGAACGGCTTGTAGGTCGGGCACACGAACAGCACACGGCCACGCTCATCGCGTAGCAGCACACCTGCGGCCACGTTCTTGCGCGGTAGCCGAGCGGCGATCCCAGGGTGGAACTCGGCTTCCGGCTCGCCCTCGTCGTGGAGGTCGTGCGCGAAGACCGTCGGATCGCCGCCATGACGGGGCTGGCTGTTGGTCACGGTTCCTCACTGGGTTGAAGCGCGGCCACCCGGTCGCTCAGCTCCCTCACCGGTGGCAGCTGCTTGTAGTCCGCGAGCTGGGTGAGCAGGTCGCCGACTACCCGATGCGAGCGCTTCGACTGGGCAGCCGCCGCGGCGTCGGCTGCAATGGTGCCATAGTGCACGCTTCGTTCGACGTCGTGTTCCAACAGCGCCGCCCGGGCCAGCTGGCCAGCAGCGAACACCTTTCGCCGCACCTGCTGCCCCGCACCGCTCCACACCATATCCAGATACGGCGCGGCTGCGGCCTGGTGGCCAAGATCCAGCCAGGCGCTGCTGGCGAAGCTCGCGAACACGCTCTCGTCCCAGTACTGCGTCACGGTTTCTGCGGTGCGGCGCTCGAACGCCGCCTCCGCTTGGGCCAGCGCACGAAGACTGGCCGAGCGGTCACCGGCCGCCGCGCTGGCCGTCGCTTCGAGCATCGCAGCTTCGGCGGCAACGACGGGAACCGCGCGGGTTGGTGCGCCCTGCTGCGCGGCCCGAGCCAGCACCAACGCTTGATCCGGCCTCTCACGGTAGAGCGCTTGGTGGCTCATCGTGGCGAGCACGAACGACCCGTATACCGAACTACCGGCTTCTTTCGCCAGCCGCAGCGATTGCACGAAATAGTGCTGCGCCAACTGGTGCTGCTGGCCGTCGTAGGCCATGTAGCCAATGACCTCACACAGCACCGCCGCGGCCTGAAACAGCTCGTGCCGCAGGGAGTCCGACCCCGGTCGGCGCAATTGAGGCAACACCCGGTCGTTGAGGTACTTCACGGCCAGTCCCCGGGCGTAGTCACCGCCGAATCGGCGATCGAGGCCATCCAGAGCCTTGGTCGTTGCCATGACTTCATCAATGTCCAGCACACTGACCGGACGTCCCGACAGCACGACATCGTCGTACCGGTCACCGAACAACCAGTTCAAGACCGATTCGGCAGACAAATCGACTGCGACAGTGCCAGCCAACGACGCCGCAATGCCCTGATCGTCGGCGCGGACCAAGCCGGACAGCGTGCGAAGGGTCTGCTCCAGGGACGCGGCATACGCCAGCGCGGTAACACCGGACGGTTCAGCCTCGTTGGTGGCTAAGGGTGTCGGGGCAATCGCCGACTCCACCGTGACCGTATCGGCGCCGTCCCGCAGCAGATTCTCCAGCTCCGCGGATGAGATACGGAGAGCAGTTGCGAGCCGGACGCGTCGGCGTGGCAATGGCTCAGAGCGCCCGGATTCCCAGTCTCGGATGCTCGAGACGTCGGCCTCCATCAGCTCGGCCAGTTCCTCCTGCGTCAGCCCAGCCGCCTTGCGGGCACGCACCAGAAGGGTCCGCCGTAAGCCCATTTTCGCCTCCCCCGAAACGTCTCCTGGCCACCAGATTACCGCAGCTCAGCATGGCCGCCACGAGGTTCGTCCCCGGTTTTCCCACGGTTTGCCCCCTGGGCTGCAACGGCCTGCGGGCCCACGCTCATATGTGGCACCCCGGCAGCCGGTTGGCGCAGCCACCTTGCCCGGCACACGCATCGTCCAGGCGGCATTCCCCTCCGTCGCCGCGTGCACTGTCGGGCAAGTGCGTGAATTCGTCGCCGCCTGGGTGCCGCCACAACGAATTCGGCAGAAGCAAGGAACGAGGCGGTCCCAGTGACCAATTTGGCTCAACTCGGCAATCCTCAACCGGCAACGGCGTCCCCACGAAACGGAGGCACGTCCAGGAAGCCCCCCGCTGTCTTTGGTGCCGACAGCGTGGCAGCGGGGCCACAACCGGCTCGAACACACTCCCGGGCCGCGGGTGCCGGAACCCGCGCAGCTCTACAGCCTGGCGGTGTTCGCGTTGGCCACTCACGCGAGAATGTTGTTGACGACATTGAGCCTTTCCGGGTAGCGGTTCGCGACGCTGTGTGATATTAGGGTCGCGCCGGACAGCGTCCAGATGTGAGCGCGGGACCTCTGCTACGAAGTGGTCTTCTCACAGATCAACTTCACAGAGGCCCCACGTCGATGAGTGTTACATACGCCGCTGTCCTGGAGGTATCCGAGGACGGCGTGTTGTTCTTGTCGGCGCCGCTGCACGGCGAACGTCTGCGCAGGGGCACCCGCAAGGGCACCCGCGCGTTGGGCACCTACACACAGGCCGTGCTGGTGCTGCGCTGGTTCCTCGACGACACCCGGGTGTCGGCCCTGGCAAGGGATAACGGCATCGCGCTGTCCACCGCATATGAGTACCGCGACGAGGGTATCGCGGTACTCGCGGCACGCAAACCGTCGCTGCACGGGGCGCTGCTGGCGGCGAAAGCTGCTGGTCACTCACACGTGATCGTGGACGGCACGCTGATCCACACCGACCGGATCTCCATCCCTGGCCCGACGTCGCGGGTGGACTTGTGGTGGAGCGGCAAGCACCACCATCACGGCGGAAACATCCAGATCGTCTCTGCTCCAGACGGATGGCCGTTGTGGAATTCGGACGTGCGGCCCGGCCGCGAGCACGACACCAGCGCCGCCCGTGCCGACCCCGACCTGCTGGCCCTGATCACCGACTGGATCAGCGACGGCGCCCACGCACTGGCCGATCTGGGCTACGAAGGCGAACCCGAAACCTTCACGATCCCGTTCAAGAAAACCAAAAATGAAGAACTCACCGTCGATCAGCAGGCCTACAACGCCATCCACGGCGCACTGCGCTGCCTCGGCGAATGCGCCAACTCGTTGCTCAAGACCACCTACAAAGCCCTACGCCGCTACCGCGGCTACCCCTGGCGCCTCGGAGACATCGTCGCCGCCGCGTTGATCCTGCTCCACCACGAACACGGCCGCACGACGTGACCATCAAAACGGTCACGCAACCGCCACACGACATTACACCAAAAGCCTCAGTGAACCCGCCACCTATACCGCGCACGATTTCACTGTGCTCTGTGACAAGCTCGGCGTTCGGCAGTCGATGGGCCGGACCGGGTCGTGTTTCGACAACGCCGCGGCCGAGTCGTTCTTCTCAACGTTGGAACACGAAGTGCTCTCTCAGCATCACTTCAAACCCGGAAGGAAGCAAAACAGACTATTGTTAACGGGTCGTCGACTTCTATAATCGCCGACGTCGCCACAGTTCCTGTGGAATGCGATCCCGATCGACTACGAGATCGCTGCGGCCAACCGGGCCGCATAGAGAAGTCCTCCACGATCAGGGAGGAAGCTCAGTAATCCTCGAGGTGGTGTCCTTGACGACCTTCGCGCCGTACACGTCGTCGAAATGCGCGGCGATCTCCCCCAGTCGTGAAACCCTCCGCGGTCAGCGACAGCACGATCTCGTCCACCCCGGTCAGCCGGCGCTGGCGTTTCCACACGATCTGCGGGTCGAACGTCAAGTCGGTATCCCGCGGGACCTCAATCTCGACCGGCCCGATCTTGGTCAAGGCCATCTTGGACCGGGTGCCGTTGCGCGAGTTGCCCCTGGTGCGCCCGGCAGGGTCGTGCTTGTCGTAGCCGAGGTGCTCGGTCATCTCCGCCTCCAAGGCGGTCGCGAGCACTTTCTTAATCAACTGGTTCAGTAGAGCTGTCTGGCCGGACCAGATCCACACCCTGCCCTTTGGCCTGGGCCAACAGTTGCTCGGCCAGCTGCTGCGCACCGTCCTCATCCGCCATGGAATCCAGTGTTTCGCTCGTGATCGGCTCCATCCCACTGAGCTACGCCCGGCGTGTCGACCAAGATCAGCTCCACCGTCGTTCAGACACTCCCGCTACGTCGCGTCGTGCGCCGTGGGCAGTTGCGTGAGCGATCGTTTGAGTAGTTTGCCGGAGGGGTTGCGGGGCAGTTCTGTGACGAACACGAACTCGGCGGGAACCTTGTAGTCGGCCAGGTGCTGGCTGGCGTACTCGTGCAGCTCAGTTGCGGTCAGCGTGTAGCCGGAGTCCAGTACCAGGACAGCTCGGACGCGTTCGCCGAAAATACGGTCCGGGACGCCGACGACGCCCACGTCGGCCACCGCGGGATGGGCGGCAAGTACGGATTCGACTTCGAGGCTGTAGATGTTCTCGCCACCGCGAATGATCATGTCTTTGATGCGGTCGAGAACGTGGGCGTAGCCGTCTGTGTCGATCGTGCCGATGTCTCCGGTGTGTAGCCAGCCGTCGCGGAAGGTTTCGGCCGTCGCATCCGGCTTGTTCCAGTAGCCGGCGGTGACGATGGGTCCTCGGACGCACAGCTCGCCTACGCGGTCGGTGTTGGTGGTGATGTCGTCGTGGTCGGTGGCGATGCCGAGTTCGACGCCGGGCACAGCTCGTCCGGCCGACCAAGGGCGGGCGAGGTACTCGTCTCCCCGGACGAAGGTCACGATGGACGTGGCTTCGGTGAGTCCCCAGACGTTGGCCAGCTCGGTGTGGGGAAGTTTGGTGCGGGCATGTTTCGGAAGGGACTCAGGCACGGGCGACCCACCCATGATGAATAGGCGCAGTGCGCTGAGATCGAGGCTGTCGAGTTCCGGGCGGTCCAGCATGAGTTGGAGCATGGTGGCGACGCCGGCGAAGACGGTGATGCGCTGCTTCGCGACGGTGTGGAGGGTGTCGGCGGTTTTGTAGGCGGAAGCGACGACGCAGGAGGCTCCTGCGGAGAGGAACCCGATCAGTTGGGAGTTGATCCCGGTGGCGTGGAACATGGGGGCGACGATCAGGGTGCGGTCGTCGGGGGTGAGCTGAAACTGTTCGCGGACGGTGCCGGCGTTGAACAGTAGGTTCGCGTGTGTCTGGGCTGCGCCCTTGGGCCTGCCGGTGGTGCCGGAGGTGTAGAGCAGGTGTGCGGTGTCGTCGGTGTTGCGCAGCAGGCCCGGCAGTGATGTCGGGGAGCGCCGCTCGCCCGGCTCGGCGACCAGTTCCGTGGCGTCGACGGTGGCGGCGCCCGCGGGCAGGCGGTCGGTGAAGCTGTCGTCTGTGATGGTCAGTGATGCACCGCTGTCGGCGAGTACGTAGGCGATCTCGGGGGCGCTCAGCCGGGCGTTGACCAGCACGACGATCGCGCCAGCGAGTTGGGCGCCGAAGTAGGACACCGCGTAGTCCCATCCGTTGGCGAGCAGGATGCCGACGCGGTCGCCGGGTGCGATGCCACGCTCGCGCAGTCTTACGGCGCAGGCGGTGGCCAGGTCAAGGGTGCGCTCGTATGTAAGGGTGGTGCCGGCCTCCATGAGAGCGGTGCGGGTGGCGTGTTTCTGCGCAGAGTGCACGAGCAGGGTTCCGATGGTGTCGGGCATGGACTGTCCTTCGCCGAGGCTCGGGTGTGTGGGTGTGGGTGTGGGTGTGCGCGTTATCGGAACAGCCCGTTGTTGTTGAGGCTTTGTCCGCCGTCGAGGCGTAGTGCCTGGCCGGTGGTGTATCCGGCGGCGGGTGAGAGCAGGTAGAGCACCGCGCCGACGACCTCTCCCAGGTGGGCGACGCGGCCTAGGGGCACGTTGCGCAGGAGGCGCTGCCGTGCCGTCTCGGGCATCGCGAGAACTTTGGGTGTGGCGACCAGTCCGGGAACGACCGCGTTGATGCGAATGCCGTCGCTGGCCCATTCCGCGGCCAGGGATCGGGTCAGCCCGAGAACGCCGGCTTTGGCGGCAGCGTAGGAGGCCTGTCCGGGTAGGCCGTCTTGGGCGGCGATCGAGGAGAACAGCACGATGCTGGATGTTGTGGCGTCGGCCAGCGAGGGGTAGGCCGCCTGGAGGACGTAGAACTGGGCGAGGAGGTTCGCTTCGACGTCGCGGTGGAAGGCGTCGGGCGGGAAACTCGCGGCGCGGTGGATGGTGTCGACGATGCCGGCGGCACCGACGACCGCGTCGAGTCCTTCCAGCACCGCTGAGGCTTCGGTAACGACCTCGGCGGCTGCGTCGGGGTCGGAGAGGTCGGCGCCCAGCAGCCGTTCGACCGGGAGTGTCTCGTCGGTGACGCCGGGGCGGTCGATGCCGACCGTCCGGCAGCCGAGGTCGTGCAGGGCGGTGAGCAGTGCGCGTCCGAGACCTCCTGCGGCGCCGGTCACCAGGACGCGGCTTCCGGTTTCGGGGGTGGTGTGCCAGTCGGAAGTGGTCGTGGTGGGGGTCATCGGTGCACCATCCATCCTTGTGCGTCACGTGCGGCTTCCTGGATGGCTTCGGACAGGGTCGGGTGGCCGTGGATGGTCGTGGCGAGTTCCGGTAGTCCGCCTTCGAGCGCTTGCGTGGCCACCAGTTCCTGGATCAGCTCGGTGGCTTTGGCACCCACGATGTGGGCGCCGAGCAGTTCGCCGTAGCGGGCCTCGCCGACGAGTTTCACCAGTCCGTCCCGGTCGCCGAGGACCGTTCCGGCGCCGACGCTGCCGTAGCGCGCGGTGCCGACCCGCACGTCGTAGCCCTGGTCGCGGGCCTGGGCCTCGGTGAGTCCGACACTGGCGACCGGTGGCGCGCCGAAGGTGGCCCGCGGGATGAGGCGGTGGTTCAGCGGTTCCGGGCTCCTGCCTGCGGCGTCTTCGACGGCGAGGATGCCTTCCTCCGAGGCCTTGTGCGCCAGTGCCGGGCCGCGGACGAGGTCGCCGATGGCCCAGACGCCCTCGGCTGTGGTCCGCAGGTGAGCGTCGACCGCGATCAGCCTGTGCTCGTCGAGTTCCACTTGTCCCGCGGCGAGATCGAGTCCCTCGGTGTCCGGCCCGCGCCCGGCGGCCACGACCAGCCAGTCGACCCGCTCGGTGTGACTGTCCACAGTGAACGACACGCTGTGGTTGTCCTGGCTTGGCTCCGCGACGGTGGCCGCGGTGTGGATGGTGATGCCCTGATCCCGCAGCTTCCTGTCGACGAGAGCGGAGATGTCGGCGTCTTCGGCAGGCAGGATGCGATCGGTGGCTTCGATCAGCAGGACCTCGCTGCTCAAGCGTGCGTAAGCCGAAGCGATCTCGACTCCGGAGGCGCCCGCGCCGAGCACCGCGATACGGCCCGGCAGCTCGTCGAGCGCCCAGGCCTGCTCGGTGCCGATGACGCGTCTGCCGAACTCGATTCCCGCGACGGTGGTCGCGACCGATCCCGTGGCCAGCACGATGGCTCGGGCCGTCAGCTGGTGGTCGTCGACGAGAAGACCGCCGTTGCCGGTGAGGCGCCCGTGGCCGTGTCGGACCTCGATCCCGTTCTTGCGCAACAGACCCCGTACGCCGCCGGTCAGTGTGCTCACGACGTCGTCGCGCCAGGCGCGCACACCGGTGAACTCGACACGGGGATTGTCCGCGTGCACACCGAACCTCGCCGCGCCACGGATGGCGTCGACGGCGTCGGCGGCCCGGAGCACGGCTTTGGCCGGGATGCAGGCGTAGTTGAGGCAGCGCCCGCCGAGAGCGTCGCGTTCGACGACGACGGTGCGCAGTCCGAGCTGGGCGCCGCGGATGGCGGCGACGTAACCGCCGGGGCCGGAGCCGATGACGGCGAGATCGAACCGTTCACTCACCGGTACTCCTGTGGGCCGGGGTCACAGTGTCCGGTTTGTCCGCGCCGTAGCGGGTCCAGTGCCGTTCGGGGATGTCGTCGGGGTTTTTGTACCAGTACCACACGCAGGGGTCGTGGTCGAAGTCGTCGGGCGGGTCGGAGGGGTACAGCGGGGCGCCGTACCAGCGGATGGGCAGCGACTCGTTCATGAACGTGCAATGCGTGCAGTACAAGGGAAAGCCTTCGCGCCCGTAGGACCAGTCGTGGGCCTGCCGGGTGACGCCGAAGGCGTTCGGGCCCTGGTACCGACCGCGTCGCCACAGGCGCTGCCCGCTGCCGCACGGGTTCATGGTGAAGGTGAACTTTTCCTCGTCCTCGGTGATGGTGAAGGCACCGGGATGGGAGCCGACGCCGCTGGTGCTGTGCGCCCGCCAGGTGGCCGCCAGTGACTTGACGATCTCGCGTCGGTCGGCCTGCTGGATCTTGGCGACGTCCTTGCGCCAGCCGCGTTCCATGCTCAGCGTCCAGGCGTCGGCGACGTACTCCTCGCCGAACCGTTCCTGGATGAAGGTCACCAGGCCGAGGAGTTGTTCCGCCATCAGGTCATGCAGGAAACGCCACTCGTGGCGCATCTCCGAACACAACGCGCGCGCCTCTTCGAGGTCGCCGCGGTCGATGGCTTCGATCGCGCGATCCATTGTCGGCCGCGACATCTGCGCGAGTTCGCCGGGGTCGAACCACTGCTGGCTCATCGCGGAAGCTCCTTCCGTCGTGCTGGTCACGGGCTCATCACCACCTTGATCGAGGCCGGGTCGGCAGCGTGCCGAAACGCCGCGTCGGCGTCGGTCAGGGGGAGCCGATGGGTGATCAGCGGATCGACCCGGACGTTTCCTTTCCGGAGGAGGTCGACACCGTCGCTGATCGCGGAGCCCATGACACCGAGAAGTCGGATGTCCTTGTAGGCGATCAGCGAGACGTCCGCCGTGGCCGGTTCCTCGGCAAGGCCGACCAGGACGACGGTTCCCTTGCTCCGCACGAAGTCCAGGCTTTGCGCGAAGGTGGGTGGCGCGGCGGCCGCGTTGAACACGATGTCGGCCATGCCGCCCTCACCGAAGGCGTAGCGCCCTCGCCCGGTGGCGTTGCGGACGGCGTCGACGACGTCCGGCCGGCGCGCGTCGATGACCTGGTCGGCGCCGAGGCGGAGGGCGAGTTCGGCGCGCTGGGGCGAGACTTCCGTGACGATCACGGTGGCGTTCACGGTGGCCTTGATGGCTTGGACGAGCAGGTTGCCGATCATGCCGGCGCCGATCACCACGATGGTGTCGCCATCGGCGGGTTTGGCGCGCCGGACGGCGTAGGCGGCGGTGCCGAGTGGTTCGGCGACCGCGGCCGCCTCGTCGTTCAGCGAGTCCGGGATCGCGAAGAGGTTCCGGGCGGGTGCGGCGTCGCGGATCAGCACGTATTCGGCCATCGCGCCGGGTGCGCCGTAGCCGGTGTAGTGCTGGAACAACTCCGGGCACAGGCGTTGCTGGCCTCGCCGGCACCAGAAGCATTCGCCGCAGAATTGCACCGAAAACCCGGTGTAGCGCCCGCCCACGGTCGCGTCGGTCACCTCGTCACCGATGTGCACGGCTTCGCCGCAGAATTCGTGGCCCATGATCCAACCGGGTTGTGCGCCGTAGTGACCTTTGCGGTAGACGTGCAGGTCGGATCCGCAGATGCCGACCGTGCGTACGCGCAGCAGCACGTCCCGTGGGCCCGGTCGCGGGGTTGGTACGTCCTTGACCTCGATGAGGCCGGGGCGTTGGTAGACGGCGGCTTTCATGTCTGTTCCCTTCATCCGACCAGGAGCGTGTCCGGCTCGGCCAGCAGCCCGGCGAGCGTGGTGTGGAACCGTCCCGCGGTTTCGCCGTCGATGACGCGGTGGTCCACGGTGAGACTCAGGTGGACCAATTTGCCGGGAACGACCGCGCCCTCGCGCACGACCGGCCGGTCCAGGATGGCCCCGGTAGCGAGGATCGCCACTTGCGGAAGGTTGAGCACCGGCGTCCCGAAGTGCGAGCCGTAGGACCCGATGTTGGTCACGGTGAACGTTCCGCCGTCGAGATCCTCAGAGGTCACGGTGCGCTGCCGGGCAGCAGTGGCCAGTGCGCCGCTGCGCTGGTGGATCGCGCGCAGCGTTAGCTGGTCGGCATCGCGCAGCACCGGGACGACCAGGCCTTCCGACAGTGACACGGCCAGGCCGAGGTGGACGCGGTCGTGCTGGACAACGCGGTCGCCGTGCACAGTCGCGTTCAGCTCGGGATGCGCGCGCAGCGCCATCGCGGTCGCCTTGAGGAACAGGTCGGTGAACGACACCGTGAGCCCCAGCCCATCCGACCTGGCCGCCAGACGGCGGCGCAGCTCGGTCAACGCGGTGACATCGACCTCGCGCACGTCGGTCATCTGCGCGGTCGTCTGCAGGCTTTCCTGCATTCGCCCGGCGATGGTGCGGCGCATCGGGCTGAACGGCACACCCTCGGTGGTCGGCGCACTTGGCAGTGGCGTGGTGGCGGTCGCGCGGGCGCTTGCCGCCTCCACGTCGCGGCGACGGATGGCCCCGCGGGGCCCACTGCCGGTCACGCTCCGCAGGTCGACACCCTGGTCGGTGGCCACTCTCCGGGCCAGCGGTGTGGCCAGCAGCGTGCCGTTTGCGAGCTCTTCGGCCTCCGCTGGTGGCGGGGCTGTCGACGGTGCCAAGGTCGCGCCGGGAGCCGCTGAGGCCGAGGCGCGACCAGTGCCGAGGTCAGTACTGGGGCCACTGTTATCGGGGGCATGCGGCTGGTACGACTCGTCGACGCCGGTGATGACGGCGAGCCGGTCGCCGACCTGGTACTCCTCGCCCACAACGGCTTCGGTGTGCAGCACCCCGTCGTCGGGTGCTTCGATCTCGTAGGTCACCTTGTCGGTCTCGACGATGGCGACCACATCACCGGTGCTCACCGGCGCTCCGTCCTCGAACGCCCATTCGGTCAGCCGCGCGGAGGTCATCTCGACCCCGAGCTGGGGAAGCGTGATATTGGCACTCATAGGTCACCTCACCAGCTCGCGCAGCTCGCCGGCGATGCGTGCGGCGTCGGGGAAGAGCAGGTCTTCGGCCTCGCCGACCGGGACCGGGTAGAACGCGCCGGTGATGCGCTTGATGGGCGCGTCGAGGTAGTACAGACCCTCGTCGGCTACGCGGGCCGCGATCTCGGCACCGAAGCCGCTCGGGCCGGGCGCTTCGTGCACGATCGCCAACCGGGAGGTCTTCGCCACCGATTCCAGGATCGTGTCGGTGTCCAAGGGAAGCAGAGTCCGCGGATCGACCACTTCGACCTCGATCCCTTCGCCTGCCAGTTGCTCGGCGGCCGCCAGCACGACGGGGACCGTGCGCCCGTAGGTCACCACCGTCACTGCGGTACCGGTCCGTTTGACCTCGGCCTGGCCGAGCGGGACGACGTGGTCGCCTCCCGGCACGGGGCCCTTGCTCGACAGCAGCGCCTTGTGCTCGCAGAACAGCACCGGGTTGTCGTCGCGGATCGCGGCCTTCAACAGCCCTTTGGTGTCGCTGGGTGTGGACGGGTAGACGACCTTGAGGCCCGGCACATGCGTGAACCACGATTCCAGGCTTTGCGAGTGGTGTGATCCGACGCGGAAGCCTGCGCCTGCCAGGGTTCGTACCACCATCGGGACCGGGATCGCGCCGTCGGACAGGTAGTGGGTTTTCGCGGCCTGGTTGACCAGCGCGTCCATGGTCAGTGCCAGGAAGTCCATGAACATGATCTCCAGGACGGGGCGGCAGCCTGCGATGGCCGCCCCCAGCGTGAGATCGGCGAGACCCTCCTCGCTGATCGGCGCGTCCCGCACACGTGCGGCGCCGTACTTGTCGAGCAGGCCGCGGGTCAGTCCGAAGGTGCCGCCAGGACGACCGATGTCCTGGCCGATCAGGCAGACCCGGTCGTCGCGGGCCAGTTCCTCGTCGAGCGCATGCGTGATCGACCACCGCATCGACAGCGTCTGTTCCTGCTGCTGGTTCGTGCCCTGCCGCTGATTCGTCGCGGTCACGCTGTCGTCCTTTCCGCGTAGACCTCACCGAAGATCTCCTCGCGTCCTGCAGCGGGAGCTGCCAGCGCCGCGGACAAGGCGGCGCGGACCTCGTCGGCGACATCGGTGTCGATCCGAGTCAGCTCGTCCTCGGGCACCGACCGCTCGGAGAGCCGGCGCCGGTAGGCCGGGACCGGATCACGTTGCGCCCATTCGGCGACTTCGGCCTTGTCCCGGTAGGACTGCGGGTCACCTTCGTAGTGCCCCTGCAGCCGGTAGGTCTTCGCTTCCACCAGGGTCGGACCGCCCCCGCCGCGGGCTCGCCCGATCGCCTCGGACAGCGTCGCGTACACGGCATCGGGGTCGTTTCCGTCCACGACCACCCCTGGTATGCCGTACCCAGCGGCGCGGTCGGCGACGTCGGCACCGCGCATCTGCTCGTGCGACGGGGAGAATTCCGCGTAGAGGTTGTTCTCGCAGATATAGACCACGGGAAGATCCCAGATCGCGGCCATGTTCAGCGCCTCGTGGAACGCCCCGCGGTTGGTGGTGCCCTCCCCGAACCCGCACACCACGACCTCGTCGAGACCGCGCAGCTGCGCGCCGTAGGCCACGCCGGCCGCGATGGGAATGTTGGCACCCAGTACACCGGTGGTGCCGTAGATCCGCGCCGGGGCGTAGTTGATGTGCGCCTCACCGGCGCGGCCCCGGCTGGGCGCGGTGGCCCGCCCCATGATCTCCAGGGCGAGCGCCGACACGGGCATCCCCTTGCCCAGGATCGAGACCCTCGACCGGTGATACGGCACGAGGTGGTCGGTTTCGCGCAGCAGCGCCGCAGCCGCCGCGCCGGTCGCCTCGTGGCCGATGCAGGAGTGGAACCACCCACCGAGTTTGCCCTCGGCGAAGATGGCCCCCAGCTGTTCCTCGAACGCCCGGGCCAGCGCCATCAGCCGATAGGTCGCCACCATGTCCGGAACGGGGCGGGATGACGTGGTCGTGGTCGTGGTCATCGCAGGAGCTCCTTACCGATGATCACCCGTTGGATCTCCGAGGTCCCGCCGCCGATCTGCATGATCTTGGCGTCGCGCAGGTACCTCTCGATCGGGAACTCGGTGGTGTAGCCGTAGCCACCGAAGATCTGGAGGGCTTCGATCGTGGCGTTCATCGCCAGCTCGGAGCCGTGCAGTTTGCACGCCGACGCCTGGATGGTCATCTCGCGGGTGTCGCCGGCGTCGATCGCGGACGAGGTCCTCGCCACCAGCGCACGGCCCAGCTCGACACCCACGTAGATGTCGGCCAGTTTCGCCTGGATGAGCTGGAAGTCCCCGATCCGGCGGCCGAACTGATGGCGCTCGGTGGCGTAGCGCGCAGCCTCCCGCAACGCCCCCGCGGCCAGTCCCACGCCCTGGGCACCCATCACCACCCGCTCGCTGGCCAGCCCGCCGCGCAGTACCTGAACACCCAGGCCGACCTCGCCGAGCACAGCGTCGTCGGCCACGAAACAGTCGGTCAGGATCAGCTCACCGGTCGGTGATCCGCGCCAGCCCAGCTTTTCCAGCTTGCGTCCTCGCTGGAAGCCCGGGCTGGTGGTGTCCACGGCGAACAGACTGATCTCACGTCCGTCTGCGGGGCCGGTCTTGGCATACACCAGCGCGAGGTCTGCCACGGGCCCGTTGGTGATGAAGGTCTTGGTGCCGTTGAGCACCCAGCCACCGTCGACGCGACTGGCTCGAGTGCGCATGCTCATCGCATCCGAGCCGGCCTCCGGTTCGGTAATGGCCAGGCAGCCGATGACCGATCCGTCGCACAGCCCCGGTAGGAACTTGGCCTGCTGCTCGACGGTGCCGTGGTCGACGATGCGGTCCACCACCAGGTTGCTCTGATGCAGGACCGTCACCGAGGTCGCCATGCACACCGCGGCCAGTTCCTCGGCCACGATGCAGGTTTCGGCCAGGCCTAGCCCGGAACCGCCGAACTGCTCCGGCGCGCGGATACCGAGCAGTCCCAGCTCGGCGGCGCGCTCCCACGACTCACGGGGAAAGCGCTCCTGCCGGTCGATCTCCGCGGCATTCGGCGCCACGTCGTCGGTGGCGAACTTGCGCACCGTTTCCCGCATCAGCCGATGCTCATCACTGTCCACCGCAGTCATCGTGTCCTCACCTCGGGGCTAATTGGCAGCACGATCAGCCAACCCTGCGAGGCCCGATGCACTCCAGCGAGAACACGACCGGCGATTGGTGAGGATTCCTAGGCTCCGGCGGCGCGGTCGCCCGGCCGCCACCGGCTTTGCCGCAGCCGTGACGGGCTCCGGTGGCCACGTTCCGGCTGCTGGGCGCCCGACGCCGGACGTGGCCGCCTTAACCACACGCTCCCGAGGCCTCCAACCACCGCGTCCGACCGGATTAGCGGCTTCTCCAAGACCATTCGTCCGGATACTCGCGCACGGTTCAGCCTTCGCGCACGGCCTGGCCCTGCCATGCCAGCGCGGCGGATTCCGCCACCAGTGCGCGCAGCCACGCTGATCGCGCCACGGATTCCTCGGCCGCAATGGCTTCGGCGGTGCCCAGACCGCGTAGCAGCGTGCGCACATAGCGGTCCGCGATCTGTTCGATCGTCAGAGGTCCCTCGGGCTGGTACCACGCCCACGTCCAGTTGCACATCCCGAAGATCTGCAACGCCACGACGCTCGGCTCGTCGCGGCACAGCACTCCTGCGTCCATCGCTGCGACGATCACTTCTTCCACGGTGTGCGTGTATCCGCGGCGCCGCTCACGCACCCGGTTGAGATGAGGTGAATCCGCGTACCGGGCGAACTCTCGCCCGAACACCCGGGTGGCATCGAGATCGTCCCGATGGCAGAGGGTGATCGAGAGGATGAACGCGATCAGCCGCTCGCGCGGATCCTGGACACGGCGCAGGATCTGCCGCAGCTCCCGCTCACGCCGATCGATGTAGTCCTCGCCGACCCGTGCGAGCAGCGCTTCCTTCGACTTGAAGTGATGCAGGATCGTGCCCTTGCTGATGCCAAGACGCTCCGCGACGTCGCCGAGCGCCGTGCCGCGGAAGCCGTGTTCGGCGACGAACGCCGTGAACACCTGCTGGATACGCGCACGCAGCGGGAGCGGCCGCTCGTCCACGACCACCGAGCTCATGTGGTACACCTCACTGGTTGACTGAACGGGCGGTCAACCATATCGTTTCTGCAGCCCGATCCGATACCCATGCCAACGGAGGTGTGCGGTGGTTGTCACGCCTGTAGCGTCGCCCGAGCTCGCAATGCCCACGGGACTGGTCTCGCCCGAGATCCCGGATGACGGAGGGAATGCATCGCTCGTCGAGGCGTTCCATGACGTGGCGAGTGTCGCGGCGCGGCAACCCGGCATCGAGCGTGCCCTGCGGGCCGCGGTGGCCAACGCGTGCGAACTGTTCGGGGTGGATCGCTGCTCGGTGTTTCTGCGTGGGTCGCACTCGCGGCTCTTTCACGGTGTCGCCGCGGAAACTCCCGGGGACCGCAGCATCGTGCATCGCATGTTGTGCGGGGTGGCGCCCGATCTGATGTCACAGGAGATCGTGGCCACCGGGCGGCCGGTGCTGGTGCGCGACGCGGCCAGTGACGGGCGGCCGGTCCGCTCGACGATGGTCAGCCTTCAGGTCAAGGAAGTGCTGGGCGTGCCTCTGATGCTGCGCCGCGAGGTCCAGGGCCTGTTGTTTCTGGACCTGGTCGGGAGCCACCGGGGATTCGATCCGGTCGATACGCGCCGGGTCTGCCTCTACGCCGACCTGGTGGCAGGTTTGTTGCCCGGTCTGCATCGCATCCACGATCTGCACGGCGCCATTCAGGATCTGCGGATCCGGGCCCACGAAGCCACGAAGGCGCACAGTGTGCTCGACGACCTGGCGCGGCTGTCCCGCCGAGGGACGACGCCGCAGGAGATCGCCACAGCCGCCGCCGACGCGGCCGGACACGAGTGCTGGGTCACCGACGGGGCTCATCGCCCGATCGCGCACACGGGCGCGCACCGCGACCAGGGACGAATCGCGCGCGCCCTGGCTCACCCGGCCACGATCACGGCACTGCGGTCGTTGTCCGACGACGAGGTGCTCGACGTCCCGATCGCGTCGGGCGCGACGGACTCCGGCGGGTTGGTGGTCGCGCCGATCAGTGTGCAGGAGCGCCGGTGGGGGCACGTCTCGTTCGTCTGCGAGGGTCGGCAGGCCACCAGCCAGGACCAGGCGATACTGCTGGGCGCGGCTCACGCGATCGCGGTCGAGCTCCGGGTGGAGGCGGGTTCCGCGGCCACGACCTCCGAGGGACGCCAGCAGGTGGCTCGTGCTTTGATCGAGGGCAATCTGGACACTGCGACCCGGCGCCGCGCCGCACTGCACTCGATCCCGCTCGACCGGCACCGCGTGCTCTGCCTGGTCACGCAGCGACACGAGTCTTCGATCCGGCTCGAGGCCCACGACATCGCCCAAGCCTTCGACGCCGTCCACGACGGCCCGCCGGTGCTGACCACGCCCACCGCAGACGGGTCCGTCGTCGTGCTGGTCGACCTCGACTCCGACACGCCGGCGGCCGTGGCCGCGCGCGTTCGCACCCTGGCCACGGCGGCGCTTCGGGCAGCCGACGCGGACGACAACCTGATCGCGGCAGTGGCCAGTCCGGTTCGCACGGCGGACGCGATCGCGCGGGCCCACACCGAAAGCGAACGGGTCATGCACTGCCTGCGCCAACTCTGCCCTGACTCGACCCGGGTCCTCAGCGCCGACGAACTGGGGTTCGCCTGCGTCCTGCTGCCCACGATCGACCGCACCGGCGCGGACCTGCAGGTGCACAGGACGCTGGGCGGGCTGCTGTCGGACGAGCCTCGGGACCGCGAGCTGATCCACACCGCCGACGTGTTCCTGCGCCACGCGCGCAACGTCCGCGACACCGCCCGCGCGCTGACCGTGCACGAGAACACCGTGCGTTACCGGCTCGGCCGCATTCACGACCTCACCGGCCTCGACCTGACCGGCAGCGCGGACGACCAGGTCAGCTGTCAGCTGGCCCTGCTCATCCTCCGCCTGCGCGGGCAACTGCCCCCGACCGAAGCCCGCGACGAACACGCCGTACCCGCGTGAGCAAGGAGCCCGCACCCGTGCCCTGCCCCTCCACCGTCACGGTCAAGCACCACGGCAGCATCGCCACCGTCGGCCTCGTCACCACCGAGACGCGACTGGCGCTCTCGCCGTCGGCGATCCCCGACCTGGTATCGGCGCTGGACGCCATCGAGCGGGACAGCAGCCTCCGGTGCGTGGTGTTCACCGGCGTCGGCGACGTGTTCGCCACCGGCGCCGACCTCACCGAGATCGCAGGCAACACCCCGGCGGCCAATGCTGGGTACAACCGTTCGCTCGTCGACCTGATGAACCGGATCGACCTGACCGGCGTGCCGACCCTCGCGGCGATCAACGGACACGCGCTCGGCGGCGGGTTGGAGCTGGCGCTGGCCTGTGACCTGCGGATCGCCGCCGACACCGCCACGCTCGCGCTCCCGGAGACCCGGCTCGGGCTCGTTCCCGGCGCGGGCGGGACACAGCGACTCCCGCGGCTGATCGGCGAAGGCCCCGCCAAGAACCTGCTGCTGACGGGCCGCGCCGTCGACGCCGCGGAGGCACGGCAGATCGGATTGGTCAGCGAGGTCGTCCCTCGCGACGACCTGCCCGAACGCGCTCAGCGGCTGGCCACCACCCTCGCTCGCAACGCCCCGCTCGCCGTGCGCACGGTCAAGGCGGAAGTCACGGCCGGACGCGAACGGACCCTCGTCGACGCCATCGATGGCACGCACGAAGCCCTGACCACCCTGCTGGCCTCGGACGACCTGACCGAAGGCCTGGCCGCATTCAGGCAGAAGCGGCGTGCGGAGTTCACCGGACGGTGAACTCCGCACGCCGCTTCAGCATCTAGCGATCGCGCCGGGCGAGCGGGCCGTACTGGTCACGCAGCTGGTATTTGAGGACCTTGCCGGAGGGATTGCGTGGCAACTGGTCGGTGAAGAACACGTGCCGCGGTCGTTTGTAGCCGGCGAGCCGTGATCGGGAGTAGCGGACCAGTTCCTCGGCTTGCAGGTCGTCACGGGCCACGACGACCGCACACACCGCCTCGTCGTACACCGGATCGGGCACGCCGATCACCGCGATATCCGCGACGGCCGGGTGGTCGGCGAGCACGCTTTCGACCTCGGCCGGGTACACGTTCTCCCCGCCGGTGCGGATCATGTCCTTGAACCGGCCCGTGATCTTGACCAGCCCGCCTGCGGTGATCCGTCCTTGGTCCCCGGTACGGCACCAGCCGTCCACAAAGGTCTCGCGGTCGGCGTCGGGGCGTTGCCAGTAGCCGGGCGAGACCGCCGGGCTGCGCACCCAGATCTCACCGTCAGTACCGTGCGGGCATTCGATGCCGTCCGTGCCCGCGATCCGCACCTCGACGAGCGGGAAGGGCCGCCCTGCCGTGTCGCTGTGGGTTTCGGCTTCGGCGTCGCTGAGCACGCTCACCACGGCCCCGCCCTCGGTGAGCCCGTAGCCGACGGCCAGCGCCACATGTGGCAGCACGGCACGGAAGTCCCGGACGATGCGGGGTGTGACCGTCGTGCCGGCACAGATGATGCGTCGCAGGCAGGACAGATCCAGTTCACGCGCCTCGGGCACGCTGGGCAGTTCGGCCACCATCGCCGGGAACAGGAACAAGTCGGTCACCCGCTGCGCGGCCGCGGTCCGCAGCACCCGCGCCAGATCGAAGCCCGCGCTGCGGGAGACCACGCCACGCCCGCCGAGCAGCAGCGCGGGCAGGACCAGGTCCTCCCAGGCCGCGACGTGATACATCGGGCCCGTGGTCATCGCGACGGTGTCCGAACAGTACTGCCACTGCATCGCCTGCATGGCCGCCACAGTGATGGTGTTGGCGTGGGTCCACATCGCGCCTTTCGGGCGCCCGGTCGTGCCCGAGGTGTACATGATCATCGCGAGGTCTTCCGGCGACGGCGGTGGACAGGGCGGTTCGCCTGCCTCCGCCTGGAGCACGGTGTCCAGGCGCATCGCCCATCCAGGCTGCACTCCTCGCCCCGCCACGCCCCCTGCCGCCTCGCCGGCCACGTCGTCGACGACGACGATCCGCTCGGCCGACAGCCGGCCGCGGATCGCGGCGACCTGCTCCACGAGGGAGTCGTGCACGCATACGATGCGGCAGCCGGAATCGTTGATCGCGTAGTCGAGTTCTTCGGGCGCCAGGCGCCAGTTCAGGCGCACCACGACGGCGCCGATGCGGGTGATCGCGAGATACAGCGCTGCGTAGTCCAGTGCGTTGTAGAGCAGGAGCCCGATCCGGTCGCCCTTGACCACACCGAGGTCGAGCAGGCCGTTGGCCAGCCGGCTGACCCGCTGGGCGAGCTGGTCCCAGCTCCAGGATTCGTCGTTCTCCAGCGACAGCGCGGTTTCGTCGCCGCGGTGGCGACCGGTGGGCCCGGTCGCCACCCGCAGAATGTGCCCAATATCGATCATGAGAGACACGTCACCGTCACGAGCCCACCGCGAGCCGGACGCCGTGCAGCACCTCGTCGCCCTCGCGCACGATCTCGGAGTCGATGCGCAACCCGGTGATCGGGCACAGGTACTCGCGGTAGCGCATCCGCTCCCCGACCCGGCCCGGCGACGAGGCATACTCGGGCCCGACCTCGCCGGTCAAGCGCTCCAGCACCGCGCAGTGCTCCTTGAAGTTGCCGGTCACGAGCCCCAGCAGCGCCCGTCCGGTCAGCGAGGCGAAGAACTCCGGCTTGCCGTCCTGGTCGACAACGCCGAGCTCACCGCCGATCGGGCGGATCTCCGTATCGGGGGCGACGGTCGGCACTTCCCCGCTGGGCCGCGTCGCCGCGGCCAGCCGTTCGGCCGTGGCCGTCGCGCGCGCCTTCCGAGTGGCTTCGTCATCCACGGCACCCCCGCCGGAGGTCAGCACCACGCCGTACACGCGGCGCGCGGTCGGCGCGTCCAGGGCGCCGGCCAACACGTCACGCAACACCGCCGCCGGATCACGGGTGAGCGGATCCCCGTAGCCCGCGCCGTTGGCGCCGGTCCATTCCCACACGTCGGCGGCGCCGACCATCAGCATCGGTCCCTTGGCCTGCACCGGCTCCGACTCGCCGTCGAGCACGTCGAAGTCCTGGGGCACCTCACCCCGGTCCAGGCGATCGAGGACATCGCTGCCGTGCTTGAGCCGGAACCGGCCCACCGTGCCCGGGTTGCCACCGAACGGGCCCACCAGACGCGGGAAGGACTCATCAATGTACAGCGCGGCGGCCAGGCCCGGAACCGACCAGGGGATGCTCGCCTCGACGAAGCCGCGCCCGCCCCGGTAACAACCGGCGCCGTCGGCGCGGACCGGCATCGCCCGCCGGTACAGGAACAGCATCGGCCACAGCAACTCCAGTTCCTCGACGTTGCCGGCCTCCCCCTCGGGAATCCAGAAATGCCCGCCGAAGTCGACGCCATCGGTGTGCGGGGTGGCGCTGAGCCCGCCGATCATGTTGTTCACGTTCGGCGCGATGAACGGGCGCCCGTCCTGCTCACCACCGGTGATCAGCGCGTAGAAGGCGGGATTGGCGGGCCCGATCGCCCGCTTCTGCAACTCCGGGGAGGCACAGGACAGCATCTTCGCGATGACCGCGCTGGACAAACTGATCATCGTCTCGATGGTGTAGGCCCCGGCCGGGCTCACCGCCGCCGGAAAGTCGGCACAGGACAGCGTCCCCGGCACCGGGTCGAACGACACTCGCCGGTACACGCCGCCGTAGGCGCCGGCCAGGTCCGCGGTCATCGACGCAGTCAGCGAGCACAGGAACGCGCCGATGAACGAGGCGTAGGTCGCGTTGATCGAACCGGCCTGAGGGTCGGTTCCGGCGTTGTCCACATACAGGTGCTCGCCCTGCTTGCGCACGGTCAGCTGGTAGGCGTAGACCCCGTCGTCCCCGGTTCCTTTGCCCTCGGCGAAGATCCGGTGCGACCACTCCCCGTCGGGGACCTGCCGCAGCCGCTCGGCGAAGGTCTGCTCGCCGGCGTCGAGCACGCGCGTCATGACCGTCTTGACCGCGTCGGCGCCGTAACGGTCGATGAGCGAGGTGATCTTCTCGACCGCGACCGTGTTCGCCGAGATCGCCGCCCGCAAATCCATATGCACGTTGTTCGGCAGCCGTGACTGGCGCAGGAACAGCTGCTCCACGTCGGCCTGCACGCGTCCCCGGCTGACGATCTTGACAGGAGGCAGCGCGGGTGGGTCGGTGAACATGTCCTCGGCGCTGGTGCAGAAGCTGCCCATGTCGTTGCCGCCGACATCGGCGTGGTTGAGCACGTTGGCCACCCAGCAGAACAACTCGTCGTCGACGAACACCGGAGCGGCGACCACGGCGTCGGGTTGGTGCGGTGAACCGACGTAAGGATCGTTGGACAGGAACATGTCGCCCCGCTCGATCCCGGGGTTTTCGCTGCGGTTCTCCAGGATCCACTTGATCGTCAGGGACTGGCAGTTGGAGAAGTACTGCAAGTACGGGCCCAGGAACACCAGGTCACCGTTCTGCAGGGTGATCGAAGGCTGGAAGTCCCGCGTGAGCATGGTGATGGGCGAGACACACAGACGCTGCAGCGTGCGCCCGTGCTCGATATTGGTGTTCAGCAACGAATACCTGATCACCTCAAAGGTGACCGGGTCGACGGTGTCGGTCACGCGCTCGTGCAACGACAGGCCCTCGGCGACATGGAGCTCTTCGCCGGGGACGTATCCTCGCTGTACGCCGTCCCAGACGATCTCGGTGGTGGCGGTCATCGTGTTCCCTCCATGCTCGGCGCGGTCGACGCGGCGGACAGACGAAGCCGGAGTTCCCCTCGCGGCCCGGTGGACAGGGTTGCCTCCGGTGGTACGGCGATGGTTGTATGGGCGAGTTCGACCAGCGCCGGACCACGGACCTCGCCGGCCCCGGCGAACGCGGGCCCGTCGAACACCGTGGTGGGCAGCCACTCGTGCTGGGTCGGCCAGAACACCTCGGTCGTGTCCGTCGCCGCCCCGGCACCCGGCCCCGATGCGGACGCCCCGCCCACCGTGGGGACGGACGAGGCGATGGTTGCCTTGGCCCGCAACGCGAATACCTCGGCTGCGCCGAACAACCCGGTACCGCCCGCACCGTAGCGGCGTTGGTACTCGGCCTGGAACGCCTCCAGCAGCCGCGGGCCGGTCCGCGGTCCTACCGGCAGTGCGACCGGGATCTCGATACTGTTGACCAGTTGTTCTTGAAAACGCATCAGCGCGACCACCGAGACCGTGACCTCGCCGTCTGCCTTGGCCTCCGCCAGTGCCCTCCGCGCCGCGTCAGCCGCGTCGTCGACGGCCGTGGCCAGAGCGTCGTCGGCGAACGGAGCCAGGATCGCCGTCTCGTACTCGACGTAGCGCACGACGTCCCCCGAGGCAATGCCGTAGGCGGACAAGGTCGACGCCCCATCGCCGAGCGGCACGATCACGTCCTGCACCCCGATCTCGGCGGCGAACCCGAACGCGTGCACCGGCCCGGCGCCGCCGTAGGCGTAGAGCACGAAGTCACGAGGATCCTGCCCGCGTTCGATGGTCTGCTGGCGGATCAGCGTGGCCGCGCGCATGTTGTTGACGTTCACAACGCCCGCCGCGGTCTCTTCCACCGACAGCCCCAGCCGCTCCGCCAGCGCGCCCACCGCCGCGCGGGCGGCGTCGGCGTCCAAGGGCATCCGCCCGTCCAGAAACGCCTTCGGGCGGATCAGACCGAGCACCACGTCCGCGTCGGTCACCGTGGGCTCGGTCCCGCCTCGCCCGTAACAAGCCGGACCGGGCTCCGAACCCGCGCTTTCCGGCCCGACCCGGATCGACCCGGTCGCCCGGTCGTCCCGCGCCAGCGTGCCCCCGCCGCAGGCCACCGTCCGCACATCCAGGTGGGGCAGCCGATAGGTGTACTGATCGACGATGTTTTCCTCCGCCATCACCGGCTGGCCGTCCACGACGAGGCCGATATCGAAGGAGGTCCCGCCCATGTCGGTCGCGACCACCCGGTCGTGGCCGTAGGCCCTGGCCAGTGATGACACCCCGGTCAGCCCACCGGAAGGACCGGAGTCGATCGTGCCGAGTGAGGTCGCCGCCGCAGCAGCGGCCGGCAGCACCCCGCCGTTGGACTGCATGACCAGAAGTGGCGTGGCCAGCCCTTCCTGGCGAAGCGAATCAGCCAGTGTGCCAAGGTACTGGCTACAGGCCGGGCCGACGTAGCCGTTGATCACGGTCGCGACCATGCGCTCGAACTCGCCGAGACGGGGCGACACGTCCACCGACGAGGAGACGTAGACCTCCGGCGCCACCTCGGCCACCAGTTCGGCAACCCGCCGCTCGTGCGCGGGGTTGACGAACGACCACAACAGCGTGACCGCCACCGCGTCCAGCTCGTGCCGCCGTACGAACGCGCGAATCTTCTCCCGAGCACGGTCCGCGTCGAGTGCGGCCACAACCGCGCCGGTTCTGTCCACCCGCTCGTGCAGCTCCAGGACCGCACCCGGCATGATCAACGGCTCCGGCAGCGATGTGCCGTGAACCTCGAAAACCTGTTCGACAGGGCGTCCGGCGACGCGTCCCCGGCCCCGCATCATCGCCAGCGCGTCGCCGTGTCCAGCTGTCGTGATCAGACCGACCCGGGCACCGCGCCGCTCCAGCACGGCGTTGGTGCCGATCGTCGTGCCATGGCTGAACCGCGACGTCTTCGCCAGAATCGTCGGCAGGTCGCTGCCGACCTGCTCGCCGAGCCGCCCCAACGCCGCGCGGACCCCGTCCACCGGATTCGCTCGGGTGGACAGCGCCTTCGCGGTGAGGTGCCTGCCCCCGGAATCGACCAACACGCAGTCGGTGAAGGTGCCACCGATGTCTACGCCGATGTAATACACGGTTTCTCCCTTGCTGTCATGATCGCTCGCCAGCCCGGACCTCCAAGCCGTGACGCAGCACTCATCCAGGCAGATCGAGCAGGAAAACGGGAGTTCATGGCCCGCACCGAGCCTGTTGAGGTCTCCAAGAAACCCGGTCAGCGCGTGGCGAACCCACTGACCGGCATTTCGGCGTCCACGCCGTAACCGCGGCCGTGGTCGATCAGCCCATACTCGGCGAGCAGCTGCTGGCTGTACACGACCCGACCGCTGATCTCTTTCAACGGAGCGGTCAGCAGGATCTCGACTGCCCTGGCCATGTACTCGGCAGGCTCGGCGCGCGGGTCCTCAGCACCCTGCACCAGCTCGTTGAGCACCGCTCCCGGCGTGGGCACCAGCTGTGACGGCGCGAGCGCGGCCACCCCGATGCCCCGGGCGTAGACCTCTTCCGCCAGGCCCTGGGTGAACCGCTCGACCGAGACCTTGTGCGCTCCATAGCAGGTATCCCCGATCGGATCGCCCGACCCGTCATAGGGACCACGCCCCGGACCGATAGCCGACTCCGAGGTGACGTTGACGATCCGGCCACTCGTCCTCGGCAGCATGTCCTGCAAAGCCAGCTGGCTCAACACGAATGTCGCGTGACACATCACCCGCCACGACAACAGCCACCGCGATGCCGGCATCGACTCCACCAGGCCGAAAAACCCCACCGCTGCGTTGTTGACCAGAATGTCGACCGGGCCGTACCGCTCGCGTGCCACCGAGATCAGCTCGGCGCAGTCCTCGTCCTTGGCAAGGTTCACCGCAACCGGATGTGCCGTGCCGCCCGCGTTCACGATGTCGGCTACGGTCTCGTCCAGCGAGCCGGCCAGCGGATGCCCGCCCGCGGATAGCGTGCGTGCGGCACACACCACGGATGCGCCACGAGCCGCGAGCAGACGTGCCGTGTCCGCGCCGATCCCGCGGCTCGCGCCGGTCACGATCGCGACCTTGCCCTGCAAATCCTGCTGCGTACTTGCCATGCCTGATGCCCCTTTCACGCTCCTGTCGAGCCGACTGTAGGAACAGCACCCGCATGACCCGCCCCAAGCGACAAACACCGCCTGTAGGCATCTCCAAGATTCACTCGCCGTCGACTACCGACGACGGAAAGGCCGCAGGCAAGCCCGGGACCCCATCACGCCCTACCTTCTTCACGTGCGCTCTGTCGTCCGGAAAGATCGAGTTGTGCGGGTGGGATCGGTATGGCTCCCATCACGCTGCCGCCGGATGGCCCAGGCTGCCGTTGCCGCCGGTCCCGCCACCCTTGGATGTCAAGTGATCGCTGGCTGGCTGGTGTGCTGGGGTGTCCGGGCGATGAGCCCGTAGAGTTCGCGTGCGACATAGCGTTTTAGGCAGCAGATCGCTTAGCGTCTGGTCTTGCCTTCGCGGGTGCGGCGGTCGATGTAGGCGCGGGCGCGCGGTTCCCAGCGGAGTCGCGCGATGACGATTGTGTAGGGGGCGGAGTTGGCTTGGCGGTCGCCGCCTCGGTTAAGTCTGCGTCGTTGGGTTTTGCCGGAGGACATCTCGATGGAGCTGGCTCGGCAGAGTGCCGCGAAAGACGCTTCGCTGGTGAGACGGTGCGGGTTGTCGCCGGCGGCCAGGAGCAGGGCTGCGGCGGTGTCGGGACCGACACCGTATCGCTGCCGCAGTGCGGGTGTGTGGGCGTTGATGGCATTGGTGATCTGCTGGTTGAGGTCGTCGGCCTCGCGGGTGAGTTCGATGATCCGGCGAGCCAGCAGTCGCAGGGTGTATGCGGCTGCTGTCGCTGGTGTGTCGGGCTGGCCTGGGTCGAGGTCGGCGCATCGGCGGACGAGTCTGGGGTTGCTGAGTCCGGTCATCGAGTCACGCAGAGCGGGTCCGGCGCCGACGAGGATGGATGGCCTTGAGCTGGTTGATCGCCTGCGTCCGTGATTTGGTGGCGGAGGCTTTGGCCAGCTTGAACAGGCGGATCCATTCGACGTGGCCGTCGCCGACCTTGGCGTGGGCAGCAGCTCGGCCGGACAGGACCGCTCGGGCTGCTGCTTCGGCGTCGATGGTGTCCGGTCGTGCCCCGGCGCCTGCGGTGGGCCTTGTCCGGCTGATTGACCTCGATGACACCGATCCCGGCGCCGAGCAGGTGACGAGTCAGAGTGGCGCCAGAGGAATGGGTGCCCTCCACTCCAGCCTGCCGCACCCGGCCCAGTGCGGTAGCCCAGTCCAGCAGCCCGCGGTAGCCCTCGGCGGTGGTGGGGAAACTCCGGCTGCCAAGGAGGGCACCGTGACTGCTGATGAACGCGGCGACGTGGATGTCCTTGTGCGTGTCGACACCCAGAATCACTTCGAGAGAGATGCCGCCTTGGCCGATCGCCGGTGGGTGGGACATGCCGGGCACGGTTGTTCGGCTCCTGAGGGCTCGGGAACGGACGGCCGTCGCCGGGCCGGCAGGGACAGTCAGGACTGTGCTGGCGCCTTGGTAGCGGCAAGGCCCCTATCGGGACACGTCCCGCTGGTCCGGCGGCAGCAAGCACCGCCCGGAACCCGAGTCGACAGATCAAACTCACGGCACCACAGGCCGGTCGCAGCGCGGGCCAGACCCGAGCACCGGACGGCACCTGAACATCCTCACAGTCGTAGCGGGTGGCCACGGCGCGGTAGCGTTTGAGTCGGTTGATGCCGCATTCCACCGCGTGGCGCTGTTTGTAGATCTCGGGATCGAAGGTTGGTGGCCGTCCGCCTTGCGACCCCTTGGCCTTGCGGTGAGCGTCCTGGTCGGCCTTGCGGGGAATAGTCGCCCGGATACCGCGCCCGCGCAGGTGAGCCCGGTTGGCCTTCAGCACCCGGTCAGGACGAGTCCGTGCCCGGCCACCGGCCGGGCGAGGCACCCGGATCCCGGCCAGGACGGGGATGAACTGCGGGCTGTCGCCACGCTGCCCCCGGTCGGCACGATCGACAACGGCTTCTGTCCCTGCTCGCAGCCCAGACGCAGCTTCGTGGTCAGCCCGCCCCGCGACCGCCCCAAGCCGAGCCGCCCGGCTCGGTGGTGATCCCGCCGGGCGGCTCGGCTTGAAGATCGCCCTTCTCCGCGCACCTGCCGCATGGTGGTGTACCCGAGCGATCGTGGAGTCCACGCTGACATCCCAGGTGCTGCGCCCAGCCGTCTTGGCCAGCCCCTGCAACGCGGTCAAGACCTGCTTCCAGCCACCGGCGCGTTGCCACCGCCGGAACAACCCATAAGCAGCCGCCCAGGACCCATACCCCGCCGGCATGTCCCGCCACGGCGCACCGGCGCGCACCCGCCACCGGATCCCGTCGATCAACTGCCGCTTGCTCCACAATGACGGCCGACCCGGCCGCGACGGTTCAGGCAGCAAACGCTCCAGCGCTACCCATTGCTCGTCGGTCAGGTCGAACCACTCCGCCACCGCTAGAGTGTCCACGAGGTCTCCGGTGGTGTTCAGGTTCTTCTTGGACCGCGACAACTCCCGCGACCGCCGAGCCGATCACCAGGATGAACGCGCCAAGGAAGACCAGCGTGTCCAATAGGCCAGCCAGCAGCACACCGACGATCAACGGCATTGGGTCCGCGGTGCTCAACCGTATATCGACACCGAACGAGAAGGCATTCGCCTGGGCGATGTCGACACATCTCAGTACTGCGGCGAGCTCGATCAAATCGACAGCGGAACCAACGCCGAGGCGTCCGGTTGTTGTTCGGCAGCCTCCCCACGGTGCTCGGTGTGGGTGCCGCGAGCTAGTCTTCGTCCCATTCGAGCGCAGACACCAGGACATCGTTCCCAGGCCACTGCCCGAGCTCAGGATGTCCGGTCCGAGGGAACCTCACACCAACCGCTCCGTCTGCTCCAGCAACACCACCAGGCCGTCAACGCCCGGCGCATGAAGACACTTGGCTCACGTAGCAGCCATAGAGACGCCTCGGTGCGCCGGACCCGCCTGCCGTCTTCGGTCGGTGGCGACCTGTCACACTGTGTGTAACCGACAACTCCGGGAGTACTCATGCCGCGCGACAGCTACCCGAAGGTTCGCACGCCGGACGGTCTGAACCTGGCCAGCACGTTGACGGAGCCGGATCGGGCGCCCAGCCGTGCCGTCCTCCTGGTTCAAGGTGCGAGCGTCACTCGCGAGGAGGGCGGGTTCTTCACCAGGCTCGCCACCGCACTGGCGGACGTTGGTGTCGCGTCACTTCGTGTCGACCTTCCGGGACATGGTGACAGCGAGGGTCGTCAGGAAGATCTTTCGTTGTCGTCGCTGCTCAACGTTATTCGCGGTAGTCTCGAACATCTCCGCTCTGCTGTACCGGGCGTTCGCACGTCTCTCGTGGCAGCCAGCTTTTCTGGTGGGGCTGCGGCATACTACGCAGCGAAGCGACCGGAAGACGTCGAACGCCTTGTCTTGTTCAACCCCCTCATCGACTACCGGAAGCGCTTTGTCGATGAGAAATCAACGTGGTCGGACGATGGCTACATCGATGATGAAGGTGCAGCTGATCTCAAGAAGCCTGGCTACCTCGGCCATGGGCCGGGCTTCCGGCTGGGCCGCGCCTTGCTCAACGAGGCGTTCTGGTTCGAGGCCCGTCAGAGCTTGCCGCTGATCTCTGCACCAACGTTCATCGTGCATGGCACCGCGGATACCTTCATCTCCGTCGAGTCGTCGCGTGCTGCCAGCCGGGAACTGACGTGCGAACATCGGCTGCTCCTGCTGGACGGTGCGCAGCACGGCTTGGCGGTGCACGACGACCCGAAGTACGCCGATCCGCAAACCCAAGCCTGGCAACGGCAGGTCATCCGCGAGGTTCAGGAATGGTTCGGAGCCGCTTGATCACCTCATGAAGGTGAGCGCCTGTCGTCAGGCGCTCACCGCCTCGCGCAGCTGTTGGACGGCCGGGCGGTTCCGCCACGGGCGGAGTACCTCGACAACACGGACAAGCTCGTCCTTGGTACGGCGGGAGTTGGTTTCCGACGCTCGTTGGGCGGAAATCATTCCGATTTTCGCCGCCTGATCAGGCTCGCCTGACAGTGCCAAGGAGTTGGCCATGAGTGACAGGAAGAAGCCGTAATCCCGACGGGAGAGCTGGGTTTCCTTGAGTGTTCTCTCGTACAGCTCGACCGATCGTCGCGGCTCGCCCGCTTCGGCATAGCAGATCGCTGTCTGCATATTCAAGAGCGTCGCGTTGAAGTGTGAGCCGAGCGAAGACTCCGATGAGCCTGCCGTATCCAGCAGCTGCCATGCAAGGTCAAGCTTGCGGCTTATTTGGTGGGCGGATGCGCCTAGCATCGCGTCGGCTCGGGCTTCCTGCTGGACGGCCTCAGCTTGCAGTCGCTGTGGCAGTGCCCAGGGGCCGTTGCGGACTGCCTTGGTGAGAGTAAGCATTTGTCGGGGATCGCGTTCGTCGTACGCGGATTGCGCCTTCTTGAACAGGATGTAGCCCTGCATGGTGAAGTCACCTGCCGCCTGCGCCCACTCCATAGCGCGGTCGTGCCAGTACAAGGACTCGCCCATCTCTCGACGGTCGCGGCAGAGCCACCCGGCAAACTCGGCTCCTTCTGCTGCTATTTGAAGGAGATCTCGCTGGTTTTCCGACTTCACTTCGGGAGAAATCCGTTTAATCAGATCCATTAAACCGACCACCATTGGAAATGTCTTGGATGGTCCACGTTCCCCGTCGTCGGATTTGTAATTATCGAGGTTCTGCCGGAAGTACTCTGTGACAGATTTATCCATATACCTTCGTGGATTCTCGATCGCTCGGGTGATGTGCTCGACGTTGTCTAGCCCCAGCGTGGAGAGTGCGGCTGCGGGGATGCCGTTCTTGAGCAGAGAGCGGCGACTGAGTGGGCTCATGGCGTCCCATTCTGCGATCGGAACCGCTGCGGTTGCCCTCTCACTGCGCTGTGAGCTGACGGTGGATACGAGCGGACCCAGGGCGCTGGCTGCGACGGTTGTGCTGTCGAGGGGCAGCGCGACAGGTCGTCCATCCACGATAACGGGAAGCAGGATGCCGGATGTAACAGCCGGGATGGTCGGAATCCGGGGCTCGGTAGGGGCTGACGGCTGGGGCGAGCCGGCCGTGGAACCCCATCGCAGATGCGCTTCCAGCTCCGCCGGGGTGATGTGCAGGTATGTCGCGTAGTGCTCCCGGCGGTACGGCTGAGGCTCGGAGCGTCCTGTTTCCCAAGCTCGGACGCTCTTTACGCCGGCGCCGAGCAGCTCAGCGAGTTCTTCTTGGGTCAGGCCGACCGCCTTGCGCGCGCGGATGAGTCCGGTGCGCCGTGTACCCATGACCGTCTCCCCTCAGTCACAACCCGGGTTCGTCACATTACCGCAGGTCATCATGCTGTTGGCAAGTGATGTAGCCCGGTTCGCTGCCGGTTTTCTGCCGGTTTACTGGCTGGTCCCGGTCGGCCGCTGGTCTCAAGGTTGTGACGTGCACCTCCGGCGGACCGGCGCGACGGCCTTTTCGCTGAGGCCAGCTCTTCCCAGGCGGCGTCTCCCCAATGCAGAACCGCCGTTCCGGGAGCTGAGCGGAGCCCCGCCTAGCGGAGGTGCCGCCGGGCGGGCAGCGGCTCCAGGCGCTGCCCGCCCGGCACCGACGACGAGATACCGCCGATGAGAAGCGAGTCCGGCGAGAGGGGTGCATGACATGCAGGAAGTGGTCACGCTTGGCGAAGTAGCTCGAGAGGGGCACCCGGCAGCGGTCATCGTGTGTTGCCTATTTCCGCTGATGATCCTGGTCATGGGATTGCTGCGGCGAGCGCGGCGGCCGATCCCTGCCCCGCGTGGGCGGCCGACGGTGAAGGACGTCGAAACGCGGCTGCAGAGGCAGGCACAGCAGAATTATGAAGTACAGGCTGCGATCCGGGACCGGCGAGCTGCCGAGTTCCGTGCACGTGCCGAACGGACAGCGGCAGAGCGCGACGAAGAGATCATGTCGGTGATCCCAGAGGTTGAGGACATCGCAGTCGTCCCGCTCCAGGCATCCCCGGTGCGTCGCTACCACCCGGATGCGGGCATGCGTCCGCGGGAGCAGGTAACTCGGGGAAGCTGATCCGCGTGCAGACCTCGGTGCGGCTCGAGCGTCCCGCAGATCGCTCGCTGCATCGCCATGCCTGCCCCGCCCGGCGTAGCGCCCCTGCCCCGCAGAGGCGGGGCAGGCCCCTCCATCTCCGTCTTCTCTGACGGGAAGGCCGAGCAACTCGACAGGACGGAATGGACCGATGACGAACGAACTGGCGGCGTTCGTGGAGTTTCCAGAGCTTCGGCATCTCCCGGATCCGCGCCGTGCCGGATGGCTTTTCGTCACCGAAACCGAGCACGACGGCGAGATAGCAGGGGTGATGGCAGCAGAGCGCTGGCCAGAAGGGTCGGCTGACGTGTTCGCCTTCAAGGGGCTCTGCAACGCCATGGGCCTCCACCGCGCCCCCGACCACTCACTGAGGCGGGAACGCTCGGGTGGCATCGCGGAGGTCGTTGATGCACTCCTCGCCCTCCCCGCGCCGACTGACCGGCTCGCTCCGAGTCGGGCTCTTAGACGTGGGCCCGCCTCAGCGGGTGCTGGGGTGGTCTGGCTCTACGCGGACACCCCACCAGATGCCGCGTTTCTCCGGGTCGGGGCGCACGGCAAGAACGGGCTGCTCGCCTGGAGTGACCACGGGAAAGAAGCCCATCCGGCCGGTGGCTCGCATGAGGCCACGTCGATGTGCTGCCACTGCGCGGCAGGAACCGTGCTACCTCAGCCGATCAGATCCGAAACCGAACGGGTCAAGGTCGTACACCGCGGCGTACGAGTTCTGCAGGACCCGAGATCGGCCAACCTGTATTCGCTGGGACGACGAGACGCAAACTGCATTCAGTGAACGGGGTTAGGACATCAGTTTCTTCTATTATTGCCCGGATTTGGGCCGGATTCGTAACCATCTGTTGGGCGGCAACGAAGTGATGTACGACGCCGACCATAGGTTGCTGGACAAGCTCGAGCAGATCACACCTGACCTGGGTTGCGCGGTACGCGACCGCGAGATGTTCATCGAGCGGGCCGCGCGGTGGGCAGTCAAAACGTTTCGCTGCAATCTGCTTGTTCTGGGAGCCGAGGTACCTGTCGGTGAGCCGCTGCACCGGCGAGTAGCACCGCCCGAATACGCGTGGGACGAGCTCCACGCCGTGTACGTGGAGGATCGGGAACTGCTGTTGGCAAAGGCGCACGCGTGGATTGCCGACGGTGACAGCGTCCGGATTGTGTCCATGCCACGACGAGTACCCGACCATCACGATGTATCTCGGCTATTTCGCGACCACCTGCCACTATCGGTGGTCATTCCCGGACTACTGGACACGATGACAAGCGACGACGCACGAACCCTCCTCGATCACGTTCGATCGCTAGACGAAGGCCACGGGGTTTGCGTGGTCGCAACTCACGCCTGTGACCCCGGAACCCCTGCAGGAACGAGTCTTGCGCAGCAAATACAGGACGAGGTCAACGACGCTGCCGCCGGACCCGTGCACTTCCGCAGTCCCGACGCGATTGCCGAGTTGTTCACCGGCTACACCCTCGTAGGACCACCGGGTCCCGCCCAGCAGTGGTTCCCGCACGGCCCGGCTCTCACGCAGGCTACCGACGCACAGGACCTCATCGCTGGAATCGTCGCCCACACCTGGAGCACCCCAACCAGCACCGGGGACGCCACGTCGGCATGTCCTCACGACACCGAAGGAGAGCAATGACACTCCGGGTATTCGCGGCGCTGGCGTGTGCGGCGCTGCTGTCCATGGGGCCAGCACCGGCTCCCGCCGCAGCCGCCGACCCTTTCCTGGTGGGTGGCAGCCCAGCGCAGCCCCGATCGTGGATGGTGTCGTTGCAATACGACGCCCCGGACTACCACAAGAAGAATGCACATACCTGTGGCGGCTCACTGGTATTTCCCGGGTGGGTTGTCACCTCCGCTCACTGTGTCACCGACCCAGCCGGCCCGCTGCCGACCGACGAGGTGCCGGTCGGCAGCAAGCGATTCCACGTGCGCGTGGGCTCGGCCGACCGCACGCGCGGCGGTGAAACCGCCACCGTGCCCCACATCGTGGTCCACCCCGGCTGGGCATGGGGCGCGGGCGACGACGTGTGGGACGTCGCCATGCTCAGGCTGGACCATCAGCTACGTAACCAGCCGATCCCACTGGAGACTGTCCCGGCCTGGCCGGGCGAGATGGTGACGCTCCTCGGGTGGGGCAGCCTCGACCCCTCCGGCACCGGAACCCTGCCTCAACAGCTGCAGCAGCTACCTACGACGGTGCTCCCACACGCCGCGTGCCGGGACGCCGGGATCGGCCGTGACGAGCTGTGCACCACCAACCCTCACGGCACCGACGGGCCCGGCCCCGGTGACTCCGGCGGCCCCGCCGTCACAAACCACCGTGGCCACGAGGTCCTCGTCGGCGCCTGCAGCCGCGCCGAAGCCTCGGCCCCGCCCGGGCAGGCACCCACCGTCTACAGCGCCGCCGCGGCCTGGCGCGTGTGGGTCGTCGACGTCGCCCGCAACGCCGCTCCCTGGCCCAGCTGACAGCCGCTGGGGTGTCCGCCATTCCCTCCCTTGGTGGCGGGCGCCCCGGCCTCGTTCGCGTTCTGGAAGTGCACCCCATGCCCCGACACCACACCACCGCCACGGAGACCGATGCCGCGGCAGCCGAGCTGCATGCCGGCCTGGCCGCCACGCTGCGCCCCGCGTTACAGCAGGACGCAGTCGCCGACGCTGTCGCCGCGCTACCGCGCCACAGTTTCCTGCCCGGAATCCCGCTCACCGAGGTCTACCACCCCGACACCACGGTCCGGGTCCCGCTCGCGGGTGGCCCGTCAACCGTGCACGTGGTCTCGGCCCGCCTCAGCGCCGCGATCCTCGACACCGCCCGCATCCAGCGCGGCGACTCCGTCCTCGTCGTCGGGGCCGGCACCGGGCTGATTCCCGCACTGGCCGCCCACTGCACCGGCCCTACCGGCAGCGTCGTGGCGGTGGAGATCGACCCGACCGCCGCGGCGCTCGCCCGGGACCTGCTCGCCGTCCACGCTGCGCACGTGCACGTGGCGGCCGGTGACGGCGCCACCTTCCAGGGCTCGCCGGGTGCCTACGACCGGATCATCGTCACTGCCGCGGCATCTGACCTCGCCCCATCCTGGATCACCCAGCTGCGGCACGACGGCATCCTGACCGTGCCCCTGCGGCTGCGCGGCGCAACCTACCTGCTCGCCGGCACCCGGCCGCGGCCTTCCGCGCCCGGCACAGTACGGGCAACCCCGACCCGGCTGATCGCGCTCAACCGGCTCACCGGCACACTTCCAACCGGCACACACACCAGAGCGCTGGCCTACCAGTGGCGGCTGGAAGCCGACGACGACCAGCTCTGCCACACCCGACCACCACGACCCGAGTGGATCAACCAGTCCCTCACCGTCCCGGCACGGGTGTTCTGGACCAAGCTGCAGATCCCGCCCACCCTGACCACGACCGGGCTGTGGCTGCGCCTGGCCGCCACCGAAACCGGCAGCTGCCGCCTCAGCACACCCACCGACGTCCCGCTGGAAATCCCCATCGGTTCCGGCCACAGCGGCCCCGCCGTGGCCTACCAGGGCGACCTGGCCTACCTCACCTCCCGCCCCGTGCCCGGCACCACCGGCACGGTGGAACTGGGAGTCGCCTTCCACGGCCCCGGTGCCCACCACATCGCCGTACGGATCGCGCGGCTGCTGCGCGAATGGCGCGCCTCACCCCACCGCACGTGGTCTCTTGACATCGGCCCCGACCCAGCCCCCGTCAGCGCCCGCATCCACCGGCCCGGGGTGATCCACACCCGCAGCCACCGCATCGTCCTGACCGACCATCCGCCTTCCGGCGCACCCGCCGCATGCCGTCCTTTCGCAGGAGGCATCGAATGACGTCCCTGCCGATGCGGCTGAGGGTCGCCACGCTCAACCACAAGCGCGGCGGCTACGACCGCGACAGCGGTATCCACGACTTCGGCGCGGTCCGGGACTCACTCTCCACACTGGAGCAGCCCCCGCACGTGCTGTTCATGCCCGAATGCACCTACTACACGAAGTTTCGGTGTCGACCGTTTTTCGAGTTCCTCGAGTTGCTGCAAGACCTCTGGGGCATGACGACCACGCCGGACGGGCAGCGCACGACGGTCGGCCGCTACCAGGGCTGGATCTCCACCGTGCCCGGATCGATCAACGTCCCCGGCCTGTTCGTCGAGACCCGTTTCGTGCGCCCCCGGGAGTGGTACGAGCACGACGAAGAACGAAAACTCCTGGCCAACACCCTCCTGGCCGACATCAACGGCCACGAGATCCGTCTCAAATGCGAACACTGGAACGGCTCCGACGGCGCCACCGGATTCGACCAGCAAGCGAGCCGATCGGGACAACTGGCCCAATACCGTTCGCTCACCGGTGGTGATTTCAACGCCGCCCCCACCCATCCCGATGCGACCTACCCCGAGGACTGGGGAGCCCACTGCGATGCCCAGGGCACACCGTGGAAACGCTCGCAGAAGGGGATCCGGACAAGCGAGGGGTGGAAAGTACACACCACTGCCTACGACGCGTTCCTCGAACACGGCTGGCGCGACGCCGCCATCGAAGCCGGCGACCTCACCCCGACGGTGAACCCCGCCGCCGAGGGCACGTCCGGCATGTGCATCGACCACATCGCCTGGAGCACGCGGGCACCGATCACCTTGGTCCCCGGCAGCTACCGCGTCCACGTCCGCCCCGGCACACACCTGTCTGACCACTGGCTCGTGTCCTGCGAACTCGACATCGCCCCGGCGGTGCCCTGATGGCCACGGAGGCCGAACTGGCGACGCTGGCGACGTTCGCGGCCAGCTGGGCAGTCGTGCACGTCGCCCACAACCTCGCTGATCACGTCACCGGCCAGACCGACTGGCAAGCCGACAACAAGGGCGCACCGACGTCGCACCAGATCGCCGCCGGGGCGAACCCGCATACGGGATGGCCGGCGAACCTGGCTCATGTCGGGCAGTACCACGCGACGTTGCTCCTGCTCGGGTCCCTGGCATGGCTGGTGCTGCCGTTGCATTGGTCAGCATGGGGGATCACGACTGCGCTGCTCTGGTCGGCTGCCACCCATGCGTTCCTGGATCGTCGCTGGCCGGTTCGTTGGCTGTTAGACCACATCGGCAAGAAGGGCTTCGCCCGGCTCAACGCGGGTGGACTCAACGGCATATACCTGACTGATCAAGCACTGCATAGCACCGCGCTCAGTGTGTCCGCCGTGTTGTTGGCGACGCTGTGATCGCGCCACTCCTCGGCGAGGAATACGCCCTGCAGGAGGACACGTCAGCGTCGCGCAGGTAGTGACGTCATCGCACAACGGGATGGGAGCTCTGCAATGTCCACCATGGACTCGAGTGCAGTTCCGATGAACTTTCTGTGGTTGGAAATCACCGGTAGGTGTCAGCTTGACTGTGTTCACTGCTATGCCGATAGCGGCCCGGATGGTGACCACGGGACGATGACGACGGCTGGCTGGTGCCAGGTAATGCGCCAGGCGGTTGCGATGGGTGTGCGCACGGTCCAGTTCATCGGGGGCGAGCCGACCCTGCACCCCAGCCTGCCCGCTCTGGTGTCGTACGCACGGATGCTGGGGCTGACGGTGGAAGTGTTCACCAACCTGGTGCACATCACCGAGAAGCTGTGGGAGACGTTCGCGGGCGAGGGAGTGTCGCTGGCGACGTCGTTCTACTCCGACGACCCCGCCCAGCACCAGGCGATCACCCGACGCCCGACCTATCACCGAACCCGCGCCAACATCGACGAAGCACTCCGCCGCGGCATCCCGGTGCGGGCCGGGATCATCGACATCGGCGGCGACCAACGTGCCCGGGAAGCGGGCGCACAGCTGGTCGATCTCGGCGTGCCGATGGTCGGGTACGACCGGCTGCGTGAGGTCGGGCGCGGGGTCCGGGCCGACCAGCGGTCGCTGGCCCAGCTGTGCGGGCGCTGCGGCACCGGCACAGCGGCGATCGGACCGGACGGCTCGGTCTGGCCGTGCGTGTTCTCCCGCTGGCTGCCGATCGGCAACGTCCACGACACCGCCTTGCACACGATCCTCACCGGCGACACAGCGGCCAACGTGCAGGCCACACTGCGGGCAGAGTTCGACACACGACCCGCCGCGAGAGCCTGTGTGCCGAACATGTGCAACCCTCAGTGCGGCCCGTCGTGCAGCCCCGCCTGCCGTCCGGCCGGCAACTGCGGGCCTGCCGGGGCGTGCGCGCCCGACTACCGGTGACCAGCTGGGAGGGACCGTATGCTCGTGACCCGCGCGTCCGTGCCCGGCGCGCTGCGCCCGCACGCGATGACCACCTGGCCCTACACGGTGCCGTGCGTGGCGGAGCTGGCCGAGCACGGGTGGGAGTTCACCGCGCCGGTCACGGTCGTCGTGGGCGAGAACGGGTCCGGCAAATCGACCGTCGTGGAAGCGCTCGCCGAAGCGTTCGGACTGGATGCCCAGGGCGGACGGGCCGGACGCAAGTACGGCAACAACCGCCCCAAAACCGCGCTCGGGCAGGTGCTGCGGCTGGACACCACAGCTGAGGGTGCGCGGTTGCGGTCCGGGCCACGCACCAAACGACGCGGGTTCTTCCTGCGCGCGGAAACGGCCTTCGGGCTCATGAACGCCGTCTCCGGCCGGCTCGGATACTGGCAAGCCGACACCGACACGATGAGCCACGGCGAAGGCTTCCTGACCGTGTTCGACGAAATGTTCACCGGCCCCGGCCTCTACCTCATGGACGAACCCGAGGCAGCCCTCTCGTTCACCTCATGTCTGCAGCTCACCGCGCTCATGCACCACCTCGGCACCACCGGCGCGCAAGTCATCTGCGCCACCCACTCACCGATCCTGGCCGCCACCCCCGGCGCCGACATCATCGAGGTCGGCGACCACGGCTCCCGGCACGTACGCTGGACCGAACTCGATCTCACCGCCCAATGGCGCCGCTTCCTCACCGACCCGGCCTTCTACCTGCACCACCTCACCAAATGACCGGCATCGAACGCTCCGACGCCACTTTCACCGCCTGGATGCGCACCAACCTCGACACCGCCGCCCGCCACTTCGCCGTCACGGTCACCGGGCCACCGGTCACCGGCTGGCGGCTCCGTTCCCTCAGCGCACCCGTCCGCAACCACCACGGCACCCCACGCTGGCTACGGATCTGCACCGAACACACCCGATGGCTCACCACCGACGCCGACTGGTGGACCGGCAACGTCGACGCCAACACCATCACCGGCATCCGCAAACCCCACGTCCTCGACTGGACTCAATGGGACACACCTGACCAGCAACGACGCGTCCGTGCCGAACTCATGACCTTCCTGCCCGAACGCCCCTGCTCCCCGACCGACACCCTGCACACACCGATCACGCTGCCCCAACAGTGGTGGCACGACCTACGCCACAGCCTCGAGCACCTGCACACCATCCCCACCCACCGCTTCCACCACGACACCACCGAACCCCCACGAGTACGGCACATCTTCGGCGACCACGTCGCCGACGCACTCCCCCGGCACTGGGAAACCGTGCACGGCGACCTGCACTGGAACAACCTCACCCAGCCCCGATTCGGGCTACTGGACTGGGAAATGTGGGGCCGCGGCCCCACCGGCATCGACGCCGCAACGCTCTACCTGCACTCCCTACCCACCCCCGACACCGCAACACACGTCTGGAACACCTTCACCGACACCCTCACCACCCCCACCGGACACGCCGCCCTCATCACCGCAGCAGCCCGCATCCTCCACCGCACCACACACGGCGACCACCCCAACCTCGCCAACCCCGTCCGACACTTCATCACCCCACTCATCAACGCAACCACCCACCACCCCAGGTAACAGCCCAGAAGCCGGTCCCGCCGCCACACCCGGCGAACCTGTCGCAGCAAGCCGACCCCGGAACCCACTCGCATCGTGCTCCCCTGCGTGTCAGGGTGAGTTGAGTCCACTGGTTCACAGCAACCCGGCCTGATGCAGGGCGAGATACGGATCGACTGACATGACCCGCAAGACCGTGTCCCCGGTAGTCGAGGGCGACAATGAGCGGATGGATTCCCAGCACCCGCGCAGCGACGGGCCACGGCGGAATTTGTCAAGGTGAGTGAGACCAGTGGGTGATAGGCGGCTTCGGTTTTGGTCTCCTGGCTGGTGTTGTCGGCTGGTCGGTTGATCCAGACGGTGTCGGGGAGATCGAGCACCTTCGGTGCCGTGGTGATACCACCGAACCGGTGCGGGTGCCTGGCCCAGGCCTCGGCGAGCACGGCGCGCCGGTCGGCGGCTTTGGCAGTTCCTAAACGGGTACTCCTAAAACGTGCAACCGCTGTAGGCTTTGACAAGCCGTATCATCGCAGCTCACGGCATCATTCTCTTTCCTCGTCGCAGGGCCAAACATCCGCCCCACCGTGAAATGCCATGGCTAGCGCGGAGAGCGGCGAGTACGACGTAGCCTGCATTAGTCTTCGAAAAATTGTGAGTAGTCAGGATGGTAATTTGATGGGCGATGAACTGCGTTCGAAATTGACTCTCGACTAACCCCTAAAAATTTCTCGAAACCGTACTTTGAGAAATCTTCCACCTTCGACAACTTCAGGCGGCCCGAGAAGCCAGTAGGAGTAATCAACCCGATCGGCGGGAGTTTACCTCGCCTGACCACTCCAACTTTGTCTTCCGCAAATTGGAGATACCTGAAAGATGCACTGTTGTCGCCTACGATCACATCTTCAGTGGACCACCCTAATGAGGTAAATACTACAGATTCAGCAAAACGCATCATTCTTCTGGTGAAACCATCAGGATGATTTCTGGTTGGCAGATTTCGGTTTAATTGGACATGAAGCGCCTCGCGTGCAACGTAGTGCTCTGCCCCAACGCTAGTCACTATTGGAGTTTCCAGGAAATCTGAAGAGTAGCTACTTGTGAGCGTGTCTCGACATGTCGGGGTACTGTCATCTCGATGACCAATCCACATCTCGATGACAGTCTGCTCTATTGGATCGACCTGGAAACCTTCCAACCATCTCCGCTCGCCTCGTCCACTTGCTTCATAGAGAGCGAGAGGGACGGAAAACGTGTCGCTCATCAGGAGAGCATACCAGCATCGATAGGATGACGCATCCTATCGCGTCATCCTATTAGCGGCTACTAATGCGATTTGGGTGGAGTGTCATGGGCTACATCGAACTCTGCTATACACGCGTTGGTGCCGTCGATGCGGTACACGTAGGCGTGCCAAGTTCCGACAAACGTGGATGGAACATTGTCGATCACGCTGGATCCACCGCTCGGGTTTGCGTTGTAGCCGTCGAACGACTGGCCGGAGGAAGCGGTGTAGTCGATAGTTCCGCCTTGTCCCTGAGTCCAGCGATACATATCGCTGTAGTAGATTCTCACTGAAAAGACGTCGTTCACCGGCTTAGACCCAAGGTAGAACACCGAGAACGTGCCGCCACACGACGGCGCCGCAGGATTCGGTCTTCTGGGAACAGCCTGATCTGAAGCCGACGCTACAGGTGTACTAAATGTCAAACCGGCGACTGCGGCGATAACTGGCAAGGCAATCGACTTCATAGTTTTCATCCTGCCTTCCTGGTAGTGGGCCAATAATAAGACTTATCACTACTGACGTGATCACAATCTTTGCATGGCAGACAAGTGTGCCGAAAGGCCCAAACGGGTGGCTACCGGGGTACGGGTAATGCGCGAGAAAGCGAACCAGTCAATAGTAGGCCAATTACCTGCAGATTTCGCAAAAAGATCGTAGGTAGAGGGCGGATAATGGCTCTCGGTCCAGCGTAGGCTCCTGTTACCGCACATCGGATTGAACTGGTCTGGTCGGCCCAGGCGCTGTGATGACCGGGTTCACAGCTATGTACGGGGCGGTTGCGATCCGCCGTTCGGCTCGGCGGGCGCACTGATGGCTGCGGTCGCGGACGAACTAACTAGTGGTTGCGCCCGTTAGTTCGTCGGGGGTTTGAGCCAGGCGGTAGCGTCGTTGAAGTGTAGCCCGCAGGCGCAGTCCAGGGCTTCTTCTGGGGTTCCGGAGGGGTAGCCGCTGGGCAGGATGGAGTTTTCGTAGCCGTCTCGGCTGGCCAGATAGACGGCGAACCCCCAGTGGTGGCGGATCCGTTGTAGCGTAGCCGGAACAAGGGCAACACTGTGTCGTCGGCGAGGTGGCCGCTGATGTATGCGAACGCCCCGTGGTGGCGGGTGGTGACGCTGGCCAGGACGGGCCAGCGGTCCCGGACTCGTGCTTGCAGGCGTTGACGCAGCGAGGTCTTGGTTGACTCGGGCGGGGAGGCCATGACGACATCCTGCCCAATACCGTCCCACCCTTACAGTCGATCTTGAGGCGGGTGAGTCGGTGGGCATGGTGAGCCCCGATGTGATCACGTTGACCGGAGCAGACCGGCAGATCCTGGAGGGCATAGCGCGTTCGGGATCTGCCGAGCATCGTCAGGTCGTGCGGGCTCGGATCGTGCTGGCCGCCGCCGACCGGCGATCCAATGCCGGCATCGCCCGCGAGCTGGGCGTGGTTGAGGACACGGTGCGCAAGTGGCGCAGGAGGTTCTGCGACGAAGGTATGCCGGGGTTGAAGGATCGACCGCGCAGTGGGCGGCCTCGGGTGTTCACCGCGACGACCGTGGCCGAGATCAAAGCGCTGGCCTGCGAGCTGCCCGCCCGGACTGTCAATCCCCTCGAATCGTGGAGACGGTGTTATGCCACTTCGGTCCTGACCTGCGTCGCTGATGGTGCCCGTGCGTGTGCTATCTGATGCTCGAACGGGATCGGGGCGAGTCCGTCGTTGGCGCTGTGGCGGCGGGTGGTGTTGTAAAAGTCCGCGATCCAGGTCGCGATCTTGATCCGCGCTCCGGCCCGGGTAGCGAACCGGTGTCCGTGCGCGAACTCGACCTTCAGCGTGGAATTGAATGACTCGGCTGCGGCGTTGTCCAGCGCGGACCCGACCCGGCCCATCGACTGGACCACACCCAGCGCCTGGCAGGCCGCACCGGTCGCGGCAGCGGTGTACTCGGATCCGCGGTCGCTGTGGAAGATCACCCCGTCGACCTGGCCACCCCGGGTGGTGGCGGCCATCCGCAGCGAGGCCACCACCAGCGCAGAGTCATGGTGTTCGGACATCGCGTATCCGAGCATCCGCCGGGAGAACAGGTCCTCGGTGGTGGCGATGTAGAGCAGTCCCTCGTCGGTGTCGATCTGCGTGACATCGCCGCACCACAGCACGTTCGGTGCCACTGCGGTGAACACCCGCCGGACCAGGTCCCGCGCGACCGGCCGTGTGCCCTGTCGGGTCAGCGACCGCCGCCGCTGGGGCGCCCGCCCGGCCAGGCCGAGTTCGACCATCCGTGCGGCGACTGTGTTTTCCGAGATCCTCCAGCCTGCCTCGCGTAAGTCACGGGCGATGCGCGGGCTGCCGTAGGTATCGCCCGAGGCGGTGAACAGCCGCCTGATCTGCTCATCCAACTTCTCCCGCCGCCGGTCCCGGCCGGTGGGCGTACGGTTGATCCACTTGCAGAACCAGGACTGCGAGACCTCCAAAGCCCGGCAGGCGATCGCGTGCGGAACGCCGAAACCGGTCCTCTGGGACGCGATGAACTCCGCCACGATCACTGGTTCATCGCATCCTTCACCCACAGGACCACGGAGCGCTTGAGCACATCACGCTCCATCTCCAACTCCGTCTTTTCCTTGGCCCACCGCACTTTCTCAGCACGCAACCGGGCCAACTCCTCACGCTCGGCCTCGCTCAACGCACCCTGTGGCCCTTCGGCCTTGCCTCGCTCGGCCTGCACCCAGTTGTGCAGCGTGTACGGGCTGATCTCCAAGTCCCGCGCAACCTGAGCGACCGGCTTCCCGGTCTCGGCCACGATCCGCACCGCACCAGCCCGGAACCCCGGGTCGAACTAGCGCCTTCTAGTTCCCACGACCTGATCATCTCTCCTGGTTCAGGTCTCCACGCTACGAGGGGAAGCCCGGTGCCCGGCAAGCACCCAGGAACGCGGCGCCTGCGCGGGTGTATGGCTCCTCGACGCTGGTGACCGGGAACCGCGACCTTGCCTCTGCCAGCAGCCGCCGCGCGATCCCGCGGCGTTGCCATGCGGTCGCAGTCCAGATGTGGCCTACCGACTCGTAGGCGCCGTCCTCATCGCGGTCGTATACCACCACGAACCCGGCCAGACGGCCACTGAAGTACCACGGGCCGTCCTCATCCTCGCCGCCGCTCGCCGATACCGGGGCCAACATCACCAGCCACACGCCGGCCTCACCTGGCGGGAAGTCCCATTTGCACGCTCGCTTGTACACCAAGCCCGCCCGAGCCAGAGCGCTATCGCGCCAAGAGCCGTTCGAGCCTTCGCATGCGTCCGTGCCTAGCTGAACATCGTCGAAGTCATGCACGCCGTTGTCAAGATCGATGCCTGACATGACCAGGTCCCAGTCGCCATCTAGCCGCGGTGCCTGCCATGAAACAGGCGGGCCGAGTTGCCCGGAGGTCGCGAGATCCGCCCTGTCGATCAGGAACTGAAACTGTGAGAGCACGTCGGGGAAGGAAGTTTCCTCTTCGGCGGTGACCGCGTGTGGGGCGAGGGCTGCCAGCGCTTTGTATGCAGCCCGGTACGCATTCTCGATCTCGGGTGTCCTCGGAAACTCGTAGTCGGTCATCAGGCGCTCTCATTCCCTTCGTGCCGACGCTGCAGTCGACGCCAACATCAACCAAGCCAGCCGAACTGAGGCATCGGATCCCGACGCTACCGTCTGATACAGGTGACTGTGCCTCAGGACCAAACCTGGCCGACCGCGACCTGGGACCGCGCTGACGATGTCCTCACCGCCAGAACAGCGGCAAGGACGTTCACGTCGCCGCGGAACAGCTCGCCGGTACCACGCAGGGTCTGATGCTCGGTCGCGACAACCCGCCGCTCGCGCACCTTCGGATCATGCGACGGCGTCGCGAACGATCCGCACGGCGTGCTCGGCCAGCTCGACCGCGTGCTGGCCGAGGAAGCCAGCCGGGCTCCTCGACGAGACCCGTAGTGGCTGCCCGTCGGCGACGTCGGTTGCGCGGCATCGAGGAGTGGCCGGAGCAGCGCCGGGACGCGCTGTTGTAGCGGTTCACGCTCACCCTGGACTACGACGGGGTGGACGACTACGTCCGCACCAGCACACACCTGTCCTGCCTGAACGCGGACTGGAAGCCCCCCGAAGGGCTGATGACGACCGTGCTCGGCGACGACGGCCGCTACCACCTCTTTCGCGAGGATGCGGTGCTGTGCACCGAGATGTACTACGGCGACGAAGTCCACGCTGTGATGGGCCGGAATCCCCGAGCGGCCAGAAACCCCGACGCCGACGCGCGCGCCGCACTGGGGAAACAGCTGGTCGCGCAGGCGAACCAGCTCCAACAGCGTTTCGCGGCCGAAGATCGTGCTCGCCACGATGGCCGCATCCCCCACGAGCGCCAGTGCGATTGGTGGACTGACGGCATCGTCTACCGCATGTTCGCACCCAACGACGAACAACGGCGTGCTCCTCGCGAACACCATCGAGTCTGGTGGACGGTGGGCCTGCGGAACGACCCGGTCGACCCGAGCACCGTGTCGCCTGCCCGCCGGTGCGCGTTCATCGGCGGCCGGAGTATCTGGCCGCGCTACACCGGGGACGACCGCCTCGGCCGGATCCGCCAACGCCTGATCGACCACGCCGGCCCGATGTGCCACGCCTGCGGCCGGACCATCGGCATCATCGTCGACCACGACCACTTCACCGGGATGTGCCGCGGCCTGGTGTGCTGGAACTGCAACGTCTGGATCGACGAGTGTCCGCACCTCGACGGTTGCCCCCGCGCGGACTACCTCAACAACCCGCCCACCCGGGACCTGCACATGCGCTACCCATTCGCGCACCGCGACCGGGAACACCACCGCGCCCGGATCGAGTACCTCGGCATCGGCCCCCTTCCGGCTGTGTCCGCGCTGCTTCTCCGGCTTGACCGGGCACGGACAAATGGCCCAATAAGGGCAGAGACTTCGGTGAGTCCCCGGCCTGCCCCGCGGTCAGCAGCACCACCAGCGGACGGCCGTCGCCGTCGACGAGTTCATGAATCCGGGTCGACGGCCCGCCGCATGAGCGGCCCAGCGCATGGTCAGGCGACTCGATCCGAGGATTCGTGTAATTCGACGAAGCCCCCGTGGCGCGGGTGATGTTGGTGGCGTGCTGATGCGCGCGGGCAATGGTGGGATCGACCGAGATGGCCCAGTCGATCTCGCGCGCAGCGTCGCCCGTCGCGAGCAACCGCCGCAGCACCACATGCCAGATGGCCTCGCGGGCCAGCCTCCGGTGCCGGGTCCAGAGCGACTGCCACGGACCAAAAAACAGGCGGCACATCCCGCCACGCTAGCCCGCACGCATACTGGCAGATCATCCCCTCGACCATCTCCCGCGCATCCGAAAACGGCCGACCCGGCTTGCCCGCCTGCACCGGCAACAAGCCCTCGATCAACGCCCACTGCTGTCCTTTGCCAGTTGATCTGATCCATTGAACAGGCTCCGAGCTGCGGTGGCTCAGGTTGGGTGTCAATGACGGCTCCCGGTGTCTGCCACTTGAGTTGAGCCAAGCAGGTGTTTGCGGGGTGACGTCTCTGGTCCCTGGATAGCGCGAAGCCGGGGTCCCGATTCCATCGGGCGCGTTCCCCGGCTCACTTCCGACCGTGTCCGCGGGGACCGATCAGCGATGACGCAGTCTATCGCCTGGGCTGGCCTTCGACGTGGTGGTTTGCTCGTTGGAGCAGGTAGGAGCGCCTGATGTGGTCGACCCAGGTGGCCAGAGGGTCGTAGCCCCAGGGCTGGTATGCGATCTTGAGGCGTCTGCTGGCTTCGTCGTATAAGCGTTGCTCGGCGCTGTTGGGCGCCCAGTTGGGCGGTTCGTCGTGGTTGACGAGAGTGCGTCGCCAGTACTCGGATGCCAGGAGACCGGCGAGGGTGACGACTTCCGGGTAGTTGGTGACGTCGAGTTCGATCGAGTTCATGAGGATGCGTTCGTATCGGCGTGCGAGCCCGGCCTTCAGCCTGCGGTCCCGGTGTTCGGGCCAGTCGCGGCGTTCGGTCCAGCGCCGGACGACTCGGTCGGCGGCGTCATAAGCATGGTTGGCGAGGTCGGTGCCGTGCCGGCGGACCAGACGGTCATGGGCTCGTTGCGCGGCGACGACGTCGGGAGGTCACTGAGGCCGAACTGCTCTTCGGGGCTGTGGATGTCGCCGACCCAGAGTCGGTGGCGCAGGCAGACGTTGATGTGCCAGGGGCGGCAGACGACGACGCGCTCGAACACGCCTCGGTGAGCCATGCAACGTCGGCAGACGGTGCCCGAATGCCCGCTCACCTGGTCCTCGGCCAGCAGGCCGCGAATCCGCTGCAACAAGATCGGCAACGGCCAGCCGCTGGCGGCGGCCACCCACTCGGGCCGCAGAGGTTTCTCGGGTGCCCCGGCCAGATAGCGCGTCAGATCGAAGACGCTGATGTGGTTCGCCGTGGCCAGCCGCCAGACGATGCGGTGGGTCAGTCGTGGGTGCAGCCGGTCCCAGGCCCGGATCAGCGCCGGTCCGTAGAGCCGGGTCGTGGTGTCGACGGTGACATCCGGCTCGCTCCAGGTACCCGGGTCACCGAAGGCGAATTCGTCGCCGTGGCGGCGGGGCCTGCCCACCGTGTCGGGCGGTTGCGGACCGACCGGGCGGTGCAGGACCCGATCGGTGCGCATCCGCACCAGCACGGTGATCGGAAGATCGGCCAAGACGTGCGCCAGAGGGGGGCCGTCGTAGCAGGATCCGCTGTGAGCAGGTGTGTGCCTCAGGCCGCACCGAGCAGGTGACATCCACCGCCAGCACCAGCTGCCCGTCCGCCGCCCGTGGCAGCGACACCGCGGTCAGCGCGGTGCGCAACCGGCTGATGTCCACCCGGCCTCGGGCCAGCCCGGCATAGCCGCTGCCATGCCCTCGGCGGTGCTCACCTGTCAGGGACAGCTCCGCGACCGACCGTACTTGCCCGTCCGCGCACAACGCCGGATCGATCAGCTCGAACAACACGTCCGCCCGCCGGGTAAGACAGTCGTAGAACTCCTGCCGCAACGCCGACAGCTCCCTGGCCGCATCGGCGTCCACGGCTGGTGCACACTGATCAGCTGAAGCCCTTGGTTCGATCTTCCATCCGTCGCAAGAGGAATGATCGACCAAGGGCTTCACTCATGATCAACCAGAGTCTCACCCGGCCACTCAAGGGTTAAAACTAAAGCTAGGCCCGGACTTCCCCCGCCAGCTCGAAATAATCCGAAAGCGGCATCGCCTTGCGTGCTGGGTCAGCCACCGGGGATCGGGTGGGGGTAGCGCTTGAGGACGTGTGCTGCGCGGGGTGGCGAGGGCCAGAGGACGATGTGGTAGCTGTCGTGGCCGTCGAGTCCGTCCGGGGTGAGGGTGTCGAAGCCGCGGTAGTGGATGCGGGCGGCATAGTCGCCGGGTGGAACCTGGATGCGGGGTATTTCGGGGCGGTGGTCGAACATCGACACCAGCAGCCGTCCGGTATTGGTGTGCAGGCCGGCTTCGGTGATGTGGTCCCACGTATCCGGGTCCTGTCCGGCTGGTTCGGTGGTGCGGACCTCGACGGTGACGGGGACGGTCATCGCGCGGACAGTGCCGATCCCGATGGCGCCGGGCGCGGTCGCGATCAGGTCGTGGATGAGCGCGTCGGTCCAGGCTGGTCCCGGATTGATTCTGGCGTTCTCGTCCTGGACGAGGAAACTGTTGTAGTCGGCGAACACATCCAGCTCGGCATACGCGATCCGGTCGTGCTCGGAGGGCTCGGGGGTCATGGTGATATGAGTTCCGGTGTCCAGGGTGTGCAGGTTCCGCGCGATGGGACCACGGATTCGCATGCAGGCATCCGCGGGCTTGGCGGTCAGATTCGCCGGCTCGTAGGTTCCGCCGAGGGTGAAGAACTGCCAGGGGATGAGTCTCTGGTCGTGGTGCAGGGGGCCGTGGGTGTCTTGCCAGGCGGTGGCGAACCCGTAGCAGCCGTGCACGTCCGGGTCGGCCAGCAGCCACGCGGCCCAGTCCTCCAGGCTGTCACCCAACGGTGTCCGGGTGCCGGTTTCCGGGTCGAACGTGACCACCCGCCGGCGGTCTTCAATCGCGTACTGCGTCCCGAACAGGTCTTGGCCGAAGCAAAACAACCCATCGGCCAGTCCCTGATAGGTGTCCTTCCACAAGTCGGTGGAGTTCCACGCCTGGATCTCGGGGCCGTCGCCGGGCTCACCGGCCCGGAACACCTGCACCCCGGCATTGAACGCGAAAAACCCGTTACACCGGCTCAGCACTGCACCCAGCTCGGCCAGCGGGCCGGTTGCTGTGTCGAACTCGACCGGCCGCGGTTGCCCGGCAGGCCCCCTCGAGCGTGCCAGCAGCGCCTCAATCGGACTGGGTGTGGTCACCGAGCCAGTCCGGGAATCTGCGAGAGGTCCACGCGGGCCAGCCCGGCCGCGTGCAATTCGCTGGTGAACGCCGGGTGCAGCTCGGGGCGCATCACCACCGTGATCGGAAGAACGTTCCAGACCTTGAGCGGATGCCACAGTGGAAGCGCACGGATCAGGATGTCGGTGGCCAGACCGACCTCACCGTCAGCGACCAACCGCGCGGCCATCCAGTAGGCAACCGGCCAGCGGGGAGGCTGGTGACCGGTCCCCTCGAGCAACCGCCGGGCGATCGAGTATTTCCCCTTGTTGAAAGAGGCGACCCACAAGCGGGTGCGCTCCGCGTCGGACAAATCTGCGGCGTCGCGTGCGGCCATCGCCTGTTCGCGGGGCGTAAACGGGCGGTCCGGGCGAGACACCGCGCCGAGGAGCAAGCTATACGCAGCATGATCGCTGAGGCTCTCAGCAATCTGCACCAGACGTGTCCCGAGCAGACTCTCCGGGGCCAGGTACTCCGCGGCTTTCCGCAATAGCGGTACCGGGTCTTCATCGCTGCGGATCGCGGACCACAGAAGCACATCAGGCAGCGGCGTGTCGTTACCTGCCAGGCCCGCCGAGCCACGGCCAAAATCGGCGATGGTGGCCATCGCCAGATCGCGGGCCTCCCCGGCCTGCTCCTGCCAGACCAGAATCTCCGCCGCCGCCAGCGCCGCCGGCCAGATCAGGTCAGGCTCCCGGTCACGGCGCGTGGCGATCTCGCGCAGTCGTTGCAGCGTTTCCTCCGACATCAGTAACTGATACCCGCCTTTCCCTCCCGGCGCCGGCCGGTGAAGGCAGCATCCGGTCTTGTTGCACACCGCATGTCAGCCGACGCTACCCGGCTACGATATGGACCTTGTCCCCAGCTTCCAGCTTCTGCGCACCGATCTGATGACGCATGGACGAGCCAGATCCACGATTGTCGGAGCTGTCGATGTATTGCACTGACGATCCCGCACCGCCTTCGCGCATCATCGCTGGCGGATACTCGTCCCGATCAAGGTTCTCCGCACCGCGTGAGGGAATATCACCCAGAGATTCGCGACGCCTCGACGCGGCGTCGGCTGGATCGAAAGTCACCTCCGATGGCAGCGGTTTGCGCCCCTCCTGTGCCTCGTCACCACGCCAGATGAGGCCGGACTGGGCGTCCTTGACATGCTCAGCCGACTCGGGATAGCGGTCTTCGTCCACAATGACGTAATCCGGGCTGTCGGCCTCCAAGTCAACCGGTTCGGTGTGCGAGGGCGGATCCTCTGCCCCGAGTGACTCGGCGACATCGTCGGCAGCGCCGCGGATGTCGGCGGCGCGTTCGTCGCCCCACTTCCACGCTGCATCACCCGCAGTATGGGTCGAGGAAGTGACAGTGTCGGCGGCGCTGTCAGTCGCCTGCTCGACTGCGTGCCCGTCGAGTCCGACACCGTCCAGAACCGCGCCGGCAACGTTGCCGGCACCGTCGACTACCCGGCCCGCCAGCCACCCCGCGCCCTCGGTGACTGCGCCGGCGGTGTTGGTGGCGAAGTCGACAACGTCGGCGGCGACGGTCATGCCATAGTGCGCGACGTTGCCGGGTATGTCACCGATCGCCTCGGCAATTTCCCCGAACAGGGTCGGCTCAGCGGGTGCAGACTCCTGGGCCCTGTCCACCACCGCGACTGCTCGATCTCCCGCGGACACGAGCTGGCTGCGCGCCGCGTCGAGAACCCGCTGCGCTTCATCCCGCCCGGCCTGGCCCGGGTCCTGAAACGACGGCACCTCACCCTCGGGTGTGCCATCCGCGGCCGCCTGCTGAGCAGCCTGATCATACTGTGCGCGCGCCTGCTGGGTGGCGCGCTGACCGCGGTCCCACATCTGGATAGCCCGCGCTGCCTCGCCCTGTGCCCACTCCAACGTTCCCGCATAGCCGTTGATCGCCTCCGCCGCCGAATGGAAAGCTTCGCCGCACGAGACCCACCGGGCAGGTTCCCCATCGAAGAACTCATGGAATTTGTCCGCCGCCGCTCCGGTCCACCCTCCCGTGTCCAGACGCTTCAGCCCATCACCGATCCGCAGCACATCAGCCCCATAAGTGACCAGATGCTCAGTCGACTTCCGAATCTCCCTCGGCTCACCTGGAACCAGATCTTTCGGGTTCCCGCTCTCCCCCAGCTCAGCCACCGCCAAGGCCTCCGAGATCCCCCACCGCCGCCTGATCCGCCTCGATGTACATCCCCGCCGCGTTGATGAGCCGCTTCGCCAGCCCGTCACCATCCTTGGTGAGGTTCTCCACACCAACCTGCCACCGGCTGCAGAACGACCCGTACGCATCCGCAAGGCCCCCATGTCCCACGAACACACGATCACAGTCGATGTCCTCGACCTTCAGCTCCTTCAACTCGGCCAGCAGATCAGCCAAGCCCAACCCGGCATCCTTCAACGCATCCACGTCAACAGTAAAACCGTCAGCCACGGATCCCTCCTCTCACGCAGCGTCATCGTCTCATGACTCCGAGGGCGCTGTCGCGTTTTCCCGACCAACTGTCAAGAGTTGGCACCCAGGTTGTGGCGACCGGCCAGGCGACGCACATCGTGCTGGAGTACTCCCCGGTGTATCCCCTGGTACTGCGCTTCCTGGCCGAGTGACGCGGCTTCACCGTCTCCGAGTTCGAGCATTCCTTCGCTGCGATCTGCACGCCTGGATCCACGGCCGCGACGACCTCCGAGTGTCACGGGCGGCCCCGCTCGCCGCAATCGGCCGGCAGGCGACCGGTTCGTAACCCGGCGACAGAGCAAGGAATCCCAATTCCGCCCTGGACAAAGCAGCAAGGCCATCGCCAACACCACCTTGAGTTTCAGCTCGGCGTGCTTGCGTTCGCACGCCTCACCAGACCACCAGCGCGACGAAACCCGTGCCCATCCGGGCCGGGCCGCTGCGACACGTCCTTCGGCACGCCGACAGGCCTGGACGCAAGGTGGTGGTCCCAATCTGAAAGGGCCAACGAGAGAAAGACACTCTTGTCTGAGGTACAGCACTAACCGCAACAGCGGCTGGCGAATGGTCTCGGAACCCGCGAACAGCCACCACCGTCGCACGGTCGCCCGCTGTCTCGAAATTCGTCCAGCACAAGACTACGAAGGAACTCTCGCCCGATTGTGAACCCATCTTCGATGGACAACCCTAAGGGCTGTCTCGTAACTGATGCTGTGGTTGGCGGGGCTTGGTGTTGTGGTCAGTCGGTGAGGAGGATGTTGTGCAGGTTCGCGATTCCGGACACCGTGTCGCCGAGGGTGCTGGCGGCGCGGCGGTAGTCGCGCAGAATCTTGAAGTTCTTCATCCGGGACAGAACGTGCTCGACGCGGGCGCGGATCGTGCGGTGGGTGGCGTTGAGGTCTTCCTTCCAGTCCGGGAGGTCGCTGCCGTCACGGGGTCGGCGGTACGGCATGACGACCTCGGGATTGCCTTGGTAGCCGCCGTCGGCCATGACTGGTTGGTCGGCGAGGTGTTCGGCGATGCCGGAGTCGCGGTAGACGGTGCAATCGTTGCGGCTGCCTGGTTGCGGGTCACCGGTGGCGATCACCAACCGGGTCTCGGCATCGATCGCCACCTGCACGTTGCTGGAATAGCGGTAGTTCTTCGACGGCGTCGCCAGCCGGTGGTCCCGCGTCGGGACCAGGGTTCCGTCCACAATCGCCACCGCATCCACCCGACGTTTGCGGACCGGTGCCAGGGCAAGCAACGGACCGATCGTGTCGATCACCCGGTGCGCGGCGGAATGCGACACCCCGAACAGCGGCCCGATCTGGCGCATCGTCAGGTTCGTCCGCCAATAGGTCGCCACCAGCAGCACCCGATCTGCCAGCGGCAACGCCCACTGCCGGCCTGGGCGGCCGTCGGCGATCTCGTCCCCGCCGCGCTTCGCGACCAGTCGCACGAGTTTGCGGAACTGGCCCGGTTCCAGCCCGGTGAACGGGGCGATCCACTCCGGCCGCGACGCTGTGATCACCTGCACCACACCAACATGATCGACTATCGGCCACGCCGGCCCGGTACCGGGTTACGAGACATCCCTTAGTGCGATTTGTGGTTTCCGCCGGTGGATATCCCGCTGGGGTTCGGTCAGGTCGGGCGCCCGCCGGTGTTGGTGCTGGTCAGTGGGTATTCGCGGGTGATAACCGCGGTCATGTTGCCCTCGCGGCGGGCGGAGGATGTGCTGGCTGGGCATTGGCGGTTGTTGTCGGGGTGGGGTCGGGTCCCGAAGGCTCTGGTGTGGGACAACGAGGCAGCGGTCGGTGCCTGGCGTGGTGGGAAACCCCAGCTGACCGAGGCGATGGCGGGTTTCGTGGCAGTCTCGGTATCAAGGTGATCCAGTGTCGCCCGCGGGATCCTGAAGCTAAGGGCCTCGTCGAGCGGGCGAATGGTTATTTGGAGACCTCGTTCCTGCCCGGACGGGCCTTCAGCAGCCCAGCGGATTTCAACGCGCAGCTGGGCGAGTGGCTGGTCCGAGCGAATCAGCGTCAGCACCGGAGGCTGGGATGCCGTCCGCTGGATCGGTGGGTTGGGGATCGATACGCGATGCTCGAATTGCCGCCGGTAGCTCCGGTGACCGGTTGGCGACGCGCGATCCGGTTGCCTCGGGATCACTACATTCACTTCGACGGTAGTGATTATTCGGTCCATCCGTGCGCGATCGGCCGTCGAGTGCAGATCAGCGCCGACCTCGACCAGGTGAGGGCGACCTGCGATGGCACCGAGATTGCTCGGCATGCGCGGTGTTGGGCCAAACACCAAAGCCTCACCAATTCTGCTCACACCGAAGCGGCAGCGCGGCTGCGAGCCATCTACCGCCAGCCTCGCGTGGCGCCGGCGCAGACCGCGGTCGAATACCGCAACTTGACCGACTACGACCGGTTATTCGGTCTGACCGAGGAGGACATCGCCTGACATGGTAACGAAAACGACCAGAATCAAGAGCACCACTGGCGGTAGTGGGCGCAACGTGGCCAGCGAGCTGGCCTATCTCACCCGCACGCTCAAAGCACCATCACTGGCCGCAGCCATCGAACGGCTCACCGAACGTGCCCGCACTGAAGACTGGTCGTATGAGGAATTCCTCGCAGCCTGCCTGCAACGCGAAGTCGCCGCCCGCGAAGCTCACGGCGGCGAAAGCCGTATCCGCGCTGCACGGTTTCTCGCCCGCAAATCCTTGGAGGACTTCGACTTCGAACACCAGCGTTCAGTGCAACGCGAACTCATCGCTCACCTCGGCGCCTTGGACTTCATCGCCGCTCGTGAGAACGCGGTCTTGCTCGGGCCACCCGGTACCGGCAAGACACACCTATCCGTGGGACTCGGGATCCGGGCCTGTCAAGCCGGACACCGGGTCGCCTTCGCGACCGCCGCCGAGTGGGTCGCCCGACTGGCCGAGGCCCACCACACCGGCACCCTCCAACAGGAACTGATCAAGCTCGGCCGCATCCCGCTAATCGTGGTCGACGAGGTTGGCTACATCCCCTTCGAAGCCGAAGCGGCGAATCTGTTCTTCCAACTCATCTCCTCCCGATATGAACGGGCCAGCACCATCGTCACCAGCAACAAACCCTTCGGCCGATGGGGAGAAGTCTTCGGCGACGACGTCGTCGCTGCCGCCATGATCGACCGCCTCGTTCACCACGCCGAAGTCATCTGCATGAAAGGAGACAGCTACCGCCTCAAAAACCGCGACCTCGGTCGCATCCCCGCAGCCACCAAAACCGAAGACTAAACCCCCAGGGGTCACAATCCACCCGCAAATCCGCGCAACATTCAACCGGAATTGACAGCCGGGCGCGTTCTTCGACGCGATTCGCCGGCACGAATGGGACTGCGGCTTGCTCGCCAGCGTCGCGTTCTACCCCGACAATTTCCCCAATCCCGAGAAACGCCTGCCATGCGGGGCTGGCCGGGCACGCCATGGCGCAGGTCGAGCAGCCGGGGAACCTCGACCGCTGGCCCAGCCTATGCTCGCCTGCTCACCACCATCCAGATGCGCTGCCGCCTGTGTGTCGGAGACACTCGCCTTCGACTGCGTGGTGCGCGACGGCGCTCCCTACCTGTATTTCTCTGCACCAAACAAGCCGAACACTCAATCCTCACGTGTCAAATCCTTGCCACCACAGGCGACGCTGGGCCGGCAACCTCACCACGATCTGATCACGACAACAACCGTTACGAGGTTAAGTCAGTGCGCTGGTCAGGGCATATCGAGGTCGGTTGCGTGAGGCCGGATGGCGAGGCGTTCGCCGTTTCGAGTCGCTGCTGCCTGCGCCCATCGACTGGTCGAGACCAAGCCGAGCAGGAATGCGAGGGTTCCACAGCTTCCTAGAACAATCCAGGCGGCTTGGCTTGCGGGGGTGAAACTGGCGTCGGTACTGGTCACGATTGAACCGGTGACGGCGACGCCGACCGCGATGCCGAACTGCCGGCCGCTGGAGGCGAGCGCACCAGCGACCCCGGCTTGCTCGGCGGGCAGTCCGGAGACTGCGGTGTTGGTGATGGGCGGGGCGACCAGGCCCGCGCCAAAGCCGAAGACGGCGTAGGTGGCCAGGAGGTAAACGACCGGGGTGCGGTTGGTCAGTGGGAGGAGCAGGAAGGCGCCGATCGCCAGCAGTGCACCGCCCAGGACCAGAGGCAGCCGGGCACCTCGGGAGCCGATCAGACGCCCGGAGAAGTTGGCGGAGACACCTTGGGCCAGGGCCAGAGGGATGATCACCAGGCCCGCTCGCAGTGGGCTGTCATGGCGGATGTCTTGAAGGTAGAGGGTGTTGAGGAACAGGAACCCGCCTAAGCTTGCGGAAATGGCCAGGGCGATCGTGTTCGCCCCCGCAAACGGCGGGCTGCGAAAGAATCGAGGGTCGATCAGTGGCTCCCGTCGCCGGGACTCCACAATGATCACGGCGAGCATAACCACGGCGGCGAGCACGTACAGCCCGATGATGAACGGCGAGCCCCAGCCGGCGCGGGGTCCCTCGATCGTCGCGGTGATGATCGAGGCGAACAGGACGATGATCAGCACCTGTCCGGGAGGGTCGTAGGCGCGGGCCCGGTGTGATTTGGACTCCGGGATGAACCACTGGGTCAGTGCGATGGCGGCGAGGCCGATCGGGACGTTGACCCAAAAGACGGACCGCCAACTGAGGGCGCTGACCAGGATACCGCCAAGGATAGGGCCGGCGGCGATGGTGACACCAATGGCTGAGCCCCACACGCCGACCGCCCAGGCACGTTCCCGGCGGTCGGTGAACACGCTCACGATGATCGACATGGCGACGGGGTTGAGCATGGAGCCACCGACGGCCTGGAGGGCGCGGAAGCCGATCAGCCATCCCACGCTGGGTGCCAGGCCGCACAGCAGCGAACTGAGCGAGAACAACGCTAGCCCGATCTGGAACACCCGCTTGCGGCCGAAGCGATCGGCCAGCGAGCCGGCGAGCACCAGCAGGCACGCGATCACGAGGGTGTAGGCGTCGATGGTCCATTGCAGGCTGCTCACGGAGGCATGCAGGCTCGTGGCGATCGAGGGCAGCGCCACATTGACAATGGTGATGTCGACGCCAGTCACGCAGACGCTGAGACAGCACACGGCCAGGACAAGTCGACGTCGGACCGGGCGAGCAGGGGGCGAGTGATCCATCGTCGCTCCTTCAGGAGACAAAGCGGGTGGCAGATCCAGCGATGCTCGCTGCCGGCCCGCTTGGGTGTTATGGGTGGCGGGGTGTGGAACGTACGGGTAGCGTTGGCCTGGAAACGGAGAGGGTACCCAGTTGACATTACCGGAGAGGATCCCCACTTGTCGAAGACGCCCAGAGCGCCCGGTCAAGCGTCCGCCACACGGGCTGACGCCGTTCGCAATCGCGAACGGATCATGCACGCCGCCCGGGAGGCTTTTGCCGACCCCAAAGCGGAGGTGTCGATGGCCGAGATCGCCCGACGATCCGGCGTCGGCTCGGCGACCCTCTACCGTAACTTCGCAACCCGCCGCGACCTGCTGGAAGCACTGCTCGTCGACGAGGTCGAGTTGGTGTGTACCGCGGCGTCGACGATCGACGCGGACACCACCGGCGCACGGCTGACTGCCTGGCTGCACAGGTTTTTCCAGTACGTCACCAATAAACGCCCAGTCGCCGTGGAGCTGCTCCAGCACACCGATCGGGACAGTCCCGTCTTCGGCGCCAGCCGCGACCGAGTACTCGCCGCCGGCGAACCTCTATTGCGCGCTGCCCGAGACGCCCAGGACGTTCGAGCGGATGTCAGCCTGGACCAGATCCTCGACATGATCGTCGCCATCGCCAAGATCCCCGGCCGCCCTGACTATCGCCAGCCGATCCTCGACACGGCACTTGCCGGGCTACGTCATGTCTAGCAGCCGTGTGCAGGCTCGTCGCGTTCGTTAGCGGCACTGCCGTAGTCCGGAGGAGGACGTATGGAACCTCATCGGAACCGGCCGCTGGACATGGGTGGTCACGAAGGGGGCCGCCGTCATCGTCGAGTTCAACAGTCTGTGATCACCGCGTCCAGCCGCCCGGAGGCACAAGCATGTGACAGACATCAGACCAACTCACCATACGCGCTTCCGGCTTGCATCGCGGGCCCGCGCGTAGCCGTGATGGTGCCCGCTCATCACCCCTGAACGAGCGGGACCACCCTCGGGCTCAGCCGGAGGAGGTCACCACGGGCATCACGAGATCAACATGCCGAGTGATAGTGCCGTGACGCAGAAGGTCGACGAGGGGCAGATTCAGCCGGTCGTAGCATGTGATCCTGGCTCAGTGGGTGAGGATGCCTGTCGTGCGGAGAATGCGGACGTTGGCTGATCGAGGAGGAGATCTCTTGTAGTCTGGCGGAATCGTTGAACTACCAGGACGTCGTTGCACTGATCGGGCGTGACGCGTCGACCGTGCCCCGGGGAGCCCGTCACGGAGGCCGGGAGAGCTACCGTACCGCGATCTCCGATCGGGATAGAGTCGCATGACGGGGCGCGGCCGAAACCGCAAGCAGTGGATGCCCGGCCGGGTCTACGGACGCTGTTGACCCGAATGCTGAAGAAGGGGTGGCCACCCGGCTCGATTGCGGAGCGGCGGGGACGCTGAAGCGAGTGTCACACGAGGCCATCTGCCAGTGGGCATGCGCCCAACCCGTCGCGACCCTGCGGGCGGAGTTGATCCGCCTGCGGACCGGCCGCACCCGCCGGTCGAGCTACGACCGGCTCCGGCGCCCCGGATCCGCGAACCGCATCATCACGACAAGCGACCCGCGGCGGTGGAGGGGCGCGCCGTAGCTGGCCACGGGGAGAGGGATCTCGCGATCGGTAAGGGCGGCAAGACCGCGGTCGCCGCGCTGGTCGAGCGTACCAGCCGGTTCCTCATCGTCATCCCGCTAACCGGCCGGGTCTCAGACGGTGCCGAGGCGATCATGTCCACCGTCAACCCCCTCCGCCGTCGGTCAAACGGTCACCGACGTGGGACAGCGGCGCGGAAATGGCTCTACACAACGACATCACCGCAACCAGTCTGCCCCGATTCTTCGCCCACCCACTCAACCTGGGAACGGGGCGGCAACGACGACTCCAACCGCATCGTCCACGATTACGTCCCCAAGGGCCTGGAGATCATCAGTGACCCCACCACCTGACCGCAGTCGCCGCCGCGATCAACGATCGACCCGTAAGATCCAAGTCTCGAAGAAGCCCAGCGAATTCTCCACCGAACTACTCGAAGCGGGTGTTTCCACCACCTGAGCCCGCCCAAGCGGGGATTTCTCGCGGTTGAACAGCCCAGGCTATTATCCGATCTCTCTCAAGCCGGTCCACGAGATCGTGCCACGTCTGCACGCAGTTCCTGGCGAGTTGCACCACTATTTCCCGCCGATGACCTGGGACCGCGTCAACCGCGAATTCTCATCGACGACTCCCGCGGTTTCGGTTGTGTAGCGGTCGTGGAGGTTGGTTGTGCCGATCGGTTTGTGGATGGCGGTGAGGCAGTGGGGGTGGGTCCATTCGGTGGCGAGGCGGTGGGCGAAGCCTGGTCTCCAGCGGTCGTGCCAATTCTGGGCGTCACGGACGTTGGCGTGCTTTCCGAGGTGGGCCTCCCGCCAGGTGTAGGTGAGGGTGGCGAGCTCGGCCAGCAGGCCGGGGTGGTCAAGCCAGCAGTCGGGTATGGCTACGGCGCGGCTGCCGGGGCGTCCGGTGTAGACCTGGTTGTAGTACTGGACGAAGTGGGCGATGGTGAATAGCGGGGTCTCGCTCTCGTGTTCGGGGTCTTCCGCCGCGGGCGGGGCGGGGAAGGCGAGCCAGCGTGCGGTGCGGCGGGGGTCGGTCTCGTCGTGGGCTTCGAGGCTGCTGAGTCGTTCGTGGAGTTGGTCGAGGCGAGCGGTGTGTGCTTGGGCTGCTGACCAGAGGCGTTCGACGATCGCGGTGATCTCTGCCGGTGTGCGGTGTGGGTCCTCGTACCGGTCGTCGCGCGGCGGTTGCGGAATGTCGTCGGAGGTAGTCATGCGCGGTCCCGGTGGACGTCGAGCTCGGGGCGGGCGGTGCCGTTGCGGATGGCCGTGACGTCGGCGTCGAGTTGTGCCCAGTCCGGTCGTTCGGTGACGTCGATCGTGCGGCCGAGAACGGGTTTGAGGTTGCCGTGCAGGATCAGCACGCGCCCGCGGTCGAGGGTGCGGAGGTCTCCGGGGCGGTAGGTGGGGACGTCTTCGCTGCCGATCGAGCCGCGGCCGCCGCTGAGCAGGCCGTCGGCGTGGTGCTGGTAGGTCCGGCGGCGGTGTTGGCCGCTGATTGTGGACAGCCATTCCAGGGTGTGGTCGTCCTTGATTCCGGGGAAGACCGACAGCGTCAGGGTGTTGTCGATGAGTGTTTTTCGCCCGTGTTCGCCGTAGAGCTCGTCGAGTTGCCCGCGGGACTGAGCGGACCAGTGAATGGGGCCGCCGCGGCCGGCGATGTCCGAGATGAATCCGGGCAGTCCCGGCACCGGGGTGCCTTCGTAGATTTCGTCGAGGATCGTGGTCACCGGGGGCGTGTTGCGGCGGTGTTCCTGCTGCAGCGCGCGTTCCTGAACGCGGCGCAGGAATTCTTCGACGAAGGCGGAGAGCACCGGCCGGGCTTGGGGTGCTTGGTGCTGGCCGGCGATGACGAAGATGCTGCCGCCGCTGTCGAGCAGCGTGTCGATGTCGAACGGATCGTCGCCGGTGGGCGTGCACAGTCGCCGGACGTCGGGGTTCATGAACGGCTCCAGTGCGCGCCGGACGCTCATCCACACAGCGTCGGCGGTCTCCGCGACCATCCCGGTTTCGGATCGCAGGTTGTAGGCCAGTTGCGGAAATTCTCGTTGCAGAAGTTCGGCGGGCTCCTGGTCTGCGGGTTTCGTCAGGGCCCAGGTGATGACATCGTCCAGGCTCCGGTGGTACCGCGCGGCGGCCAAGAGGTACGCCTGCAGCACAATCCGGGCACGGCCGCGGAACACTTTGTCGTTGCCGCCGATCTCTTCCATGCCGAGTACTGAGGTTTCGATCAGTGTTTCTGCGCGGCGCAGCGCCACTGCCGCCTCGTCGCAGCCGGCGAGCGGGTTCCACCGGATCTGCCGGGGCCAGGCAACGGTGCCGGTCATGTCCAGCAGCCACGCAATGCCACCGTGCGGTCGGCGGGAGCGTGCGAGGAGGCACCATTCCGCCAGGTCGTCTTTGGTGGTCGAGGCTAGGAGGGCGCCGGGGGCGGCCAGGGCTTTGTGGACGAGGTCGGTGCGGGACTTCCCGGAGCGGGTGGGTGCGATCGTGCCGGTCGGGGTTTCCAGCGAGACCACGAGTGTCTCCTTGTGCGGGCCCCGTGGTAGTGGGGTCGAGATCTGGGTCAGCGCCGCGTGGCGTCGTTCGGCCGGGGCGAGGTCCGGCCGGGTCCACACAGCGGTACGGCGCACGGCGCGCGGGGTCAGGGTGTGTCGGATCTGGCGGCGGCTGGCATGGCCCGGTTCGGTGGGAGCAACCCGGCGCCACACCGGCACGGACACGCCGACGGTCAGGCTGGCCACGACCAGGACGACGGCGGTGAAGTAGGCGTAGAAGGCGAGTTCGCGACCGGAGACGCCGTGCTGCCACGGATTGGTCAGGGCGTGGGCAGGACTGTCGGGATGGGTCACGATCTGTCCTGCGAGCGCGAAGGCGCGCGCCGGCGGTGGCCAGGCCCACACCCCTGTGGCGAACCCGGTCGTCAAGGTAGCGGCTGCGGTCAGCGCCAGCGCGAGCAGACAGACAACGAGAACGGCGGCGATCAGGAGCGCGACGAGCACGACGTCGCGATCGGCGCTGGCCGGTTCGGTCCGGTGGCGGGCCATGGGGCAGTCCCTCCTGTACGGGGAGGGCTCGAGCCATGAGTCATGGCGCTCGGTTCCCTCCCGGTGCTCGGGAGGGCTGTACGGCTACTGCGTCTGCGCCGCGACCCGCGATCACGTGGTCAAGAAGATCGTTGGGGATCACTGCGTGCGGTCGTCGTGCGTCGATTACCTCGCACACACCGAAGGGACCCGGATCCGGTGGTTGTCGTCGATGACCGCTGGCGGCCACCGCTATCGCCGTCGGCTCGGGCCGCACGCGGCCTCGGCGTGACTTCTTCGCCAGGATGTGCTCGCTCACCGGCCGCCTCCTCGCGGTGGGGCGGGCACTGCCGGTTCGACGACGCGGCGGATCTTGACGATTCTGGTGGACCAGTCCGCGACGCGCTCGAGGATGACGCCGTGGTGTTCGTCGTAGGCGTCGACGATCAAGTCCGCGCCGATGTACATGCCGACGTGCCGGGGTGTGGTGGCGCTGCCGAAAGCTCCGGGGATGAACAGCAGGTCGCCGGGCTGGGCTTGGGACAGACCGGCGACCGCGTGGCCGGCCTGTCCTTGGGCCACGGTGCCAGCTGGGATGCCGACACCAGCCGCTGCCCACGCTGCCAGCATGAGGCCTGAGCAGTCGTAGTCGTCGGGTCCCTTGCCGCCCCAGACGTAGCGTTTTCCCAGCTGCGCCGCAGCGAACTGGACTGCGGCCTTCTGCTGGGGGTCAGCCGGCCACGGGAAGTCTTCCGGAAGCCGGCCGGGTTGTTGCTGTTGTCCGGGCTCCAGCGGCAGGTCGGATTTTCCGTTGTCGGGGCAGGATGCAGCTGCGTCGATGCTCGGCGGCGTGCCGCCGTCAGAGGGTGGGGCCGGGTTGTCCGGACCCGCCCGCAGGGTGGCGACGATGCTCTCAGCTTGGGCTTCGCGAGGCGCATACCGGTCGGGGAACCCGCTTCGCTGCACTGCCTGTTCTGCCTCGCCCGGCGGCAGTGTCTCCCAGCGGGGATGGTGAGGAGGTGGTCGAGGAAGGTGTTGGTCGCGTGCGCGGGGTTGAGGATCTCAGCGGGTGTGCCCCAGCCTTGGGAAGGGCGTTGCTGGAACACCCCCAGGGAGTCACGGTCACCGTGATCGAGGTTGCGCAACCCGGATTCGACCAACCCTGCGGCGATCGCGATGACGGCCGCGCGGCGTGGCAGGTGCCGTTGGCGGACGGCGGCGGCGATGGTGCGGGCAATACTGGTGGCGTCTTCGTCGAGTGTCTCGTGGGCGATTCGGCCGGTGCCCTCTCCCGATCCTCCAGCGCACCCGAGAAGGGCGATTCCTGACCCGGGTTGAGCGGCGGAGACGATCGCAGTGACAAACACGAAACCGCCCAACAGCATCGCCACGATGGCGGCTACCACAACACTCTTCCGGGCCAGGTTCGACGAGTTCATCGTCCCTGCTGTCTGTTCCGGCCGGGCATGATCAGTACCCGAGCCCCTGGCCGAACTCGTCGCCGTGGTTCAGCACCTCGTCGTCCAGCTCCGCCTGGTACTCCTCGATGACGGCAGCGTGCTGCTCGGTATAGCGGTCCAGAGCGGCGGACCGCTCGTCCTCGTCGATCGCTTCCGGCCGGACCATCACGGCAACAGCCGGGTGGGCCAGGTAGTAGTCGCGCTCGTCGACTCCGAGTTCGAAGCTCTTCTCCGCCACAGCCTCGCGGTAGGCTGCGTAGCCGCGCCTGGCGACGTCGTCGGTGGCGGCTTCCCGCGCCGCAGCAGGTGCCTGCGGAATCGTCGCGTTGTCCCACACCGCGCTCTCCGCCGCCAATCCAGCTTCCCGGATGCGGTCGAAACGTTCGTCGTTCATCTCAACGGCCCTTCCGGCGTGTGCGTAGTTGCGCGTTGGTGTCGAAGAGGCGTTTCTCGAAGCCGGACAGCACTGTTTGTACGAGATGCGCCGAGTGGTTTTCGACCTTCCACAGGGCGCGGCCGCGGCGTTCGTTGACAGCTCCGGTGAGCCGGTGCAACTCAGGTCCGGTGAGTGCGAGTGCATCTGCGAGGTCTTCGGCGACCCGCGTGGATTGTCCGAAGAGGACACGGTGGGAACACAATGCGATCAGGTCTCGCGCGATGGCGACGGCTTGTGAACCGGAGGCGCCGACGGAGAGCAGGTCGGACAGCTTGTGCAGGACGAGGATCTGGATGGTCTGTTCCAGGCGGGAGAGCCTGAGCTCGGCGTCGACGGTGGCCACGGCGCGTGGCCCGAGACGGAGCTGGCGCCAGCATTCGTCACGCACGACGATCCTGATGTCACCATCGGCACGCAGGTCGGTGGCCAAGGACGTCCACGCGCCCAGGCAGGTCAGGGCGATGGCGATGGCGGTGTCGCCTCGGGAACGCAGCCGGGACAGGTCCATGGTCTGCAGGGGCGCGTTCCAGTCGAGGTCGACTGTGGTGGGCCCGTCGAACAGTCCCGCCAGCGGTCCGGAGATGAGGTTGGCCAGGGCATCGGTGACCGGACGCAACTGATCGAGGAACGCGCGTCGACTGGCGTAGCGCAGGTCGTGCCACAGCTGCGGGTCGGGCTCGGCGAGCTGGCGGTGAACGTCGGGGATGCTGATCGGGCGGAGGTGGGTGTTGCCGTCGGTGGCGCCGACGAGGCGGTGCAGGACGGCGGCGAGTGCGGCGTCGTCGGTGACCGTCGGTGCGTATCCTTGCGATTCGGCCAGCGCGGCCAGCAGCTGACCCCAGCGGCTGAGCAGGCTGGTGAGTTCATCGCGTTGGCGGTGCACGCTCCAGGTGTTCCACCGTGTGGTGAGCGGGCCCAGATCGAGTGCGTTGATCCGGGCGTTCGTGCCGGCGCCGAGCACGATCGGGGTGGCGCCGAGCGCTCGGGCGACAGGGGTGTACTCGCCTTTGACGTCGCCGCTGATCACCGTCCGGACGCCGAAGCTGGCCATGCGCAGGAGGAACGCCACCACAGTGCTGGACTTGCCGCGTCCGGGTTCGCCGAACAGGGCCATGTTGGGGTTGGTGGCGTAGCCGCCGCGCAGCACCAGTTCGACGGGGTGGCAGTAGAAGGCGCCACCCGAGTCCACGTCGTAGCCGATCCGTGCGCCGACGGCCGGCGTCGGGCGGGATCCGAGCAACGGGAACAACCCGCCGATGTCGTGGGTGCTCGCGTGGTACACCGGCAGCGGTGCGAGTACGGGAGACCAGCCGTGCCCGATCCGTGCGTGACCACGCCGTGGAGCCGTCCGGCGATTCATCCGGTCCCGGCGGCTGTGGTCGCCGGGACCGGTGGCTGGGCGTGGTGAGGGGGCGCCGCCGAAGGTGGCCAGCAGATCAGCCGCGGTGCGTTCCTGCGCGTGGCCCGGCATCAGAGGGCACCTCCACGCAGCCGGGGCAGGCCGATACCGACCGGGAGGACCGCAGTGACGAAGCCGGCGTCCTGAGCGAGGTCGAGGCGCAACAGCTCGAAACGGCCGGCGATGTCGTTCTCCATCCGTGCTGCGTGGTCGTCGACGGCCCACTCCCCTGGCACCGTGACGGCTGCTGCCATGGCGAATCGCACGAGCCCGTGCCCCGCGGCGACGGCTTGCTCCTGTGAACGCGCGCCGGCCGCGGCGCGCCGGTCGGTGGCGGCGACGCTGAAGCCTTTGGATCGCTTCCAGTCGCGGACCACGCCGGTGCGGAACCGGCCGGCGCGCACCGCGGAGCGTGCGCGCCGCGCCGAGAGTGCTTCGTAGTGCACGGCGAGGGCGCGCCGCTCACCTGCGGTGCGGATGGCCAGCAACCCGCCGAGGGAGCCGAAGGTGGTGCCGGCCTCGGGCATCACCACGGCGTAGGAGACGGTGGCGAAGCCGTCATGCCGGTAGACCCGAGCGGTGGGTGCGGGGGCGTGGGTCGGTCCTGCGGTTGCCCAGGGCACGCGACGGTCGCGAGCCGAGAGAACGCCTGCTGAGCCCGGGTTGAATCCGGTTCTGATCGCCTGGGCCAGACCGGCGCCGGAGAGCCAGGTGACGCGTTCGGCCCCGAGCGATCGGAGCCGGTCGGTGAGCCCGTCCAGCACGCGGTACAGCACGACGGCGCGACCGTCGATTCCTCCGCCCGCCGCGGTGGCGGGTCTGCGCAGGGCGTCCTCCGGGCCGGTGAAGGTCACGAACACTTCGTGCCGTACGGCGACCCGTCCGATCGTGCGGTCCAGTTCGCGCGCTGCCCGGCGCGCCGCTTCGGGCGCGTCCGCGCGTTCGTGCTCGGCGCGCCACGCGTCGTAGTCGGCGCCGGTGTCGGGAACTGTACGGATCAGCAGCGACATCCGGTCCACCACGTCGCGGTGTGCCAATGTCGCGAGGAGATTTCCCAGTCGGCTGGCCAGACGCTGGCATTGGGCGTCGGAGAGCATCGCGATGCCGCTGTGCACCAGCTTCGCCGTGGCACCCCACCGGGCCTCGCCGGTGTCGTGGATCAGGCAGATCCGGCCGAGGTCGCGCATCGGCGGTCCGTCCGGGAATCGCACCCGGGCCAGGGTTCCGGGAAGGTCGGGGATGGCCGGGTCCACGGTCGAACCACTCGCGGCCCGCGACTGCCACCGCGACCAGCCCAGTGCGAGCCCGACCTGAAACATCAGCAGGTGCGCGAGCCACCGCATCACCGTGCGGCCGCGAACGGGGACGACCACCAGTCCGATCAACGGTATCGCCACCGCGGCCGCCACCACGGCGCCGCGCACGTCGCCGCCGGACAGAGTGACCACGACCGGCAAGGTCAGCAGCACACAGACAACCGCCTGACCGGGGCGTAATCCCAGCAGCCAGCCGGCGTTCTCCCGACGGGCCAGGCCGGTGTAGATCCGAGGTCCTGCGCTCACCACAGCACCGCCGTCTCCGACGGCCCGGCCTCGCCGTCGCCCGGCCCATCGCCGTCACCCCGGTCCTCGCGGTCGGCGGCGGTCTCATCCGGGTCGGGCGGTGCCACCGACTCGAGAGCATCGTCCGCGACGGCGGGAGGTGCCGCGTCGTCGGCGGGGTCCTCGGCAGCCGATTCCTCGGCGGGGTTGTCCGCAGCCGGGTGATCCGGCTCCTCCGGGGCCCCGTCGCGTCCGTCGCTTCCCGGTTCATCCTCGCCTGCCGGATCTGCCTCATCGGCAGGGTTCACGGGTTCGTCGTTGTCGGCCGCGTCGAAGCGTTCCGCGTTCGCGTGAATGACGTCATCGTCGCTGTTGTCGTCGTCACCGCTGTCGTCATCGTCGCCGTCGTTGCGGCCCTGCCACCGCTTTTTGGCCGCGTCGAAGGCGCGGCCGAGTTGCTGATCGGGCAGCGATGTCGGTCCGTAGCCATCGGCGCCCAGCCCGGACAGCTGGCTGCGCAGCGCCGAACCGGTTTCGGTGTTCGGGTCGATGAAGGTGAACAGCTTGAACAACACCAGGGGCGTGAACAGCGAGATCAGCAACGTGACCGCGCCCGAGAGCAAGCCGAAGAACCCCTCCGCGCCGGTCATGGCGGACACGCCGATAACGATCACCAGTGCGATGCCGGGTTTGAGGAATACGAGTGCCAGAAGCGCGCGAGCGCCTTTCCAGAACCAGCGGGCGGTGGTGTTGGCCAGCAGTCCGGCGGCGAGGATGGGGATGGTCGCGACGATGATGTAGATCCCGGCTTGGCGCAGGACCATCTCGAATCCCATCCCGAACGCGGCGGGGTAGGTGCCGAAGACTGCTGAGACACCCAGCACGATGGCGCTCAGTGTCTTGGTGACACCGCTGGGGAAGTTGAAGACGTGCATCGCGCCCTCGAACCGGTCGGTATGCAGGCCGTAGGTCAGGAGCACCTTGGTCAGCCCGTCGGCGGCCGCCAGAACAGCGGCCACGATCCCGACGGACACCGCCAACGTGACTCCGTACTGCATCGGACCCAGTACCAGACGAGAGAATCCACGCCCGCCGCGCAGGACGGTGATCATGATCTGCCAGAAGAACAGGCCGAGGGCCAGCACCCCGCTGATCCACAGCATCAGCGGCCACACCACGCCGATCGGACCGTCGGTCGTGGACACCGTGAACGCCGACATCCAGTCGATGAACTGCAGCACCAGCTTCAGCACTGTCAGCCCGGATCCCCAGATTGCCTCCATGATGTAGTCGAAGAAGTTCTGCGAGATCACTTGCAGGCCTTTGTTCGCCGCGTCCCCGGCGAGTGTGCCCAGTTTCCCGAGCTGAGTGAGCCAGTCCAGCGGGTTCACGACGTGCCCCCGGCAAGGGGCCGGTAACCGGCATCGACGGATTCGTCAGTTCCCGGCCACGCGGATGACGCGTATGCGGCGCGCGGGCCGGAGCTGATCCGCCAGCTACGTCCCGTCCACCGCAGGGCTTGGCAATCGCCCACGCCCACGGAAGTGCCATACCCGTGATAGTCCACAGTGAACTGGCCGAGTGTGCACGCCACCACGTAGCGGCCCCTGTCGGCGGTTCCTTTGATCAGGCCGTGCGTGATCTCGTAGCGCACCGCAAGGCCAGCTCTCATTTCCCCGGGTTCCAGGCGCGCCGATTCGCGGAATCTCTGCAGCAATACGTGCAATCCGGCGCCGGACAGAGGCGGGGCGCCGGGCAGAGCGAGTGTGGCGTAGCCGCGGTCGTAGGTCTCCGGGTCACCGCCGGCCATCGCGGCCTTATTCAGTGCGACGAGCTGTGCCAATGCACCTTGCGGTGTCGCCGGATAGCCGTCCGGGATCCAGCGACCTTGCCGCGCGGACGCTGCGGGCAGGGATATCGGTGGACCCGCGGTTCGAGTGGTCTGGGGATGGGCTGCCGCCGCGTCCGACGGCAGCCAGGTCATCGGCCGGGTGGCGAGCCGTTCTTCTGCGGCACGGTCCTCAGCCACCATTCCTGGCGGAGGCGGCGGATCGCCTCGCCTGGTTGCCGGGCTCGTCGCGGGCGTCGTCCGGTGATGGGCGACCAGGACCAGGGCGGCCACGGCTGCGACAACAGCGACGGTCGCCACGAGCAGCCGTATCCGTGCTCGGGTGCTCGCGTGACGGTCCTGTGGGGTGGTCACTGCGGACTGCCCGCGAACCCGTTGATGACCGTCCACCCGATGCCGTAGAGGATGGCGCCGCCGACCGCGCACAGCATCATCACGAGTCCGACTTTTCCTGCGCGGTGGTGATCAATCCATCGGCCTCCGGCCCACACCACCAGGCCCATGAAGAACCCGACCATCAATGCCAGACCCGCTGCCCACCGCACGTTGCCGACCAAGCCCAGGATCTTCTCCGATCCCGGCGGCTTCGACGGTAACGGGTTCGGGATGTCGGCCGCGATGGGCAACCACTCCCCGACGATGTGTCCGACCATCGCTTCTCCCTGAAAGGCGCCCGGCGTAGTGCGGGCGCTGAAACAGGGAGGGCTTCACCGCGGTAAGGGACATTCAGCGCGGTCTGAAACTCAACGGGCCACGGGATTCGGTACGACGTCCGGCGGCAGCGCTCCCTCAGCCCGCCAGCGCTGAACAAGACGCAGGAAGGGGTCGCGCACCTTCGGCGGAGTCACATCTGCGGTGACCCCGCCCGCCGCGATGTCCGAGTCACGCGGCACGAAAATCGTGTCGCCCAGCAGCTGGGCCACGCGTGGCCCAGCCGTCGCTGCCACGCGCGGGGGCCACTTCCTCTCGCCGACCACCACGAGATGGGCCACCGGTTTCACGACCTGCCGCAGAACCCACGGTTCGAGGCATGCCAGCACCTGCTCGGCATGATGCAACCCCGGCACAGTCGGGCGCACCACCAGCAGCGTGCAGCCGGCCATGACCAGCCATCGACCCGCTCCGATGCGGACGTTCGAGCCCAACTGCCAGGCGTCGCCGTCCAGGTCGACCACCGTCAGCTGCATACTGCGCTGGTCCGGCAGCCACCACAGCGACGGTGCGGTGGGCCGCACAGCGCCGACCCGTTCCACCCGGCCCAGCAGGGCCTGCGCACGCCAGGAGAACCGCATTCTCGCTGCCGGTGCAGGGACGCCGACGACCGGACCGTCCACTCTGGCTGCCCGTGCCAGACCCGACCGCACCGGGTCCGCGGTGTCCGCGATCAGCACCGAGTACCCGGCCAGCTGAACAACGTCCGATACCGCGGCAGACACCGCGCTGGCACCGGCACCTCCGGAGGCGCCAAGCACAGCCACGACCAAGCCCAGCCGATCACCGATCGGCGCACCGGGACGAGCCACCACGGCCGGTACATCCGGCCCACTGGGTCTTCCCCGGACCGCCGCGTACTGCATGTGCTCGGAGGAAACCGTCATTTCGCCTCTCCAAGGCCTCGCGACGTCACAGTGCGCAGCCTCCATGAGGGCGCGAACTGTCCATGCATTGCCGGAGAGGGCTGGTTATGGGATAGTTGTATGCGCTTGTTGACAACCTGAGACCAGGTTATCGGCGACGTCGCACTTGTCAAGTGCTGAACCGAGGGGGAGACGATGGCGGAGGTACCGCGGAAACACGTCGGCTTGGATGAATCGCCGATTCCCCGGCGAACCAGCGAGCAGCAGTCTCGCCTGCTGCAGCGGCTGGTCGACCTCGACACGCTCGCCGAACAGCTCACGCTACTCCTGTCCGAGGAATGCAGGTGCTATACCGACGCCGACGGCAACCCGGTCGTCGATCCTGTGGTCATCGCCGAGTCGCGTGACGATCTTTACGACAAGGATGCATCCACCACCGACATCTCCACCTGGTGTCTTAGCGCACGAGACGTGAGTGTCAGCAGGCAGTTCATCAGCAATCTCAAGACGGGCAAGCGTTTCCGTGCCGACCTGTCGGTGTGCAACGCGTTGGCCGACTTCTGGCGCATCGACGCCCGCGTCTTCGACCAGAACCTCACCACACAACACCTCACCGAACTCCTCGGCCTGAACACCAACCTCACCGACGCAGACCAGGAGATCATGCGGCTGATGAACGACATCGGCCTGCGCAGCATCCAGGCACGGGAAATCTCCTCCGCGCTCGATGACTCGACTCGGGCGAACAAGCAGGCCCTCAAGGACATCCTCCTCGCTATCGCCGAGGACCAGAAGACCCACCTGCGCCGGAACTGAGGCCGCACGCCGAGACGGCCCGCTTCGGACCCGCCGAACCCGAGGCGATCCATATCGCGAGCCGAGGCTTCCCCGGGCAATCAGCGCCTCCCGACGCCGCAAAACCACGTCGACTGTATGCATGTGTTGACAACCGGTGGATTGACGGTAGGTTGAGTGCGAGTTGGCCGCCATGACCGTCACATCAGGGAGGGTGTGACAGCACGGTCGGACGGCCGCCGACACGGGAGACATCGTGCCGACAAATGTCGGGCGAACGCTGCACTTGGGTCATTCTCCTGGCTGCGCATCCGCATCCTGGCGACACGACTCCCCTCGCGGCGTTCAGCCACAACACCGCAGTAACGGGCACACGCACAACGACACGGTCCGCACCCTGCTGATTGCATCGCTTCACGCCTCGCTGAGCTCAAAACCCAGGTCACACGCGCGCGGTCCGCCGACGCAACTGAACCGCGAGCACGCATCAATTCTATTTCGACCCCAAGACCTCGATCCGATCTTCTGCGGATCGACTTCCCGGCGCCACCTTCAGAAACCGCGCCACAATTTTGTTCCAAATCAGACTTATCTATCGTCATGCGCATTTTTTCGACAGTGAGGATTCCCATGCCATTTTCACCGCGCGCCGCCACAGTGGTTGCGGCGCTCGCGGCCTCGTCGGCCATTGTGCCGGCCGTCGCGCACGGCGCCTCGATCGATGACGACCGCAGCGTCGTTGCCGGAAGCACACCGACGTGGGCCGCTCCTGCGGCGAAAGTCGGTGCTGCGGACGAGTCGGCGGTTCGCCATATTCAGGTCGCGCTCTCCCTGCGCGACCTGGCGGGTGCTGAGCGCCTCGTCAAGGGCGTATCTACCCCGGGTAGTCCGCAGCGTGGGCAGTATCTGACGAACGAGCAGTTCACCGCGAGGTTCGGGCCTACCGAGGACACGGTAGCCCGAGTGCAGGACTGGCTGAAACGCAATGGTGTTTCGGTCACGGGGATCTCCGCGAATCGGCATTTCGTCGATGCCGAGGCCACCACGAAAACTCTCGAAGGCACCTTCGGGACCAAGATTTCCGCCTATCGCACTGAGGTGGGCGGGCGTCCTCGGACGCTCACCTCACCGGAATCTCCGATCACGGTGCCGCGGGTACTGCGCAGCGTGATTTCCGCGGTGATCGGGCTGGACGACAGCAGCCAGGTACTGCGACCGCAGCACACCACCCCGCATGAGACCGCCGCCCAACAGCACTGTGCACGCTGGTGGGGAGAGCAGAACAACACCGATGTACCGCAGAAGTACCCATCCGGCTACCAGTCGAACTCGCTGTGTGGCTACTCCCCCGCGTCGCTGCGGGCGATGTACGGCCTCGATACGGGCAACAGTGGTTCGGGCACGACCGTCGGCATCGTCGGTGCGTACAACTCGGACACGATCGTCAACGACACCAACCAAGCCGCCGCACAGTTCGGCATGCCCCCGTTGAAGGCCGGCCAGTACACCACAGTTCTGCCCTCGGGCGGGTACACCGATCAGCAAGAGTGCGGCGCGGACGGGTGGAACGGCGAACAGACCCTCGATGTCCAGGCATCGCATGCCGTCGCCCCTGACGCCAATCTTCGCTACTACGCGGCAAAGACATGCGCCAACGGCGGTCTCTACGACGCAGCAAACCGTGCAGTCACCGACAACGCCGTGGACGTGATCTCCTTCTCCTGGGGAAGCGCCACAGGAGAACGTGACCTGCCCCAGTCGGTCCGTGACCAGTTCAACTCGATCGCCCTGCAAGCCGGAATTCAGGGCCAGTCGATCACCGTATCCACCGGGGACGCCGGAACCAATGCCGGCGTTGCCGGTGCACCGACCGTGCAGTTCCCTGCGTCGAGCCCGTGGCTCACCGCCGTCGGCGGCACCAGCGTCGGGTTGAACCAGCAGAACAAGCCGGTCCTGGTCACCGGATGGGAAAATTCCGGGAACACGCTCTCCGGCAACCAGTGGGCACCCCAGCAGGACGCCGACGGCCCGTTCGCCGGCGGCGCAGGCGGCGGATCCTCCGCGCTCTACGGGCCTCCGGATTGGCAGAACGGAGTCGTGCCGGCCTCCCTGTCCCATGGCCACCGCGCTCTGCCGGACGTGGCTGCGCTCGCCGACAGCTACACCGGATTTCTCGTCGGCCGGACCACGCAGGGAAAGTTCGACCTCCTCTCCTACGGCGGAACCTCGCTGGCGTCGCCGATCGTCGCCGGACTCGCCGCGAACGCACAGCAGATCCGCGGCTCCCGAGGCGGCTTGCTCACCCCCACCCTGTATGCGATGAAGAGCGGGATCAAGGACGTGACGCCGGTCAGGGCCGGGGTATTCACCCCGGCCATGCATGCGCTGGCCGGGGTGGCGGTGCCGGGCGGCACCGGTGACTACTTGGTCGATTTCGATGCCGACCCGCAGAAGAAGCTGCACACCGCTGCGGGATGGGACACCGTCACCGGGCTCGGCAGCCCGGAACCCGGCTTCGTCACGGCGCTCGCCGGGAAATGAACCGGTGGTGCGGACCCGATCAGGGGGCGGGCCCGCACCACCGCTCCCTCTGCCACACGACCGGGAATCAGGTCCATGATCTTCCACAACAGTGACCATCGCCGCCTCGGTACCGAGGACGCACCACGCGTCAAGCCGGCGCTCCTGCGCACGGTGACTCTCATCGCCAGCTTCACACTGGGCCTGGCGTTGACGGCGGCCCTGATCGGTCATCGACACGCCGCCCCTCCGGCCTCCGCCACAACAGACGCCGACCCGATCACGCAGGCACCGGTCGTCGCACCACGAGCAGTAGCACACCCGGAGTTTCTGCCTCCGGCATCCACCTACACCACACTCGACGCTGCCCCACGCGACATGAACACCGGCGAGGCACCGGACGGGACCGTCGTGCATCCACAGTGGCCGGTGCCCGTCTATACCGCCCCGGGCGGACCGGCAATCGCACACCTCCCGGTGCACGAAATCACCACCGACACCTGGGTGCCTGTCATCGCTCGGGAACCAGGCTGGGTCCAGGTCCTGCTGCCCCCACGCCCCAACGGTTCCACTGGGTGGCTGTCCACACAGGACGCCTCACTGGTCGCAGCACAGACCCCAGTCCACCTGGAAGTCGACACGACGGCTTTTCGGCTCTCCCTGGTCCGCACCGGTGGTCCGGCACTTGCCACGTGGACCGTCGGCGTCGGGAAGCGGTCCGCACCGACTCCCCTCGGGCGCACCTTCATCATGGCCTCGATCACCGACAGCAAGCAGACCTACAGTCCTGTCATTCTGCCCCTGGGCATTCATTCGACCAGTCACGAAACCTTCGGGGGCGGTCCAGGCGTCACTGCCTTGCACACCTGGCCCAACGAGCACGTCTTCGGTACACGCTCCAGCGACGGATGCATTCGCATTCCCGCCCCGGCACTCCACCGCCTGGCCACCGAAGTACCGATCGGCACCCCCGTTCTCATCCACTAGTCCGGTTCGCAGCAAAGGAGTCTCCATGTCAACGACCGCGCAACCACGTACCGTGCGCCTCGCTCTGGCCGGAGCTGGCCTCGGCGCACTCGTCATGGGCGTTCCCGTCGCCGTCACCTCGTTCGTGCCCAAGCCTGTCGCGCTCGCCGCAGAGTCCGTGTCCAGTGCCTCCGGGATCACCGTGTCCGGCGGTGAACACGCCGGACCTGCACCGAGCGTGTCCAGCGGTGGTGCGATCAAGTCCGGCGGCGGGTCCGCGTCCTCGCCCAGCGGCGCCGTCGTCGCGACCGGGATCAACCTGCGAGCCGGCGCCGGCGTCGCCGAAGCCACCGTTTCCGCTGTCCGGGTCGGCACCACCAGCGTCGGCCCATTCTCAGCGAGCTGCCACAACGGCGTCACCACCGTCAAAGCACCGGCCCGCAGCACCGGAAACCTGACCGTGACCCCCGGATCCTCCGGTGGACCGAAGACGAACGCCGCGACGATTGCCGTCAAGACGCCCGGGTCTGCGGCCGTCACTGTGACAGTGGCAACGGTCTCCTGCGGCAGCGGGACCCCACCGACCACCAACCCTGGTGCCCCGCCAACCGGTACACCGACCCGCCCGGGGCACCGTCCCGATCCCAGCCACCAGGCCGGCCCCGACCGCCACCACGGCACCGGCCCCCACCGCGGGACCCGGCCCGCACCAACACCCACACCACGCCCCGGTCACCTTCCGGTCACCGGTTAACACGTTCAACACCACGCCGGGTGCCCTGTCCCGCCCTGTACTCGCGGGACAGGGCACCCACCCCAGCCACCGCGGTGTCCCTCCCCGCCGCGAGGCCACACGCCAACCATCGCCTCCGGGGAGGACCCCATGACCGCAACGCAACCCGAAATCCGCTCCACCGACGCCGGCAACATCCGACGAGGCATCCACCTGGTCGGATCACTGCCCCCGCAGCTCAACCCCAGCCCCCACGACGCCATGCAGTGGATCCTCGACGAAACCACCGACGAGGACCTGGCGACCCTGCCCTGCGATCCGGACCACCGCTGGATCCTCGACTGGCTCGATGCCCTCCACCACGTCGACGCACTCCAACCGACTCGCACCGGAGACTCCACCAGCTACGACGACTACCCCCAGTACCGGGTAGCACCCCGCCGACGTCTCACGCCCGAAGACATGACCCTCCGCCGCGCCAGCCACACCGCTGTGGTCATGGCTGCCCGTCGCACCTTGGCCACGGCGCGAGAGCTACCACCAGCTCAAGTCTCGATCCCCGGAGCCCTCGACCTGACCTACCTGTGCTTCGGTACACCACTTCGGACCCTGGCGAACCTCGGTGTGGTCCGTGAAGCCGTGCTCAACGACGTCAACGAAATCTTCCAACGCTGGGGTCACGAGGTCGTCTTCCAACTCGAGACACCGGCCACGCTGACACTTCTAAACCGCGTGCCAGCCCCACTACGACGCCCCGTTGCGACGTTACTGGCCGAGCAGATCACCCGCCTCATCCGTGACAGCCCGCTACACGCCCAGTGGATCCTCCACCTCTGCCATGGCGACCTCGGCCACAGACCCCTCGTCACTCCGGCATCCCTTACACCCGCTGTCCGAATCATCCGTGCCTTGCACGAACAACTCAAACACGCGGGTGAAACCATGCCCCGCGTTCACATCCCCATGTGCACCGGCACCAACGCGCCGTCGACCACCACGGCCTACTACCACTCGTTGCGCCGGATACCGGCAGACGTCGACGTCATCGCCGGCCTCGCCGACGAAGAACACCGTGCCGAATCCTTCCGCGCTCTCGAACTCGCCGAGAACGCCCTCGGCCGCCCCGTCGCCGCGGTTGCAGCAGCATGCGGCCACGGACGCCGTACCCCCGAGCAGGCCATCGCCAACGCCGCACTCGTCCGCGAACTCGCCCACGCCCCGCATCGGGTGTTCGCCCGGCACGGAACACACGGGGAGAGGCCATGACCACATCGGCATTTGCCGTGCACTGCCGTCCCAACGGCTCCGAAGCCCAGTTACTTCCCGAGGGAGGCGTCGCCACTCACGTCCTCTACGCGCCCCCGGTACCCGTCCGCGGGCTTTCTGCGACGCGAGTGCTGCTCCCAGGCGGACGCATCATCCCGCCGCAACGCCATCCCCGCGCGGAGACCGCGCTGGTCGCCCTCAGCGGATACCAAGCCGTCCTGTCCGGGCACACAATGGCCCCGATCAAGCCGGCCCCCGGCGACGTCGTGTATATCCCGCCAGGCATTCCCTACTCCGTCATCAACGTCAGCCACAACGCCGCCGTGATCTACCTCGCCATCACCACCGACCCCGAATTCGACAACGGAGCGGTACCAGCCCCGGAGTACTCCGGCACCGTCGCCGACCAAACAGTACGACTACGGACCGACCACCTCGCCCGCATCAACTCCAAGCGGGCCAGCGGCATCCGCCGCCGTCGACGGTAAACCGGTCTGCGATGTATCGGCCCAGTCCGGCCGCACGCGGCCAACAATCACGGCATCGCGCCCTCCCCCATCCCCGGCGCTCACGGATCTCCGACCGCGCCGCCACCTCGACCAGGGAGGACACTGTGCGCGATCAGATCCTGCGCGCCGCACGCGAACTACTCACCGCCGACGCACCGACCTCGCTACCTCCGATCACCCTCGACGAGATTGCCGCCCAGGCCGGGATCTCCCGCAGTCAGCTCCGCGCCTACTACACCTCGATCGACGCGATCCAGCACGACCTCCGCGAAGACCACCCCGGAGGACGTGCCTGACATGCAATGGAAAAGCCTCCACCTTCGCGGAATCGGTGCCGCACTCGGCCACCTCGAACCAGTCAACCACGACAAGCACACCCAGCAACGCTCAATCTCCCGCGCCCGCACCTCCACCGGCATGGACCTCGCGGTCCACGCCGGAACCAAAGCCCTGGCCAGTCTCGCCCACATCGACCCCGGCCCACTACCGGCCCCCGAAATGCACCTGCACACCGCAATCTGGCGAGGCAGCCGCGGCATCGACTTCTGGTCGCGCGCGAACTACGTCCGGGCACGCCTCGGATTGCCCGCCGGGCTCGGCCTGACCGCCGAACTCAACGCCATGAGCAACTCCCTCGTCGGCGGAATCGACCTCGCGGCACGCATTCTCACCGGCAGCACCGATCTCCACCACATCATGCTAACCGGCGGTGAAGTCTTCGGCGCCCCCGCGTTCGACCACCTCAACGCCGACCACGGAATAACCTACGGCGACGGCGGATCAGCCTTCATTCTCGGCCGAAACACCGGCCTGGCGCAGATACTGTCGACCGCGTCCTACACCGACCCGAGTCTCGAGCAGCTCCACCGTGGCGAGCACCGATTCCTCCCCGCCGGCACCACCGAACACGGGTCAGAACGAATCCGCGAACGCAAACTCCAATACCTCACCGCGGTCGGTGCCGACTCGATCACGACCCGCAACCGACGAGGTATCCGAGCGGCAACGGATCACGCCCTTGCCGACGCAGGCCTCGCGATCAACGAACTGGCATGGATCTTGCTGCCACACTACGGGCCACACCTGCTCGACACTCAGTGCTTGACCCCACTCGGAATCCAGCCCGAGAAGACACTCCAAGCCGTCGGCGCGCACTGGGGACACATGGGCCCCAATGACCAAATCGTCGGGCTGACCCACCTACTGGCCCGCAACGCCGTGCAGCGCGGAGACCACATCGCCCTCGTCGGCATCGGAATCGGCATGACCTGGACCGCCGCGATACTGCGCATCGACCAGGTCCCCCAACCACTCGAAGCCCACGCCCCGCCCCTTCGCATACGTACTCACACACGATCACCCTGATCACGGCCTGCGGCCACCACCGTCATTCCCAGATTCCAGGACCGTCTCATCGCCGCGAGCAGGTAACCCATGAGCATCGAAGCCATCAACTGGGCACTCAAGCACGCCCCCATACCCCCCAATCGCCGCGACGCCTCCAGCCTCACGATCGTCCTCATCGGACTCGCCAACCACGCAGAACCCGACGGCAGAAACGCATTCCCCGCCATGGCAACACTCGCCGCATACACACGCCTATCGGAAAGATCCGTCCGATACGCACTCCGCAACCTCGAACAACTCCACCTGATCCGTCCATCCGACCCACAGATCATCGCCGCATACGTTCGCCGCACCGACCGCCGACCCAACGGATACGACCTCGCAATGGCGACGGATCCTCGCGAAAAGCCCACCGCGCCTGCAGACAGCCACCCTCCGACCTCTCCCAGCCGGGGGCACCCACTGCCCATCGTTCACCAGCGCGAGGGGCAAACAACGACACCACGGGCGGCAAACAACGACGTCACGAGGGGCAAAGCCTGCCCCCGAAACATCCCTCAACCATCCATAAACCAACGACGTCGCGTTCAGAACCCAAGCGAGAAACACTCCGAATCTCTCCTCCCGCCCTGCGGCGAATGCGATGCACGACCAGGAGATCCAATCTCTACCCGCACCCTCAGCGACGCCGACGGCCACGTCCGCCGATGTCCGCGGTGCCATCCAGCCATCGCCCCTCGACACCCCGCGTGTCGCGAACTTCCGCGGCCACAGACACTTCCCCCTCCTCGCGCTTCCCCGACCCCGCCACCCTCCCACTTCACCCCAGACGCCAGCTCAGCCACAAGCAGAGCCGCACAGTCCCCGCAACCCACGCTCGAAGGAGAAATCTCATGCCACGCGAGAGTTCGCCAGGCGTCCTGATCGCACCGTCCGCGGCATTCCAGGAAGCGACAACTCCACAAGGCCAGCAACTGCGGATCCTGTTCGACGGCAGCACCTCACCCGAAGCACGCATCGCTCTTGCTGAAGTACGCATGCCCGGAGACCATCAATCACTCGCACACCGCCACGGCTCGATGATCATCTACATTACCGATGGCCACGGCACCACACACTACGGCTCAGACATGACGGCTCTCCCCCACGATCCGCACTCCATGGTGTATGTCCCGGCAGGCCTGCCCCACGCCGCAAGCAACCGCAGACCACTCCCACTCCATGGACTGGAAGCGCGCGTTATCAAACCAGGCGCGCGCTTCAACGACGACGTCGAGCTCTTGCCCAATCTGCAACCCGCCCTCGACCTCGCCCCCAAAGTCCCTGCCACCGGAGACGCCAACTCGGCCGGCGGGCCTACACCCACCCAAGTCCCCGTCGCTCAGCACCAAGGCAAAGCAGGCGCAGTCCCGATAGTCCACCACGGCACCGCCCCCGGCTGTGAGCTTTCCGCCGGCCGACTGGTCCTGCGTCCCCCCTCAAACCCCGGAGCTGCTCCGTCCTCCCGACAACGAGGCATCGGCCCCACGCCCACATACACCAGCACCACCAACGAATGCTGTTCGTCCTCTCCGGGCGCCTCGCCATCGTCCACGGCACCCACGAACCCACCCTCAACGAGCTCCGATCAGGCTCCGCAGCCTGGATCAACCAGAACACGCCCTACCTTCTGGCGAACATCGGAACCGACGAAGTCACCGGCCTCGTCTTCTCGACCGACCCGCGATTCGACCACGACACCAGCCGGTTCCCCGCACTGGAAGCCACGGCCCGCGCCCTCCTCGCTCCCGTAATAGCCGCCATACCCGCCCCAACCCGCGCCTGGGTCAGCTGACCAGCCAAAGCCCTCCCCTTAAAGCATCACACCCAAGGAGTAAAAGTGGAGGCTGAATCGCCTAGGGCCTGCGGCCTAACACCAGCTCAACGAATCATGCGTGCGCGCATTGCCGCCCACTCTTCATGGGCTAACACGACCGATCGATGCCAACGTACCGCGCCCGCACGCAGAGCTGCAATCGAGCGATTTGAACATCAGGTTGACCCCAGCAACGAATTGGACGAAAAAGAACGTAAAATCCGGGCAGAATCGGCGAAACGCGCCTATTTTCAGAAGCTTGCAATGCACAGTTCCCAGGTCCGCCGACGCGGTACACGAAAGGACAATTAGTCATGCACTCGAGCACTACAGGCTGGCGACGTCGTGCAGCTTGCCGGAATTATCCACTGTTGGATTGGCACTCGAACATCCCCTCAGAAGTAACCTCTTGCCGAACGATTTGCGCATCCTGCGAAGTGCGCAAAGACTGTCTTGCGGAAGCCCTTTTGGCTCGTGATCCGTGGGGCGTATGGGGCGACCTCTCCCCCGAAGAACGCGAACTCATATACGGAACAGAATACCTTCGAATTCTCCCACCGCATGGCAGCAACGCACGCTACGCGAAGCATCGCTGCCGGTACCGGTGCTGCCGTACAGCACACGCAAAGTACGAACAACAACGTCGACGAAGGAAGCCGTTCGCTTCCGACCCGTGACACTACTCTGTAAGACACTCCTGCATTCAGTCGGGAGCCTGGCCGCCTTGAGACAGTGATCAACTCTTGACCCCCTCATGTTTGGATTTGCGCTTGCTACTAAGCTGGGAAAAATCATACTGAGCACAGCGCTGAACGAAGTCTCTGTCAAGCCCCGGGTTTCATGGAGAGTGGATTAGTTGGTTTCCTGGGTTGTGGTGGCCGGGTGGGTCATCGCGTGTAGCGTCTCGTATTCGGCGGGTGGGACATGTGCGAGTTCGCTGTGCAGGCGCCGGTTGTTGTACCAGTCGATGTACTCGACGGTCGCGATTTCCAGGTCGTCGAGGCCGCGCCAGGGGCCGCTGTTGCGGACGAGTTCGGCATTGTAGAGCGAGTTGAACGCCTCGGCCATCGCGTTGTCGTAGCTGTCGCCTCGGGACCCGACCGAGGCGACGGCCTCGGCCTCGGCCAGGCGCTGGGTGTAGCGGATCGCTCGGTATTGCACTCCGCGGTCGCTGCGGTGGACCAGCCCGGTCAGGTCGGCGCGGTCGGCCTGGCGGCGCCAGATCGCCATCTGCAGCGCGTCCAGCACCAGATCCGTGTAGAGACTGGTGGCGACCTGCCAGCCGACGATCAGGCGGGAGAACACGTCCAGCACGAACGCGGCGTAGACCCAGCCCGCGGCCGTGCGCACGTAGACATCCCACGCCGGTCGGGTGTCAAGTCGCGGTCGTTGCTGTTGCCGATGTTGGCCAGGCGGCGCTGTCGTCCCAGGGCTGATTGTTGATCATGCACCACCATAAGCGGCCGAGGAGTCTGTTGGCGAGGTTACGTAGCGCGGCGTTGTGGTGGTCGCCGGCGGCTCGGCGCCGGTCGTAATGGGCGCGTGCTCCGGCTGATTTGGTGAGGGTGGAGAACGCCCACCAGTGGCACGCGTCGCCGAGGCGTTTGTTACGGACCTTGCGGGCTTTGACGTAGTGTGAACGTCCGGACGCGCGGGTGACGGGCGCGGTGCCGGCGAAGGTTCGCAGCCCTGCGGCGGTGGTGAAACGTTGGGAATCGTCACCGACTTCGGCCAGGACCCTGGCGGCGAGCACAGGTCCCAGGCCGGGTGCGGACTGCAGGGTCGGTGCCATGGGGTGTGTGGCGAATTGCTGAGTCAGCTCGGTTTCGAGCACGTCGACCGCGGTGCGCATGGAGGTGATGATGGCCACCAGCTGCGCGACAGTCACGCCGAGCGCGGCTTCGGCCTGCGCGGGTTGCCGCAGCGCAGGGCCCTTGAGTCCGTCGAGGATCTTCTCGACGAGGCCGGGATCGTTGCGCCTGCCGCACCGATGCAGGAGCGCGACAACGCGCCGCCGGTTCAACCGTGCGGCAGCTTCGGGAGTGGGCGCGGCGGCCAGGATCGCCGTCGTAGCATGATGTTTGAGATTCGTGAACGTCGTGACGGCGTTCGGGTAGAACTCCAGCAACACCGAACGCAGCCGACTCACGGTCTGGTTCAACGCCCAGATCGCCTCTTGATGCTGACGTGCCAACGTCTTGATCGCCAAGGCGTGCTCGCTGATCTCCGGCAGCTGCCGGTGCATCGGTCGGTCGGTGCGCAGAATGTTCGCCAACACGGTCGCGTCGCCGGGATCGGACTTTCCGCCGGCCTGACCGTGCCGCTCGCGGTAGCGGGCAACCGCGCGCGGGTTGATCGGATAGACCGGGAACCCGGCGCCCGACAAGGCAACCACGAGCAGGTTCTTCTCAGTCTCAAGTGCAACAGGAATCTGGGCCGGCTCACTGTGTTCGGCAAGCATGCCCATGAGCGTCGAGAACCCTTCCGCGCCGACACCGATACGTTGCCGGGCGACAACGTTTCCGTGCTCGTCGACTAACGCCACGTCATGGTGCGCTTCCGCCCAATCGATTCCACAGGTAATGGCCACACGTGCCTCGCCTTCTGCTCGCTACCGCCGGTTGCGGTGAGCTCGAGGCTGATGCGGCGACCTAATGGACAGCGCTCGATGGCGCGGCATCTCACAAGCCGATCATCCGGCCCCGGGATGGCTGGCAGGGTCACCGTCTACCTTCAGATCTCTGACGTGTCACGTGAATCAACAGCAGTGATCACCTGCAGCCAGCTCAGCAACACTCTGCACTGGATCAGTGATATCTCAGGGACCCCTGCCAACCACCCGCACCGTGTCGAGCCGGAACCCGACTCTCCCATTAAGTGATGTCCGCGACCCACAACTCGTTCACCCGCGGCGCCGTGAAGTCACGTTCCACCAGGTCAGTCGGCCTTCCGGTCTCCGGCGCCGGCGGTGTCGTGCGAGGAGACTTGTCCCGGGGCAGGCCGCGTAACCCGGCCTCGCGCATAAGCCGCTCGACCGTGCACCGGGCCACCTCGATGCCGTGGCGGTTCAGCTCAGCCCAGACCTTCCTGGCTCCGTAGACGTTGTAGTTCGCCTCATGCACCCGTTTGATCTTCTCGGTCAGCTCCCGGTCCCGCGCCGCGCGGGCGGATTCGGGACGGGACTTGGCGGCATAGTAGGTCGACGGTGCGATCTGGGCAGGCGTGCCCTCAAGCACCTGCAGGACCGGCTGGCCACCGTGCTCCTTCCGTTGCGAATCAACGAATTCGACCTTCATCGCGACGGACGGTCCAGCTCCGCTGCGAAGAAGGACGCCGCTGACTTCAGGATCTGGTTCGCCCGGCGCAGCTCACGCACCTCACGTTCCAGCTCGGCGATCCCGGCCGCCTCTGCCGAGGTCGTGCCCGGCCCGGCCCCTTCGTCGGTCTCGGCCTGCTTCACCCACGTCCGCAACGCTTCCGGTGCACACCGAGCTGGTCGGCGATCCGCTTGATCGCCCCACCAGCCGACGCAGGGTCTCGCCTAGCCTCGACTGCCAGCCGCGTTGCCCGCTCCCGCAACTCCTCGGGGTACTTCCGTGGTGCCACCATGACCGTGAATCCTCCGGGTGTTCGATACCTCCATCAAACCCGGGGCGGGACACGTCGACCCGGAAGGCACGCTCGACGAGACGACGCGCAGACAACGAGCTGAGGCCGCCAAAACCGCGTATTTCCAGCAGCTGGCTTACCGAAGCTCGAAGAACCGTCGACGCGACTCCCGGAGAGACAAGTGACCGCGAGCTGCCGGACCAGACTTAAACCCGACCAGCCCGGTAACCAGGAAGCCCTCTGCTAGAGCAGTCCGGAGACCAGGTTCAACCTCTGATGGGCAGCTTGCGCCCGTTCGTCAGCGGCTGAGGCCCCGTAGCGTTCGAGCATCTGCCTGCTGCGCCATCCCGCTATCCTCATCATGTCCTCGTCGCTCATTCCTGCCACCTTGTTGCGGTGAGCCCAGGTGTGGCGCCACAGGTGCGGGAACATACGGGCAATCCCGACCTCCTCGGCACGGCGATCGAGCATCGCCCTGACCCCCCACTCGTTCAACGGACCGAAGCGACCGAGCCACGCCGCGTTCGTAAGCTTGGCCTGCGGATGGCGAGCGCGTGCGCGGAAGTAACGACGCAATGCCTCCCCCGTAGCGGGGTTAAACGGGACGGGACGTTCCCGACGCCCCTTGCCCAAGACCCCCATCGAACAGACCTCGAAGTCGAAACTTCCCGGATCCCGCTCAGCCGGGTTCGCCGCTCGCAGCGCGCACAGTTCTCCGAGCCGAACTCCGCAGTCGATCAGCACCAGCATGATCGCGCGGTCACGAAGCTGCACGAACGACTTGCCCACTGTCGTCGCCAGGAGCGCCCTCAGTTCGTGGTCACGCAAGATCGCCGGCGGGTTGTCAGGGACTGCGGGCACTTCCATTTTGTAGAAGGGCGAGATCTCGATGATGTCTTCGACGTCGTCGAGCCAACGGTAAAGCTGCTGCAAGTGCCGGTATTGCTTCGCGATGTAGTTGTAAGAGAGTGACTCCCCGGTGCGGAAGTTGGGGCGTTCCCGCAAATATTCGAAGTAGCGTTCGAGTTCTCGCCGGTCGACGTCACGAGCCAGCATCGACTTGTTCTCGTCGTCGAGGTAGTTGACCAGCATGGCGACGCTCTCGAGGTATGCATCGATCGTGGAGTCAGCGCGGTTCTTGGCCCTCAGGTGCGTTCTCCAGTCCCCGACGAGCGCTCTGATGTCCTCGGGGTCCAGCACCTCTCCGGGTGCCTCAGCGGCGATCATGAGTTCAGTCGTACTCGGATAATCCCTTGGGTTCCAAGCGCTGTGCTAGTTGCTGACGCTCCGTCAAGAGGGTTACCAAGATCAACTAGCGACCGCGTTTGCGCAGGTGAGAGCCACAATATAGACTCGAAGAGTGGGCCGGGCGGGGCTCGAACCCGCGGCCAAGGGATTATGAGTCCCCTGCTCTAACCAACTGAGCTACCGGCCCGTTCCGGGTGCGCGCATTTGCACATGCACATACGCCCCAGTTCGATTTAAGCTATCACAATGCTCCACCTGGGCTGATGCATAGTCCGAACAGGTCATGGATGGGGTTCGAGCGCGTCCGTTTTGTCGGCATTGGGGGTGCGACCGTCGAGGGGGACCGACGGTACGCGCTGCCGCGGTACGGTCCGGCGGACGTCTTCGTCCGCGGACTGGCACTGGACCGGCTCACTCGAGGACTGGCGCCGGACCACTTCACCCGAGGGCCGGCGCCGGGCAAGCGCCGCGGCATCCTGGTCCATCACCCGGCGACGCTCGCCGTTGCCGAGATCGCGACCCCGGCCGTCCTGCCGAGCTGGCGCCCCTGTGCTGTGCCCACCTTGGCGAGGTCGTGACCCTCGCCGTACTTGCCCTGGTACTCATCACGTATCGCGCGCTCCGGCGCACGGGCCACCGCCTGAACGCGATCCGGCACACCGGACTGCGGCGGCACCCCTCCGCCCGGCCCCGGGGTCAGGCACCGCGTCCGCGGCCGAACCGCTCGCCCAGCTTCGCCCTGGCAACCCCGGCCGCGCCCTGCACCATCGGGTGATCGGCCAGCCGGCGGTAGGTGCGCACGATCTGCTCGTACCGTCCCCGTCCGGCCTTGGCCCCCAGCACGTACCCCAGGCCCACGCCCAGCAGGAACTTCTTCACGACGGCCCACACCTCTCGTCAGTCGGACTTCCGACTCTCCATTGTCCAGCAAACCGGCGCCGCGTGGGGTGCTCGGCCGCGCCGACCCCCCTTCGCGGGGGTACCGGGGCATGCGTTAAAGTTCTTCCATCAGCCGGAGAGATCCGGCTGAGCGAGCAATCCCCTGTAGCTCAATTGGCAGAGCATTCGGCTGTTAACCGGAGGGTTCTTGGTTCGAGTCCAAGCGGGGGAGCAAACGCCCAGGTCATAGACCTGGGCTTTTTTGTGTGCACGACCCGGCCCGGAAGACCCTGCGGAAGGCGAAGGGCTGCCAGGACTTCGACGGGCACCAACGGCGGCGTGTTCGTACTCGGTCAGGGTACCGACGAGGCTGCGCAGGCCGGTTCGTGCGCGCACTCCTCGTCAACTGCCCGCCGGAGTACCCGAGGCTGGGGGTGAAGAGCCTCCGCTGGCCGTGGTCGACGACGAGCAGGACCTGATCACCCGACGCGGCGACACCGGCGAGGACGGTCGCCGGCTCCGTCGGACAGGCGGGATGTCTCGCGGATGCCCGGTCGGCGAGGGGCTACGAGGTGCCGAAGAACGCGTCGAGGTGGAAATGCGACCCCAGGATTTCGCCTGTCTTGTGCCACAGCTCGGTGGCCCTCTCCGGATTCTGTGCGGTTCGCGAAGGCTTGCGGATCGCGGGGTGTCCCTTGATGCTCCCGATCCCATCGGGGCCGACGTATGTTCCGCCCGGAATATCCATTGTGCTCGCGTAGAGGGTGGGCAGCGCACCGTGTGCAACGTCGTTGAGGAGCGGGCCCAGCAAGTTGATCCGTCCGTAAATGCTGCGCGAGTGCGTCACCAGCGCGGTACGGGCGATCCCCGGGGTGGGCCGTGATCGACCGGACCGCGCTGGCCCCGGCGGCGAGACGCCGCTGCAGCTCGGTGGCGAAAAGCACGACCGCCAGCTTCGAGTCGCAGTAGGCCGCGACCTCGTCGTACTTGCGTGACTTCCAGTTCAGATCGGCCACCTGGAGGCGGCTCACCCGGTGCAGCTGCGAGGAGAGGGACACGACCCGATCGGTGACGTGCGGAAGCAGCGCGCCGGTCAGGGCGACGGCACCGAAGTAGTTCGTGGCCATCTGCCGCTCCAGGCCGTCGCCGGTGTAGGCCAGCGGCACGAGCGAGATCCCCGCGTTGTTGACGAGGACGTCGATCGGGCCCGACCAGGAATCCGCGAAGGCCGCCACCGAGTCCAGGCTCGAGACGTCGAGCCGGCGAATTTCGATCCGCCCGCGTGTGCGCCCGATCTCCCGCACGACGGCGGTGGCCTTCTGTTCGTTGCGCACGGCCATCACCACCCGGGCTCCGGCCTGCGCGAGTGCACGCGTGGTCGACTCGCCCAGGCCGGCCGAGGCCCCGGTCACGACGAACGTCTTCCCCGACTGGTCCGGCAGATCGGCGGCGGTCCACTTCTCGGACATGGTTCTTCCCTGGTCTTTCCGACGGTCGATGGAGAGGTGCGTTCGCCGAGCTCCGCAGGCAGCCCCGCCCGATCCCCCTCCGCTGCGGACCGGGTTCCCCCGTGCCGGGAGAAAGACGGTGTTGCCGGTGAGCTTCGTGCCGCCAGCGTCGGACGGCCGGTATCGCCTGTCCAGGCCCCGCTGATCGGTGACCTGGCAGGGCCTGGATAAAGCCGTGGCGCACGGGGAAGCTGGGCCACGTGGATCGAACTGCTCTCGCCGAGTTCCTGCGGTCGCGCCGAGCGGCCCTGCATCCGGAGGACGTCGGCCTCGGCGCCGGTCCACGCCGGCGGGTCAAGGGCCTGCGCCGTGAGGAGGTCGCTCAGCTCGCGGCGATGTCGGTCGACTACTACAGCAGGCTCGAACGGGGCGGCGGCGCCCAGCCGAGCACGTCGATGCTCGACGTGCTGGCGCGCGTGTTCCGCCTGAGCCTGGACGAGCGTGACCATCTGTACCGGCTCGCCGGCCACAACGTCGCCGATCGCATCTCCGGAACGCCGCACGTCGCGCCCGGCCTTCAGCGGGTCCTCGACAGCCTGTCCGGGACCCCTGCCTTCGTCGTCTCCGACATCGGCGAGACGCTCGCGCAGACCCCTCTCGCGGACGCGCTGTTCGGTGACCCGAGCCGACGCACCGGCAACGAGCGCAGCAGCATCTACCGCTGGTTCGCCAGCCCCGACACCGAGCGGTCGGTCTACCCGCCGGAGGACAGAGCGCGGCAGGGCCGCTCCCTCGTCGCGTCACTCCGCATCGCCGTCGGGCGGCGAGGCCCGCAGTCCGCGGCGGCCAAGCTCGCCAAGGAACTCGAGCGCCGGAGCCCCGAGTTCGCGCAACTGTGGGCGCGCCAGGAGGTTGCCAACCGGTTTTCGGACCACAAGGTCCTGCTGCACCCCGAGGGCGGCGCGATCCGGTTCGACTGCCAGGCCCTGTTCACCGAGGACCAATCGCAGACCCTCGTCGTGCTGACAACCACTCCGCGCAGCGTCGATCAGGAGCGGCTCCAGCTGGTGGCGGTACTGGGCATGGCGCGATTCGACACCTCCGGCCGGTCCGAGCACGGCGGAGACGCCGACCCGAGGAGAACCACGTCGTGACCGACCTGACCGGCAAGGTCGCCTTGATCACCGGATCCGCCCGCGGGATCGGCAAGGCCATCGCCATCCGTTACGCCGGCTGCGGCGCGAGCGTGGTCGTCAACTACCCGAGCGATGCGGCGGAGGCGGAACGGACCGCCGCGGAGATCAGGGAGCTCGGCGGCTCCGTGCTCACCGTCCGGGCCGACGTCTCGAAGGTCCCCGAGATCGAGGAGCTCTTCCGGGCGGCCCTCGACCGATTCGGCAGGATCGACATCGTCGTCGCCAACGCCGGGCTGGAGGTGCTCTCGGAGCCCGTTTCGGACGCCACGGAGGAACAGTTCGATCGCCTCTTCGCCGTCAACACGAAGGGGACGTTCTTCACGCTGCAGAATGCGGCCAAGTACGTCGCCGAGCACGGCCGGATCATCTACATCGGGTCCAGCACGACGGCAGGCCCGCTCCCGGGCACCGGCCTCTACGGCGCCAGCAAGATCGCCGCGCGCCTCCTCGCCGGGACCCTCGCGCTCGAGCTCGCATCACGGGGGATCGCCGTGAACACGATCCTGCCCACCACCGTCGAGGGCGCAGGTGTGTTCACCGATCTCGCCGCGGACCACCCGGTCCGGGAGCAACTGAGTGCGCTGCGCCGGGGCGTGCGGATGGCAAGGCCCGAGGACGTCGCCGATGCCGCCGAGTACTTCGCGGGCGAACTGTCCTCGTTCGTCAGCGGTCAGTCGCTGCTCCTCACCGGCGGCGCAACCTTCTGACGCGAGCCGGAGCATTCGGGGCGCGTGCGTCAGCGGGCGGAGGGGACTACCGGCGGACCGGTTGATCTTCGGCTTGCGGGCCGGGTGCCGCCCCGGTGTTCGCCGCAATCGGGGTGAAGGCCCTTTCCGATTTCGCGATGACCACTGTGGCAAGGGAATTCCCGGCGATGCCTTTGGTGAGGACGGCCGGTCCGGCGACGGCCAGGATCTGCTGGCCAAGGTGCAGCGGAATGCCGAAGGCGGTCTGTATCGCGAACTGCTCTACACCGATCACTGGTTCCTGGTACTGCCCGAGGACCACCGGCTCAGCCGGGCAACCGAACCGATCCCCCTTGCCGAATTGCGTGCCGAGAACTGGATCGCCGGGGAAACGGTCACCCACTTCCTGAGCGCACAGTGCAAACAGACCGGATTCGCACCGCGGATCGTCCATCACAGCAGCGAATACCGCATCATGATCACTCTGGTCAGCATGGGGCACGGCATTTCCTGTCTGCCGATCATCGACCGGCTCGCGCCGCTGCTTCCGCCGGTCGCGCTCAAGAAGCTTGACGTCGCGGAGAAAACCGGGACGTTCTGCTGATCTGCCGCGACACGAGCCGTGTCCATCTCAATCGGTGATCTTCGACGGATGCGCGGCGCCAAGGGCGTGGCCTGAATGTCCGGATACGGAAACAGCGCCAGCCCGGACAACAGCGCGTGCAGCTCCCGGCCCCCTACCCCCACGCGACCGTGGTAAAGCAGCGCAGACTCCACAGTAGACGGTCACCTCTGTCGCTCGCGGCCGAGCGCAAAGCCGGGCTGCTTCTTTGCCTCCGGCAGACACAGCTCGGCACGGCCGATCGGTCAGGCCGGGGTTCGGGCCACGAAGAAGATCCGCCGGAATTCGAACCACGTCGTGCCGTCCGGGCGGGTTGGGTAGGCCTCGGCCAGGCGCGGGGCCAGTGCCTCGCGGAAGGCGGCCCAGTCAGGATCCGACAGGGCCGCCCGGACGGGACGCAGTGCGGTGCCGGTGATCCACTCCAGCACCGCGTGCGGGCCGGTCAGTGGTTGCATGTACGTGGTTTCCCAAGCGTCCACGGCACATCCGGCGTCGGCGAGCAGATCGGCGTAGGCGCGGGGCGAGGCGACCGCGTCCTCCTCGCGCAGCAGGGACGAGCCGAGCTTCGGTGTCCAGTCCGGGGCGGCCGCCAGTTCCCGCACTATCCGGTGTGAGGGGGCACCGAAGTTGCCCGGCACCTGGACCGCCAGGAAGGCACCCGGCGGGAGCTGGGTGACCCAGCGACGCAGCAGCGAATCGTGGCCCGGTACCCACTGCAGGACCGCGTTCGACACCACCACGTCGGTGTCCGGCCGCGGCGCCCACGAGCGCACGTCCGCGACTTCGGCGGCCACGCCGCGTTCCCTGGCCGCGGCCACCATCTCCGGGGAGCTGTCCACCGCCTCCAGTGCCGCGTCCGGCCAGCGGCGGGCCAGGTCCACGGTGAGGTTGCCCGGTCCGCAGCCCAGATCCGTCACCCGGCGCGGCGATCCGGCCGGGATGCGCCCGACCAGCTCGTGGAACGGCCGCGCCCGCAGGTCCGCGTAATCGAGGTATTTCGCCGGATCCCACATCGTTGCCTCCCGGAAATGAAACAGTACGTCCGTACCGAGTACGAGCGTACTGCTACGCCCCCGGGTTGGCCAGCTTCTCCGCGGCCTCCTCGGCGACCGCCTTGGCCAGCTCCGGATCGGTGCCCGGGTCCGGGCGGACCTGCAGCACCGTGCCGTCCCGGCCGGGCACCTTGCGCTGCACGAACCACGCGCCGCCGCCCGGGAGGTCCTGGCGGTGCCGGGCGCGGATCGAACCGTCGACGCGCAGCCGCACCTGGTGCGGGACCTTGCCGGGCTCCGGCAGCCGGAACCGCACCGGCTCCCGGTCGGCCAGCACGACCACCGGGCCGGCCTGTCCGGTCTCCGCCGATTCGGTGAGCGTGAACCCGTCCTCGCTCCAGCTCGCCTTGCCGATCAGGTGCCAGCCGATACGGCGGGCACCCGGCCCGTCCGGGATCCACAGACCCAGCGTGGTCACCACCAGGTGACCGCCGCCCTCGACCGCGGCCGCGGCGATCACCTCTTCGTGCCCGGCCAGCTCACCGGGGAAGCCCTCGGGCAGCCCGCGGCCGAAGAACCGGCTCAGCAGCCCCACGTCAGTCCCATCCGCTCGAGGCCTGCTCACGCAGTGCCTTCCGGTACTGCTCCAGCGCCACCAGGTCGCCGAACAGCGCCCGGTAGTCGTCCGGTTCCTCCACCGGCGACAGCCGCTGCAGCTTCGACTTGATCTCGCCGACCTGCCGTCCCACCAGACTCTCCTGCACCCCGGCGAGCACCCCGGCGATGTAGCGCGAGTCGACTTCCCCCTTGGCGCGCAACGGTTCCACCGAGAGCTCGCTGAGCACCCGGCGGACCGTCCCTTCCGGACAGTACTGCGCCGCGGCGTCGAGCAGCGCCGGGCCGGTCAGCCCGGACGCGGCCCCGCCCGCCTTCAGCACGGCCAGGTGCACCGCGACGTACGCCGGATGCGTGAACGCTTCCTCCGGCAGCGAGTCGTACTCCGGACCGGCGATCGCGGGCTGCTGCAGCGCGGCTTTGAGCGCCTCGCGCTGCGCGGCGAACCGCGGATCGTTCGGCGCCGGCCGTGGCACGTCGTGTTCCTTCGGCTGGGGCGCGGGGGCCTCCTGCCGCGCCCCGGGACGCCGCGCCGGCTCGACCGGGCCGCGCCGGGCCGCCGCGCCTGCCGCACCGCGCACCCGGTTGACCACCTGCGCCACGTCCTGCCAGCCGACCCACCAGGCGAGCTTCGAGGCGTACCCGTCCCGGCTGGCCCGGTCCTTGATCGCGGCGACCATCGGCACCGTCTTCTGCAGCGCCGAGACCTGGCCGTCGACCGAATCGAGGTCGAACTGCTTCAGCATGCTCTTGATCACGAACTCGAACAGCGGCGTGCGACGGGCCACCAGATCCCGCACCGCCCCGTCGCCCTTGGCGATGCGCAGCTCGCACGGGTCCATGCCGTCCGGCGCGACCGCAATGTAGGTCTGCCCGGCGAAGGTCTGGTCCCCCTCGAACGCCTTGAGCGCCGCCTTCTGCCCTGCCTCGTCGCCGTCGAAGGTGAAGATGACCTCGCCGCGGAAGGCGTCGTCGTCCATCATCAGCCGGCGCAGCACCTTCATGTGGTCCTCGCCGAACGCGGTGCCCGACGACGCGACGGCCGTGGGCACCCCTGCCGCGTGCATCGCCATCACGTCCGTGTAGCCCTCGACCACCACCACCTGGTGCCGCTTCGCGATCTCGCGTTTGGCCTGGTCGAGCCCGAACATCACCTGGGACTTCTTGTAGATCTGGGTTTCCGAGGTGTTGAGGTACTTCGCCGAGATCCGGTCGTCGTCGAACAGCCTGCGGGCGCCGAAACCGACCACGTCGTTGCCGACGTCGCGGATCGGCCACACCAGCCGCCGGTGGAACCGGTCCATCGGGCCGCGCTGGCCCTCCTTCGACAGCCCGGACGCGAGCAGCTCCTTGACCTCGAACCCACGGTTGAGCAGGTGCTTGGTGAGCTTGTCCCAGCCGCCCGGCGCGTAACCGCAGCCGAACTGCTTGGCCGCCGCGGCGTCGAAGCCGCGCTCGGAGAGGAAGTCCCGCGCCGCCCGCGCCTCGTCGGTCACCAGCTGCTCGATGTAGAACTCGCTCGCCGCGCGGTGCGCCTCGATCAGCCGCGACCGGGTGCCGCGGTCGCGCTGCACGGTGGCTCCGCCGCCCTCGTAGGTCAGCCGGATGCCGACGCGGTCGGCGAGCCGCTCCACCGCCTCGACGAACGACACCAGGTCCATCTTCTGGATGAACTTGATGACGTCGCCGCCCTCGCCACAGCCGAAGCAGTGGAACGTCCCGTGCGTGGGGCGCACGTTGAACGACGGGGTCTTCTCGTTGTGGAACGGGCAGAGGCCCTTCAGGCTGCCCCCGCCCGCGCGCCGCAGCGCGACGTACTCCCCGATGACCTCGTCGATCCGGTTGCGCTCACGCACCTCCGCGATGTCGCTCTCCCGAATCCGTCCTGCCACGGGAACCACAATAGTTCTCCCCCTCCGGCGCTCGTGCGGCACACTCGGGCACATGCGCACTACCCCCGAACTGGAGCACTACGCCGCCGAGTTCTCCGGGCACCGGCCGCACCTGACCGGCGTCGCCTACCGGCTCACCGGGGCCAGGGCGGACGCCGAGGACGCGGTGCAGGAAGCGTGGCTGCGGCTGGCCGGGCTCGACGAGCCGGGCCGCGCCGCGATCCGGGATCTGCGCGGATGGCTGACCACCGTGGTCGGCCGGATCTGCCTCGACCGGCTCCGGTCGGCGCCCGCGCGGCGCGAGCGGTACGTGGGCCAGTGGCTGCCGGAGCCGGTCGTCACGCCGTTCGGCGCACCACCGGGCGACGATCCGCTGGAGGCCGCGGTGCGCGACGACGGCCTGCGGATGGCCGCGATGGTGGTGCTCGACCGGCTCACCCCGGAGCAGCGCGTGGCGTTCGTGCTGCACGACGCCTTCGGCGTGCCGTTCGCCGAGATCGGCGACATTCTCGGCTGCCCGCCCGCCACCGCCCGGCAGCACGGCTCCCGCGGCAGGCGGGCGCTGGAACAGGCCGATCCGCCGCCGCGGGCGGAGCTCGCGCACCAGCGGCAGGTGCTGGAGAAGTTCGTGGCCGCACTGCTGGCAGGCGACATCGCGGCGGTCACCGAACTGCTGCACCCGGACGTGGTGCTGATCGGCGACGCGAACGGCAAGGCCCGCACCGCGCGCCAGATCGTGGCCGGACCGGACAAGCTGGCCCGGTTCCTCCTCGGCCTGCTGCGCAAGTACGCCCCCGAGACGCTCACCCACGGCGCGCCGGTGCTGGTCAACGGCGACCTCGGCCTGTGGCTGCCGCCGGCGCCCGGCCACGACGGTTTCTTCGCCCTCGACGAGCGCGTGCAGAGCATGAGCATCCGCGACGGCCGGATCGTCGCGATCTACGACGTGGTCAACCCGGACAAGCTGACCCGGATCACCCGCCCGTGCGGCGGATGACCGGACACCTGACCCGATAAGGTGAACTCGGCTCCGGAAACCTGCCGGAGCCGGGTCCGCCGGCACCGGCGCCCGCTCCGGCTCGGAAGGAAGCAGCGATGACGGTTCCGTCCCGCCGGTCGGGCAGCTCCGGGCGGCCCCTGCGCGCCGACGCGCAACGCAACCGGGACGCGCTGCTCACCACCGCCCGTGCGGCGTTCCGCGCCGGCGAGACCGGCATCCGGGTCGAGGAGATCGCGCAGCGGGCGGGAGTCTCGGTCGGGACGCTGTACCGGCATTTCGAGACGCGGGAGTCGGTCCTCGCCGAGGTCTACCGCGGTGCGGTCGACGAGCTCTGCGCCGCCGGGCTCGCGCGGGCCGAGCAGCACGGTCCGGCCGAAGCACTGCGGCTGTTCCTGCTGGAGCTGGTCGACCACGCCGCGGAGAGCCGGGGCATGGCGGTCACTTTCGAGGCGATCATGGCGACCGAGTCACGCGTCTTCGACGACGTCCGCGAAGCCATGGAGTCGACGATCTCGGCACTGCTGCAAGCAGGTTCGGCCGAGGGACCGCTGCGCAGCGACATCAGCGGGCGAGCCCTGCTTCGCGCGCTCAGTGCCATCTGCGGAACCGCGGCCACACCCGAGTGGTACGACGAAAGCCGCCGCATCGCCGGCCTGCTCTACGACGGGCTCACGGCATCGGCACCCGGCACGCCTCGCCCGAAGTGAAGCCCTGCTCGAGGATGCCGAGCGCGCTGTTCATCCGGGCCCGGGAGTTCTCCAGCGCGATCTGGTAGGTCAGCTCCACCACGCCTGCCCGGCCGAATTCGGCTTCCAGCTCGGCGATCTGCTCGTCGGTGACGGTGACCGTGTCGCCGGACATCGCATCGGCGAGCGCGACCGCGAGCCGCTCCTGCCGGGAGAACGCGGGCGAGGTGGCGTAGTCGTCGATGTGCTTGAGCCGTTCGATGTCCAGCCCTTCGTGGCGTTGCAGCATGGTGCCGAAATCGACGCACCACGAGCAGCCGATCCGGGTGGCGACGCGGTACACCGCGAGATCGCGCACGTTCGCGGGCAGCCGGGTGGAGGCCTTCTCCGCCATCGTCTCGTGTACGAGACTCGTCCGGAGCAGACCGGGGTGGTGCGCGGCGACCGCCAGCGGCTCCGGCACCGCACCGTAGCGCCGCCCGGCGATGCGGTAGACCAGCTTCAGCACCGGGCCGGCGTCGACGGCTCGTTTGACCGGGATACGGGGCATTTCGCTCCTCCTTCACGAGTGGTTACCAGGAGGACGAGACGCGCGGCGAAGATGTGACAGGAGTTCAGCGCGGTGCGGTCAGCGGCCGCACGTCCCAGACCCACACGCCGTCGACGTACTGGCCGGGCTTGCGCACCAGCAGGTCCACCGTGGTGCGGTAGGCGTCGGCGTGGTCACGCGGGAGCAGCACCAGCACGCTGGCGTGCCAGTAGCGCAGGTCGGCGATCGCCTGGTCCCGGTCGGCCTCGGAAACGCCCTGCGCCTCCCCCGAATCACGGACGCGGTCGAACAGCGCCGACGTCGGACGCTGGTAGGAGCCGTAGCGGCCGCGTTTATCGTCCGGACCGCTCGGACCGACGAAGTAGCCCTCCGGCATCGGGTACGCCAGACCGGCGTCGACCTGCCAGTGCAACGGCTCTGATTCCCCCGAGCTGGGCAGCGGCACCGGCACCACGGTGCCGCCCGGCGCGACGTAACTGCGCCAGGTGCCGTCGGCGAAGAACGCCGGCGTGGCGGGCCGGTCCTGCACCAGCAGCTGGGTCGGCGCGATCGGCATCAGCACCGCGGCCACCGAACCGAGCCAGATCAGCCGCAGCGGCAGCCTGCGCTCACCCGCCACGGGAAGGCCCGCCGGCTGCCGCGCCGCCGCGCTGAACACCCGGTCCGTGGCGATCGCCAGCAGCGCACCTGCCGCGGGCACGCACGCCATGGCGAGCCGGGATTCCAGCAGGGACTCGAACAGCGGCAGGTTCGCCAGCAGCCGCCACGGTCCCGGCACACCGGTGTCCTCGTGCACCACGGTGAGATCGGAACCGAGCGAGAGCCACGCCATGAGGAACATCGAGATGGCCAGCGAACGGGCGACGACCTCCCGCCACAGCCAGATCGTGACGAGCACCATCAGCACGATCAGCGGCCAGCCGAAGAACGCGTTCTCCTCGGTCCGGTTCATCGACACCGCGGCCGCGGCCTCCGGCTGGCCGGCGACCGACTGCGTGGCGAAGCGGGTGAACGCGGCGGCATCGTTGCCGACCTGGCCGTGTTCCAGCGCGGTGTAGCTCTGCGGCCCGAAGAACTGCCACCACAACGGAACCGCGACGAGCACCAGGGCGAGCACGGCCGCGATGACGCCGCCGAGCGCCAGCGGCCGCACCATCGCCCGCACCTCGCGCGGCCGGGACACGCAGTAGGCGATCGCGAAGAGCACGAAACCCAGCGCGAAGATCAGCAGCGGCTCCTCGCCGAGGAAGACCTGGTAGGCGGTCAGCACTCCCAGCCAGATGCCGTTGCGCACCGGACGGCGTCCCTGCGCGAGGTGGATCACCTTCAGCGCGAGGAAGGGCAGCACGAACCAGGCGACGAAGTTCGGGTGCGCGTTGGCGTGCGAGATCATCGGCGGTGCGAAGCCCGCGAATGCGCCGCCGACCGCGGCCGCCACGCGGTGCCGTACGAGATGCCGGGAGAACACCCAGTACCAGGCGGCCGCAGTGCCGGCCAGACCGCCGGTGAGTGCGATCGCCCAGGTCGCGGTGGGACCGAACGCGAGCGTGATCGGCGTGAGCGGGACGGAGACCCCGAGCATCGCCGTATTGGCCATCATGTTCACGCCGAGCGGGTAGTCCTGCAGCCCGCTGGTGAGCGGATTCTGCAGGTGCACCACGGATTTCGCGGTGACCGAGAAGAACCACTCCCACAGGTTCTGGTCCGACGCGCTGTTCCACAGGTAGCCCTGGCCCAGGTTCACCCACAGGCCGCCGAACAGCAGCACCGCGAACGCCAGGTAGCCGGCGATGATCCCGGCGTCCGCCCAGGACCGGCGCATCCGCGGCCGGGCGGCGGGAGGCGCGGCCGCGGGGACGGTGGGGATCAGCTCAGTCCTCGCTTCCGGGCGGAACAGGCTCACTCCGGGCGCACCACCCGGGCGAAGAAGTACACCGCGCCACCGGTGTGCCGCACGAGCAGCAGGAACGGCCGGTCCACGGTGACCACCAGCGGCTCGGCCGTGGTCAGCGCCATCGTGCGCATCTGGATCGCGGTGGCGGCGGCGCCCTCGAAGCCCTGCTCGTCGAGCCGCAGCACGGCCTGGTGCAGCACGCTGTCCACCCACAGCGGGCGGTCCGGGCTGAGGCCGGTGAGATCGGCCTGTTCGACGAACAGCTCGCGCACGCCGAGCCCGCGCAACGCCGGGTCGAGGTCAGTGCGCAGGTCCAGGGAGAGTTTCGGGAGGGCCAGGCGGACCTTCCGCCGCTTCGGGCTCTCCAGGAGCCGCCGCAGGCCCCGGCCGTCGAGGGCGGGTTCGGCGGTGGCGAGATCTTCGTCGGGGAGCAGGATCACGGCCTCGGCGCCGCCGTGGGCGGGGAGCGTGACGACCTGCCAGCCGCCCTCGGCGGCGTACCCGACGGTCTCTTCCAGGTGCATGGTGGGCACTTGGCGGGCGCCGTCCGGCGAGTGGAATTCGGCCGGCTCGGTGGCGTGCTCCGCGAACGGATTCCGCCAGGCGGTCTTGAGGTAGAGCGCGTTGACGAGGCTGGCCCGGGTGTCCGCGTGGACCGCGCCGTCCGGGAGCAGCTGCGGGATCAGGCCGTGGGTGGTCCGGTCCACATCGGTGTTGATCAGCTCGCGGGCCGCGCCGGGGTCGGTGGCGAACGGGGCGGTTTCGGCTTTGCCACCGGGCCAGCCCGCCAGCTCGGCGAGGAAGGTGTCTTCGACGGTGATCGCGTCGGAGGCCCAGAGCGTGTTCGTGACGGCGAACTTCGCTTCGTCGCCGACCTCGGCGGCCGCGCGCAGCAGTTCGCCCTGGTCGTCGCCGAGCAGCGCCCGCAGCTCGTCAGCGGTCCGCCCGCGAGCGGCCCGCTCGACGAGACCGAGCGCACTGGCGACCGAGTACGGCGAGAAACACGCATCGGCGCCGTCGGCCGCGGTCGCGCGGTGCAGCGCGAGCGTGAGGTCCAGGTGGCTGTCAAGGGCCATGCGGCGACCGTACCGGAACGGCCCCCCGCAGCGCGCCGGAACCGACCGGACGCAGCAGCCGCCAGCGCACCCCGACAGGGCGCGCCGCGGCAGCGCACGGCAGCGGCAGCGGCAGCGGCAGCGCACGGTACCGACAGGGCGACGGCGACGGCGGGGCATGCACCGACAGAGCGACGGCGACGGCGATGGCCGACCCGAGCCGGGCACCCGGGGCGCGCCGCGGAACCGAGGGCAAGACGACCTGCCGTCGGCGATGGCGGCGGGTCGGGCGCCACCCCGCGCAACGGCACCACGCCGCCGCCTGTCACCGACGGAGCGCAACCCGGTCACCGAACCACCACGTCACCTCAACTGCAGCCGGTCGCCGATCCCCTCCGCCACGACTGCCCGGCCAACCACAACAACCCCCGCGACCACAGCCGATCACCACCCCGCCGTTGCCACGGCCAGCAGCCCGACGGTGACTCACCGCGGCCGGGTCACCAGGCGGTGGGGGAGGTGCCGTGCCTGCCGGTGTGCCAGCGGTGCCATTCGTGGGCCTGTGCGTCGGTGAGGGAGGCGACCTGGTCGATCACTACGCGCAGGCGCGCCGCGTCGTCCGGGGCGGTGTGCCAGGCCGGGGCGTACAGCGGGTCGAGTGCCTCCGGGGCGCGCCGGCTCAGTGCGGCGACCAGTTCCGTGATCAGCTCGCGCTGGCCGTCCTGCATGGCGAGGCGGCGGCGGTCGCTCATCACATACCGCAGGGCCAGCGCCTTGAGCAGCGCCACCTCGGCGGCGGCCTGGTCGGGGACCGCCAGCCGGGCACCGTAGCGGGTGAGCGGGCCCTCGCCGTAGACGCCGCGGGTGCCGGTGACCGCCGCGGAGGCGAAGCGGCCCACCAGTTCGCTGGTCAGCCGCTTCAACGCGACCTGCGCCTGCAGCGAGCCGTCCGGCGTCTCACGCACCAGGTCCGCGACCACCGGGAGGTCGAGCAGTTCCTTCGCCGCACCCTCCAAAGTGGACGACGAGAGCGTGGAGAAGTGCCGTGCCGCCGCTTCCGCCACCGCGGCCCGCTCCTCCGGATCGGCCAGCAGACGCAGCCGGATCCGGCCGGCGAGCACGCCGTCCTCGACGTCGTGCACCGAATAGGCCACGTCGTCGGACCAGTCCATGATCTGTGCCTCCAGACAGCGGCGCAGGCCCGGCGCACCGTCGCGGATCCAGCCGAACACCGGCTGGTCGTCCGGGTACACGCCGTACTTCGGCTCCCCGGCCCGGCGTGTCCACGGGTACTTCGTGGTGGCGTCGAGGCAGGCGCGGGTGAGGTTCAGCCCGGCGGCGGTGCCGTCGGCGGCCAGCACCTTCGGTTCCAGCCGGGTCAGGATGCGCAACGTCTGCGCGTTGCCCTCGAATCCCCCGCACGGCCCGGCGATCTCGTCCAGCGCCCGTTCCCCGTTGTGCCCGAACGGCGGATGCCCGATGTCGTGTGCCAGCCCTGCGGTGTCGGCGAGGTCCGGATCGGCGCCCAGTTCCTCGGCGATGCCCCTGCCGATCTGCGCGACCTCCAGTGAATGGGTGAGCCGGGTGCGCGGGGCGCCGCTGACCTCGGCGCCCTCCCCCGGGCCGACCACCTGGGTCTTGCCTGCCAGCCGGCGCAGCGCGGCGGAATGCAGCACCCGAGCGCGGTCACGGGAGAACGCGCTGCGCCCGTCCGGGCGCGCACCGGCCAGCGCCGCACCCTTCGGAGCCTCGGCCAGCACGCGGGCGCGATCGTGCTCGCGGTACCCATCGTTCACCCGGCCAGCTTAGGCGCGCGGGCCGGCAACCGGCCGGGTTCAGCCGAGCATCGCGGCGAACAGGTCGTCCGCGGGAGCTTTGGTCAGCTCGTAGAACAGCAGCGCGCCGGTCTCCCGGGAGATGTAGCGCACCTGGGTCGCCCGCTCCTGCACGATCGGGCCGCTGTGCGTCGGTGCGGTCCAGGCGTCCATGCCGAGGTCCCGCGCCATGGTCCGGGACCGGAACGAGTGCCACGGATCGCTGACCAGCACCGCCGAACGCCATCCGTGCGCGTTCACCTGGTCGGCGACCGCACGCAGGCTGCGCAGCGTGTCGTTGCCCTCGCCGACCGGCAGGGTCGCCGAGGCGGGCACGCCGTGCCCGGTCAGCCATCGCGCACCCGCCTGCGCCTCGGTGAAGTTGTCCGCGGCCTTCTTGCCACCGGCGGTGATCACGGTCTTCGCCACGCCCTCGTCGTAGAGCTGGCGCGCCTTCTCCAGCCGCGCGGTGAAGATGTCCGACGGCTTGCCGTTGTACTGCGCGGCGCCCAGCACCACGATCACGTCGGCCGAGTCCCGGTCGTTGTCCCTCGCCACCTGCCACACGCGGAACGCGGTGCCGCCCACGAGCGCCACCAGCCCCAGCACCACGCCGAAGACGATCCGGCGTGCCCAGTTCGCTCCCGTGGGTCCGGTTCGCTCGGCCGCGCTCATGCCCGTCATTTTGACAGAAGCACGCCACGGTTCCGGGAAGCGGTGCGGTTAAAGCCAGCCGCGCTCCTCGGCCAGCCGGACCGCCTCCGCACGGGTTCGCGCACCGGTTTTCCCGATCGCTGCGGACAAGTGGTTGCGCACGGTGCCGTCGGAGAGGAACAGTTCCCGCGCGATGTCCGCGACCGTGCTGCCGTCCTTGGCCGCGCGCAGCACGTCGTACTCCCTGGCGGTGAGCGGGCTGACACCGGTGGCCAGTGATTCCGCGGCGAGCGCCGGATCGACCACCCGAAGTCCACTGTGGACTCTGCGGACGGCTTCCACGAGCTGTTCCGGCGGGGCGTCCTTCACCACGAATCCCACCGCGCCTGCGGCCATCGCGCGGGCGAGGTAGCCCGGCCTGCCGAAGGTGGTGCAGATGATCACCCGGCAGCCCGGCAGGGCCTCCCGCAGCCGGGCCGCCGCGGTGAGCCCGTCCGTACCGGGCATCTGCACGTCGAGCAGTGCCACGTCGGGCGAGGACTCCTTCGCCGCGGCCACGACCTCGTCACCGGTGCCGATCTGCGCGACCACTGCCATGTCCGGCTCCAGATCCAGCACGGTGGCCAGCGCCCCGCGCACCATCGCCTGATCGTCGGCCAGCAGCACCCGGATCACGCCAGTCCTCCCGCCGGCCGGGCGGGCAGCACCGCGGCGGCACCGTCCGGTTCCGGTTCCGGGACCTCCGCCCGGACGGTCCACCCTCCCCCGGACCGCGGCCGCGCCACGAAGGTCCCGCCGACCGAGGCCACCCGTTCGGACAGCCCGCGCAACCCGTTGCCGGGCTCCGCCTGCACACCGGCGCTGCCGTCGTCCTCGACCTCCAGCCAGTCCCGGCCGAGGCGCACCCGCACCCGTTTCGCGCCCGAATGCCGCAGCACGTTGGTCACCGCCTCCCGCAGTACATAGCCGAACGTGGCCTGCAGCTCGGCGCGGACGTTGTCCGCCGCACTGGGCAGCTCGGCCTCGACGTCCGCCGCCCGCAGCGCGGCTCGCGCCCCCGCGATCTCCGCGGGCAGTGACACCGTGCGGTACTCCGACACGGTCGCCCGCACGTCCGACAACGCGGTGCGGGTGAGTCCCTCGACTTCCCGGATCTCCGCCACCGCACGCGGGATGTCGGCAGAGGCCTCCAGCACGCGGCGGGCCACGCCTGCCTTCACGGTGATCGTGGTGAGGCTGTGCCCGAGCAGATCGTGCAGGTCACGGGCGACCCGCTCACGCTCGTTCGCCACGGCCAGCGTCGCGATCTCCTCGTTCGCCAGCTGCAGCCGGCGGATCGCGCGGATCAGGTTGGCCATGAAGAACATCGCCGCGGTGACCGAGACGACCGTGACCAGGTCACCCCCGCTGTCGGCCAGCCGGCCGTCGGAGTACAGCACGAGGGTGACCAGGCCGAGCGCCCCGCCGTCCAGGATCGCCGCCCAGGCGGGCGGGAAGATGAACGCCAGCGTGGCCGTGGCGTAGAGCAGGATGTAGGAGCTCATGCCGAACGCCAGCGTGGCCAGCAGCCCCAGCGCGAGCATGCTGCAGCCGAACCAGAGCTTGACCCGGCGGGATGCGCCGAACGCGAACGGGAACGCGAGGTAACAGGCCGCGTACGCGTAGGCCAGCAGCCCGATCAGCACCCGCCAGACGAGCGGACCGCGATCCTCCAGGAGACCCTGGGTCGCCGGGATCAGGTAGGGCAGCAGGAAGACGAAGCCGAAGACCGGCCAGCGGATCTTGTTCGGCCCCCGGTCGGTGCCCAGCGCCGGATCGTCCCACCAGGACGCCCGGTCGCCGAGCGAGAACCGGGATTTCCCGGTCCCGGCCCGGCGCGGGCGGGTCTGCGTACGTGGCACCACTGCTCCCCTTGTTCCGTCCGGTCAGGCCCGAGCGCTGTCCCTACGGTAACGCCGGATCACCAGCGCCCCGAGGACCAGCGTCCACGCACCGAGTACCGCCACCGCCGCCGGGAAACTCACCAGCAGCTCGTCGGTGACGACCGGGCGGACCAGCCCGATCACCCAGTACGTCGGCATCAGCTGCGCCACGTCGTGCATCCAGCCCGGCATTCCCTCGACCGGGATCCACAGCCCGCCGAGGAAACCCATGCCGAGCATCACGATCATGCTCACCGGCTGCATCGACTCCGGCGTGCCGAACTGGCCCAGCACCAGGCCGAGCAGGATCAGCGGGATGGTGCCGAGCCAGACGCCCGCGACGATCCGCAGCCATCCGGCCGGATCGAGGTGCACGCCTTCGGCCAGCAACGCCACCAGCGGCACCAGGATCAACGCCGGCAGCGCCACGATCATCCCGGACAGCGCCTTGCCGCCCAGATAGGACGGACCGGACAACGGGGTCAGCCGCAGCTGCCGCTGCCAGCCGGAAGCCCGTTCGACGGCAAGTTTGCTGCCGTTGGTGGTGGCCGCGGCGAAGGCGCCGAAGGCCATCATGTTGACCATCACCACGGCGGTCACCTGAGCGTGGTCCGGCGCGCCCGACGAGGTGAACACGTTGGCCTGCAACAGGAACATCACTATCGGGAAGGCCACGACGAGCACCAGGAACCGGGGCGAGCGCAGCAGCCTGCGGATCTCGGTGGCCAGATAAGCGGGGTTCATCGGAGTGCCTCTTCGGGTTCGTCGGAGGTGAGGGACAGGAAGGCGCCTTCGAGACCGACCGCGCCGATCTCGATGTCGTGTGCGGCGGGCGCGGCGTTCAGCAGTGCCCGCAGCGTGGTGTCGGAATCGGTGCTCGACAGGGAGATCCGGTCGCCGCGCAGCTCGAAATCGGTGACCGCGGGAAGTGCGGTGAGCATCCCCTCGCTCGCACCCGGCAGCACCGCCCGGATCGTGCGTCCGCCGGCGAGCGCCCGGACCTGGGCCACCGATCCGTCGGCGACCACGCGGCCGCTGCGCATCAGCACCACCCGGTCGGCGAATTCCTCGGCCTCCTCGAGGTAGTGCGTCGCGAACAGCACGGTCCGCCCGGTTTCGGTGAAGGCGTGCATCGACTTCCAGAACTCGCGCCGGGCGCCGACGTCCATCGCCGCGGTCGGCTCGTCCAGCACGAGCAGATCGGGGTCCGCCACCAGCGCGACGGCGAAGCGCACGCGCTGCTTCTGCCCGCCGGAGAGTTTCGCCGCCCGCCGGTCGGCGATCTCCTCGATCCCCGCCCGGCGCAACGCCTCGGCGAGCGGCATCGACCGCCGGTGCAGCTTCCCGACCAGGCCGACGGTCTCGCGCACGGTCAGGTCGTCGAGCAACGTGCCGCTCTGCAGCATCGCCCCGATCATCCCGTCCCGCACTGCGTCGGCCGGTTCCCGGCCGAACACCGACACGGTGCCGCCGTCGGGCCGTCCCAGCCCCAGAATCAGGTCGACCGTGGTGGACTTGCCCGCGCCGTTCGGCCCGAGCAGCGCCACCACCTCCCCCGGTGCAATCGTCAGGTCGATCCCGTCGACCGCCCGTACGTCGCCGTAGGCCTTGCGCGCCCCGGCCAGCCGGACCGCGGCCCCTGCCGCGATCTCCTCGGTGTTGTCCATGCGCTTGAGCCTGCCCTTCGGCGGACCCGGAACGCCACGCCGAGCGTCACGACGTGACCATGACAGGTGTCAGGGGCCCGGCGGGGACAATGCCGAACGGCCCCTCCCCGCCGGGCAGCGGGAAAGGGCCGTTCGGAATCCGGTCGTCAGCAGCCGAGCAGCCGCCCGGCCAGATAGGACTCCACCTGGTCGATCGCGATGCGCTCCTGGGTCATGCTGTCGCGTTCGCGGACCGTGACCGCCTGGTCCTCCAGTGAATCGAAGTCGACCGTGACGCAGTACGGGGTGCCGATCTCGTCCTGGCGGCGGTAGCGGCGGCCGATCGCCTGTGCGTCGTCGAAATCGACGTTCCAGTGCCGGCGCAGGCGGGTGGCGAGGTCGCGGGCCTTCGGCGAGAGGTCGGAGTTGCGCGACAGCGGCAGCACCGCGACCTTGTACGGCGCCAGCCGCGGGTCGAGGTGCAGCACGGTGCGCTTGTCGGTACCGCCTTTGGCGTTTGGCACCTCTTCCTCGTCGTACGCATCGACCAGGAACGCCATCATCGAGCGGCCGACACCCGCGGCAGGCTCGATCACGAACGGGCGGTAGCGCTGGCCCGAGGCCTGGTCGAAGAACGACAGGTCCACCCCGGAGTGGTTGGAATGCGTGGTGAGGTCGAAGTCGGTGCGGTTGGCGATGCCCTCCAGCTCACCCCACTCCTGGCCGGCGTTGAACGCGAAGCGGTACTCGATGTCGACGGTGCGCTTCGCGTAGTGCGACAGCTTTTCCTTCGGATGCTCGAAATGGCGCAGGTTCTCGCGCTTGATGCCGAGGCCGGTGTACCACTCGGTGCGGGTGTCGATCCAGTACTGGTGCCAGCGCTCGTCCTCGCCCGGCTCGACGAAGAACTCCATCTCCATCTGCTCGAACTCGCGGGTGCGGAAGATGAAGTTGCCCGGCGTGATCTCGTTGCGGAAGGACTTGCCGATCTGGCCGATGCCGAACGGCGGCTTCTTGCGCGAGGCGGTCTGCACGTTGAGGAAGTTGACGAAGATGCCCTGTGCCGTCTCCGGGCGCAGGTAGTGCAGGCCCTCCTCGGTCTCCACGGCACCGAGGTGGGTCTTGAGCATCATGTTGAAATCGCGCGGCTCGGTGTACTTGCCGCGGGTGCCGCAGTTCGGGCACGGCACGTCGGACAGATCGTCCTCGGTGGTCGTCTTGCCGGTGCGCGCCTCGAAGTCCTCGGCGAGCTGGTCGGCACGGAACCGCTTGTGGCAGGAGAGGCACTCGATCAGCGGGTCGGTGAACACGTTCACGTGACCGGAGGCGACCCACACCTGACGCGGCAGGATCACCGACGAGTCGAGACCGACCACGTCCTCGCGGCCCTGCACCACGGTCTTCCACCACTGGCGCTTGATGTTGTCCTTCAGCTCCACCCCGAGCGGCCCGTAGTCCCACGCCGACCTGGTGCCGCCGTAGATCTCTCCCGACGGGAAGACGAAACCACGGCGCTTGCACAAACTGACGACGGTATCGATGGTGTTGGCGGGCACTCCACGCTCCGGACGCATGCGGGGACGGTTATCGGACTGACCGGTTCAGCCTATCCGGCCGTCCCCGCACCGCTGCGCGCAGGCCGGATGTCAGGGATGGCTGACCAGCGAGGCCGTCACGACCCGGTTGTCGTCGTAGCCTTCGGTGCCGCCGACGTAGTCGCCGCCGCAGGTGACGAGCACCAGCCGGTGCGGGCCCTCCGGCGAGAACAACTTCGCGGACTCGGTGGCAAGAGCCGACTTGTGCACGGTGCGGACCTCGTCGATCCGGTAGCCCCAGTGCGCGCCCGCGCGGTCGGTGACGGTCACCGTCTGTCCCTGTTTCACTTGCCACAGCTGCATGAACGGACCGGTCTTGCCTTTCCAGTTCACGTGCCCGGACAGCAGGGTCACGCCTTGCGCGGCACCGACCCCGGAACCCCACCAGGCGGCCTCGCCGAGGCTCTGCGGGATGACCAGCGCACCGTCGTCGCCGACCTGCTCCGGCACGAGTTTCGCGGTACCGCCGGTGGGCAGCGCCACGGTGCCCGGCGGTCGCCCGGGATCGGGTCGTTCCCCCTGCTGCTGCTGCGACGACGCGAGCGTGCCACCCGCCTGCGGCGCGGCAGCGGAGTCGTCCTGTCCGCTGAAGATCAGCACGGCGGCGACGATCGCCACCACCACGACGGCCGCGGCGGCGATCAACACCCCACGAATGCGCGCGGTCCGGTTCTGTATGCCTTGCATCGTGCTCCCTGGTTCCGGCGGTTCCCTCACCGGACACATGCCACCGGACACCGGCGGGGTTGCATCGGGTTTTCACACCGGTAAGCCCGTGCCCGAGCCGGGCGCAGCCGGCCCGGCGCAGCCAGCCCAGGCCGATCCCTCCGCCCGCGCCGATCAACCCAGGACCAGTCTTTCCGGCCGGGACGGTGCCCCCCCCCATCAACTCGACGCCAGTCCAAGGGAGCCAGTCGCGGCAGGTCAGTCCCGGCAGGGCAGGTCAGTCCCGGCAGGTCAGTCCCGGCGGCTCAGTCACGGCGGGCGGGTCAATCCGGGCCGGGCAGGTCAGTCCCGGCAGGGCAGGTCAGTCCCGGCAGGGCAGGTCAGTCCGGGCGGGTCGGGCCAGGGCCGGTCTCGACGCGGCCAACCCTGCCGCGCCGGTCGGCCTGGCTGCCTGCACCGACCGGCCCCGGGCCAATCCAGGCGGGTCTGTCAGGCAGCCCTTCCGGGGCGGTCGGACCGAGGCGGGTCAGCCCGGCCGGAGTCGGGCAGCCCGGAGCCGGTTCGGGCAGGCCAGCCGAGCCGGTCAGGCCGCCCCTGCCGGTCAGCCCAGGAACCAGGTCGGGCGGGCCAGAGTCAGTCCAAGCCAGTCAGCCCAGCCCAGCCAAGTCAGTCAGTCAGTCAGTCCAAGCCAGTCAGCCCAGCGCAGCCAAGTCAGTCAGTCCAAGCCGGTCAATTCCAAGTCAGGTCGACCTGCAGCGCATCTATCCGGGCCGGGCTAGCCGCGGCCGGTCCGTCTGCGGTCCGGCAATCCGGGGCGGTCCGTCTGCGGCCCGGTAATCCGGGGCGGTCCGTCTGCGGCCCGTCGATCCGGGGGCGGGTCAATCCGGGCGGGACACCAGGGCTGCGGTGACGAGCCGGTTCTCGTCGTAGCCCTCGGTGCCGCCGACGTAGTCGCCGCCGCAGGTGACCAGGACCAGGCGGTGCGGGCCGGTCTGGACGAACCACTGCGGTGCCTGCGCGGGCAGCTGCTCCTTGCCGAGCGTCACCGCGCCGGTGACCCGGTAGAGCCAGCGGCCGCCGGAGGAGTCGACGACGCTCACGTTGTCGCCGGTGCGCACCCGCCACAGGTCGTCGAACGGGCCTTTCGCACCGGCCCAGTTCACGTGCCCGGACAGCACGGCGGCGCCCTGTTCCGCGCCGAGCCGCGCACCCCACCACGCGGCATCGCCGAGCCCACGCGGGATCGGCAGCACGCCGTCCGCGGTCACCTCGGTGCGCCGCAGCCGGGCCTCGGACCCGTCGGGCAGCCGCACGCTGCCCGGCCGCTGCTGCCCGACCGCCTGCCCGTCCGCGGGCAGTTCTGCAGGCGCGGCGTCCTCGCCCGGCAGCGAACCCGGCGGCGGGACGGCCGCCGCCGTCGGGGCCGGGGCGGGCACCCAGGTCAGCACGATCACGCCGGCCGCAAGCGCCAGCACGGCGATCACCGCGGAGACGGCGGCAAGGACGCGGTGCCGCACCGTCCTACTCGCCGCGGGAACGGGCGCTACGGCGACGGCCGAACACGATCGCGAGCGAACCGAACACGAGCCCGCCGCCGAGCAGGCCGACACCAAGCGGAACCCGCAGGTCGTCCGACGGCGCGGCCGCGGCGCCGAGGTACCCGGCCGGAACCTCGGTGGGCACCGACGGCTGCTGCGTGGTGGCACCGGTGCCGGTACCGCCCGCGGCGTTGGGCGTGAAGTTCTTCGGGATCGAGCAGCTGGCCCCGCCGAGCACGATGGTGGTCTGCACGTCCTGCAGCTGGGTGTCGTTGTCGTCGTGCGCATGGGTGGTGATCTGCAGCCGCCAGCCCGCCTGGGCGGTGACGTCGCCGGAGCGCCAGCCGTCCTGCTTGACCAGCTGGTCGAACGCGGTGACCCGGGAAACCACGACGTCCGAGCGCGTGGTCTTGGCACTGGCCCCGGGCACCTCGCCGGGCGCACCCATCCGGAGATTGGCCAGCCGCAGCGAATTCCCGCCACCCGGCATGGCGGCCTGGCGCAGCTGATCGTCTTCGCCGCGCACCCAGAGCCGGGCGAGCGAGGTGCTGCCGGACACCTTGCCCGGTGCCGCGCAGTCGACCGCGGTGCGGGCGCCCTCGAGCACCAGCACCGTGTTGTCCACCGGCTTGGCGCCGCCCCGGGTGTTGTCACGCAGCGCGTAGTTGGTCTCGGCCGACGCGCTGGGCACGTTGGTCCCCTCCAGCGTCGCGACGACCTGGTGGTCCCGGCTCGCGACGCCGGCCGGATAAGGGCTTTCCGCCGGACGGGCGTACTTGCCGAGATCGATCTCGTAGTTGCCGCCGAAGGTCTTGCGTTCACTGTCGTCCTTCGGCACCGCCACGCGGTCGGTGCCGAGCCGCGACTGGCCGGGGGTGAGCGGCGACCGCTGCGTCTCGGTGATCAGCGCGCCCCCGTGCTGCGGATCGCCGCCGAGCCGGACCGACGCGATGTTGGCGAACGACACCGGACCGGTCTTCTCGTCCACGGCCGGTGCGCCCGGCGCGGTCTGCGCGCCGGCAGCGGTGGCCGACACCGCGAGCACCGGCACCGTCGCCAGCGCCGTCACCAGTACTTTCGCCACCGTCTTCGGCCCGGCCGCCGCCCCGGTCCTGGTCCCCAAACGAGTCATGTTCTCCCCACTGCCCTCCGGCTCGTCCCGAGCGGGTCGCCAGCATACGAGCAGCGGCGAAACGCCCCCGCGACAACCTTGCCCGCTCCACCCCCGCTTGCGAAGCCGACGGGCCAATTCCCATCGAACTCACCCGATCGGGTGAGCACGGTCGTCGCGCGGCCGACCCGGTGATCGCCCGGTCCGGCGACCGGGAACACTACGATGGAACGCACCGTTATCGGCAATGACATCCGCCTTCGGAAACGGCGGCCGGCTTCCCGCGGCGCCCCCGGCGTGGCGGCAGGACGCGAGTGGAGGCACGCGATGAGACCGGCGAGCACTGGCGCCCTCTCGATGGACCCGGTCACCGGCCCGGCGGGCGGCGCCGGCCTGCCCCTCGGCCAGGCGGCCTCCGCCGCCGACAGCACCGACCGGCACCGCGGGCACGACGGGCACGAGACCGGCACGCACGACCAGGCCGGACCGCACGCGGCGGCCCCGGTGGAAGACGGCACGGCCGGGGTTCCGGCGGCCGCGCTCGCCGACGCGGGCGAGCTGCTGCGGGCACTCGCCGCACCGGTGCGGATCGCGATCGTGCTGCAGCTGCGGGAGGCCGATCGGTGCGTACACGAGCTGGTGGACGCACTCGATGTCGCGCAGCCGCTGATCAGCCAGCACCTGCGGGTACTCAAGACGGCCGGTGTGGTGCGCGGCGACCGGCGCGGGCGCGAAGTGGTGTACCGGCTGGTGGACGACCACCTGGCGCACATCGTCGTCGATGCGGTGACCCACGTGCAGGAAGGGAAGTGACGATGTCCCAGGTCTCCAAGCCGGTGCCGGTGCCCGGCCGCCGCGCCACGAAACAGCGGGCGGCGGTGGTCGAGCTGCTCACCACCGTCAACGACTTCCGCTCCGCCCAGGAGCTGCACGACGAGCTGCGCAAACGCGGCGACGGCATCGGGCTGACCACGGTGTACCGCACTCTGCAGTCGCTGTCCGAGGCGGGCGAGATCGACGTGCTGCGCACCGGTTCCGGTGAGGCCGTCTACCGGTTGTGCTCGTCGCACCACCACCATCACCTCGTCTGCCGCGTGTGCGGCCGCACGGTGGAGGTCGAGGGCCCGGCCGTGGAGCGGTGGGCGGAGAAGATCGCCGCGGAGCACGGCTTCACCGACATCGGCCACACCGTGGAGATCACCGGCACCTGCGCCGAGCACGCGGCACCCTGATCGTCAGTACTCATAAGGATCCTTGGGCGCGCTGATCCGTTCGACCGTCGCCGGGACGAGGTCGGGCGTGTAGCTGTTCGCCTCGGACGCGGTGCCCGGCACGACCTGCCCGGTGACCCGCAGCCAGGTGTCACTCGGGAACCGCTCGGCACCACCGCCGGAGAGGTGCACCGTGACCGGCGACGCGTCCGCCGCGCAGCAGCTGATCACCAGCCGGGCCAGCAACGTCCGGCCGCCGGTCTGCACGACGAAGCCGGAAACCTGCACGGTGCGGCCGTTCAGCGTGCCGGTGGAATCCCAGCCTGCCCGCGTGACGACCTCGTTCATCGCCATCGGCACCACCGCACCGGCAGGCAACGGCGGGAACGCCGACGCCGCCGTGGTCGCCGCGCTCTGCGGCACCCTCGCCTCGGTCCGGGTGACCGAATCCGCCCCGAGCGCCGGTGGTGCGACCAGGAACACCGCGAGCACCGGCACCACGAGCAACCACGCCGACCGCACCGGATGGTGGTGCCCGTGCGCGTCGCCGGCCGGATGCCCGGCGGCCGGACCGGCCACGTCCGCAGGCGCCGGATCGGCCACCGACGCCGGGTGGCCGTGCGGGTCCGCAGCGACGACGGCGAGGTCCGGCCCGGCCTGCGCGGCCGCCTTCGCCGCGGCGCGGGCACGCAGCAGGTCACTCACGATGGCAGCCGCGCCGAGCAGCACCATCACCGTGCCGCCCACGATGATCCACGGCTGCTGGGCCGGTTTGACGTAACGCAGGTAGTCGCCGTTGACTGCGATCTTCACCAGGGCACCGCCGAGCAGGATCAGCAGCACGTTCTGGGTTTCCCGCCTCATCGCCCGCTCCCGAGGAAGACCAGTCCGGAAATCGTGCCGCAGGCGAGCGCCACGACAAACGTGACCGGCGCGAACCGGGCCGCGAAGGACCGGCCGAACGTGCCCGCCTGCAGGGCGAACAGCTTCACGTCGATGGCAGGGCCGACCACCAGGAACACCAGCTTCGGCAGCAACGGCACCGCGGAGAGCGACGCGGCCACGAACGCGTCCGCCTCACTGCACAGCGCGAGCACCACCGCCAGCACCGCCATCACCAGCACGCCGATGACCACCTGCCCGGACAGCACCCCGAACCACTGCGCAGGCACCAGCACGTTGAGCGCCGAGGAGATGAGCGCGCCCAGCACGAGGAACCCGCCCGCCTCGACCAGGTCGGTACGCGCAGTCTCGGCGAACACCTGCCAGCGCCGGCCCGGCGCCACGTCCGGCAGCCGCCGCAGCGCCCGTTCGGTGATCCACGACAGCTTGCCCCACCGCGCCCAGACCCAGCCCATCACCATCGCCGTGACGAGCGAGCCCGCGAACCGCGCGAGCACCATTTCCGGCCTGCCCGGGAACGCGACCGCGGTGGCCACCAGCACCACCGGGTTCACCGCGGGCGCGGCGAGCAGGAAGGTCAGCGCGGCCGCGGGTGCCACGCCCTGTCCGATCAGCCGCCGCGCCACCGGGACGGACGCGCACTCGCACCCGGGCAGCGCCACCCCGGCCAGACCGGCCACGCCCACCGCCGCCGAGGTCCGGCGCGGCAGCACCCGTTCGAGCACCCTCGCCGGGACGAACGCCGCGATCGCACCGCTGATCAGCACACCGAGCACCAGGAACGGCAGCGCCTGCACGCACACCGCGACGAACACGGTCGAACCGGTGCGCAGCGCGGGCACGTCGAACAGATCCTGGAGCCGGCTCTGCGCGAGGATCGCGACGAGCAGCACGGCGCACAGGATCTCGATCGAACTGAGCCGGAACCGCCGCGTGCGCGGCGGTTTCCCGGTGGCGTTGCCGGAAATGGTTTCCACGACGGCGATGATGCCAGCCGACCCCGACACGACGCCGTCCGCAGGTGCCGCGAGAGGGACGGTCGCGCCCGTTTCGCGCGGAAGTCACCCGTTCGAGGTCGGCAAACCGGTCATTCCACACCGGTGCCGGGCACCGGACCCGGAGACGGAACGCCCCGCGGTCAGCCCTGCACGCCGGGCAGTTCCGCCCGCAGCTGGGAAGCCGTGGAGACAACCAGCATCAGCAGCGTTCCGAGCGGAGACGGTTCGATGCCCTCCGCCGGGAAGGCGTAGCGCAGGGTCACGTCCACGCCGCTGTCGGTGTGGCCGACGCCGAGCGTGCCGAACAGGCCCTGTCCGGCCCGCTCGGCCACCGCGACACCGAGCGCCGGGTCGTCCGGCAGGTCCCAGCCGACCACGCAGGTCAGGCTCAGCACGGTGAGGCCGTCGGCGAGCCGGGTGGCCTGCACGACGCAGGGCACGTCGCCGTGGGTGAAGGTGATCGCGCCGTCGTCGTCGACGTGCACTTCGAGGTAACGCTCCAGCGCCTCGCGCGCCCTGGTCAGCAGAGCGCCGGTCTCGGCTGCTTCCGCGGTGCTCACACGCCGCTCCCCTCGGACTGGTCCACGGCCGCGCCGAAACGGCGGTCGCGACGGGCGAATTCGAGACAGGCGCGCCACAGGTGGGTCCGGTCGAAGTCGGGGAAAAGCGTGTCCTGGAAAACCATCTCCGCGTACGCCGACTGCCACAGCATGAAGTTCGACGTGCGCTGCTCGCCCGACGGGCGCAGGAACAGGTCCACGTCCGGCATTTCCGGCTGGTACAGGTACTTCGCGACGGTGCGCTCGTCGATCTTGTCCGGCTTGACCTTGCCGGCCACCACGTCCTGGGCGATCCGGCGCATCGCGTCGCCCAGCTCGGCACGGCCGCCGTAGTTGACGCACATGGTCATGTTGAGGTGCGTGTTGTTCTTGGTCTTCTCTTCGGCAACCTGCAGCTCTTTGATCACGCTCGCCCACAGTTTCGGCCGGCGGCCTGCCCAGCGGATGCGCACGCCGATCGAACCGAGGTAGTCCACCTGGCGGCGGATGGTGTCCCGGTTGAAGCCCATCAGGAACCGCACTTCCTCCGGGCTGCGCTTCCAGTTCTCGGTGGAGAACGCATACACCGAAAGCCATTTCACGCCGAGTTCGACCGCGCCGCTCGCGACGTCGATCATCACCGCCTCGCCGCGTTTGTGCCCCTCGATCCGCGGCAGGCCACGCTGGTTGGCCCAGCGGCCGTTGCCGTCCATGACGAGCGCGACGTGCTTCGGGACCAGCTCACGAGGGATCTCCGGCGGTTTCGCGCCGGAGGGATGCGGATCCGGTGCCCGCAATTCGTATCCCGACGCCCTGCTCTCGCGTCCCCTGCGCAGCACTTCGCGGCCTCCTGCCGAGTGGGCTTCCCTACCCGGGTGACCCTACTTGCCCCTGCGCGGCGGCCTCCCGGGCACGCCGTTCCACGAGCGGCAGCGACCGCAGCTGCCGCTCCAGATGCCACTGCAGATGGGCCGCGACCAGGCCGGAAGCGTCGCGGCGGGTGATACCGGGCGCGGCCTCGGCCACCGTCCACGCACCCTGCAGCAGCGCGTCCAGCAGGGTGAGCACCTCGGGTGCCGGATGCACCGATCCGGCGATCCGGCAGTCCGGGCACATCGAACCGCCCGCGGCGACGTTGAACGCGGCATGCGGTCCGGGCAGTCCGCAGCGGGCACATTCGGTGATCGCGGGCGCCCAGCCGGCGTAGGCCATCGCCCGCAGGAAGAACGCGTCGAGCACGAGTGACGGGTCCCGCTGTCCCTCCGCCAGCGCGCGCAGTGCGCCGACCATCAGCAGGTACAGCTTGAGCACCGGCTCGCCCTCCTCGGCCGACAGCCGGTCGGCGGTCTCCGCGATGGCGCTGGCAGCGGTGTAGCGCTGGTAGTCGGCGACCAGCGGCAGCGCGAACGCGTCCACGGTCTCGACCTGGGTGATCACGTCCAGCGTGCGCCCGGTGTAGAACTGCACGTCCACGTGCCCGAACGGCTCGAGCCGCGCGCCGAACCGCGACGAGGTGCGGCGCACCCCCTTGGCGACCGCGCGGACCTTGCCGTGCCGCCGCGTGAGCAGGGTGACGATCCGGTCGGCCTCGCCCAGCTTGTGCGTGCGCAGCACCACTCCGGTGTCGCGGTAGAGGTTCGCCACCCCGACATCGTCCCACTTCCGGGCGACATCGGGGTGGTGACACCCTGGTTCAGCAGTAAGAGCCGGTGCAGTAGTAGGTGTGCACCTCGGTCGCGGCGACGATCGCGATGATGATGAAGACGATCGAGATCGCGTAGGCGATGCTGCCGATGATGGTCGCGATCAGGCACAGCGTCTTCGTGGTCTGCGAGGCCTGCTGCGCCATCGCGTAGTTGCCCTGCATCTTGAACGTGCGGACCTCGTTCGACTTCATGATCGCGAAGATCGCGAGGATCCACATCAGGAAGATGCAGCCGATCGCCCAGCCCTTGTATTCCTTGATCTCGTTGAGGTCGCCGGGGGCTCCGGGACCGCCGCCGTAACCGGGCTGGCCGAAGGCCGCCTGCTGGCCGTAGGGCTGCCCGCCGTAGGGCTGTCCACCGTAGGGCTGCTGGCCGTAGGGCACCGGCTGGGCGCCGGACGGAGGGCCATAGCCGGGCGGCTGCTGACCGTAGCCGGGCTGCTGGCCGTAGGGCTGCGGCGGCTGCCCGTAGGGATTGGTCATGTCTCGGTTCCCCAACCTTCTCGTGCTCGTGCGGTATTCGGTGGATCAGGCCTGCGGTGGATCGCTCTTCGGGCCGGAATCGGTGCGGCCACCCGGGTTGATCATCTGGGTGGGCTCGGGCTGGTCGAACGGGGCCGGTGCCTGCTGCGGCTGCGCGAATCCCCCGGACGGCGGCTGCTGCGGCCGGCCGAATCCCTGCGGTGGCTGGGCAGGCTGACCGAAACCACCGGACGGCGGCTGCCCCGGTTGACCGAAACCCTGCTGCGGCTGGCCGAACCCGGCGGGTGGCTGGCCAAAGCCGGGCTGTGGCTGGCCGAAACCTTGCTGCGGCTGGGCAGGCTGACCAAATCCACCGGACGACGGCTGCCCCGGTTGACCGAAACCCTGCGGTGACTGGGCAGGCTGACCGAAACCACCGGACGGCGGCTGCCCCGGTGGTGGGAATCCGCCGGGCTGACCGTATCCGCCGGGCTGCGGCGGGGCCGGCGCCGACTCCACGGGCACCACCACAGTGCCGAGGATCTTGTCCGAGAACGTCTGCGCCCGGTCGTCCCACAGCGGCCACAGGAAACCGAGGTAGCAGGCCGCCGAGTCGAGGGCGTGCGCCAGATCGCGCACGAACGCCATCACCGCGCCGATCGGCTGTCCGGTCTGCTCGCTCACCAGCTTGATCCCGACGACCCGTTTGCCGAGCGACTGCCCGGTGTTGCCACCCTGGATCCAGCGGTTGTAGATCCCCCACCCGATGGTCGCGATCCCGCCGAGCAGGTAGAAGATCAGCGCGACGGTGGGCGAGATGAAGCCGAGGATGATCGCGATGAGATACAGCACGATGATCGCGCCGTAGTCGATCAGGAACGCACCGGCCCGCTGGCCCCAGTCCGCGTATCCGCCGGGCGGGCCGTACGGATTCGGGCCGCCGAACGGCGCGGGCTGGCCGTATCCGGGTGCCTGCGCGCCGAACCCTCCTGCCGGTGGCTGGCCGAATCCGCCTGGCTGCTGGGGAAAACCGCCCTGGGCCGGTGGTACGCCCGGCTGTCCGCCTGCCGGCGGCGCACCGTAGGGCGGACCCTGCGGCTGGCCCTGCGGCTGGCCGTAGGGACCGGTCATCGGGAATTCCCCCTCGTTGGTCGTTCACTCGCGCATGCGGCGGCCGCTCGGGTCCACCGTGGACGGCCGTGCGCGGAGCGTACTCGGTTACGCCGCGACCGGCCCATCCAGGCGGGTCCCCCGGTCGAGGGGACGGACCCCTTCGACGGGCCCGGCCCGGATCCGGTTCCCCCGGCGCGAAATTCAGACGAACAAGCCGCTGAACGGCGCGAACGGGAGGTTGCGCAGCACGAACCAGAGGGCGAACGTCACCCCCACCACATGCGGGGTCCAGCGCCAGTGCAGCCACGAGCGCATCGCCCGGCCGCGGAGCCTGCCCGCCGTCCACGCCGCCCCGCTCCAGGCCAGCAGCGCCACGAACACCAGCGCCACCGCGTTGTAGTGCAGTGCCGCGGAAAAGTCGCCGTGCAGCAGGCTGTAGGCCATCCGCATCCCGCCGCAGCCGGGGCAGTCGATGCCGAACAGGAGTTTGGTGGGGCACACCGGAAGCGGGCCGCCGGGCGTGGTCGGATCGCCGAGCCACACCGCCGCGCAGGCCACGCCCGCCCCGGCCACGACCGCACCCGGCCCGGCCAGCGCCAGTGCCACCGCCCGCGCGCCACGGGCGGGCACCCCCCGGTAGACGGTACTCACGGCACCAGCCGGCTCGCCGACGCACCCACGATCAGGAATACGACCAGCACGACCAGCAGGTACAGCCCGAACAGGATGGCGAGGCTCAGCGCGGACCACATCGCCCACTTGCGCGCCTCGTCGGCCGCCCGGTGCGCCTCCGCCGGAAACCCTTGATACCACAGGGTATTCACCTGGGTCGCCTTGACGATCGCGACGATCCCGAACGGTACGCAGCAGAACACCGTGCTGAGAATGGCCCAGACGAGGTGGTTGTCCGGCGGGGGCCCGTAGGAGTAGGGCCCGTACGGTCCCTGCGGCGGATACGGTCCCGGCGGGTAGGGCCCGCCCGGTGGCGGGTAGGGACCCGTCATGTGCTTCCCCCTGGTGGTCGGCTTCGCCCCGGGCACGCTACCCGTCCCCGCGGGCGGAAACGAGTCAGAAGCCGAGACGGCGCAGCTGTTTCGGGTCACGCTGCCAGTCTTTGGCGACCTTCACATGCAGATCGAGGTACACCTTCGAGCCGAGCAGCCGTTCGATGTGCCCGCGCGCGGTCGCGCCGACCTCGCGCAGCCGTTCGCCGCGGTGGCCGAGGATGATCCCCTTCTGGCTCGGGCGCTCGACGTAGAGCAGCGCGTGCACGTCGATCATGTCGTCACGGCCTTCGTGCGGCAGCATTTCCTCCACGGTGACCGCGATCGAATGCGGCAGCTCGTCACGCACGCCCTCGAGCGAGGCCTCCCGGATCAGCTCGGCGACGAGCGTCTGCTCCGGTTCGTCGGTGAGCTCGCCGCCCGGGTACAGCTGCGGCCCCTCGGGCAGCCGGGTGACCAGCAGGTCGGCCAGCGTGGTGACCTGGAACCCGTCCACCGCCGACACCGGGACCAGCTCCGCGAACTCCATCACGTCCTGCAACGCGAGCAGCTGCTCGGCAACCCGCTCGGGGCGGACCAGATCGGTCTTGGTCACGACGCCGACCACCGGCGTGCGACGCGCGACCTTGGCCAGCTCCGCGGCGATGAACCGGTCCCCTGGGCCTACTTTCTCGTCGGCAGGCACGCAGAAGCCGACCACGTCCACTTCGGACCAGGTCTCGTGCACGATGTCGTTGAGCCGCTGTCCGAGCAGGGTGCGCGGACGATGCAGGCCGGGCGTGTCGATGATCACCAGCTGCGCGTCGTCCCGGTGCACGATGCCGCGGATCGCGTGCCGGGTGGTCTGCGGTTTGCTCGAGGTGATCGCGACCTTGGTGCCCACGAGGGCATTGGTGAGCGTCGACTTGCCCGCGTTGGGCCGTCCGACGAAACAGGCGAAGCCGGACCGGTGCGGCTCGGTCATGACTGAAGCACCTCGACGACCTCGCCTGCCGGATCGGCCAGCACGATCGGTGCCCGTTCCGCCACGTCCCGCACCGCGTGCACGGACGCCTCGTCCACGAGCGCGTCGGCGGTCACCACGGCGGCCGCCTCGAAACCCTCGGCACCGCTGGACAGCGCCGCGGTCACCGCCGCCTGCACCGCGGTGAGCCGGAAGGAGGGCTGTTCGACGGTGACCGCCGCGTAAGTCCGGCCGTCGGTGTCGCGCACCGCGGCGCCTTCGGCGGCACCGGTGCGGGCCCGCGCCGAACGGGCCAGCGTGACGAGCTTCTGGTCCTCGGCGTCGAGGTCAGGCATGGTCGACTCTCCTGTCGCTTTCGTCGGGCTGGGACACCCGGGGGCGCCGGCGGGTGCCGGGTCCCTCGGCGAGGCCGGCCGGGTGGACCACCACCGAGGTGATGCGCATGCGGCCGCGGCGGTCCTTGCCGCCCTCGGCGAACAGCCGAAGGCCGGCGATCTCGGCTTCGGCCCCTGGCAGCGGGACCCTACCCAGTCGCTGCGCGAGCAGTCCGCCCACCGTCTCCACGTCGTGGTCTTCGAGGTCGACACCGAACAGCCCGCCGAGGTCGTCGACGCTCAGCCGGGACGACACGCGCACCGCGCCGTCGGCGAGTTCCTCCACGTCGGGCCGTTCCTCGGTGTCGGATTCGTCGGTGATCTCGCCGACGATCTCCTCGAGGATGTCCTCGATGGTGAGCAGTCCGGCGGTGCCGCCGTATTCGTCGATCGCGATCGCCAGATGGTGGTGCGTACGCTGCATTTCCTTGAGCAGCTCGTCGAGCCGCTTGGAGTCGGGTACGTAACTCGCCGGGTTCATCACCGCGCCGACCGCGGTGCTCGGCCCGTCCGGATCCAGGTAGCAGGACATCAGGTCCTTGATGTTGACCACACCGCAGATGTCGTCGACCGAATCGTCGATCACCGGGACCCGGGTGAAGCCGGTGCGCAGCGCGAGCGCGAGTGCCTGGCGCACGGTCTTGGTGCGCTCGATCCAGACGATCTCGGTGCGCGGCACCATCACCTCGCGGGCCACGGTGTCACCCAGCTCGAACACCGAGTGGATCATCTCGCGCTCGGAGTCCTCCACCACACCGCGTTCCTGCGCGAGGTCGACCAGTTCGCGCAGTTCGACCTCGGAGGTGAACGGCCCCTCGCGGAAGCCCTGGCCGGGGGTGATCGCGTTGCCGAGCACGATGAGCAGCCGCGACAACGGGCCGAGTACCGAACCGAGCACCCGGACCGGACCGGCCACGATCATGCCGACGCGGTACGGGTGCTGCCTGCCGATGGTGCGCGGCCCGACGCCGATCAGCACGTAGCTGACGACCACCATGCCCACCGCGGACAGCAGCACCGCGAGCCAGAGCCGGTGGAACCAGGCACCGAAGGCGACCGTGACCAGCACCGTGGCGGTGAGCTCACAGCCGAGCCGGAGCAACAGCAGCAGGTTGATGTGGCGGCGGCGTTCGGCGACGACGGCCGCGAGCCGCCGGGCGCCCCCACGGCCGCCGCGCACCAGCCCGTCGACGCGGGCCTGCGAAACGGTGCCGATAGCGGCGTCGGCCGCGGCGAACACTCCGGCGAGCAGCACGAGCGCGATCGCGACGACGAGCTGTGCCGTGGGGCTGCCCATGCTCGTGTCCTAGGGGGTTTCCCCGGGGGCCGGGGTGTCGAGGCCCGCGATGCCGAGCACGCGGTCGTCCGCGTTGCGCTGCGCGTCGCGGGCGTCCAGTGCGGCGATCGCGGACTGGAATTCGCCGAGGATGCGGTTCTGCAGCCCGAACATCTCGCGTTCCTCGGCCGGTTCGGCGTGGTCGTAGCCGAGCAGGTGCAGTACACCGTGCACGGTGAGCAGGTGCAGTTCGTCGAGCACCGAGTGCCCTGCGGTCTTGGCCTGGTCCCTGGCGAAGGCGGGGCACAGCACGATGTCGCCGAGCAGCGCGGGCGAGGCGTCCGGCGCGTCCGGGCGGCGGGAGGAGTCCAGCTCGTCCATCGGGAAGGCCATCACGTCGGTGGGGCCGGGCAGGTCCATCCAGCGCTGGTGCAGATCCTCCATCACCTCGAGGGTGACCAGCAGGACCGACAGCTCGGCGAGCGGGCTGACCTCCATCTTGTCGAGCGCGAACCGCGCGGCGGCCACGATCGACGCCTCGTCGACGTCGGCCCCGGACTCGTTGGCGATCTCGATGCTCATCGGCGGCTGCCCTTCGCTCCGCCGTGTTCCTGCGCGTCCTGCACGGCCTGCCACTTCTCGTACGCGTCGACGATGTCGCCGACCAGCTTGTGCCGCACCACGTCCTGGCTGGTCAGCTCGGAGAAGTGCAGATCCTCGACCCCGTCGAGGATCTCGCGCACCACGCGCAGCCCGCTGCGCTGCCCGCCCGGCAGGTCGATCTGGGTGATGTCGCCGGTGACCACGATCTTGGCACCGAAGCCGAGCCGGGTGAGGAACATCTTCATCTGCTCGGGCGTGGTGTTCTGCGCCTCGTCGAGGATGATGAAGGCGTCGTTCAGGGTGCGTCCCCGCATATAGGCCAGCGGGGCGATCTCGATGGTGCCCGCCTGCATCAGCCGCGGGATCGACTCGGGTTCGATCATGTCGTGCAGTGCGTCGTAGAGCGGGCGCAGGTACGGATCGATCTTCTCGTTGAGCGTGCCGGGCAGGTAGCCGAGCCGCTCACCGGCCTCGACCGCGGGGCGGGTGAGCACGATGCGGGTGACCTGCTTGGCCTGCAGTGCCTGCACCGCCTTGGCCATCGCAAGGTAGGTCTTGCCGGTGCCGGCCGGGCCGATGCCGAAGACGACGGTGTGCTTGTCGATGGCATCGACGTAGCGCTTCTGGTTCAGCGTCTTGGGCCGGATCGTCTTGCCGCGGCGGGACACGATGTTGAGGCTGAGCACCTCCGTCGGCGAGGCGTCGCCGCTGGAGAGCATGCCGATGGTGCGCCGGACGGTGTCCGGCCCGACCTGCTGGCCCCCGCCGGCGAGCTGGACCAGCTCGGTGAAGACGTGCTCGGCGAACGCGACGTCGGCCGGGGTTCCGGTGAGGGTGACCTCGTTGCCGCGCACGTGCACGTCCGCGGTGAGCAGATCCTCGGCGACGCGCAGGTTCTCGTCGCGTGAGCCGAGCAGGCTCAGCGCCGCCGCGTCGGGGATCGGGAAGCGGGACTGGGCCACGCTGGTGGCCGGGGTGTCGTCGGGGACGTCGGGACGGGCGGCTCCACCCGGTGCGGTTCCGGCCACGTGGCCTCTGGCCTGCTTTCTGCGCGTTCGCTGGTCTGAGTACTGCGGACGCCCTCGATGTTACTTGCTCGCAGGCCCGGCCCGCAGGCCGGTTTCGCTACTGCGCGGGGCTGCCGAACAGCCCGAGCTGCTCCCCGCCGAGCACGTGCGCGTGCACGTGGAACACGGTCTGCCCGGCGTCGGCGTCGGTGTTGAACACCACCCGGTACCCGGTCTCCTCGATCCCCTCGAGCCCGGCCACCGTGCGGCAGCTCCGCAGCAGGTCCGCGAGCAGGCCGGGATCGGCGGCCGCGAGCTCCGCCACGTTCCGGTACCGCTTCCGCGGCACCACCAGCACGTGCACCCTCGCCTGCGGGTTGATGTCCCGGAACGCGAAGGTCGCCTCGTCCTGGTGAACGACGTCCGCCGGAATCTCCCCGGCGATGATCCGCTCGAACAACGTCTCGGCCGCAGCACCATCCATGCCCCACACCCTACAAAGGCTCCGGACCGGCTCGTCCGGGCAGGCGGAGGTAGAGGTCGCGCAGCAGCGCGACCTCGGCACCGTGGTGGATCACCTCGCGGTTGATGTGCAGGACCACCGACGCCAGCGGCCTGCCCCCGAACGGGGCCGAGTCCGCGCCGAGCAGGCGCCCGAGCTGCGCCGGGGTGGCCGCGCGGACGCCGGCGGACCAGGCGTCGTAGGCCCCGTCGAGCTGGTCCAGCGCGGCCGCGGCCGTTTCGGCGTAGACGTGGCTGCCGTAGTCGATCGGCGGCCCGCCGAAATACCGTTCGGCACTTTTCGCGAGGACGTGCACGGTCAGGTGCGCGAGCCGCCAGGCGATGGTGGTGACCGGTGCCGGAACGGGCGCGGGGAAGGCGTAGTCGACGGTGAGCCGTCCGCCGCCCAGCTCGCTCTCGCTCCGGCGCGGGCGCAGGGTCCAGCAATCGGGCGCCGGCTCCCGGAAGTACTCGTCGTCGGTCAGCCCGGCCAGCCGGGGGCGCAGCCGTTCCCGCCAGTGCCAGTCCAGCTGGTCGCCGAGTTCGTGCGCCCAGTCGGTGTCCATGGATGCACTCCGGTGGTTGCGCTCGTGCCGCCGGACCGGCCGGGGGCGCTCAGAAGAACGCCGCGGCGAGGTGGAGCCTGGGGGTCGCTCCACCGCGCCGCGGCTCCGCCGGACCGAGGGGGGAGGTGCCCGGCGGGGTCTGGTACGCGCGAAGAGGTATGCCCACCCAGTGGCGCGCTGAAACCTCGTCGTACCGCGCGTTGCTGTGGAGCGTAACCGCCGGGGGCGGGCTCGCGCCACGTTCCGGTCCGGAATTTGTCCGGTCCGCGGTGTTCCGGCCGGGCGCGGGGTCAGGCCCAGCGGCCGGTGAGCGCGCCGAGAGCGCCGAGGGCGACCGCGGCGGCGGTGGAGGTGCGCAGCACCGCCGGACCGAGCCGGACGGTGGTGGCACCGGCGCTTTCCAGGGTGCCGAGTTCGCCGTCGGTGATGCCGCCTTCGGGGCCGACGACCAGCAGCAGGTCACCGCCGGTGGGCAGGTCGAGGTCGGCGAGCCGGGCGCCGGCACCGGATTCGAGCACGAGGGTGGCCGACATGGTGGCGGCGAGCTGGGCGAGTTCCTCGGTGCCGACCGGTTCGGCGACCTCGGGCACGTGCGCGCGCCGGGCCTGTTTGGCGGCCGAGCGGGCGGTGGCGCGCCAGCGGGCGAGTGCCTTCCCGCCGCGGGGCCCGTCGTCCCAGCGGGCGACGCTGCGGGCGGCCCGCCACGGCACCACGGCATCCGCACCGGCCTCGGTGGCCAGCTCCACGGCCAGTTCCCCGCGGTCGCCCTTGGCCAGCGCCTGTGCGACGTGCACGCGCAGCGCGGGTGGTTCCTCGATCCAGTGTTCGACCACGGTGAGGGCGACCGTCGCATCGCGGCCGGCCTGCACGGCGTCCACCGTGCAGCGCGCCATGGCGCCGGCGCCGTCGGAGAGCACCAGCTGCTCCCCCACGCGCAGCCGGCGCACGGTGGCCGCGTGCCGGGCCTCCTCGCCGTCGAGCAGTGTCGTCCGGCCGCTGCCGGGCACCTCCGCGGCGAGGAAGACCGGCAGCGTGGTGTCCGGCACGGTCAGCGGTTCTTGGTGCGGAGCTTGGCGAACAGGCCGCCGTGCTTGCTGCCGTTGGTGGCGAGCGTGGGCACTTCCTCACCGCGCTGGCGGGCGAGTTCCACGAGCAGCTCACGCTGCGACTCGTCGAGCTTGGTCGGCACCACCACGTCGATGTGCACGTGCAGGTCGCCCCTGCCGTCGACGCGGCCGGACGACCGCAGCCGCGGCATGCCCTTGCCGGTGAGCACGAGTTCGGTGGCCGGCTGGGTGCCTGCTTCGACGTCGAGCTCGTAGTCGCCGTCGACGAGGGTGGCGATGGGCACCGTCGCGCCGAGCGCCGCGGTGGTCATCGGGATGCGGAAGTTGCAGTGCAGCTCGTTGCCCTCGCGGACGAACACCTCGTGCGGGGTCTCGTCGATCTCCACGTAGAGGTCGCCCGCCGGGCCGCCGCCGGGGCCGACCTCGCCCTGGCCGGAGAGCCGGATCCGCATCCCGTCGCCGACGCCCGGCGGGATCTTCGCGGTGACGTTGCGCCGCGCCCGGACCCGCCCGTCGCCGCCGCATTGGCGGCACGGGTCGGGGATGACCTCGCCGAAGCCGCGGCACACCGGGCACACCCTGGCGGTGACGACCTGGCCGAGGAAGGACCGCTGCACCGACTGCACCTCGCCGGCGCCGCCGCAGGTGTCACAGGTCTTGGTGCCGGTGCCCTCGGTGGCGCCGCTGCCGCGGCACAGATCGCAGACCACCGCGGTGTCCACGGTGATCTCGCGATCGAGGCCGGTGGCGCACTCCTCGAGCGTCAGGCCGAGCCGGATCAGCGCGTCGGATCCCGGCTGCACCCGGCTGCGCGGGCCCCGGCCGCGGCCGCCGCCCCCGCCCGCGGCGCCGAAGAACGCGTCCATGATGTCCCCGAGCCCGCCGAAACCGGCGAACGGGTCACCGCCTCCGCCGCCGCCGCGCCCGCCGGAGTCCATCGGATCGGCACCGAGGTCGACGATCTTGCGCTTCTGCGGGTCGGAGAGCACCTCGTACGCGGTGGTCACCTCGCTGAACCGGTGCTGGGCATCCTCCGACGGGTTCACGTCGGGGTGCAGCTCACGGGCCAGCTTGCGGTACGCGCGCTTGATCTCCTGATCGCTCGCGTTCTTGGCCACCCCGAGGATCCCGTAGTAGTCCCTCGCCACGTTGCTCTGCCTTCTCCTTCGTGTTCCGCCCTTGCCGCCGGTCAGCGGCCGGACAGGATCTGCCCCACGTAGTTGGCGACCGCGCGGACCGCCGCGATCGTGCCGGGGTAGTCCATCCGCGTCGGCCCGACGACACCCATCCCCCCGAGCAGCATGTCCTCCCGGCCGTAGCCGATCGACACGACCGAGGTGCTGCGCATCTGCTCGTCCTCATTTTCCTCACCGATGAGGACGGTGACCGCACCGGGGTTGCGCGCGGCGGCGAGCAGCTTGAGCACCACGACCTGTTCCTCGAGCGCCTCCAGCACCTGGCGCAGCGATCCGGGGAAGTCCGCGACGTTGCGGGTGAGGTTGGCGGTGCCGCCGAGCACGATCCGTTCCTCCGGGTGCTCGACCAGTGTCTCGACCAGTGTGGTGCACAGCCGGGTGAGGTGGTCGCGCAGGTCGGTGGGAGCCGCCTCGGGCAGCTCGGCGACGCCTGCTGCGGCATCGGCGAGCCGTCGTCCGGCGAGTGCGCCGTTGAGCACGGTGCGCAGCCGCAGCACGGTCTCCTCGGTGACCACGTCGCCGAGGTCGACCGTGCGCTGGTCGACCCGGCCGGAGTCGGTGATCAGCACGAGCATCAGCCGGGCCGGTGTGAGCGGGACGACCTCGAGGTGGCGCACCACGGTGTTGGCGAGCATCGGGTACTGCACCACCGCGACCTGGCGGGTGAGCTGCGCGAGCAGCCGGACCGAGCGGCGCAGCACGTCGTCGAGGTCGGTGCCGGAGTCGAGGAAGCTGATGATCGCGCGCCGCTCGGCGGCCGACAGCGGCTTGATCTCCGAGAGCCGGTCCACGAACAGCCGGTAGCCCTTGTCGGTGGGGATCCGCCCGGCGCTGGTGTGCGGCTGGGCGATGTACCCCTCCTCCTCGAGCACCGCCATGTCGTTGCGCACGGTGGCACTGGACACCCCGAGGTTGTGCCGTTCGACGATCGACTTCGACGCCACCGGCTCCTGGTTGGAGACGTAGTCGGCAACGATCGCGCGCAGCACGTCGAAGCGCCGTTCGTCCGTGTTCGCCACCCGCACCTCCTCGTGGTCCGCCCCGGGTACTCACAACGAGTTTACGGAAACCCCGCTGCCCCCGTGCCCACCCGTCGTCCCGGCCCGGCCGGCACCCGGTAATCGACGGGTAAATGACGATTAACAATCCTGAACCGGACAAAAATTACTGCGGTTGCCGCAGGGAACCGGAACCCGGTTTGCCGCCTCCCACAGAGAGAGCTCGTCCCCAATCCGAGAGCAGTTTCCCCGTATGAACGCACAGGCACCCGAAATCGCCGAAATCGGTCGACGCGCGGCGGAAGCTCAGGAAAAGCTCAAGCACGTCACCGCGACCGCCTCGAGCAACGACGGGGCGGTCACCGTCACCGTGAACACCGCCGGTGCGCTGCAGCAACTCGACTTCGGCGTGCGGACGGAGGAGATGCCGCGCGCCGCGCTCGCCGCCGCGGTGCTCGCCACCGCGCACCGCGCCCAGGCCAAGGCGGCCGAGCAACTGAGTGCCATCATGGCGCCGGTCATCGGCGAGCACAGCGACGCGATGAAATTTCTCGAAGAACAGATTCCGAAGCCGGAGGTGCCGGCGGACGAAACGGACTCCGGGGACTCGCCGCCGCAATTGCGCGACCAAGCCCCGCCGAGCCGTCCGGCCCACCCGGCGCCGGCTGCCTCGGACGACGACTACTTCGACAACGGCCCGGTCCTGGGGAGGGAGTGACGGTGCCCGACGGATACCAGGTCCACCTGCCTGCTCTGCAGCAGCACAAGGGCGACGTGCGCGACATCGCCAAGGGAGTGCACACCGCGGCCTCGGCCTGCGCGCAGGGCCAGGCGGTGGGCGATTCCTCGTTCGGTCTCGTCGGCCAGCCGTTCGCCCAGGTCATGGAGCTGTTCACCGGCTCAGCGGGGATCTTCGTCGGCCTGGTCGCGACCGCCGCCGACGACATCGCCGACCGGCTGCAGACCGCGCACGAGTCGTACGACACCCAGGAGCAGCACGCCACCACCACCATCGACGGGGCCGGAAAGGGGATCCCGGCATGAGCGGCAACCCGCTGGTCGCGACGCCCGAATCGCCGTCCGGCGCAACGACCGACATGGGGTCCTCCGACCACGAGCCGGACAACCTCAACGCGCAGACCTCGGGCGCCGGCATCTTCAACGACGTGGCGTCCACGATCACCGACGCCCGTGCCGGCGACTGGGGCAACCTGACGCTCGACGCGATCACCGACGGCCTGGACCTGCTCGGCGCGGCGATGGACCCGCTCGGCGCGCTCGCCAGTGCCGGCGTCGGCTGGCTGATCGAGCACATCAGCTTCCTCAAGGAAGGGCTGGACAAGCTCGCCGGCAGTCCGGAAGCGGTCACCGCCAAGGCCACGACCTGGGCAAACATCGCGAAACAGCTCGAGGAGAGCGCGAACGGGTACCAGCAGGCCGCGGCCAAGATCCGGCCGGACTTCCAAGGCAAGGGCGGATCGGCCTACCAGGTCGCCGCAGCGGGGTACATCGCCACGTTGAAGGGGGCGTCCGCACAGGCAACGGGCACGTCGACGGGGATGCAGATCGCGGCCGCACTGGTCGGCACCGAACGGGGCATCATCCGCGACCTGATCTCGGCCTTCGTCGGCGAGCTGATCGTCAAGGGGCTGGCCGCGCTCGCGGCGTCGTGGTGCACGTTCGGCGGGACGATCGCGGCGTTCATCGCGGACACCGTGGTCGAGGGCGGCATCCTCGCGGAGAAGATCTCCGGCCGCATCGCGAAGGTCGTCGAGCAGCTGGACAAACTGGCGCAGAAGGCGGGCAAGGCGAAGGGGGCGATCGAGGACGCGTCGAACGCACTGAAGAAGATCGGCAAGGGCGCGGACAAACTGACCGACAAGAGCGTGGACGTCGGGGCGAAGGCCGAGCAGAAGGGCCTGGACGCCAAGAGCGCCGCGCGGGACGCGGGCAGGTCGCACGTGGACGAGTCCGGCACGGACAAGGCCGAGCGCTGGAAGGACGCCACCGGAGCCGAGCCGCCGGACAGCCTGACGCAGTTCGCGGAGCCGAACCGCAGCGCACTCAACCTGGGGAAGTGGAAGGAAGCGGACGGCGACGTGCCCCGGTGGAACCATGCGGACACGACCGGGGTGGTCACCGAGGGCCGGCGCCAGGAAAACGAGCAGCTCGATCGGGCGCACGAGTCCGCCGAGTCCTACGAGAAGGAACGCGAAAGCGAAGAAGGCGGTGAAGAGCCCGCACCGGCAGGCGGCGAAGGTGCGGGCCGGCCGAAATGACCCAGCCGGCCGACCCGGCCGAGGTGGCCGCCGCGAACCTCGCCGGGCGGCTGCACCCGTCGCAGCGGCCGATGCTGATCGGCTGGTGGTTCTGGGCCCGGCTCGCCGTCGCCGGCGTGTTCGCCGTCCTGCTGATCGTCCTGCCGCTGACGACCGGGGTACTTGACAGCGAGCACCGGGGACAAACCTTGGGTGCTGCGCCGTTCGCGGTCCTGCTGATAGTCGCGTGCGTCGTGAGCTGCGTGCGGTCGTACCAGAACCTCAGCCGACCGCTGCAGGTGATCACCGGCTGGACGCACAACTTCGAGAAGGACGGTATGTCGCACGCGTACCCCATTTGCGTGCGGCACTACTTCGCTCGCGTCTCGCATTGGGAAATGGTGGCTGGCGGGAAGAGCTACGACATCTCGAAGAGCACGTTCGAGCGGCTCCAGCCGGACCGCAACAACACCGTGGTGCTCATCCCGCGCAGCAAGGTCGTCGTGAACATCTTCCCCGCCTGAAACGGTGCCGGTGCCCCGGCCGGCAGCCGGGGCACCGGCGGTTCAGGAGTTCTTCGGGAAGCCCAGGTTCACCCCCGCGTGCGAGCTGTCCGGCCAGCGGGACGTGACCACCTTGGTGCGCGTGAAGAAGTGGAAGCCCTCCGGGCCGTAGGCGTGGCTGTCGCCGAACAGGGAATCCTTCCAGCCGCCGAAGGAGTAGTAACCGACCGGGACCGGGATCGGGACGTTCACCCCGACCATGCCGACCTCGACCTCGTTCTGGAACCGGCGGGCGGCGGCACCGTCACCGGTGAAGACGGCCGTGCCGTTGCCGTAGGGGTTCGCGTTGATCAGCGCCAGTGCCTCGTCGAAGTCCGCCGCGCGGGCCACCGAAAGCACCGGGCCGAAGATTTCGTCGGTGTAGACCGACATTCCGGGCCGCACGTGGTCGAACAGCGTGGGGCCCAGCCAGAATCCGCCCTCGGCACCGTCCGCCTCGACCGCCCTTCCGTCCACCGCCAGCGTCGCGCCCTCGGTCACCCCGGCGTCCACATAGGACGAAACTCGGGCGTGGTGCGCGCGGGTGACCAGCGGACCCATCTCGGAATCGGGATTGCGCCCGTCGCCGACCCGCAGCAGGCGCATCCGTTCGGTGATCTTGGCGACCAGTTCGTCGCCGACCGGATCGACCGCGACCACCACCGACACCGCCATGCAGCGCTCCCCCGCCGAGCCGAATCCGGCGGACACCGCGGCGTCCGCGGCCAGGTCGAGGTCGGCGTCGGGCAACACCACCATATGGTTCTTCGCGCCGCCGAGTGCCTGCACCCGCTTGCCGTTGCGGGTGCCGGTTTCGTAGACGTAGCGCGCGATCGGGGTGGAACCGACGAAGGAAACCGCCTTGACCTCCGGATGTTCCAGCAGGCCGTCCACCGCGACCTTGTCCCCGTGCAGCACGTTGAACACACCCGGGGGCAGCCCGGCCTCGGCGAGCAGCTCGGCGAGGAACACCGCCGCCGACGGGTCCTTCTCACTCGGCTTGAGCACCACGGTGTTGCCGCAGGCCAGCGCGTTGGGCACGAACCACAGCGGCACCATCGCCGGGAAGTTGAACGGCGAAATCACCCCGACCACGCCGAGCGGCTGCGCGATCGAATACACGTCCACGCTGGTCGAAGCGTTCTCGCTGAAGCCGCCCTTCAGCAGCTGCGCCGCACCACAGGCGTACTCGACGTTCTCGATCCCGCGGGCGACCTCGCCTGCCGCGTCGGATTCGACCTTGCCGTGTTCGCCGGTCACGATCTTCGCCAGCTCGTCCTTGCGCGCCTGCAGCAGCTCCCGGAACGCGAACAGCACCCTGGTCCGGCCGGCGAGCGAGGTGCCGCGCCAGCCGGGCAGTGCGGCCGAGGCGGCGGCCACCGCCCGCTCCACCTCCGCAGGCCCTGCGAAGTCCACCTGCGCCCGGACCTGCCCGGTCGCCGGGTCGAACACGTCGCCGGTGCGCCCGGCGGTGCCGCTGACCGGCTTTCCGTCGATCCAGTGGCTGATGCGGTCGGTCACGTCGTCCGCTCCTTCCGGTCGGGAATGTCCCGAGTCTCCGGGCGAACGCCGGGTGTGCGCCATCCGCAACGTGTACGGACTCCCCCGCGCGGCCGTACAGTCTGTGCCTGCCCGCCCGTGAGGAGACCCGAGGACCCGATGTACCCGACTATCGCCGAGGTACTCGCGCTGCCCGTGCTGCGCCACGGCAACCCGCGCGTCGTGGCGGGCAACGCCGGGCTCGACCGGCCGGTGCGCTGGGCGCACGTGGCCGAGATCGCCGAGATCGCACCCCTGCTGCGCGGCGGCGAACTCGTGCTCACCACCGGTGTCGCACTGCCCGACGACGGAGCGTCGCTGGCCCGTTACGTCGCCGACCTCACCCAGGTCGGTGCGGCCGGGGTGGTCGTGGAGCTGGTGCGGCACTGGAACGACCGGCTGCCGCTGGCACTGGTCACGTCGGCCGAGGAGAGCGGCCTGCCGTTGATCACGCTCTCGCGCGAGACCCGCTACGTCTCGGTGACCGAGGCCGTCAACGGGATGATCGTCGATGCGCAGGTCGCCGAACTGCGCGCGGCCGAGCGGGTGCACGAGACGTTCACCTCGCTCACCGTCGCGGGTGCCGAACCGCATGTCGTGCTGCGTGAGGTGGCCCGGCTGACCGAGCAGCCGGTGGTGCTGGAGACGCTCGACCACGAGGTACTGGCCTACGACACGGCCGGTTCCGACCCCGGCGAGCTGCTCACCGGATGGCCGGCGCGTTCCCGCGTGGTCCAGGTCGGCGAACGGACCGGCTACCACCCCGGAGCGGGCTGGCTGGTCACCGTGGTCGGGGCACGCGGGCACGACTGGGGCCGGCTGGTGCTGGTGTGCTCGCAGAACCCGGAAACCCCGCCGCACCGGCACCGCGTGGTCGCCGAACGGGCGGCGTCCGCGCTGGCCGTGCACCGGCTCGTGGCGCGGGATTCCGACACGCTCGAACGGCAGGCGCACCGCGCGGTGCTGGCCGAGCTGATCGCTTCGCCGACGCCGTCCGCGGAGCTGCTGGCGCGCGCGTCGGCGCTGGCCGTGCCGTTGACCACGCGACGGCTGATCGGGTTGGCGGTCCGCCCGCGGATCGCCGCCACCGCCCGGCCGTCGCTGTCCACCCCGCCGGTGCTGCGCGAACTGGCCGAGGCGACCGCATTGGCGGCTCGGCGGGCGAAGGTGTCGGCGTTGGTGGCCACGGACGAGACGGCCGTACGCGCACTGGTCGCGCTGTCCCCGGAAGCCCACGCCGACACCGTGCTGGACCGGCTGGCCCACGACATCCACGAGGCCCGCGCGAGCGCGCCGGCGGTGGTCGGTGTCGGCACAGTCGTGACCGGACCGTCGGAGGCGCACCGCACAGTGGTGGAGGCGGCGCAGGTCGCCGCGGCTGCACTCGACGAAGGAGCGGAGCGTCCGATCCACCGGCTCAAGGACGTCCGGCTGCGGGGCCTGCTGCACCTGCTGGCCGGCGACGAACGGGTGAGCGCCTTCGCCGCGAGGGAACTCGAGCCACTGCTGCAGCGCGACGCGACGTCCGGCAGCCGGCTGGTGCCGGCGCTGCGGCACTACTGCGCACACGGCGGGAACAAGTCCGCGGCCGCGGCCGCCGCGCACACTTCGCGTACGGCGTACTACCAGCAGCTGGCCCGGATCGAACAGGTCCTCGGCGTACGACTGGAGGATCCGGAGTCGATGTTGTCGCTGTACGTCGCGCTACTCGCGCACGACCTCGGCACGGCCACTCGTCCGTGGGAGGAAAACCCACCCGGAAGAGGAGCACAGTGATCGCCTCCGACGTGCCGATATCCGTCGTATGGTGTTCTCTACCTTCGCCCCGATCGCGGCCTGCGTGCTCGGCCTCGGCAGTGTGGCCGCCCCGCAGCTGCCCGAGTCGAGCGTCCAGCTGACCATGCACGAGACCACGGGCCACGTCACGACCGCTTCCCTGACCTGCGACCCCACCGGCGGCACCCACCGTCACCGTGACGCCGCCTGCGTCACCCTGACCCAGGTGAACGGCGACCTGTCCCAGGTCACCCCCCGCAGGCAGCGGTGCACGATGATCTACGCCCCGGTGGACGTCTCGGCAGTCGGCACCTGGCACGGCAAGCCACTGACCTTCCGAACCACCTACCCGAACAAATGCGCAGCGGACAGCCAGTCCGACAGCGTGTTCGCACTCTGACCCACACCGCGGTTCCGGGTTGGCTCCGGCGGGTTGGGGGGGGGAAGCCGGGTCGGGTCCGGGGAGTCCGGGTTGGATCCCGGGCGCAAAGCCGGGCGGCCGAGCCGGGCGGGTCGTGCCCGGTGAGAAGCGCACGCTCCGCGTACAAAAGGCCGCCGGGCAGGACCGGGCGGACAGAGGTCGACGGACAGAGGTCCGCGAGCAGAGCCCAGCGAGCCAAGCAGAGCGCGGCGGGCAGAGCCGGGCGAGCAAGCACGCTCCGCGCACAAGACGTCCGGCGGGCAGAGCCCGGCGAGCAACGTCCGGCGGGCAGAGGTCGGCGGGCAGAGCCCACTGGCCAGAGGTCGGCGAGCCGGGTCCGGTCCGCAGGATCCTGCGGACCGGGCTCGAGGAGGGCCGACCGGTCGATAGGGCTCGGCAAGTAGCGCCCGGGGTTCCGACGCGCAGAGGCCCGCCGAGAGAGCCGGGGCTGCCCAACTGGCCGGGTACGGGGCAGTCCAGCGAACCAAGAGCGGGGCCGTCCACGCGAGTCGCATGTGGAGTCCGGCGACCATCCGCTACACCGACCCGGAACCCGGCGACCGTCCTCCCCGTGTCGTGGCGGGCCCGTGTCGTGGCGGGCCCGTGTCGTGGCGGGCCCGTGTCGTGGCGGGCCCGTCCTCCCCCATCCGGGGCCGCCCTCTCCATATCGCGCGGGGCTGTTCTCCGCCGTCCGGAAGCCGCCCTCCCCATATCGCGCGGGGGCAGGCCGTTCTCCGCTACGCCACCGTCGGTGAATGCGGCTGCGGCGAAGCCACCGTCCTGCCTTTGGCAATCCGCACCCGGTCTCGGTCGGACAGTGCGACGCGAGCAAGGTTTGCTCTCCTGCACGGGGCAGGGGCGAGCAGGCCAGGCGGGCGAACTCAAGCGGGCAGGGTCACCCGGATCCGGCACCCGGGCCCGGCAACCGGCCGATCCGGCCGCTCGAACTGATCGAGCCGGTCCGGGCAGCCCGAACGATCCGGCCAGTCCGAACCAGCCACCTCACTCGACCGAGCCGAACGGCCCCCTCGCTCCGCCCGACCCGAACCATCCGCGCCACCCAACCGGTCCACACGACCCCAGCGATCCACCCAACCCGAACCAGCCACCTCACTCGACCCGCCCGAACCATCCGCCCGCACCGCCCCACCCAATCGGGCCACACGGCTCACCGGATCCACCCAGCCCGAACCAGCCACCTCACTCGACCCGCCCGAACCGTCCGCCCGCACCGCTCCACCCGACCGGACCATACGGCTCACCGGGTCCGGCCAGCCCGAACCGTCCGGCCCGGCTGGCCGGACCGCGGGCCTGACGCGACCCGAGCGACGAACGCGGCCCGGACGGTCCTGGTGGTCCTGGCGGTCCGTCCGATCCCGGCCGGTCCGGGGCGGGGGCTTCGGGTCCTCGTCGACCACCTCGACGGTGCCTCCGTGGAGTTCTGCTGCCCAGCGGGCGATGGCCAGGCCCAGGCCGGTGCCGCCGTCGGGGGCGCGTTCGCCTCGGGTGAAGCGTTCGAACACGCGGTCGCGGTCTGCCGGTGGGATGCCGGGGCCCTCGTCGCGGACCTCGATCCGGGCCTCGCCTGCCTGCAGCCGGGCGTGCACCCGCACCTCGCCGCCGGCGGGGCTGTGCCGGGCGGCGTTCTCCAGCAGGTTCACCACCACCTGGTACAGCCGTTCGCGATCCGCGGTCACCGCCGCGCCGGGTGGGCTCACCGACACCGCGAACCGCACTCCCCTGCCGGTCGCGGCGGCCATCGCGGCCGCCTCGGCGGCGACCTCGGTCAGCAGATCCGCCAGGTCGACGTCGGCCAGGTCCAGCGGCAGGGTCCCGGCGTCGATCCGGGAGAGGTCCAGCAGCTCGGTCACCAGCCTGCCGAGCCGTTCGGTCTGGAGCAGGGCCGTGCGCAGCGTCGCGGGGTCGGCCGCGGCGACCCCGTCCACGAGGTTCTCCAGCACCGCGTTCAGCGCCGTGATCGGGGTCCGCAGCTCGTGCGACACGTTCGCGATCAGCTCCCGCCGCTGCTGGTCCGCAGTGGACAGATCGGCCGCCATCTGGTTGAACGCCCGCGCCAGCGAACCCACCTCGTCGCGGGCCGTGGCACGGATGCGGCGGGTGTAGTCACCCTTCGCCATCGCACGGGCCGCAGCCGTCATCTCGCGCAGTGGCCGCGTCATGCCGTGCGCCAGGATCTGCGACGTCAGCAGCGCGACCACCATGGCCATCACGGTCGTCTGCGGCGGCAGCCAGCCGATCCGGTAGTTGAAGAACGCGAACGCGATCCCACCCGACACCAGCAGCAGAATCGCCAGTTTCAGCTTGATGGACCGGATCGGGTCCAACGGCCGGGGCAGCAGATCGACGGCCTTCGCCAGCACCGCTTTCACGCCGGCACCTCCAACGCGTACCCCACCCCGTGCACGGTGCGGATCAGGTCCGCGCCGAGTTTGCGCCGCAACGCCTTGATGTGGCTGTCCACCGCACGGGTAGCCGCGCCGGTCCCCTGCACGTCCCAGTCCCACACCTCGTGCAGCAGCCGTTCCCGTGGATGCACTGCGCGCGGCCGTCGTGCGAGGTGCACCAGCAAGTCGAACTCGATCGGGGTGAGCCTGGCCGGCGCCCCGCCGCGACGCACCCGCCGTTCGTCGATGTCGATTTCCAGGTCCCCCACCACGATCCGTTCCGGCGCGGCGAGCGCGGACCGGTCCACCCGGCGAAGCAGTGCCTGGATCCGCGCGGACAGCACCCGCATCGAGAACGGTTTGGTCAGGTAGTCGTCCGCTCCGACGCCGAGGCCCACCAGCAGGTCGGTCTCGTCCGCGCGGGCGGTGAGCATCAGTACCGGCACCGGGCGACGTGCCTGGATCCGGCGGCACACCTCGAGACCGTCGAACCCGGGCAGCATCACGTCGAGCACCACGAGGTCCGGGCCGGTCGCGGCCTCCGCCTCGACCGCGGCCGGGCCGTCGTGCGCGAGCTCGACCGCGAACCCCTCCGCGCGCAGCCGGGCGGCAATCGAGGCGGCGATCGTCAAATCGTCCTCGACGACCAGCACCCGTCTTCCCCCGTTGTCCATGGCGCCGACTCTAGGCAACGGCTGTGGCGGCCATCCGGGTGAACTGTGGAGATCCGGTGGAGATGTTGCCCCCGTATTGCCCGCACGCAACGAGCAGATTGTGACCTAGGTCATGCACCTTCGGGTACTCCGGCGCAATCGACAGACTGCGCCAAGGGCACCCGAACCATGAACAGTCTGTCTCTGCCGCCCGCGCCCGCCCGGCGCGCACCATTCCGCCATGGAACCGACGACACGTGGGCACCGCCGGGAAGAGCTCGGCGACGTGCGGTCCCTGAGCGGGAGCCGGTTCTTCAACGAGGAACTGGCTCCGGTCCCGGTCGGGAAACGCACCTGGACCACTTACAACTACTTCGCGCTCTGGATGGGGATGGCGCACAACATCCCCAGCTACGCCCTCGCCGCGTCGCTCATCGCGCTCGGCATGAACTGGGTGCAGGCACTGCTCACGATCGTGCTCGGCAACCTCATCGTCCTCGCGCCGATGCTGCTCAACAGCCACGCGGGCACCAAGTACGGCATCCCGTTCCCGGTGTTCGCACGGGCCTTCTACGGACTGCGCGGGGCCAATCTCGCGGCACTGCTGCGCGCGTTCATCGCGTGCGGCTGGTTCGGCATCCAGACCTGGGTCGGCGGCGAGGCGATCTACGTGATCGTCGGCAGGCTGGCCGGTTCCGGCTGGCGCGACTCCGCGGTGATCGCCGGGCAGCACTGGACGCTGTGGCTTTCCTTCGCGGTGTTCTGGCTGGTGCAGATGCTGATCATCTGGCGCGGGATGGAAGCGATCCGCCGGTTCGAGAACTGGACCGCACCGCTGGTGTCGGTCGGGTTCCTGATCATGCTCGGCTACGTGCTGGTGAAGGCGGGCGGGTTCGGCCCGATCCTGCACGACGGCGGCACGCTCGGCTGGGGCCCCGGCTTCTGGAAGGTCTTCGCGCCGTCACTGATGGCGATGATCGCGTTCTGGTCCACGCTGTCGCTGAACATGCCGGACTTCACGCGTTTCGGCGGCAGCCAGCGCAAGCAGATGCGCGGCCAGATCCTCGGCCTGCCGACCACGATGACGTTCATCGCGGTCGTCGCCATCCTCACCACCTCCGGCGGGCACGTGCTCTACGGCCAGGACATCTGGGACCCGGCACAGCTGGCCGACCGGTTCTCCAGTCCGGTCGTGGTGGTCATCGCGCTCGTCGCACTGGTGCTCGCCACGATTTCGGCGAACCTGGCGGCGAACGTGGTCAGCCCTTCCTACGATTTCTCCAACGCCTTCCCCAAGCGGATCACCTTCGCCCTCGGCGGGCTGATCACCGGTGTGATCGGCATCCTGATCCAGCCGTGGCGGCTGTATTCCGATCCGAGCATCTACATCTACGCCTGGCTCGGCTTCTACGGTGGTCTGCTGGGCTCGGTCGCCGGGGTGCTCGTGGCCGGGTACTGGGTGGTCACCCGCACCCGGCTGAAACTCGCCGATCTCTACCTCCCCGGCGGCGTGTACTGGTTCACCGCGGGCTGGCACTGGCGGGCGGTGGTGGCCACGGTGGTCGGCGCCGTGCTCGCGGTCGGCGGCGCCTACGGCGGCCCCTTCCCGGAGGACGGTCTCATCCCGTTCCTCAAACCCCTCTACGACTACAACTGGGTGATCGGCTTTGCCGGCGCGTTCGTCGTCTACCTGCTGCTCACCCTGCCCGTGACGAAGGAGGAAGCACGTGAGCAACCTGGTCCGAGCCGGACTGATCCAGCAGCGGTGGACGGGTGACAAGGAGTCCATGATCGCGAACGCGGTCGATGCCGTCGGCAAAGCGGCTTCGCAGGGCGCGCAGGTGGTCTGCCTGCAGGAACTGTTCTACGGCCCGTACTTCTGCCAGATCCAGGACGCCGACTACTACTCCTACACCGAGGCGATCCCGGACGGCCCGACCACCCGGCTGATGCAGGAGGTCGCGCAGCGCCACAGCGTGGTCCTCATCGTGCCGATGTACGAACAGGAACAGCCCGGCGTCTACTACAACACCGCCGCGGTGATCGACGCGGACGGCAAGTACCTCGGCAAGCACCGCAAGAACCACATCCCGCAGGTGAAGGGGTTCTGGGAGAAGTTCTACTTCCGGCCCGGCAACCTCGGCTATCCGGTGTTCGACACCGCGGTGGGCCGGATCGGCGTGTACATCTGCTACGAACGGCATTTCCCGGAGGGCTGGCGCGCACTCGGGCTGGCCGGGGCGAAGATCGTGTTCAACCCGTCCGCGACCAGCCGCGGGCTGTCGGAGTACCTGTGGCATCTCGAACAGCCCGCCGCCGCGGTGGCGAACGAGTACTACGTCGGCACGATCAACCGGGTCGGGGTGGAACCGCTGGGAGACAACGACTTCTACGGCCAGTCCTATTTCGCGGACCCACGCGGGCAGCTCGTCGGTGAAGCGGCGTCGGACACCGAAGAGGAGATCGTGGTCCGCGATCTGGACATGGACAAGCTCACCGAGGTACGTGACCTGTGGGCGTTCTACCGCGACCGTCGCCCGGACAGCTACGGTCCGCTCACGGAGGCATGATGAGCACCCTGATCAAGGGCGGCCGGGTCGTCTCGCCCGCCGGCGCGGTCACCGCCGACGTGCTGGTGGACGGGGAAACCATCGCCGCACTCGGCGCACCAGGTACGCTCACCGGCACCGAAACCCTCGACGCCACCGGCAAATACCTGTTGCCCGGCGGGATCGACGCGCACACGCACATGGAAATGCCCTTCGGTGGCACGCATTCGGTGGACACCTTCGAAACCGGCACGGTCGCCGCGGCGTGCGGCGGCACCACCACGATCATCGATTTCGCGGTGCAGGCAAAGGGCACCTCCCTGCTGTCCACACTGGACAAGTGGCATGCCAAGGCGGACGGCAACTGCGCGATCGACTACGGCTTCCACATGATCGTCTCGGACGTGAACGACTCGACGCTCAAGGAAATGCGCACGTGCGTGGACGCAGGCGTCGGCAGCTTCAAGATGTTCATGGCCTATCCCGGCGTGTTCTACTCCACCGACGGGGAAATCCTGCTCGCGATGCAGCAGGCGCGCGAGATCGGCGCGACGATCATGATGCACGCGGAAAACGGCATCGCGATCGACCAGCTGGCCGCGCAGGCCTTCGCCGCGGGCAAGGTGGACCCGGTGCAGCACGGCCTCACCCGGCCACCGGAGCTGGAGGGCGAGGCGACCTCACGGGCCATCCGGCTCGCCCAGCTCACCGGGGCACCGCTCTACATTGTGCACCTTTCGGCTGCGCAAGCTCTTGCCTCGGTGGCCGAAGCACGCAACGCCGGGCAGAACGTGTTCGCCGAGACCTGCCCGCAGTACCTGTATCTGTCCATAGAGGACCTGGCGAAGCCGGACTTCGAGGGGGCGAAGTTCGTGGCCTCCCCGCCGTTGCGGGAGAAGTCGCACCAGGCGGACCTGTGGCGCGGGCTGCGCACGAACGATCTGTCCGTGGTGTCCACCGACCACTGCCCGTTCTGCTTCAAGGACCAGAAAGAGCTGGGCCGGGAGGATTTCCGCGCCATCCCCAACGGCATTCCCGGTGTCGAGCACCGGATGGACCTGCTGCACCAGGGCGTCGTGACCGGCGAGATCTCGCTGGGCCGCTGGGTGGAGACGTGCTCGGCGACGCCGGCGCGGATGTTCGGGCTGTACCCGCGCAAGGGTGTGCTCGCGGCGGGCTCGGACGCGGACATCGTGCTCTACGACCCGGCAGCCACCCAGACCCTGTCCGCGGCGACGCACCATATGAACGTGGACTACTCGGCGTACGAAGGCTTCGAGCTGACCGGGAAGGTCCACACTGTACTGTCGCGCGGCCGCGTTGTGGTTTCGCCGGACGGGTACACCGGGTCTCCCGGGCACGGCAATTTCCTGTCCCGCGAACTGAACCAGTACCTGAACTAGCGGAAACGGCACAGTCCGGCGAAGCCGCCCGGCCAAGGGCGGCAGAGGGGAAGCAGGTCGGATGGACTTCGGGATCGTGCTCCAGACCGACCCGCCCGCGACCGAGGTCGTGCGGCTGATGAAGGCCGCGGAGGACCGGGGGTTCCGCTACGGCTGGACGTTCGACTCGTGCGTGCTGTGGCAGGAGCCGTTCGTGATCTACTCGCGGGTACTGGCCGAGACCTCGTCACTCGTGGTCGGTCCGATGGTGACCAGCCCCGGCACCCGGGACTGGTCGGTGCTGGCGTCCACCTTCGCCACGCTGAACGACATGTACGGCAACCGGACAGTGTGCGGCATCGGCCGCGGCGATTCGGCGCACCGCGTCGTCGGGAAGCCACCGTCCACTTTGGCCACCGTGCGGGACTGCATGCGGCAGGTGAAGGATCTGGCGGAAGGCCGGGAAGTCTCGCTCAACGACACCCCGGTGCGGCTGCCGTGGGTTCGCGGCGGACGGCTCGACATGTGGATGGCAGGCTACGGCCCGAAGGCACTGAAGACCGTGGGCGAGCACGCCGACGGCTTCATCCTGCAATGCGCCGACCCGGCCATCGTGCGGTGGACGGTCGGCGCGGTCCGCGACGCCGCGCGAGCCGCGGGACGGGACCCGGGCGGGATCGCGATCTGCGTCGCGGCCCCGGCCTACGTCGGGGAGGATCTGGCGCACCAGCGGGAACAGCTGCGCTGGTTCGGTGGCATGGTCGGCAACCACGTCGCGGACCTGGTGGCCCGTTACGGCGCGAGCGGCCCGGTGCCCCGCGAGCTGACCGACTACATCCGCGACCGCGAGGGGTACGACTACGCCCACCACGGGCGCGCGGACAACCCGTCGACCGAGTTCGTGCCGGACGAGATCGTGGACCGGTTCTGCCTGCTGGGCCCGGCCCCGGCGCACATCGCACGGCTGGAGGAACTCGCGGAGCTGGGCGTGGACCAGTTCGCGCTCTACCTGATGCACGACGAGCGAGAGGAAACCCTGTCCGCGTACGGGACCCAGGTGCTGCCCGAACTGACCGGCGCCGGTGGCCTCCGGCGCTGAACCGGCGCGAGGTCAGTCCACCAGCGCCTGATACACCAGTTGCCGCAGCTGGTGCCGGATCGGATAGCTGCTGGAGGGCAGCAGCTGGGTGTAGAAGGCGACCGTGAGGTCCTCGTCCGGGTCGACCCAGAACGCGGTCGAGGCCGCCCCGCCCCAGGCGTATTCACCCGGCGTGGACAGGGTCTTCGCCTTGGCCGCGTCGAGCAGCACGGAGAACCCGAGGCCGAAGCCGAAGCCGTCGTAGGGCATTTCCGTGAACAACGGACGGCCGTAGGATTCCAGGTCCACGTTGCCGGGCAGGTGGTTGGCCGTCATCAGGTCCACAGTGTGCGGGGACAACACGCGCACCCCGTCGAGTTCCCCGCGCCGCAACAACATCTGGGTGAACCGGTGGTAGTCCGCTGCGGTGGAAACGAGGCCGCCGCCACCGCTGAACGAGTCCGGGCGCTTCGTGCCGGTTGCCCCGAACATGTCGTTGCGGACGATCTGCTTCGTCTTCGGGTCCGGCACGTACAGCGCGGCAAGGCGTTCGCGGTCCTCGGTGTGGAAACCGGTGTCGGACATACCGAGCGGGCCGAAGACCCGCTCGGCGAGCGCCTCGTCGAGCGGTGTGCCCGCGAGCACCTCGACCAGCCTGCCGAGCACGTCGGTGGCCACCGAGTAGTTCCACTCACTGCCCGGCTGGAACACCAACGGGAATCCGGCCCACGCCCGGCTGCACCCGGCGAGGTCCAGGCCGGGCGGGGTCCCGCCCTCGTAGCCGGCGGCGCGGTACCGCGCGTCCACCGGATGGGTGTGGTGGAAACCGTAGGTGAGGCCCGCGGTGTGCGTGAGCAGGTGCCACAGCCGGATCGGCTCGGTCGCCGGTTCGGTCACCGGGTCGAGCGCCGAGCCCTTGACGTACACGCGGGGCTCGGCGAACTCCGGCAGCCACCTGGCGATCGGGTCGGTGAGATCGATCAGCCCTTCCTCGGCGAAGGTCATCGCCGCCACCGAGGTGATCGGCTTCGACATCGAGAAGATGCGCCAGATCGTGTCGGTCTCCACCGGGGCGCCTGCCTCGACGTCCCGCGCGCCGTGCGAAGCCACGTGCACGATCCGCCCGTGCCTGCTCACCACCGCGAGGAAACCGGGCAACAGCCCGTCGTCGACGTAACGGGCGAAGTGGCGGTCGATCCGCCGCAGCCGTGCGCCGTCGAAACCCGCCTCGGCCGGATCGGCCTCCACCTGCACCTCGGTCGCCATGCCGGCGACCTTACGCCGAGTCGGCCGCCCGGCGCTCCGCGGCTTTTTCCTCGCGCCAGGCCTCGTCGTCCTTGCCGGCACGCCAGTATCCGGACAGCGACACCGCATCACGCGCGACGCCGCGTTCGGTGAACAGGTAGCGGCGCAGCTCCCGCACGAACCCGGCCTCGCCGTGGACGAACGCCTGCACGTCGTCGCCCCGCCACGGCGCCGACTTGACCGCCGCCACCAGGTCCGCGCCGGACGAGCGGTGCAGCCAGGTCACCTGCACTTCGGCCTTCGTGACGAGCGGCTGTTCCTCCGCCGCGTTTTCGACGAGGAGGAACACCTGCGCCTGCGCTCCCGCGGGCAGGGCCTCCACGGACGCGGCGATGGCAGGCAACGCCGACTCGTCACCGGCCAGCAGGTGCCAGCCGGCATCCGGACGAGGCGCGTAGGCGCCACCGGGACCGGCCAGCAGCAGCTCGTCGCCGGGCCGGGCACGCTGCGCCCACGGGCCGGCGAGCCCCTCGTCGCCGTGCACCACGAAGTCCAGCACCAGTTCGCCTGCCGCCTCGTCGTAGGAACGGACCGTGTAAGTGCGCATCCGGGGCACCTGCTCGCGGGGCAGCTCCTCGCGGACCCGCTGCATGTCGAACGGCTCCGGATACTCGACCCCGGGCACCTTGAAGATCACCTTCACATAGGCGTCGGTGAACTCGTTGGGACGGAAATCCCGTAGTCCCTCGCCCCCGGCGACGATGCGGATCATGTGCGGCGTGAGCGTTTCCTTGCGCAGGACCTCGAGCCGTACGGCCCGCCCTCCCCTGCGTGCCGGAGCTTCGGCCATCGGGCACCACCATTCAGTAAGGCTTACCTAATTTCTCCCCACAGTACGCGCCGATCACCCGTTCCGCCCAGTCATTTCACCCCGGCCGGCGTTCACGCGGCCACCCGCGGATCAGTCACCCTGGTGTTCTGGAAGGCCGTGACCACCCAGCCTTCCGAATCCCGGATCAGCACGAAGGTCACCGTCGTCACCCGCCCCTCGTCCACCGGATCCCGGCCGGTGAGCGACGAGCCGCCCCCGCTCACCACGATCGCCGTGTCCGGCAGCGGGAAACGGACCTCCGCCTCGTCGAGTGAGCTGAGCTTCGAACCGCGCAGCGGGCCTTCGAACAGCTCGCGGTGCGAACTCTCGATCGCCGCTCTGCCGGTGAACCGCATCCCGAACCAGGTGACGTAGTCGGCATCGGCGGTGAACTGACGCGCGTAGGCCGCGGCATCACCACTGTTCCAGGCATCGGTGATCCGGCGGAGGACGGCGAGGACTTCTTCCCGGTCGTTCATTGCGCACTCCCTTGTAGAACGTTGTTCGTTAAGGAGCACACTACTGACGAACACCGTTCGCGTCAACGCCGGCAGGCCTCTAGGCTGGTCTGCATGACCGTCCCGCCTCCGCCGTGGCGCCGAGCGCCGAGCCCCCGCAAACGCGCCGAGAAACCGTTGCTGTCGCCGGAACTCGTGGTCCGCACGGCACTGGACATCCTGGCCGCGGAGGGGATCCGGGCAGTTTCGATGCGCCGGGTCGCGCAGCAGCTGGAAACCGGGCCGGCGTCGCTGTATGCGTACGTGTCGAACAAGGAGGAGCTGGACGAGCTCATGCTCGACGCGGTGCTGGGCGAGATCCCCTGTCCGGAGCCCGATCCGGAGCACTGGGACGAGCAGGTCAAGGAGCAGGTGCGGCGGCAGGTCCGCGCGATGATGACCTACCCCGGCATTGCGAAGGTCGCCTGGAACACGCCGATCCCGGTCACGCCGAACGCGCTGCGGCAGGGCGAAGCGATGCTCGCGTTCCTGCGCGCCGGTGGCTTGGACAGGAAGCAGGCCGCCTTCGCCGGCGACGCGCTCAGCATGTACGCGAAGGCTTTCGCCTACGAGGCGAGCGGCTGGACGTTCGGCGAATACGACCCAGCGCACATGGCCGAGCGCGAACGCCGGATGGCCGATTACGTGCAGTCCCTGCCCGCCGGCGCGTTCCCGAACCTGGCCCGGATCGGGCAGTTCTTCAACGCCGGGACGAGTGCGGACCGGATGGAGTTCGCCCTCGAGACGTTCGTGGCCGGGCTGCGCGCGGTGGTCAGGGCTTGAGCACGATCTTTCCCCGGGTGTGCCGGCGCTCCAGGTCGCGGTAGGCGTCCTGCACCTCGGCCAAGGGGTAGACGGCGGCGACCGGCACGTCCAGCAGCCCCTTGTCCGCCAGCGCAGCCAGGTCACGCATCACCTCGGCGCTCGCGGCGGCGGCGTTGCCCTCGGTCTTCACCCGGTACTTCTCGGCGGCGGCGAAGTCGATCACCGTGTTGATCCGTCCGGTGTAGACGCCCAAGCGCAGCGCCAGCTCGACGTAACCGTCGCCGTAGGTGTCGATGAACGCGTCCACCTTGTCGCCGGTGATCTCCCGGATCCGGTCCTCGAGCCCGTCGCCGTAGGCCGCCGGGACCACATCGTGCGCGCGGAGCCACTCGTGGTTCGCTTCGCTCGCGATGCCGACCACTGTGGCACCCGTGAGCTGCACCAGCTGCACAGTCAGCGAACCGACTCCTCCGGCCGCACCCGACACGACGACCGTGTCGCCTTCTCGCGGACAGGTCGCGCACACCGACGCGTACGCGGTGGTCCCCGCGACGAAGAGGCTGCCCGCGACCTCCCAGGACAGGCCGCCGGGCTTGGGCGTGAGGTCCCCGGCCTCCACGACCGCATATTCAGCCTGGCTGGAGCGCGTGTTCACAAAGCCGAGCACCTCGTCGCCGACCTGGATCTCGGTCACGTCCGGCCCCAGTTCGGCCACCACCCCGGCCAGGTCGCTGCCCTGTCCGGAGGGGAACACCGACGGAAATCTCTGCGCCATCAGGCCCTTCCGGATGGCCGCCTCCCCCGGGTTGATCCCGGCCGCCCGGACCGCCACGAGCACCTGCCCGGCACCGGGCACCGGACGCGGGACCTCCGCCACCCGCAGCACGTCGATCCCGCCGTGTTCGCTGTACCTGACCGCCTGCGGCATCCGCGTCTCCCTCGCTCGTGTACTTCGACCAACGAACGATCGGGCCCGGTTATGCCCGAAGACCGGAAATCAGCCGGCCAGGCGGCGCACCACACCGTCCGCGAGCAGCCGTCCCCGGTCGGTCAGCACCGCACGGCCACGACTGTCCAAAACGGACTCTTCAAGCAGCCCCTCTGCCGCCGCCGCACGGGCCTGCGCCACCCCGCCGCCGTCGAGCGCGGACAACGGCAGTCCTTCGGAGACCCGCAGTTCGAGCATGATCCGCTCGAGGTACCGATCGGCGCCGGTGAGCACCTCGCGGTCCGCTTCCGGACTGCGGCCCTCGGCGAGCAGCCCGGCGTACTTCGCCGGATGCTTCACGTTCCACCAGCGCACCCCGCCGACGTGACTGTGCGCGCCGGGACCGGCGCCCCACCAGTCGCCGCCCCGCCAGTAGCCCAGGTTGTGCCGGCACCGGGCAGCCTCGTCGCGGGCCCAGTTGGACACCTCGTACCACCGCAGTCCGGCGCCGGAGAGCACCGAGTCGATCAGCTCGTAGTCCGCGGCCAGCACGTCGTCGTCGGGTGCGGGCAGTTCACCCCGGCGCACCCGGCGGGCCAGCGCGGTGCCCTCCTCGACGATCAGCGCGTACGCCGACACATGGTCCACGCCTGCCGCGAGCACGGCTTCGAGCGACGCGCGCAGATCTCCGGTGCGCTCCCCCGGCGTGCCGTAGATCACGTCGAGGTTCACGTGCTCGAACCCGGCAGCCCGCGCCTCGCGCGCGGCGTCGACCGGTCGTCCCGGCGTGTGCACCCGGTCCAGGATCCGCAGCACGTGCGGCGCCGCGGACTGCATGCCGAGCGACACCCGGGTGTACCCGGCGTCGCGGATCCCGGCGAAGAACTCCGGTGAGGTGGACTCGGGGTTCGACTCGGTGCTCACCTCCGCACCCGGCGCCAGGCCGAACACCGACCGCACACCGTCGAGCACTTCCGCGAGCCCGTCCGGGCCCAGCAACGACGGCGTCCCGCCCCCGACGAACACGGTCTCCGCGGCAGGTGCGCTGCCGAGGATTTCGGCACCGAGTTCCAGCTCTCGCCGCAACGCGTCCAGCCAGGACCGCGGCGAGGCCGCGGAACCCAGCTCACCGGCGGTGTAGGTGTTGAAATCGCAGTAGCCGCAGCGGGTGGCGCAGAACGGCACATGCACGTACACGCCGAAGGGCCGGGTCCCCAGCCCCTCCAGCGCGGTTGCGGGCAGTCCGGCAGGCGGACCGCTGACGTCGGGAACAGGCACGACCGCCATTGTCCCCGGTACCGGACGCCCCGTCCGCACCGGCCGGGATAGTTCGGCAGCAGAACGATGCGCCGGCATCCGGCCCGGCCGGCGAACGTGCCCGGTGCCCGTCCGGCTGCCGGGAAACGCCTGGCAGCGGTGGCCGGTACCGCCGGGGAGTGAGCCTTCTCCCACGATCCGGACAACGCTGGACCACATTCTGAACGCGTGGCAATCTGGGGCGGTGAGTCCTGCCGGTTTCCTTCTCGTGGCGCGCCGCCACGTCGACCTCGTCCGGGTCGCGAGCGCGCTCTGCCGGCCCGTCCGCTGACTCCCGACGCCCAGCCAGCCCACCACATCTGGACCACCGGCGCCGCATCGCCCGCGTACTCCCCCGTGCCCCGGCACGGGACCCGCCACGACGGCGCCACCACAGCCCGGAGGACCTCCATGGCCGCACCCACGCGTGACACCCCCGCGAAGGGCCGCGCCCGGCAGAAGCGCGGCGAGGGACAGTGGGCGCTCGGTTACCGGGAACCGCTGAACCCGAACGAGCGCGCCAAAAAGGACGACCACCCGCTCAACGTCCGCGCGCGGATCGAGAACATCTACTCCCGCCGGGGATTCGATTCGATCGACCCCGGTGATCTGCGCGGCCGGTTCCGCTGGTTCGGCCTCTACACCCAGCGCAGGCCCGGTATCGACGGCGGCCGCACCGCCACCCTCGAACCGGAGGATCTCGACGACCGCTACTTCATGCTGCGGGTCCGGCTCGACGGCGGGATGCTCACCACCCGTCAGCTCGCCGTGCTCGCGGAGATCTCCCAGACGCATGCGCGCGGCACCGCGGACATCACCGACCGGCAGAACATCCAGTACCACTGGATCCAGATCGAGGACGTGCCCACGATCTGGCGCAAGCTCGAGGACGCGGGCATGACCACGATGGAGGCGTGCGGCGACAGCCCGCGCGTCATCCTCGGCTCGCCGGTCGCCGGGATCGCCGCCGACGAGATCATCGACGGCACGCCCGCGATCGAGGAGATCAAGCGCCGCTTCGTCGGCGACCCGCAGTACGCGAACCTGCCGCGCAAGTTCAAGACCGCGGTGTCCGGCCAGCCCGACGTGGCGCACGAGATCCACGATGTCGCGTTCGTCGGCGTGGACCATCCCGAGCACGGCCCCGGATTCGACGTCTGGGTCGGCGGCGGGCTGTCCACGAACCCGATGATCGGGCAGCGGCTCGGCGCCTGGGTGCCGCGCGAGGAGGTGCCGGACGTGTGGGAGGCCGTGATCAGCGTCTTCCGCGACTACGGCTACCGGCGGCTGCGCGCGCGGGCGCGGATCAAGTTCCTGGTCAAGGACTGGGGCGCGGAAAAGTTCCGGGAAGTTCTGGAAACCCGGTACCTCAAGCGCCCGCTGCTGGACGGCCCCGCGCCGGAGGTGCCCGCCGCACCGATCGACCACGTCGGTGTGCACCCGCAGGTCGACGGCCGGTTCTATGTCGGTGCCGCCCCCGTCGCGGGCCGGGTGGACGGCGAGACGCTGCTCGCCGTGGCCAAGGCCGCGCAGCGGGCGGGTTCGGCCAGGGTCCGGCTGACCCCGCAGCAGAAGCTGGTCATCCTCGACGTGTCCGGGGCCGAGGTGCCCGCGCTGGAGACCGAGCTGGCCGAACAGGGTCTGCACACCCGCCCCTCGCCGTGGCGGCGCAGTGTGATGGCCTGCACCGGGCTGGAGTTCTGCAAACTGGCGATCGTCGAGACGAAGGCCCGCGCGCAGGCGCTGGTGGCCGAGCTGGAGACGCGGCTCGCGGACATCCAGGGCGATCTGGAGAATCCGGTGAGCGTGCACCTCAACGGCTGCCCGAACTCGTGTGCCCGGATCCAGACCGCGGACATCGGGCTGAAGGGCCAGATCGTCACCGACCCCGAAGGCCGCCAGGTCGAGGGGTTCCAGGTACACCTCGGCGGTGGCCTCGGCCTCGACGCGGGCTTCGGCCGCAAGCTGCGCGGCCACAAGGTCCTCGCCGACGAGCTGGTGGACTACGTCGAACGCGTGGTGCGGGCCTATCTGGCCGGACGCGAACCCGGCGAGCGGTTCGCGCCGTGGGTTGCCCGCGCCGACGCGAGCGTGCTGCAGTGACCTCGACCGAACGGGCGGTGCCCTACTACTGCCCGTTCTGCGGTGACGAGGACCTGCGTCCCGCCGAAGGCGGAGAATGGCTGTGCGCCGCCTGCCGGAGGAGGTTCTCGGTGAAGTTCCACGGACTGTCCCTACCTCAGGAGGTGCACGGATGACCGCCACCGCCGACTACCGGACGCTGGCCGAACGCGCCGGGAAAGAGCTTGCCGGCGCCAGCGCCGAGGAGGCGCTGGCCTGGACCGCGCAGACCTTCGGCGACGACTTCATCGTGGCCTCGAACATGCAGGACGCCGTGCTGATCGACCTGGCGGTCAAGGTCAAACCGGATGTGCCCGTGCTGTTCCTCGAGACCGGCTACCACTTCGCGGAGACCATCGGCACGCGCGACGCGGTGCAGACGGTCTACCCCGAGGTGCAGATCGTCAACGCCGAGGCCGAGCAGAGCGTGGCCGAGCAGGACGCGGAGTACGGCCCGAAGCTGCACGACCGCGACCCCACGCAGTGCTGTTTCCTGCGCAAGGTGGTGCCGTTGCGCAGCACGCTCTCGCAGTACTCGGCCTGGGTCACCGGCGTACGCCGGGTGGACGCGCCGACCAGGGCGAACACCCCGATCGTCGGCTGGGACGAGCGCAACGGGCTGGTGAAGATCAACCCCATCGCGGCGTGGACCGACGAGGAGTTCAACGGCTACCTGCACGAGCACGGGATCCTGGAGAACCCGCTGGTCTCCGCGGGCTACCCGTCCATCGGCTGCGCGCCGTGCACGGCGAAGGTCGCGCCGGGGGCCGATCCGCGCAGCGGCCGCTGGGCAGGCACGTCGAAGACCGAATGCGGACTGCACGGCTGAGGAAGGACCGATGACCACATTCGAACCGGCAGCCGATGCGGTGCCCGCCGTGGCCGGGGCACCGGGCCCGGCCGATCCCCCTGCTGCGATCGCGACCGACAACCTGGCCGCGCTGGAATCCGAAGCGATCCACATCTTCCGCGAGGTCGCGGGCGAGTTCGACCGGCCGGTGATCCTGTTCTCCGGCGGCAAGGACTCGACACTGCTGCTGCACCTGGCGATCAAGGCGTTCTGGCCGGCACCGGTCCCGTTCCCGTTGCTGCACGTGGACACCGGGCACAACTTCGACGAGGTGCTCGCCTTCCGCGACCACGTCGTGGCGAAGTACGGCCTGCGCCTGGTCGTGGCCAAGGTGCAGGACTGGATCGACGACGGCCGCCTCGAAGAGCGCGCGGACGGCATGCGCAATCCCCTGCAGACCACCCCGCTGCTGGACACCATCGCCGAGCACCGGTTCGACGCGGTGTTCGGCGGCGGCCGCAGGGACGAGGAGCGGGCCAGGGCCAAGGAGCGCATCTTCAGCCTGCGCAATTCCTTCGGCCAGTGGGATCCGCGCCGTCAGCGGCCCGAGCTGTGGAACCTCTACAACGGACGGCACCGCCCCGGCGAGCAGGTCCGGGTGTTCCCGCTGTCCAACTGGACCGAGGCCGACGTCTGGCACTACATCGCCCGCGAAAAGGTCGAACTGCCCTCGATCTACTACGCGCACCGGCGCCAGGTCTACCGGCGGGACGGCATGTGGCTGAGCGAAGGGCCCTGGGGCGGACCGCGACCGGACGAGAACGTGCACGAGCTGACCGTCCGCTACCGCACCGTCGGCGACGGCTCGTGCACCGGGGCGGTCGAATCGAGCGCGGTCACCGTCGAGGAGGTCATCGCCGAGGTGTCCGCGTCCCGGCTGACCGAACGCGGCGCGACCCGCGCCGACGACCGGATGTCCGAAGCAGCCATGGAAGACCGCAAACGGGAGGGCTACTTCTGATGTCGAGCCTGCTGAGGCTGGCCACCGCGGGCAGCGTCGACGACGGCAAATCCACCCTCGTCGGACGGCTGCTCTACGACACGAAGTCCGTCCTCGCCGACCAGCTCGACGCGGTCACCAGGGCCAGTGTCGACAAAGGACTGTCCACTCCCGACCTCTCACTGCTGGTCGACGGCCTGCGCTCGGAACGCGAGCAGGGCATCACCATCGACGTCGCCTACCGTTATTTCGCCACGCCCCGGCGCTCGTTCGTGCTCGCCGACACGCCGGGGCACGTGCAGTACACCCGCAACACGGTGACCGGCGCGTCCACCGCGCAGCTCGCGGTCCTGCTGGTGGACGCGCGCAACGGGGTGGTCGAGCAGACCCGCAGGCATGCGGCCGTGCTCGCCCTGCTCGGCGTGCCGCGGCTGGTCCTCGCGGTGAACAAGATCGACCTCGCCGACTACGACGAGACCACCTTTACCGTGATCGCCAAGGAGTTCACCGCGCACGCGGAATCCCTCGGCTACGACCCGGCTTCCGTGGTGACCATCCCGGTCTCCGCACTGCACGGCGACAACGTCGCGACGCGCTCCGGGCGCACCCCGTGGTACACCGGACCGGCGCTGCTGGAACACCTGGAAACCGTGCCGGTCGCGCCGGATCCGCACGATTCTCCGCTGCGGTTCCCGGTGCAGTACGTGATCCGCCCGCGCACCCCGCAGTACCCGGACTACCGCGGTTACGCCGGCCAGATCGCCGCCGGAACGGTGCGGCCGGGTGACGAGATCGTGGTGCTGCCGCAAGGCATCCGCAGCCGCGTCGAGCGCATCGACACCGCCGACGGCCCGCTCGGCGAGGCCGGCGCAGGCGCGTCGGTGACCCTGCTGCTCGCCGACGACATCGACATCGCCCGCGGCGACCTGATCGCCACCGTGGACGCGCCGCCGTCGGTCACCGACGAGATCGACGGCACGGTGTGCTGGCTGTCCGCGAAGCCGCTCAAACCGGGTGCGCGCGTGCTCGTCAAACATGGCGCCCGCACCGTGCAGGCACTGGCCGGCGAGCTGCACGCCCGCTTCGACGAGCAGACCCTGTCCAGTGTGGAGGATCCGGAGACACTGCAGCTCAACGACATCGGCCGGGTCACCCTCCGGCTGGCCGAACCGCTGCCGGTGGACGACTACGGCACCAGCCCGCGCACCGGTGCGTTCCTCGTGATCGACCCGAAGGACGGCGACACCCTCGCGGCCGGGCTGGTGGGTGAGCGGTTCTCGTGACCCCTCCGCTGGTCGCCGTCGCGCACGGCAGTCGCGATCCCCGCTCGGCTGCGACCGTGCGGGCGCTCGTCGACGTCGTGCGCGCACAGGCACCCGGCCTCGAGGTGCACGAGTCCTTTCTGGACCTTTCCGAGCCGCGGGTGACCGAGGTGCTGCGCGGCCTCTACGCCAAGGGGCACCGCAGCGCGGTCGTCGTGCCGCTGCTGCTCGGCAGCGCGTTTCACGCGCGGATCGATCTGCCTGCGTTGGTCGACGAGGTCACCGACTGCTGCCCCGGGTTCCGGATCCGGGTGTCGGACGTGCTCGGCGCGAACCCGGCGCTCGAAGCGGTGGCCCTCGACCGGCTCGCCGGGGCCCGCCACCGCCGCGGCACCGGGGTGCTGCTCACCGCGGTCGGTTCGTCGAACCCGGAGGCGAACGCCGTGGTCGCGAACCTCGCCGCGCGCTGGGAGGAACGGCTCGGGCTCCCGGTGAGCGAGGCGTTCGCCAGCGCCGCCCAGCCGGACGTCCCGGCCGCCGCCGCCCGGCTGCGCGCCCGCGGCGTGCGGCATCTGGTCGTGGCGTCCTGGTTCCTCGCCCCGGGTCTGCTCCCCGACCGGATCGCCGCGCTGGCCCGTGCGGCCGACCCCGGCGTGTTCCTCGCCGCTCCGCTGGCCGACGATCCCCGCGTCGCCGACGTGGTGATCGGCCGCTACGCCGCCGCGGTCTCCGGACTGCTGCGGACCGCCCACCTCGTCTAGACCACTGTCGGTGGCCGCGGCGGACGGGCGGCCCGATCACCACCGCCAAGCAGCGGGACTTTTCCCCAGTTCCGTCACTCCCCGGGTATGGGAACGGCCAATCCTTGACGCACTAGTTAACGTGCCGGTAACTCTCTAAACGCTGCGCGGCGCCCGTTTTCTCTCCTCCAAAACCCCAGGTAGGTGGACACAGATGAAAGCTCTTCGCCTTTCTCGTCCGCGGCTGATCGCCCTCGTCGCGGCGGCGGCCCTGCCCCTCGCGCTCGCCACCCCGGCCTCGGCCGCGACCACCACGATCGCCTTCGACTGCCAGGCGGACGCACCGGTCGTCGGACCCCAGCAGGTCTCGCTCGACCAGGACGTGGACGTCACCGCACCCGAAACGGTGGCCCCCGGCGCGGCGTTCGACGTGGTCATCGACGAGGCCCCGAACACGGTGCCCGGCGAGGTCGCGGGCAACACCGTGAAGGAGATCAACACCTTCGCACTGCAGTTCCCCGTCCCGGCCAATTCCACCTACGTCGGCGCCGACCTCGCCGGCGGCTCCGGCCTCGGCAACACCGCACCGGAGATCGCCGTGGCCGACGGCATCGCGACGCTGAGCTTCCCCGGCCCGATCGCGGGCGGTGCGACCTTCGAACTGCCCACCATCACGGTGCATCTCAAGGCGGGCGACTCCGGCAAGATCGAGACGAAGCTGTCCGGATCGAGCTACGACGACCCCGGCCTGACGTTCAAGGCGGTGGCGGGCACGGTGATCGGGGACGTCACCGCGCCGACGGCCTGCTTCCCCTCGCCCAGCCCGGTCTTCACCACCACGACCATCGGCTGACCGGCCGGCCCGGCACCGGTGTGCCCGCCTCCGCGGGGTGCGCACACCGGTGCCGCGGTGTGCCAGAGTGTCTGGCATGGCTGAAGAACTGGTGCACTACACGGTGGCAGGCGGCATCGCCACGATCACTCTCGACTCCCCGCACAACCGCAACGCGCTGTCCGCACAGCTGCGCCGCGAGCTGAGCGCCGCGCTGGAGCAGGCTCGCGCGGACGACAACGTGCGCGTCGTGCAGCTGACGCACACCGGCCCGGTCTTCTGCGCGGGCATGGACCTCAAGGAGGCCCGCGGCGCCGGGGCGGGCGAGCAGGGCGTGAACGAGTTCCCGAAGATCCTGGACCAGCTGTGGACCAGCCCGAAACCGGTGGTCGCACGGCTGGCCGGCCCGGCCCGCGCGGGCGGTATCGGCATGGTCGCCGCGTGCGACATCGCGGTCGCGGTGCCCGAGGCCACGTTCGCCTTCTCCGAGGTCCGCATCGGCGTGATCCCGGCGGTCATCTCGCTCACCGTGCTGCCCCGGCTGCAGCCGCGGGCCGCGCACGAGCTCTTCCTCACCGGCGAGGTGTTCGACGCTCGCCGGGCCGTCGAGATCGGCCTGCTCAACGCCTGCGTCCCGGCCGAGGAGCTGGACGCCACGGTGCAGCGCTACCTCAAGTCGCTCACCCTGGGCGGACCGCAGGCGCTGGCCGCCACGAAGGAGCTGCTCGGCCGGCCGCGGCCGGCCACCCCGGCGGACGGATTCGCCGCGATGAACGAACTCTCCGCCGGGTTCTTCGCGAGCGAGGAGGGCCAGGAGGGCATCCGGGCGTTCGCGGAGAAGCGCAAGCCGGGGTGGGTCCCCGCGGACTGACCGCTCAGGAATCCGCCAGCACCACGGTCAGCTGCCAGCCGTCCGCGCGCCCGTCGCCGGGCCCGAGCGCCCGCTGCGCGTCCGAAAGCACGCTCCGGATCGCCAGGTAGGTCTTGGGCTCGGCACCGCGCAGCGCATCCGAACCGGTCCAGATCAGCACGTGCTCGCCACGCGGCAGCCAGGACAGGTCGGTGAGCATGTCGTAGAGCGCGTCGAGGTTGCGGCCGAAGTGGCCCGGGAACGACATCGCCTCGGCGATCGCGTCCAGCGTGCTCGCCTTGTCGACCGTGCGGCCGCCGTCCACCCGGTGCGGGTACGCACCCCTGGCGAAGGCCTGGTCCGCGGCGGCCTTCGCGTCCTCGCCCGCGCTCACCGGTTCGGGTCCACGACGACGAAGGAGGCGTAGTGGTCGTCGGTGTAGTACAGCTCTTTCGCCTGCCCGGTGACGAGCCGCCGCGGACCGCGGTCGGCACTGCCCGGGGTCTTCACCGTGTATTCGTGGTAATAGCCGGATTTCTTGCTCGGCAAGACCTTCTCGCGATTCTGGAAGACGACGTCGTCGTTGCGCGGATACGGATACGGACCGCCGCGGCGGATCAGCTGCCAGGTGTCGCCCGCCTGTGCCGGCAGTGCGGACAGCGGCTTCACCGGCAAACCGGAAGCGGAGCCGGCCACCTTCCCGCCCGGCTCGGCGGCACCGGTGACCCCGGCGGGCGCGGGCGGTGTGTCCGGCCCCCCGGTCGACTCCTTCACCAGCCAGCCCCCGAGCACCAGCACGAGAAGACCGACGAGCGCAGCGGTGATCCGCCTACGGTTGACCATGGTGCGCCAGCTTAGGAGCCGCTCGGGCCCTCGTCGTCACGGGCCGTGCCGAGCCAGCGGGCACACCGCTCGACCAGCTTGTCGATGATCCACGCGACCAGCAGGCACAGCGGCACGACCACGACCATGACCAGCACGAACTGCACCGGGAACCAGGCCTGGGCGAGCCACAGCTCCACCCCGTCCCACCAGTTGGCCAGCCCGTTCAGCACGACTGTGAGCCTACCCGCGCTCTGCTGCGGTGCTGCGGCGCGGGGAGGTAGGTTGCTGCCATGTTCGCCGTATACGCGCAGGAACCCAACGCCGAGTCCCCGCTCGACTCTCTGGTCGTCGGCGAGCGGCCCGAACCCGAGGTACCCGAAGGCTGGGTCCGGGTGCACGTCAAGGCCGCCAGTCTCAACATGCACGACCTGTGGACGCTGCGTGGCGTCGGCATCAAGGCCGAGCAGTTCCCGATGATCCTCGGCTGCGACGGCGCCGGGACGCTCGACGACGGCACCGAGGTCGTCCTGCACTCGGTGATCAACGCGCCGGGCTGGCAGGGCGACGACACGCTCGACCCGAAACGCTCACTGCTCACCGAGAAGCACCAGGGCACGTTCGCCGACCAGGTCGTGGTGCCCGCGCGCAACGCGGTGCCCAAGCCCGCGGGCCTCACCTTCCCCGAGGCCGCGACGATGGGCACCGCCTGGCTCACCGCCTACCGGATGCTGTTCGTCAAGTCGGGTCTGCGGCCCGGCCAGACGATGCTGGTGCAGGGCGCGTCCGGTGGCGTGTCGACCGCGCTCATCGCGCTCGGCCGCGCGGCGGGCTTCCGGGTGTGGGTCACCGGCCGCAGCGAGGAGAAGCGCGCACTGGCCGAAAGCGTCGGCGCGCACCAGACCTTCGAATCCGGCGCCCGGCTGCCCGAGCGGGTGGACGCGGTGTTCGAGACGGTCGGCAAGGCCACCTGGGGCCACACGCTGAAGTCGCTCAAGCCCGGCGGCATCGTCGTGGTGTCCGGCTCCACCAGCGGCCCGGACCCGTCGGCGGATCTGCAGCGGGTGTTCTTCCTCCAGCTGCGCGTGGTCGGCTCCACCATGGGCACCCGCGACGAACTGGCCGATCTACTCGCGTATCTGGACCTCAAGGGCATCAAGCCGCAGATCGGCAAGCAGCTGCCGCGCACCGAGGCGGCCGCGGGATTCCGCGCGATGGCGGACGGCGAGACCGCCGGCAAGATCGTCTTCACCAGCTGAAACGTCATTCCGGCCCGGTCCGGTCCGCGATGGATCGGGCCGGGCCGGTGCTTGTACCCGGTCCGCGGTGAACCGTCAACACCCCGAGATCGCAACCCGTTTGTCACCCCCGAAGTTCGACCGGATTTCGACCTTCAGCGGTTAACCTGGAGAACATGACCGCGACGGAGCGGCCCGCACCCGGCGGCAGGGGCGGCCGGAACCCCAGTGATCCGGACCCGATCCGGGAGTCCTTCCGGCGCTTTGCCGGCGTGCGGACCAGGGTGCTCGAGGTCGGTCCGCCGGTGGCCGAGGCGCCACGGCGGGTCCGCCGCCGTCCGGCCGGAAAACCGCGTGCCCCGCGTCTCGTGCTGCTGCACGGGTACTGCGACAGTGCCGATACGTGGCGTCCGGTACTCGGCGAACTCGCCGCCGAGGGCATCGCGGCCATCGCGGTCGACCTGCCCGGTTTCGGCGACGCCCAGCCGCTGCGGCCGGGCCCGATGCTGCCGCAGCTCGACGCGTTCGCCGCCGCGGTGGTCCGCGAACAGGCGGTGCTGGGCCCGGTGGTGCTGGCAGGCAACTCCCTCGGCGGCACGCTGAGCCTGCGTGCGGCGCAGAGCACCCGGCTGCCGGTGACCGGGGTGGTGTCGATCGCGGCACCCGGACTCGTCGACTCGTGGCTCGTGCGGACCGTCGCGCGCAACCCGCTGCCGTTGCGGCTGTACTCCTCGCTTCCGGTGCCGGTGCCCGGTTTCCTGGTCCGCGCGGTCGCCGAGCAGGTGGTGCCGCGGATCCTCTACGCCGACTCCCGGCACGCGGACGCCGGCCAGGTGCGCCGGTTCACCACGCTGTTCCCGGACTACCGCGCCACCACCCGCAGGCTGGAGCAGGCCCGCCAGCTGGTCGCCGAACTGGCCGGCGCCTACCGGCTCGACCTGGTGCGGGTCCCGCTGCTCGTGGTGGCCTGCGGCAAGGACAAGCTCGTCACGTCGGCTTCCGGACGACGGCTGCACACCCTCGTCCCGCACAGCAGGCTGCTCGTGCGGGAGGACTGGGGGCACTGCCCGCAGCTGGACGACCCGCCGGAGGTCGCGGAGCTGCTGTCCTTCTTCACCGCCGGGATCGTGCGCGGCACGGGGAAACCGGTGCCCGCGACGGCAGAGCCGGGTGCCGGATCGGGCACCGCGGCAGGCTGAACGGGCCGGGTTTCGTCACGGTCCGGCATCGATGCGCGGGTTGCCGAACACGCGGCCGCGGACCTAGTACGGTGCGCTGCCAGAGCTTCCCGATCTCTTGAGGAGAAAGCGATGTCCGCTCCGCGCAGCCTGGGTACCGGGTCCGGGGTCTTCCGGCGCAAACCGATCGAGGCGATCGAGAACAGCGTCGAGACCGGATTGCAGCGCACGCTGGGACTGCGCCAGCTGACCGCGATCGGTGTCGGCGGCATCATCGGGGCCGGGATCTTCTCCCTCGCCGGTGCGGTGGCGAACAAGACCGCCGGGCCCGCCGTGCTGATCTCGTTCCTGATCGCGGGTGTCGCGAGTGCCGCCGCCGCGTTCTCCTACGCCGAGTTCGCCGGCCTGATCCCGCGGGCCGGTTCGGCCTACACCTACGGCTACGCGGTGCTGGGCGAGATCGTCGGCTGGTTCATCGGATGGGACCTGCTGCTGGAGTACACCGCGATCGTGTCCGTGGTGGCGATCGGCATTTCGGGCTACTTCAACGATCTGCTCGGGTTCCTGCACGTGTCGCTGCCGCAGTGGATGGCCGGCGCGCCGGGCACCGAACCGGACGGCGTGGCGTCCGGTTCGTACAAGGTGAACCTGTTCGCCGTGCTGCTGTGCCTGCTGATCGCCTTCGTCCTGAACCAGGGCATGAAGAACGCGGCGCGGTTCGAGACTTTGCTGGTGTACCTGAAGGTCGCGCTCGTGCTGCTGGTGATCGTGGTCGGCGCCTTCCACATCAAGACCGGCAACTACAGCAACTTCTTCCCCTTCGGCGCCAGCGGTGCTTTCACCGGCGCGGCCACGGTGTTCTTCGCCGTGTTCGGTTACGACGCGATGTCGACTGCGGCGGAGGAATCGCAGGACTCGCAGAAGCACATGCCCAAGGCGATCATCTACTCGCTGGCCATTTCGATGGTGCTGTACGTGCTGGCGTGCCTGGTGCTCACCGGCATGGTGCGCTACACCGACATCGACCCGGAAGCCGCGTTCTCCAACGCTTTCGAGCGGGTCGGCCTCGGCTGGCTCGGCGCGGTGATCGCGGTGGGGGCCATCATCGGCATCCTGACCGTGCTGTTCACCTTCCTGCTCGGCGCCACCCGCGTCGGCTACTCGATGAGCCGCGACGGGCTGCTGCCGAAGTGGTTCTCGAAAACCCATCCGGTACGCAAGGTGCCTTCCCGCACCACCTGGGTGCTGGGCGGCGCCTCGGCGATCATCGCCGGCCTGCTGCCGATCAACGAGGCCGCCGAACTGACCAACATCGGCATCCTGCTGGCTTTCGTGGTGGTCTGCGTCGCGGTGATCGTGCTGCGCTACCGGCGCCCGGACCTGCCGCGCACGTTCCGCACGCCGGGCATGCCGGTGGTGCCGATCATCGGGATCGCGTTCTCGATCTGGCTGATCACGTTCCTGCAGCCGGCAACCTGGCTGCGCTTCGCGATCTGGTTCGTCATCGGGATGGTGGTGTACTTCGGCTACAGCAGGCGGCACTCCCTGCTGCACCGCAACGGCTCCGAATCCACTTCGGACTGATGCGCCGGGTCGCCCTCCTGCTCCGGAAGGCGGCCCGTTTTCCGTTCAGCGCAAGCGATCGAGCCGACCTGCGGCCGCCTTCGCCTCGGCGCGCAGACGTTCCACAACGGACGCGGCGGATCCGTCCCCGGCGAGCGGGTAGGTCTGCCCCGCCCACAACGACATCGCCTCCGGATCCCCGGCGCGACCGGCGGCCGCGCGCACCGGCTTGCTCAGATGGTGCAACTGCGGGTACGCCGCGGGTGCGTCCGCGGAAAGGTCGCCGAGCACGCGGTTCACCATGCCGCGCGCCGGGCGGCCGCTGAACGCCCTGGTGAATGCCGTTCGCCGCCCGGCCTCGGCCAGCGCCCGCCGCTGCGGCTCCGCCGTACCGGCCTCGGTGGCCTGCAGGAACGCCGTGCCCAGCTGGGCGGCCGAGGCACCGGCGGCGAGCACGGCCGCCACGTCGGCGCCGTGCACCAGCCCGCCGGAGGCCACCAGCGGAAGGCTCGTACGCGCCCCGATCAGCCGCAGCAGTGCCAGTAACCCGTACTGTTCGCCGCCCGCCGGATCCGTGGCGTCGTCGGTGAACAGCGCGCGGTGGCCACCGGCTTCCATCCCCTGCACCACCAGTGCGTCTGCACCCCGCGCTGCGGCGAGGTCGGCCTCGTCCGGGCTGGTGACCGAGACCAGCACCGTGCCACCGGCCTCGTGGATCCGCTGCGCCTCGGCCGAGGTCGGCGCGCCGAAGGTGAAGGAGACCAGCGGAACGCGCCGCTGCACCACCAGGTCGAGCTTCGCGGGGTACTCGTCGTCGTCCCATACCGGCTCACCGGGCTCGACGCCGTACCGCAGCGCCTCGGCCAGCAGCCGCTCGCGGTGCGCGGTGAGATCGGCGGCGGAGCGGCTGCCGGGGACGAAGAGGTTGGCGCCGTAGTGGCCGCCGGTGAGATCGGCGGTGTGCGCGATCTTGGCATCGAACGTCTCGACCGCGAGGTACCCCGAGGGCAGGAAGCCGAGGCCGCCTGCCGCGGTGACCGCGCCGATCAGCTCCGGCGTGCTCGGCCCGCCTGCCATCGGGGCGGCGATCACGGGGAACTCCAGATCCTCGAACATGACCGGAGCCTAGTCCCGGCAGATTTCGCGGCCCGGTGGCGTTGGGAAGAACATGACTACCGATCTGGAAACCGTGCGCGCCCTCTCCTTGCAGGAGAACGGGCTCGCGACCATCGCCACCACCCGCGCCGACGGGACCGTGCACAGCACGGTCGTCAACGCCGGCATCCACCCCGATCCGGTGACCGGCGCGCCCTCCGTCGCCTTCGTCGCCCGCGGTGACGCACGGAAGCTCGCCCTGCTGCGCCGCAGCGGCCATGCCACGGTGACTTTCCGCCGTGGCTGGCACTGGGCATCGGTGACCGGTCGCACCCACCTGCTCGGGCCGGACGACCCCGACCCGGGCTTCCCGGCCGCCGACCTGCCGGCACTGTTGCGCGAGGTCTTCAAGTCCGCGACCGGCACCCACGACGACTGGGCCGAGTACGACCGCGTGATGGCGGCCGAACGTCGCGCCGCGGTCTTCGTCACCGCGGACCGGATCCTCGGCGTGGGGTGATCTTGTTACGAGTGGGGTGATCTTGTTACGACCTGTGTGCGCATCCGGTTAACCGGGCCTCACCCGGCCGTGCGACACCTTGTTGCCTGATCGTCAACGACTGGTAAATCGTCTTGTTCGTCCGCTTTTCCCGGGGCAGGGTCCATCCCGGACACCCGATCCGACGAGAGGACCAGAGCATGACCGACAAGCACCCGTCCACCCGGCGCTGGCTGAAGCGGACCCTCGTGGCCGGCGCGTTCGCCGTGCCGATGCTCGCCGTGGCGGGCGGTTCCGCATCGGCCGCCGAGCTGACGCCGATCGCCGAGTACCTCGATTCGACGGTCGCGAGCACCTCGGCGTCCGTGGTCGGCGCACTGGCCGCAGTGCTCGGCGTGAGCTGATCCCGGTCAGCACCACGCGGCCGGAGACGGCCTGAGCGGTGGTGCCTGCCGGATCCCGAGCGGAAGCCCGGCAGGCACCACCGCAGCCGCAGGGGTGGCGCTACTTCTTGCCCTTCCCGCCGTCCTCAGTGGACAGTGCGGCGACGAAGGCCTCCTGCGGGACCTCGACCCTGCCGACGGTCTTCATCCGCTTCTTGCCTTCCTTCTGCTTCTCCAGCAGCTTGCGCTTGCGGGAGATGTCGCCGCCGTAGCACTTGGCGAGCACGTCCTTGCGGATCGCGCGGATCGTCTCGCGTGCGATGATCCGCGAGCCGATCGCGGCCTGGATCGGCACCTCGAACTGCTGACGCGGGATCAGCTCGCGCAGCCGGGTGGCCATCCGGTTTCCGTAGGCGTAGGCCGCGTCCTTGTGCACGATCGCGGAGAACGCGTCCACCGCCTCGCCCTGCAGCAGGATGTCGACCTTCACCAGGTCGGCCATCTGCTCGCCGGACTCCTCGTAGTCGAGTGAGGCGTACCCGCGGGTGCGGGACTTCAGCGTGTCGAAGAAGTCGAAGATGATCTCCGCCAGCGGGATCGTGTAGCGCAGCTCCACCCGGTCCTCGGACAGGTAGTCCATGCCCAGCAGCGTGCCGCGCTTGGACTGGCACAGCTCCATGATCGTGCCGACGAACTCCGAGGGCGCCAGGATGCTCACCTTGGACACCGGCTCGTGCACCTCGGCGAGTTTCAGCCCGGTCGGCCAGTCCGACGGGTTGGTGACCACGACCTCGCTGCGGTCCTCCAGCAGCACCCGGTAGACCACGTTCGGCGCGGTCGAGATCAGGTCGAGACCGAACTCGCGCTCCAGCCGGTCGCGGGTGATCTCCAGGTGCAGCAGCCCGAGGAACCCGCAGCGGAAGCCGAAGCCCAGTGCCACCGACGTCTCCGGCTCGTAGACCAGTGCCGCATCGTTGAGCTGCAGCTTCTCCAGCGCCTCGCGCAGTTCCGGGTAGTCCGATCCGTCCACCGGGTACAGCCCGGAGAACACCATCGGCTTCGGCTCGCGGTAGCCGGCCAGCGGTTCCTTCGCACCGCCCCGCTCGGAGGTCACGGTGTCGCCGACCTTCGACTGCCGGACGTCCTTCACCCCGGTGATCAGGTAGCCGACCTCGCCGACGCCGAGGCCCTTGCTGCGCTTCGGCTCCGGCGAGATGATGCCGACCTCGAGCAGCTCGTGCGTGGCGCCGGTGGACATCATCCGGATCTTCTCGCGCGGGGTGATCCTGCCGTCCACCACGCGGATGTAGGTGACCACCCCGCGGTAGGTGTCGTAGACCGAGTCGAAGATCATCGCGCGGGCAGGCGCGTCCGAATCGCCGACCGGCGGCGGGACCTGGCGCACGCACTCGTCGAGCAGCTCGGTCACGCCGAGGCCGGTCTTCGCCGAGACCCGCAGCACGTCCGCGGGCTCGCACCCGATGATGTGCGCGATCTCGGCCGCGTACTTGTCCGGATCGGCCGAGGGCAGGTCGATCTTGTTGAGCACCGGGATGATGTGCAGGTCGTTCTCGAGCGCGAGGTACAGGTTGGCCAGAGTCTGCGCCTCGATCCCCTGTGCGGCGTCGACCAGCAGGATCGCACCCTCGCAGGCCTCCAGCGCGCGGGAGACCTCGTAGGTGAAGTCGACGTGGCCCGGGGTGTCGATCAGGTGCAGCACGTGGTCCTGGCCGTCGACCTGCCACGGCAGGCGCACGTTCTGGGCCTTGATGGTGATGCCGCGTTCCCGCTCGATGTCCATCCGGTCGAGGTACTGCGCGCGCATGGCCCGCTCCTCGACGACACCGGTGAGCTGCAGCATCCGGTCGGCCAGGGTCGACTTGCCGTGGTCGATGTGCGCGATGATGCAGAAGTTGCGGATGAGCTCCGGCGGCGTGAAGGTGGTGTCGGCGAACGTCTTGGGCGCTGTCACTCGATGTGTCCTCGGGAACGGTCGGGGGTGGCCAGCCACCATCGTCCCATGGACCTCCGGGTGTCAGTGGGGGTCATCCCCGATGCGAGACCGCGAAGCTCGTGGTGACCTCGAAGTATGACCACTTCGCACTCTCCCGTACCGGATCCCGCCGGCGGTCTGGACGCCGCGCTGGACCGGGCCTTCGGCCACCCCAGCGGCCTGCTGGGCAGGCTCGGCGGCACGCTGATGGCGTTCGGCAACGCCGCCACCGAACGGCGTGTCGTCGAGGTGGCCCGGCTCGAACCCGACGAGACGGTGCTCGTCGTCGGCCCCGGCCCCGGCGTCGGCCTCGCCGCCGCGAGCGAGCTGGCAGGCAGGGTGATCGGCATCGAACCCTCGGACGAGATGCGCGGGCTGTGCCGCGAACGCTGTGGTGACCGGGTCGAGCTGCGCGCGGGCACGGCGGCTCGCACCGGCTGCGCGGACACCGGCGTGGACGTGGTGCTGAGCGTGAACAACGTCCAGCTGTGGGAAGACCGGGCGGCCGCGTTCGGCGAGCTGTTCCGGGTGCTGCGCCCCGGCGGACGGCTGCTGGTGTCCGCGCACGAGAAATGGCTGCCGGTCACCCGGCACGAGCTCGCCGACGAGGCCGCCGAGGCCGGCTTCACCGACCTGCAGACCTGGACCTGGGACCCGCCCGGCTTCACCGCACTGGCCGCGCAGCTGCGGGCCCGGAAACCGGGCTAACGGTTGTCGCGGCGCAGCGGGTGGTCTTCGGGTACTTCGACGAGCACGATCCGCAGCCCGTCCGGATCGGTGATCCATGCCTCGTCCGTCCCCCACGGCTCGCGCTGCGGCCCGCGCACCGGCCGGACCCCGCGCCCGGCCAGTTCGGCCAGCGCCGCGGGCAGGTCACGCACCTGCAGGAACAGATTCACGTCCTGGCTCGGCGCCGTCTCCCCGGTGCCGACCACCTCGATCGAGCCACCTCCGGCGAAGAACCGGGTACCGCCGGGGAATTCGCGTTCGACCGCCAGACCCAGTTTGTCCCGGTAGAACTCCGTGGTGACCTGCTGGTCGCGGGGGTGGATCAGGACGCGGCTGCTCAGTACTTCCATGGCGTCCTGCCTACCGGAGCGGCTCAGGCCACCGCAATCGCGGCTATCCCGGCCAGCACGACCAGTGAGCCGGCCAGCCGGCGCACCGCATTGCGCTCCCCCAGCACCAGCCACGCGGCGATCCCGCCGAGGACGATCGACAGCTCCCTCGCCGGTGCCACGAGGCTGACCGGCGCTATTTGCAGCGCGTACAGCACCAGCAGGTACGCCACCGGTGAGGCCAGCCCGACGATCAGCACCTCGCGGCGGTGCTCCCGCCAGAGCCGCCGGAGCGCGGTCCTGCCTCGCACGACCGTCGGCGCGAGCAGCACGCTCTGTCCCAGCGCCCCTCCGCCGAAGTACACCAACGGCGGCACGCCGAGCGTGGTCACCGAATGCGCGTCCCAGAGCGTGTAGGCCGCGATGGTGGCACCGGTGAGCACGCCGTAGAACACGCCTGCCCGCCGCGCGCCGGCGTCGGCACCGCTCCCGCCGAGGCTGATCACCAGTACCCCCGCCACGACGAGAAAGGCGCCGACGAGGCCGAGCACGCCGGGGTGCTCGTGCAGCACGAGAACCGCCGCGAGCACCGACAACAACGGTCCGGTCCCGCGCGCCAGCGGGTAGACGATCGACAGATCACCGACTTGGTACCCGCGCTGCAGAACGGTCCCGTACACGACGTGCAGCACCGCCGTCACGAGTGCCGCACCCAGCCACGTCCACTGTGGACGCTCCGGCTCGACGGCAAGCGCCACCACGACGACAGGCAGCATGCCGACCGCGGAGACGGTGTAGTACAGCCAGACGAACCGCGCGCCACCGGAGGAAACCCGCTTGGCCGCGAGGTTCCAGCCGGCATGCACGACCGCGGCGATGAGAACCATAACGAGAGCGGTGCCGTTCACGGAGACCCCTTCTGGTCTTCCGCGCGCGCCGAAGACCGGGTCCTCCAGGCTTTTGTCCCGTCAGATGAACGGCAGGGCGCCGGCCCCGCCGATGGTGCCGCTCGGACCAGCCCCACCGGCCCTCGTTGTCTCAGCGACCCGCTCACGAAAAGCGAATCCCGGCCCGGCAGCGGAACCCTAGGCACTACCACCCCCACGGTAACCGAAACACCAGGAGAACGCCGCGCGGCCTCCACCTCATCCGGCTCCGGCTCCGCTCCCGGCGCGACGGCTGCCGCAGCCGGAGCAGCTCGGGTTCTGGGGCTGGGCCGGGGGCTGGGGTGCTTGAGGTTCGGGGATTCGAGGCGTTCGAGGACGTTGGGACGCTGACCTGGGGCGCCAGGCTCCCGGACGGGAACGGCGGCCAGGCTCCCGGGCGGCGACGGGGTTCTGGGGCCGCCGAGCCAGGCATCCCGGGCGAGAAAGAGGCTGGGGTGCCGAGGCGGAGGGTCTTGGGGTTCGAGGGCTTTTGGGGCTCCGGACCGGAGTGTCGGACCGGAGTGTCGGACCGGAGTGTCGGACCGGAGTGTCGGACCGGAGTGTCGGACCGGAGTGTCGGACCGGAGTGTCGGACCGGAGTGTCGGACCGGAGTGTCGGCTGAGGCTCAGGTTCAAGGGCGCCGGAGTCAAGGCCCCAGGGTCCCAACGTGCTAAGGCGTCGGGCGCTGGATGCCGGGTGCCGGGTCCGAGGGCGGGGTTCCGGAAGTGCCGGGGCGCTGGGTGACTGGCGCTGGGTGACTGGGCGCTGGGCGCTGGGTGACTGGGCGTTGGCCGTTGGGGTGCCGCAAGGGGCTGCGAGCAGGGCTGTTAGGCTTTCTCCTCGTTGTCGTGCGGCATTCCGTCAGGGAGGAAACCCGGCTGCCCCCGAGGCGGGCCGGAGCCACCACGTCGCGGCAACGACCTTCACCGAGAGAACCAGGAGCGCCTCCATGGCCAACATCAAGTCGCAGATCAAGCGCATCAGCACCAACGAGAAGGCGCGCCAGCGCAACCTGTCGATCCGGTCCTCGGTGAAGACCGCGATCCGCAAGTTCCGCGAGGCCGCCGAGTCCGGGGACAAGGACAAGGCCCTCGAACTGCAGCGCGAGGCCGCCCGCAAGCTCGACAAGGCCGTGACCAAGGGCGTCATCCACGCCAACCAGGCCGCGAACAAGAAGTCGGCACTCGCGAAGCGCGCGAACCAGCTCTGAGCACACCCTCGGCAAAGGCCCGGTGACTTCGGTCACCGGGCCTTTGCCGTCTCCCGGGTCTTCCAGCCCGCGCACCACACCCCGCACGTGCCCCCGCTCCGTCTCCGCCTCCGTGACGCCTCCGCCTCCGTGACGCCTCCGCCTCCGTGACGCCTCCGCCTCCGCCTCCGCCTCCGTGACGCCAGCAAATCTCCAGCCGGCGCACGAACGGTCCGCTGAGTCCGCGATAGATACGCCGCCGGCGAGATCGCTCAGGCGAATCACCGCCACTCTCCGCGATGACCGACGACCGGACGCACCGCCCGCACCCGCCACGCGAGCACTCGCCAATCACCCTCGGTACCGGCAACCCGCTCCACCCACCAATGCCCCTCCGCGATGCCCGCCGCACCCGCCACCAGGTGCCTCCGGCACCTGCGCGCACCGCGCTCATCACCATCCACACCAGCGCCTGCCACCCCGGCCACCCCAGCACTCACCACACCGGTCACGAGGCCCCCTTTCGCACCAACACCCGTGCCAGGCGCCACCGACGCCAGCACTCACCACACCGGTCGCCAGGCGCCTTCCGCACCAGCGCCCGCCACACCGGTCACCAGGCCGCCCTCGGCACCAACACCCGCGCCAGGCGCCACCGACGCCAGCGCTCACCACACCGGTCGCCAGGCGCCTTCGACATCAACGCCCGCCACACCGGTCACCGGGCGCCTTCGACACCGGTGGCCACTACACCCGTCACCGTCCGCACCAGCGCTCGCCACATCGGGCCCGGTGTGAGCTTCGATGATCACCGTCCGCACCGAAGCCGACTGTATGCCTCGCCGGGCGTTGTCGATACCTGTGCGCGGGTGTTCGCGGTCGGTTCGGCGACGGCGTCGGCGAGTCGGGCCAGATACGTCGCGCTCTCAGTGCCGGCGGGGCCGCGTCACGTTCGCCGCTCTCGGCGTTGGCCGGTCACGCCGCCTCGGCGACCCTGTGCGGCCGGTGGCGGGGCAGGGCTCAGCGGTCGCCCTTGGCGGTGACCACCTCGGACACGGCTCGTTCCAGGGCGTAGTCCGCGTCGGCGGCGGCGCCCTTCACTTCGGCGTTCAGCCTGGCCACCACGCGCATCGCGACGGCGAGGCCGTCCTGGCCCCAACCGCGCGCCTGGCCCTGTGCCTTCCGGATTTTCCACGGTGGCATGCCCAGCTCGCCTGCCATCTGGTTCGGATTGCCGCGACCGGCCGCGGAGACCCGGGCGATGGTGCGCACCGCGTCGGCCAGTGCATCGGCCACCAGCACGTGCGGAACGCCCAGCTGCATGGCCCAGCGCAGCGATTCCAGTGCCGCCGCCCGGTCGCCTGCCACCGCCTTCTCCGCCACGGCGAATCCGGTCACATCCGCACGTCCGGTGTGGTAACGCCGCACTGCCTGTTCGTCGACCGCGCCGCCGGTGTCTGCGACCAGCTGGGCCGCCGCCGACGACAGTTCACGCAGATCGGAGCCGACGGAGTCGAGCAACGCCACTACCCCGGCCGCGTCGATTTTGCCACCCGCGCGGCGGACTTCGTTGCGCACGAACGATTCCCGCTCGGCCGGTTTGCCGAGCTTGAGGCATTCGGTGATCTCCGCGCCCGCTTTCTTCAGCGCGCCCGGCAACGCCTTGGCCGCCTTGCTGCGCCCCCCGCCGCTGTGCACGACCACCAGCACCACCCCGTCGGCCGGCGCCTTCAGATAACCGAGCACGGCGTCGGACAGATCCTGCGAGATGTCCTGTGCGGACTCCAGCACGATCACCCGTCCTTCGGCGAACAGCGAGGGGCTCACCATCTCGGCCAGCTCGGGCGGTGTGAGTTCGGACACGCGCACGCGGGTGAGGTCGGCCGTCGGGTCCACGGCCCGCGCGGCGTCCAGTGCGCCGCGCACAGCTCGTTCGATGAGCAGTTCTTCCTCGCCCGTGACGAGGTGCAGCGGCGCGGGTGCGGTGGTCACCCGGCCATCCTCTCACCCGGACGCCGGAGCGCCCGCTCCGGTGATCTGGCCCGCCTCCATGGCACGAACTGATCGCCATGTCGTACGGTGTAGCCGAGGCAGCGCCCACGGCGGCGCGCCGACAACCGAATACCGCTCATCCAGAGGGGCAGAGGGAACGGCCCGACGAAGCCCCGGCAACCGGCGTACAGCCCGTCACTCCGCGATCGCGGAGTAGCTGACGATCACGGTGCCAATTCCGGCCCGCTCCCGCGGGGCAGATGAGGAAAGGAACCTCGCGATGACTGCAGCCCTCGGCACGACCTCCACCAGCAAGACCCTCGACCTCGGACCGGCCGTCGAACTGGTGTCGAAGGAAGAAGGGCACCGGCAGCCGCTCGCCCCGGAGTTCGTCTCCGCCGAGGACTTGTCGCCACTCGAGGTCGCCTACGACTTCGGCCGCGTGCGCCGCGAGGACATCGAGGCAGGCCCGAACAACATCTGGCGCTACAAGAAACTCCTTCCCGTTCCCTCGACGGTCGAGCAGACCCCGAACACCGAACCCGGCGGCACCCGGCTGGTGCGCGCCGATCGGCTCGCCAAGGCTCTCGGTGTCAAGCGCGTGTGGGTCAAGGACGACACCGGCAACCCCACGCATTCGTTCAAGGACCGCGTGGTCGCCGTGGCGCTGGCGGCCGCCCGCGAGTTCGGGTTCGAGGTCCTCGCGTGTCCCTCGACCGGCAACCTTGCCAACGCGACGGCCGCCGCGGCGGCCCGCGCCGGCTGGCGGTCGGTCGTGCTGATCCCGAAGAGCCTCGAACGTGCCAAGATCCTCACCACTGCGGTCTACGACGGCGACCTGGTCGCGGTCGACGGCAACTACGACGACGTGAACCGGCTCGCCACCGAACTGGCTGGCGAGCACCCGAAGTGGGCGTTCGTGAACGTCAACGTCCGCCCCTACTACTCCGAGGGCTCGAAGACCCTCGCCTTCGAGGTCGCCGAGCAGCTCGGCTGGCGGCTGCCCGAACAGATCGTGGTCCCGATCGCCTCCGGCTCGCAGCTGACCAAGGTGGACAAGGGTTTCCGCGAACTCGGCCAGCTCGGCCTCGTGGACGCCAGCCCGTACAAGGTGTTCGGCGCACAGGCCACCGGCTGTTCCCCGGTGTCGACGGCGTTCCGCAACGGACACGACGTGGTCCAGCCGGTGAAACCGGACACCATCGCCCGCTCGCTCGCGATCGGCAACCCGGCCGACGGCCCCTACGTGCTCGACGTGGTCAACCGCACCGGCGGTGCGATCGAGGACGTGACCGACGAGGAGGTCGTGGAGGGCATCCGGCTGCTCGCCCGCACCGAAGGCATCTTCACCGAAACGGCGGGCGGCGTCACTGTCGCCACCGCGAAGAAGCTCGTCGAAGCAGGCAAACTCGACCCGGACGCGGAGACCGTGCTCCTCATCACCGGTGACGGCCTCAAGACCCTCGACGCGGTGGAGAACCACGTCGGCCCGAAGGCGACGGTGCCACCGTCCGCCGAAGCCGTGGCCAAGGCACTCGGCTACTGACCCTTCGACAGCCCCCCTTTCGCAAGATGTCCGGACACACAAGGTCTTGCCGTCCGAGACGGTCGTGAACCGTCCGGGACGTTCGTGGGGCCCGAATTCGGGCCCCACGAACGTTGCCGACGAGGCGTCCCCCGCACGGCAGCGCGGTCGAAGGCACGACAGCCCAGGCGTTGCGCCACATCCGGCGGAACCGCTCGCGACACACCACGAGCCAGCTCCCCCGACTGTCCGCCGAAGCGGGAATCCCGACGGTCAGCAACTAGCTCACCGGGCACCGGCACGGACAGACGCTGAGGACGTCGCGCCCGCCAGCCCGAGGCAGGTGTATGGGCGACGCCGAACTCGCACCCACCAGCGCGTCCCGGGCCAACGTGGGCGGAATGGCTTCCGCGTCCGCCACCACGAGCCGGCCGGCGTGAACGATGCCGGCCTCACAGCCACCAGCGCGCCAGACCGACCAAGGCGCCGTGACTCCCGCGCCCGTCAGCACGCACCGGGCCAGCCGGAGCGACGTGCATCTCACGCTCGCCAGCACCAGGTCAGTTTGGGCGAGGAGACTACCCAGTCCGTCGGCATGCACCGACCGGCCCGGCGACGTCTATCTCGCGCCACAGCATGACCCGGGCCAGTCTCGGACCGGCGGACGTCATCCACCAGCTCGAGCCAGACCAGCTCGCCGCCGGGACGGTCCGTGGCCATGCCGCGGCGACGGACCTCCTCGCTGCAGCTGTGCGGTCACGGTCGCCGCTGGCCTGTTCTTCGCGCGCTCCAGGTGCAGCAACTCAGCCAGGTGGTCGCGTTCGGATCCAGCGCGCCGAGTCCGGGCAGCGCATCCGGCTCAGGCACTAATGTGGCGGCCCCCGCGGTTCTCCGCGGCGCGCAACTGCCGGTCCGCCATCCCCGGGCAGCACGGCGGTGTCGCCGTCGAGATCGGTTCGGGTGACCAGCGCACCCAACGTCCCCAGGACGTCCACTGTGGACTTGCTCGGATGCCCGTACACGTTGCCTTCGCCGACGCTGATCAACGCGGCCCGTGGGCGCACTGCGGACAGGAACTGAGGCAGCGAGTACTTGGAACCGTGGTGTGGCACCTTCAGCACGTCCGCGTGCAGATCCACCCCATCGGCCAGCAAATCCGCCTGCGCGGCGAGCTCGACGTCACCGCTCAGCAGCACCCGGCCCGCGGACGTGCCCGCACGCAGCACCACGGAGCTGTTGTTGATCATCGTGCCGTCCTGCAGGGCCGGTGACCGCCGGGTGACGTAGCGCGGTCCGAGCACGTCGAGGGACAGCCCCGGCCAGTCCAGCCGTTGGCCTTGGCTCAGCTCCACCAGGGGAACCCGGTGCCGCGCGGCCTCGCCGGAGACCTGCTGCCACGCCCAGGCGGGTGCCCGCCCCGGCCCGACCGCGATCGCGCCGACCGCCCGCCCGTCGAACACGGATGCGAGCCCGCCCACGTGATCCGCGTGCAGGTGGCTCAGCACGACCAACGGCACCCGGTCCACGCCCAGCCGGCGCAGGCATTCGTCGACCGGCCCCGGCTCGGGTCCGGTGTCGACCACCACCGCGCGCCCGGGATCGGCCGTGGCCAGCACGAGCGCGTCGCCCTGACCGACGTCGCATTCCACCACCGCCCACCCGTCCGGCGGCCAGCCGGGCGCCAGCACCCGGACGGGCACCACTGCCAGCAGCACCACGACCAGGGCGACCGCCACGAGCACCCGCAGCCGGCGAAACCGCAGTACCACCACGACCAGCACCAGAATCCCGGCCGCGCACACACCGCCCAGCCAGCCGCCGGGCCAGCCGAGCACCGCACCGGGTGCCCGTGCGCCATGCCGGGCCACGGTGATCAGCCACCTCGCTTCCGGATCGGCCAGCCGGACCAGCACGTGCCCGGCGCCGGTCCACCACGGCCCGACGACGGTAGCCAGCACGCCCAGCACGGTGACCGGGGCGACCACCGGCGCGGCGAGCACGTTGGTGATCACCGAGACCAGGCTGATCGTGCCCGCCATCCCGGCGATCACCGGTGCGGTGACCACGAACGCCGCGAGCGGAACCGCAAGGCCCTCCGCGTAACCCGGGGGAATTCCCCGGCGCGCCAACGAATCCGCCCATCGTGGCGCGAGCAGCACGAGGCCGGCGGTCGCCAGCACCGACAGCGCGAAGCCGAAGTCGACCGCCATCGCCGGATCCCATGCGACGAGCACGCACACCGCGAACGCGAGCGCGGGCAATGCGGAACCACGCCGCCCCAACGCCAGCGCGAGCAGGCCGACCGCACCCATCACCCCGGCCCGCACCACACTGGGCTCCGGCCCGACCAGCACCAGGAATCCGACCAGGCAGGCGCCGGCGGCCGAAGCAGACAGCTTCGGACCGGCCCGCAGCAGCCGGCACACCAGCAGCACAGCGCCGCAGACGATCGCCACATTCCCTCCGCTCACCGCCATGAGGTGAGTGAGCCCGGACGCGGTGAACTCCTGCTCCACCTGTTGCGGCAGCGCACTCGTGTCGCCGAGCACCAATCCGGGCAGCAGCCCGGCCGGTTCTTCCGGCAAGATCGAGCAGAGGCTGTGAAGGCCGCTCCGCAACGCCTCGGCCGCGCGCTGCCACCACGATGCCGGGCCGACCTCTGCCGGACCGTCACGTACCGAGAGCACCGCTACGGTCAGCTCCCCGCCCCGTGCCGGCGCGAGCCGTCCGGACGCCACGACCTCCTGTCCTGGCAGCAGTTTGCCCCATCCCGCGACCGGCGCGAGCAGGAGAACGCGCCCCGTCGACCCGACCGCACGACCGTCCACTGTGGCCGCTTCCACCCGGGCAGGTATGGCCACCGACCGCGTTCCGGCCTGCTGATCGGCGTAACCCGCCTGATGAATCGGCCTCGGCCGCTCACTGATCTCGACCCGGAGTGACGCGACCGTCCCCCGCTCGGCGGCCGCGCCGAGCACGTCGTGCTCCGCATCGTGGATCCGCGCCGCCGTGGGAATCGCAGCGACGAGCCCCAGGAACAGCAAGGCACCGCTGGCTCCGAGGAACCGCCGACGACCACGGGCCAGCAGCACCAGCGCCGCCCCCACCGCCAACGCCCCCACCGCGACGGCCGCCCACCAGCCGAACCGCAGCCCGGCGAGCGCGCCCGCCCATCCCGCGATCGCCGCGGGCACGAGGCGGAAGTCGTGCTCACGCCGGGAGGTCGCCCCGGTGTCCGACCGGCTGGTGATCGTCATCCGACAGCCACCTGCTCGCGCAGCTTCTCGAACTTGCTCTCCCCGATGCCGTCGACGTCGCGAAGCTGCTCGACGCTCGTGAAACCGCCGTGCTGGGTACGCCATTCGACGATGCGCTGCGCAGTGACCTCACCGACGCCGGGGAGGGTGTCGAGCTGGTCCGGGGTCGCGGAGTTCAGGTCGATCTTGCCGGGTGCGGCTCCGGCGCCCGCCGCAGCGGTCTGGGCCACCGGCAGGCCGACCGCGAGCTGCTCGCCGTCGGTGAGCTTGCGCGCCAGGTTGATGCCGGACAGATCGGTGCCCGGCTCCGCATCACCGGCGGCCCGCAGCGCGTCGGCCACCCGCGAACCCGCCGGAACCGTGACCAGCCCCGGTTTCCGCACGTGCCCGATGACGCTGACCACCAGCTTGGAGGTCGCCGACGTGGTCGCTGCCGGAGCCTGGGCCCGCGCGCTCGGCAACTGTGGGGCGACCTCGGCCGCAGGCGATCCGCCGAACACCGCGAACCCGATGGCCACCACGGCGGCGGCCAGTACCGCCGCGAGGGCGACGAGAACGCTCCGACGGCCGAGTACCGCAGGCAAGCCGGGGTGGCCGGGGTCGGCGCCCCCGGGCAGCCAGCGGCGGACCAGCCTGCCACCGGGCCCGACCGTGCGCGGGCCCGCGGCCAGCTGGTCGGCCAGCCAGGCGAGCCTGGCGTTGACGGGAGTGCCCGGATCCCGGGCGGACTGCTCGAACACACGATCGACGCTAGAGACCCGCCGGGTCGGCGGCGAGCAGATTCCGCGGGGGCTGTGGACAACCCACCCCTTGTGGACAACCCGGAGCTCGCACGGCCGGATTTTCGTCGATCCCGCTGCCCCGAGCGGCGATCTGCCGCCATCTCAGCGGGTCCGGGCACTGGCCATCGCAACGCCCGGGAACCAGCGCAGATACCCGAAACTTTCGGCAATGCCTCATCAGCAGTTCACTGACGGATCGACGGACCCGCAACGATCCGGGCCGCCGCTGTCCGCCAACCCCGACCGTGTCTTCACCGCGCTACGCAGCCGGATTCAGGAGCCCGAAACCACCGAAGCCGCCATCAACCAACGGACCGCTGCACCACGACGCCGAGCACTCCGGGGCCGGTGTGCGCGCCGATCACCGCTCCGATCTCCGAAACGACGCATCCGCCGCCGCAGCCGGGGACTGCCTCCTCCAGCCGGTTGGCCAGCTCGACCGCGCGTTCCGGCGACGCGAGGTGGTGCACCGCCAGTTCGACCGATCCGTCCCCGGCCGCTCGCACCGACAGCTCGACCAGCCTGCCGATCGCCCGGTTCATCGTGCGGACCTTCTCCAGCGGCAGGATCCGGCCCTCGGACATGTGCAGCACCGGTTTCACCGCCAGCGCCGTGCCCAGCAGCGCCGCCGCGGACCCGATCCGGCCGCCGCGGCGCAAGTGCTCGAGCGTCTCCACCACGAACAGCGTCGACGAACGCCGGGCCGCGGCCACCGCGGCCGCCTCGACCTCCGCCGGGTCCGCGCCGTCCGCGGCGACGGCCGCGGCATGCAGTGCGGCGAACCCCAAACCCATTGCCGTGGTGCGGGAATCGACCACCCGGATCAGGTCGGAGCCGACTTCCTCGGCCGCGATCACCGCGGCTTCCCAAGTGCCGGACAACTCACGGGAAAGGTGCACCGAGACCACCGCGTCCGCGCCCGAGTCGAGCGCGGTGCGGAATTCGGCAGCGAACTCCGCGGGTGTCGGCCGGGAGGTGCTGACGACCTTGCGCTCCCCCAACGCTTCCGCGAGTGCGGCCGGGCCCATTTCGGCACCGTCAAGTGACCCCACGCCGTCGACGAGGACATGCAGGGGCACCACCCGCACCGAGTGCCGCTCGGCGAAGCCTTCGGGCAGGTGGGCGGTGGAGTCCGTGACCACGGCGACCGACACTCCGTCAGCCTACGTCTCCGGAGCCGAGGTACGGCGCGATCACCTTCGCCATGGCAGTGCCGAACGCCTCGTGACCCGCCCAACCCCAGTGCATACCGTCGGGATTTCCTGCCCCGCTGAGCACGTGTTCCCCGACAACGCCGGGCGTGTCGAGCAACGGCACTTCGCACCGCTCGGCCCATGAAGCGATCGAGGCGGCCGCTTCGGCGTACCCGGTGTGTACGCGGCCGTACGCGTCCGCGCGGTGCACCGACGGCATCATCCCGAACACAGGCAACTCAGGTCGCAGTACTCGCAGCGCTTCGACGGACTGGTCGAGGAAGCTCACCGTCAAGCGCGCGGGAAGAACGCGCGGACGTCCTCGCAACGCGACAGACAGCCGTGGCTGCGCTGACAGGTATGCGCCGCGTACGACGCGACGTACGCGCTCAGGCCGGAGGTACCGCAACCCTTGCCGGAGGTAGGTGGGCAACGGCGACGGCAGTGTGTCCATGCTGCCCACAGCGAGCACCACGGCGTCGACCCGGTGCAGATCCGCCCAGACCCGCGGGTCGCCGGTCAGGGACCACCACAGATCACGCGCGGTCCACCCGATTCCGGCGACCAGATCTGCGTGGCCGCCCACCGCGTTCGCCGTCACGTTGGGCCACAGGCGCGGTTCGTCGGCCGGGCACGGGCCTTCCGGGCCGTGGAAACTCAGTGAGTCACCGAATACGAGCAGCTGCGGGGCCATCGCTTCAGCCGGTGATCCCCGCGTTGTACGCGTGCAGCCGCCATTTTCCGTCCCGGCGGCCGAGTTCGACCCAGTGGCAGTTCATGATCCCGCCCAGCGACGGCCAGACCTCGATCGGCAGGCCGAGCAGCTTCGCGGTGAGCGCCACGATCAGCCCGCCGTGCGTGGCCAGCAGCACTGCCTCGCCCGCGCCGGAATTCGACTGCAGCAGGTCGTTGACCACCTCGCCGGCCCGCTCGGCCACGTCCACTCGCGACTCCCCGCCAGGCGGGGCCCATGCGGCGTCGGTGCGCCAGTGCTCACGATCGCCCGGGTAGGTCGCGTCGACCTCGGGGCCGGTCATGCCCTGCCACTCACCCAAGTGCGTCTCGCGCAGCCGCTTGTCGATGCGCAGCGGCACGCCGACGGCGTCGGTGAGCACGGTGGCGGTGTCGGTGGCCCGGTGCAGGTCCGAGGCGATCACCAGGTCCGGCGAGAACCGGGCCAGTGCGGGGACGGCGAACCGCGCCTGGTTCCAGCCGACCGGGGTCAGCGCGGAATCCAGGTGCCCCTGCATGCGGCCGGCGGCGTTGTAGTCCGTCTCGCCGTGCCGCCACAGCAGCAGCCGCCCCGGGCTCACGCCTGCAGACCCTCCGCGTCGTCGCCGGGGGCCTCGGCGGGCACCGGCTCGAGCCCTTCGACCTCGATCCGCGGGCAGTCCTTCCAGAGTCGTTCGAGCCCGTAGAACGAGCGCTCGTCGACGTGCTGCACGTGGACGACGACGTCGACGTAGTCCAGCAGCACCCAGCGACCCTCCCTGGCTCCCTCGCGCCGGACCGGCTTGTGCCCGTCGAGCCGCAGCTTCTCCTCGACGTTGTCCACGATCGCGCCGACCTGCCGCTCGTTCGGCGCGGACGCGATCACGAAGGCGTCGGTGATCACGAGCTGGTCGGACACGTCCAGCACGACCACGTCGCCGGCCAGTTTGTCGGCTGCCGCGTGCGCGGCAGCCACCGCCAGATCCCGCGCCTCGGTCGTCGCTGCCACAGTGCTCCTTCGGATTCGGGGTTCGCCCGCAAGAGAGTACCCGGTCAGCCGTCGCGGTCCTTGCGGTAGAGGTCCTTCTTCGCGATGTAGCGCACCACGCCGTCGGGCACCAGGTACCAAACCGGCTCGCCGCGTTCGACGCGTTCGCGGCACGCCGTGGACGAGATCGCCATCGCGGTGACCTCCACGAGGCTCACCCTGCCGCTGGGCAGATGGTGCGAATTGAGCCGGTAACCGGGCCGGGTGACGCCGATGAAGTGCGCGAAGTCGAACAGCTCGTCCGCCTTGTGCCAGGTGAGGATCTGCTCGAGCGCATCCGCGCCGGTGATGAAGAACAACTCGTCGTCCGGGAATTCTTCGTGCAGGTCCCGGAGGGTGTCGACGGTGTAGGTCTGCCCCTTGCGGTCGATGTCCACGCGGCTGACCGAGAACACCGGGTTCGACGCGGTCGCGATGACCGTCATCAGGTAGCGGTCCTCGGCACGGGTGACCCGGCGGCCGGTCTTCTGCCACGGCTGGCCGGTCGGCACGAAGATGACCTCGTCGAGAGCGAACCGCGACTGGACCTCGCTCGCCGCGACGAGGTGACCGTGGTGCACGGGGTCGAAGGTGCCGCCCATGACCCCGATCCGGCGTGGTGACATAGCCGGTGAGCCTATACGCGCGGCGGCGCGCGGGCTGCCATCTCCGGCTGCGACGTCGGTAACTCCTCGCCACGATTGTGACATGAGTCACATAACTCTGCGTTTTCGGGTATGAGCGGTCCGTTCGCGCCGCCTCCGGCTCCCGCTTTGTCGCCGGCATGGGGTACACGTGGGGACGTGGACACCACCGAGGCCCTGCGAACCCGCGCCGAGACCCTGCTCCGTGCGCTCGCCGGCGACACCGCCACCCTCCGCGACGACCAGTGGACCGCCATCGAGGCGCTGGTCGCGCACCACCGGCGTGCGCTCGTCGTGCAGCGCACCGGATGGGGCAAGTCGGCGGTGTACTTCCTGGCCACTGCACTGTTGCGGGAGCAGGGCGCGGGACCGACCGTGATCGTCTCGCCGCTGCTCGCGCTCATGCGCAACCAGATCACCGCGGCCGCCCGCGCCGGGATCCACGCGGCGACCATGAACTCGGCCAACGCGCAGGAGTGGGACCAGGTCCAGGCGGCCATCGCGGCGGGTGAGGTCGATGTGCTCCTGGTCAGTCCGGAGCGGCTGAACAACCCGGACTTCCGGGACAACGTGCTGCCCAAGCTCACCGCGAGTGCCGGGCTGCTGGTCGTCGACGAGGCGCACTGCATTTCGGACTGGGGCCACGACTTCCGGCCGGACTACCGGCGGCTGCGCACGCTGCTGGGGGATCTGCCCGACGGCGTGCCGGTGCTGGCCACCACTGCAACCGCGAACGACCGGGTGGCCACCGATGTCGCGGAGCAGCTCGGCATCGGCGACCAGACCGGCACCCTCGTGCTCCGCGGCCCGCTCGATCGGGAGAGCCTGCGGCTGGCCGTCGCCGAACTGCCCACGGACGAAACCCGGCTCGCGTGGCTCGCCGAGCACCTGGCGGAGCTGCCGGGATCCGGGATCGTCTACACCCTGACCGTCGCGGCGGCGCACGATGTCGCGGCCCTGCTGAGCGAGCGCGGATACCCGGTGGCGGCCTACACCGGCAAGACCGATCCGGCCGACCGGCAGGCCGCGGAGGACGATCTGCTCGGCAACCGCGTCAAGGCGCTCGTGGCCACCTCCGCGCTGGGCATGGGCTTCGACAAACCGGACCTCGGGTTCGTGGTGCACCTGGGCGCGCCGTCGTCGCCGATCGCGTATTACCAGCAGGTCGGGCGGGCCGGGCGTGGCGTGGAGCGGGCTGAGGTGGTGCTGCTGCCGGGGCGTGAGGACAAGGCGATCTGGGCGTATTTCGGGTCGCTGGCGTTCCCGGACGAGCTGCGGGTGTCGCAGGTGCTGAACGCGCTCGCCTACGCCGACCGTCCACTTTCGACAGCTGCGCTGGAGCCGACGGTGGAGCTTTCGCGTTCGCGGCTGGAGATGGTGCTGAAGGTGCTCGACGTCGACGGTGCGGTGCGCCGGGTGCGAGGCGGCTGGGAAAGCACCGGGCAGCCATGGGAGTACGACCGCGAACGGTACGAACGGGTCGGCACGGCGCGGGCCGCGGAGCAGGAGGCGATGCTCGGATACATCGCGACCACCGGATGCCGGATGGAGTACCTGCGCAGGCAGCTGGACGATCCGGCGGCGGCACCGTGCGGGCGGTGCGACAACTGCACCGGACGGCACTGGGACACCGCGGTGTCCCGGGAAATCGAGGGAGCCACGCGAGAGCGGCTGGACCGGCCGGGGGTGGAGAGCGCACCGCGCAAGCAGTGGCCGAGCGGGATGAGCGGGCTCGACGTGCCGTTGTCCGGCCGGATCGCGGCAGCCGAACAGGCCGAGCCGGGGCAGGTGCTGGGCAGGCTCACCGACGTGGGCTGGGGCGGACGGCTGCGGTCGCTCGTCGGTCCCGGTTCCGCGGACGTCGAGGTGCCGGACTCGGTGTTCGAGGCATGTGTGAAGGTGCTGGCGTCCTGGCAGTGGGCGCAGCGGCCGACGGCAGTGGTGGCGATCCCGTCGGCGACCCGGCCGCAACTCGTCGACAGCCTCGCCCTGCGCCTGTCGGCCATCGGACGGTTGACGTACCTGGGTGAACTGGAATCGGCCGGTCCCCCGCCCCGGCAGGCGAACAGCGCCCAGCGGCTGGCGGATCTCTGGCGGCGGCTGAGCCTGCCCGAGCCGCTGGCCGCGGACCTGGCCCGGACCCGCGGCCCGGTACTGCTCGTGGACGACGTGATCGACACCGGCTGGACGATGACGCTGGCCGCCCGGCTGCTCCGCCGGGCGGGGGCGGATGCGGTGCTGCCCTTCGCGCTGGCCAGCACTGCCTGAGCGGAGTTCGGGGAGGGGAGGTCCGGGTCGGGTTGGTGAGCGGCTGGATTGGGAGGGGTGAGCGACTGGGTTGGGTCGGGCTGCGGTCGGTGGGTGAATTGGCCGAGCGGGGCTGGAGCCGGGCGATTGGGGCCGGCCGGTGCTTCTTGTACGCGGAGCGTGCAGCGGCGGCGAAGGCGGAAATGGCGGCAGAGACGGCTGCGAGGGAACAGGAGAAGCGGTGGTGTCGCGGCAGCTGACGCCAGCGGGCGTGGCCGCGGTGTGGCGTGGCGTGCGGACGTGACGGTGGCGTGGCGCGCCAGCGGGCGTGGCCGCGGTGTGGCGCGCCAGCGGACGTGACGGCGGCGTGGCTTGGCCGCGGTGTGACGGGTGAAGCGGCTTAGCGGCGGCGCGACGGCAGCCGACCCAGCGGTAGCCGTAGCGATGGGCGTAACGGCGGCGCGACGGGCATGCGACCTAGTGGCGACGTAGCGGCATGGCGGCCTGGCAGCGGCGTGGCATCGGTGTGGCGCGGTACGGCGGCGACGCGGCGGCACCGCGGCGGCGTAGCGATGGCGTAACTGCGGGCGTAACGGCGGCGCAGCAGCGCGGCGGCGTAGCGATGGCGTGGCGACGGTGGCGTAACTGCGGGCGTAACGGCGGTGCAGCGAGCGCAGCGGCGTAGTGGCGGCGTAGTGGCGCAGCAGCGCGGCGGTGCACGCTCTGTGGACAAGAAAAGCCGGAGTAGTGGCAGTGGCGGAGCTGGCGAAGAAGCCACCAAGACATAGTGGCGGACCGTTGGGACCGCAGTGGTCGCCTCGAGAGACGTGGGTGTCTTGTCCAGGGAGTGGGCGGGCGCTACCGATCTCGGGAGGTTTCTGGCAAAGTGCCGTTCCACGCTGGGTGTAGGTGGAGGTCGGGGCGATGGTCGAGTCTGCGGCGGCGGGGGTCACCGCGCGGCATCGGTTGCCGGTGCGGAAGTTGTTCGCTGCCAGTGCCGGGAATGCGCTCGAGTGGTTCGACTGGACGATCTACGCGACGTTCAGCATCTACTTCGCCGGTGCCTTCTTCCCTCCCGGTAACGACGCACTCGCGCTGATCAACACGTTCGCCACCTACGCGCTCGCGTTTTTCTTCCGGCCGCTCGGCGGGGTGTTGCTCGGGCGGTTCGCGGACGTGCGCGGGCGCAAGCCGGCCATGATCCTCACCATCGCGCTGATGGCCGGGGGGTCCGTCGCGATCGGGGTGCTGCCCACGTTCGAGCAGGTCGGGTGGTTTTCGCCGGTGCTGCTCCTGCTCGCCCGGGTCGCGCAAGGGCTTTCGCTCGGCGGCGAGGTGTCCAATGCCTCCGCTTACCTCGGCGAAGTCGCCCCGAAGCAGCGGCGGGGGCGGTACTCCTCGTTCTTCTACATCTCCACCGGCAGCGCCGTGCTGATCGCCACCGTGCTCGGGTTCGTGCTCGCGCGCACGATGGACAAGGCGCAGCTCGGCTCGTTCGGCTGGCGGATCCCCTTCCTGCTCGGCGGGGTGCTCGGCGTCGTCGGCCTCTGGCTTCGCCGCAGCCTCGCGGAAACCGAGCTGTACCACCAGAAGAAGGAAAAGGCCCGGCGCGTCGAACGACCGCTGCTCACCACCCTCACACACCACCCCCGCGCGGTCGGGCAGCTCGTCGGCTTCACGATGCTGTCCACGCTCTGCTACTACACGTTCTTCAGCGCGCTCACCTCGTTCGCGGTCAAGACCCGCGGCGCGGACGACGTCGACACGTTCCTCGCACTGTCGATCGGCACCGCGCTGTTCGTGCTCCTGCAGTACCCGATGGGTGCGCTCGCCGACCGGGCAGGCCGCAAACCGCAGCTGCTCGTGTGGTCGGGGGCGACCGCGCTGGTGATCGTGCCGCTCTCCTACCTCGTCCGGCCCGGACTCGGCGGCCTGCTGATCGTGTTCTGCGTGGGCCTCGGGCTCTACACCGCGATGACCTCGCTGGCCCCGGCGATCATGAGCGAACTGTTCCCCACCGAACTGCGCGGCCTCGGCATCGGCGCCTGGTACAACCTCACCGTCGCGGTGTTCGGCGGCACCGCACCGCTCGTGCTCAACGCGCTGTCCGCCGTGGGCTCCGGCACGGCCTTCTTCTGGTACGTGGCCGTCGCGGCGGCGATCGCGTTCCTGGTCATCCTCTGGCTGCCCGAGACCAAGGGCAGTGAGCTGCGGTAATCCCGTCGAGCCCGCCTGCGCGGAGTCGGTACGCTGCGACGATCCGACGACGCGAAGGAGGGACACCGTGCAACAGCTCGCAGTGAACGAGGAACTGGCCCGACGCGTGGTGGCCGCGCTCCGCCGCGCGTTCGGCATCGAAATGGCACCGGCCGGCGCGCTCGTCGCAGTGTCCACTCGCGACGGTGTCGACTACCAGTGCAACCTGGCGATGAGTCTCGGCAAACAGCTCGCCCGCCCGCCCCGCGAGGTGGCCGCCGAGATCACCGCACACCTCGACCTCAGCGATGTCGCGGAAACGCCGGAGATCGCCGGTCCCGGCTTCCTCAACTTCGTGCTGCGCCGCGAATGGCTCGAACAGCGCCTGGCCGGCCTCGCCGGTGACGACCGGCTGGGCGTCGCCCCGGCGGAAGCACCACGCCGGATCGCACTCGACTACAGCAGTCCCAACGTCGCGAAGGAAATGCACGTCGGGCACCTGCGCTCCACAGTGCTCGGTGACGCAATTGCGCGCCTGCTGCGGTTCGCCGGGCACGAAGTGCTGCCGCACAACCATCTCGGCGACTGGGGCACGCCTTTCGGCATGCTCATCGAGCACCTGCTCGACGAGCCGCCCGCGGGCCACCGCGGGATCGGCGACCTCAACGCGTTCTACCAAGCCGCGCGCCGGAAGTTCGACAGCGACGAGAAGTTCGCGACGAGGTCTCGCGAGCGGGTGGTACAGCTGCAGGGCGGCGACCCGGAAACCCTTGCGACGTGGCAGGAGCTCGTCGACGAGTCGACTCGGCATTTCAACGAGGTCTACCGGCAGCTCGGCGTCACGCTCACCGACGCCGACATCTACGGCGAGAGCTTCTACAACCCGTCTCTGGCAAAGGTGGTCGACGAGCTCGAAGCGGAGCAGCTCACCGAAATCAGCGACGGGGCCGTTTGTGTGTTCCCCGAAGGCTTCCACAACCGCGAAGGCGACCGGTTCCCGTTGATCGTCCGCAAACGCGACGGCGGCTACGGCTACGCGGCGACCGATCTCGCCACGGCGAAGTACTGGACCGCCGAACGCCGGGCCACCGATCTGCTGTACGTGGTCGGCGCCCCGCAGTCACAGCATTTCGCGATGCTCTTCGCGGTGTGCCGGGCGGCCGGCTGGCTGGACGGGGTGCACGCCGAACACATCGGATTCGGCTCCGTGCTCGGCGAGGACGGCAAGGTGATGCGGACGCGGGCGGGCGAGACGACCAAGCTTGCCGATTTGCTGGACGAAGCGGTCTCCCAGGCCGCCGGGATCGTCGCCGAGCGCAGTGAGCTGGGCGCGGACGAGCAGCGGACGGTCGCGCGTGCGGTCGGCATCGGCGCGGTGAAGTACGCCGACCTGTCCGGGGACCGCGAACGGGACTACGTGTTCGCCTGGGACCGCATGCTTGCCAAGGACGGCAACACGTCCGTGTACCTGCAGTACGCGCACGCGCGGATCGAATCGATCCTCGCCAAGGCAAGTGACCGCGGGGAAAGAGCGCCCGTGCAGCTGGCCGAACCTGCCGAACGCGCGCTGGCGCTCACCTTGTTGCGCTTCGGCGAAGCCGTCCGAGCGGCGGTGTCTGCCTACGCGCCCCACAAGCTGTGTACATACCTCTACGACACCGCCGTCACGTTCTCCCGCTTCTACGAACAGTGCCCGGTGCTCGCCGCGGAAACCACGGAGCTGCGGGCCTCCCGAATCCAGCTGGCGGCGTTGACCTCGCGAACCCTGGTACTCGGGCTGGGACTGCTCGGCATCGAAGCCCCGCGCCGCCTCTGACCCGCTCGCGGTGGGAGAACGCCCGCGTACTCGGTGAACGCGGCACGCTGCCGGCCCCACGGCAGTTCGGTGTCCGGGAAATGCGTTGTGCACCACCGGGTCACGGCGCGCTGCGCACCAGCGCCATCAGCGTGTCCGCGACCTCCGCGACTGCCTTCTTCCGGGCGGCCGCGGGGAGTTCGGCGCACCAGATCGGCGCCTGGCTCATCGCCGCGTGCATGCACTGCAGCACGGTGTCGATGCTGGTCACGGTGAATTCGCCGCTCGCGATGCCCTCTTCGACCAGCGTGCGGAAGAGGGTGTCGTGCCGGCGCCGCAGGCCCTTGATGCGCTCGCGCTGCTCGGCCGGCCACTCCCTGGGCACCAGGAACAGCCGCAGTGCGGCCGGGTGGTCGTGCACCGCGATGCCGACGTGCTCGTGGATCAGCGCCCGCAGCCGGGCACCGGGGGTTCCGGGGGTCTGCCCGAGCAGCCGCTCCAGGCGCGCGGTCCATTCGTCGCCGAGGGTCTCGATCGCGGCCGTGCCCAGCTCGTCCTTGCTGGAGAAGTAGTAGTACAGCGAACCCTTCGTGACGTCGAGGCGCTCGGCTACGTGCTCCAGGCTCACCGCGTCGTACCCGCGTTCGCCGAACAGCTCGGCCGCCGCGTTCAGGATTTCCTGGATGCGCTTGCCCCGCTTGCGCTGCACGCGCGCCGACGGCGGCGGCGGATCGTGCACCGCCTGCTGCGTGCCCATGCCACTCCTTCCGGTCCTCGCCGCCCACCCTACCGTCTTGACCTTTGAACCAAATATTGACCTCAGAGTCAAACTTTGTCACTGTGGTCAGACGCGAGAAGGGAGCGATGGTGAGCACAGCGCAGTTCGAGGACATCCGGTACGAGGTCGACGGGCCGGCAGCGATCGTCACGATCGCCCGGCCGCACCGCTACAACTCCTTCCGGGGCAAGACCGTCGAGGAGCTGATCAAGGCCTTCCGGCTCGCCTGGGCGGATCCGAAGGTGCAGGCCGTGATCCTCACCGGCGAGGGCGACAAGGCCTTCTGCACCGGTGGCGACGTCAAGCAGCGGGCCGAAACCGGCGACTACGGCCCGACCGAGAGCGGTATGTTCGAGATCGGCAACCTGCACAAGCTGATCCGCGATCTCCCGAAACCGGTGATCGCCGCGGTCAACGGGATCGCCGTCGGCGGCGGGCACGTGCTGCACGTGCTCTGCGACGTCACCATCGCGAGCGAGACGGCACGGTTCGGCCAGGCCGGGCCGCGGGTCGGCTCGTTCGACGCCGGATTCGGCACTGCCTACCTGGCCAGGGTGGTCGGGGAGAAGAAGGCCCGCGAGATCTGGTTCTGGTGCCGGCAGTACGACGCCGCCGAGGCCGAGCGGATGGGACTGGTCAACGTCGTGGTGCCGCCCGGTGACCTGCTGAAAACCGCGAAGGAATGGGCCGCCGAAGTCGCGGAGAAGAGCCCGACCGCGATCCGGTTCTGCAAGCAGTCCTTCAACGCCGACACCGACCACCAGGCCGGACTGTCCAATCTGGCGATGTCCGCGCTCGACCTGTTCACTGCCTCGCCGGAAGGCCTGGAGGGGGCGGCCGCGTTCGCCGAGAAACGCAAGCCCGACTTCGTCTCCCGGGTGAACTGGCACTGACCATGGACTTCGCCTTTTCCGAGGACTCGGACGCCTACCGCCGGCAGGTGCGGCGCTTCGCGGCCAAAGTCCTCGCTCCGCACTACCAATCCGACGACAAGGCGGCGAAGCTGCGTCCCGCGCTCGTCACGGACATGGCGGGGATCGGGTTGACCGGACTGCGGATCCCCGAGCGGCACGGCGGGCAGCAGGCCGGTGCGGTGATCGCCGGGATGGCGGCCGAGGAGGTCGCGCGCGCTGACTTCAACGCGTCCTACCTGATCATCGTCAGCGCGCTGGTCAGCGACATCCTCACCCGCAACGCCACCGATGCGCAGCAGGCCGCCTGGCTGCCGCCGATCGCGTCCGGCGCGGTCGTGCCTGCGTTCTGCATCACCGAACCCGGGCACGGCACGGACGCGGCGAAGCTGACCATGAAGGCCGAACCGGACGGCGACGGATGGCGGCTCACCGGGGAGAAGACCTCGATCACGCTCGGCGCCTCGGCGGACGTCGCGCTGGTGCTCGCGCGCACCGGCGGTCCCGGAGCTCGCGGGGTGAGCGCGTTCTGGGTGGACCTCGACGACCGGTACCTGACCCGGACGGCCTTCGACGATCTGGGCAGCCGCTCGATCGGCCGCGCGGCACTGCACTTCGACGGATTGCCGGTGCCGCGGACTGCACTGGTCGGCGGAGAAGGGCAGGGCTTCGTCTCGGTCATGCAGGGTTTCGACTACTCCCGCGCGATCATCGGGCTGGCCTGCCTCGGCGCGGCGCAGGTTTCCCTCGACGAGGCACTGCAGTGGGCCCGCGACCGCGAAGCGTTCGGCAGCCCGATCGGCACGTTCCAGGGTGTCGCGTTCCCGCTCGCGGAATACGCCACGTACCTGCGCGGCGCGCGTCATGTCTGCTACGAGGCGTTGTGGCGCAAGGACAACGGCCTCGAGCACAGTACCGAGGCGGCGATGGCGAAATTCTGGGCGCCGAAGCTCGCCGCGGAGGTCATCCACCAGTGCCTGCTGACCCTGGGCCATCTCGGCTATTCCGCGGAAAGCCCGGTCGGCCAGCGGCTGCGTGATGTCATCGGCCTGGAGATCGGCGACGGCACCGCGCAGGTCTCGAAGCTCGTCATCGCGCGCAATCTGCTCGGCCGCGCCTTCGCCCCGTGAAAGCGCTGCCTCGAACCCGCCACCCATCCGCAACGGAGGCTGAAGGACGAATCATGGGCAAGCTCAGCGAGAAGATCAGCATCGTCACCGGCGCCGGTCAGGGCATCGGCCGGGGTATCGCGGAGAAGTTCGCCGCGGAGGGTGCGACCGTCGTGGTCGCCGACGTCAACGAGACCACCGCGAAGGAGACCGCGGCCGGGATCGGCGGCGGGGCGATCGGCGTACGCACCGATGTGACCTCCCGTGAGTCGGTGGCCGCGACGGTCGAACAGGTGCGCGGGCAGTTCGGGCGGATCGACGTGCTCGTGAACAACGCGGGCTGGGACAAGGCGGGGCCGTTCACCGAGTCCGCTCCCGACGATTGGGACCGGATCGTGCAGATCAACCTCTACGGCGTGCTCAACACCTGCCGCTCGGTGCTGCCGGTGATGGCGGAACAGGGCTTCGGCTCGGTGGTGAACATCGCCTCGGACGCCGGACGCGTCGGATCCTCCGGCGAGGCCGTGTACTCGGCGGCCAAGGGCGGCGTCATCGCGTTCACCAAGTCCGTCGCGCGCGAGCTGGCACGCAACAAGGTCAACGCCAACGCCGTGTGCCCGGGACCCGCCGACACCGCGCTGTTCGCCTCCATCGGCGGCGACAACCCGAGACTGCGCGAAGCACTCGTCAAGGCCATCCCGTTCCGGCGGCTGGCCCAGCCCGCCGACCTCGCCAACGTGGTCGCCTTCCTGGCCTCGGACGAGGCCGCCTACGTCACCGGCCAGACCGTCAGCGTCAGCGGCGGCCTCACCATGAGCTGAGGAGCCTGCCATGCCGTTCGCGACGATCCTCGACGCCGAGACGATCCACGCCCACACCCGCGCCGGGTACTGGGTGAACCGCACCATCACCGACCACCTCGACGAGGCGGCCGCCGCCACCCCGGACAAGACCGCGTTCGTCGATGCCCGGCGCAGCGTCACCTACTCCGCACTGAAACACGAGGTCGACCGCTGCGCACAGGGGCTGCTGGCGCTGGGTGTGCGACCGGGCGACGTGGTCTCGTTCCAGCTGCCCAACTGGATCGAGTGGATCGTGGTGCACTACGCGGCGAGCCGGATCGGGGCGATCAGCAATCCGCTGATCCCGATCTACCGCGACCGCGAGATCGGCTTCATGGTCGCGCTTGCGCGATCCAAGGTGCTCGTGGTGCCCAGGGAATTCCGCGGTTTCGACCATCCGGCGATGATCGAACGGCTCCGTCCGCAGTGGCCGGACCTGGCACACGTGCTGGTGGTCGGCGAGCCCTCGTGGGACGAGTTCGCGGCCACCGCCTGGGAACAACGGCATCCGGCGGATCTGGCCGCGCTGCGCCCGGACCCGAACGAGGTCACCCTGCTGATCTTCACCTCGGGCACGACCGGCGAGCCCAAGGGCGTGATGCACACGCACAACACCGCGATCGCCGCGAACAACCCGTTGCCCGCCCGGCTCGGGATCACCCCGGACACCGTGTTCCACATGGCCTCGACACTCGCCCACCTCACCGGTTTCCTCTACGGCGCAAGACTTCCCGTGCAGAACGGCGCGACCTGCGTGCTGCAGGACGTCTGGGACGCGCAGCGGTTCGCCGAACTCGTCGCCGAGCACGCCATCACCTACACCTCGGCCGCCACCCCGTTCCTGCACGACCTGCTGACCGTGCCGGACCTCGGCGCGCACGATCTTTCGTCGCTCACCCGGTTCTGCTGCATGGGCGCGCCGATCCCGCGCGCGATCGTGCGGGAAGCGCGGGAGAAGCTGCCCGGCCTCGTCGTGCTCGGCGGCTGGGGGCAGAGCGAGGACGCACTGGTCACCCTCGGTATCCCCGGTGACCCGGACGAGAAGCTGATCGACACCGACGGCTACCCGTGGCCGGGCATGCGGATCCGAGTGGTCGACGCCGAGGGGCACGAGCTGCCGCCCGGGGGTGAAGGACGGCTGCAGGTCGCCGGGCCGTTCCTGTTCGTCGGCTACGCCGAGCGGCTGGAGATGGCCCGTGCCGGCTTCACCGGCGAGTGGTTCGACACCGGAGACCTCGCCACCGTCGACGCCGACGGCTACCTGCGGATCGCGGGCCGCACCAAGGACGTGATCATCCGCGGCGGGGAGAACATCCCGGTCGCCTACGTGGAGAACGTCCTCTACGAGCATCCGGACGTCGAAGCCGTCGCCGTGGTCGCGGTGCCCGACCCGCGGCTGCAGGAACGCGCGTGCGCCTGCCTCGTGCTCACACCCGGCGCCGCGGAGCTCGGACTGGCCGACGTGCGGGCGTTCCTCGCCGGGAAGGGCGTGGCCAAGCAGTACTGGCCGGAGCGGGTGGAACTGCTCGCGGAACTACCTCGCACGGCCAGCGGGAAGATCCAGAAGTTCCAGCTCCGCGACCGGTTGCGGAGACCGGCCGAGGCTGCGTCGTCGCTGCGGGTACCGGGTCGGTGACGCTGCCGGGCCCGGGTGAAACGCGGTGCCCCTGGCCGCCGATTCACCGGGCAGGCCCCTCCGAGGAGTGCAGATGCGGGTGTTCGGCGCGCACGTTCCGGTCTCCGGCTGGACGCTGGCCGCGCTCCTCGTCGGCGGGACCGCGAGCGTGGTGCTGGCCGGCCCGTTGTCCCGGCGCACCGGGTGGCGCCGGGGCCCGCTTCTCGGCACGCTGTTGTTCCTCTGCGGGATCCTCGCGCTCACCCTGACCCCGGGCACCGAGCCGCACTCCGACGGACTGCGGGCGTGCCTGCCCGGGTCGTTCCCCGGGCTGGTGCACAGCGTCCTGCACACCGGTGGCGGAGTCAGCGGCACTCTGCTCAACCTGGTGCTGTTCCTCCCGTTCACCGCGGCGGCAGTGGTGACGACCGGGCGCTGGCTCGCGACCGCGATCGCCACCGTTCCGCTGCCGCTGCTGATCGAGACCGCGCAATCCCACATTCCCGGCCGGTACTGCAGTGCCGCCGACTTCGTGACCAATACCGCCGGTGCGCTCGCCGGCGTCCTGATCGGACACTTCGTGCTCAGCCGCGTGCCCCGATGAGTTTCTTCCGGAGCCGGGAAGCCCGGCCCATGGCCGCGAATCCGCCGCGGGAAAAGGTGCGGAGCAACCTGCTTTCCGTGACGAACCGGTCGGCGCTGCGAGCCGATGCGCGCACCGCCTTGTACCCGTAATCGCGCATCTGCCGTTCGTAGCCGGCGACGGCAGCACGGACGTCACCACCGCGGGAAATGGCACGGCACAACAGTTGTGCGTCACGGAGGGCGACGTTCGCTCCGATGCCGCGGAACGGAGTCATGCTGTGCGCGGCGTCTCCGAGCAGCGTCACGGGTCCGGTTTCCCACGGCGCCACCGGCACCGACGTCCGGATCGGCAGCACGCACACCGTGGCGTCCGGCGAATCCGCGACCAGCCGGGAGAACGCCGGATGCCAGCCGTGGATCCGGTCCAGCACCACGGCGCGCAGACCGGGCCCGTCCAGTTCCGGCAGTCCGGCCGGGAAGCGGGCGGTCCGCGCGGCGTAGACCCACATCACGTAGCCGGCGGTGTTGTCGAACAGCACCGGGTCGAGCGCGAAGGTGTCGTCGTTTTCCGAGCTCTCCGGGAACTCGTGCGGCGCGGTGAACATCCCGCATCCGGCAGGCGGCAGCACCAGGTTCGGCCCGATCGCCAGCCGCTCCGGCACCAGCTGCCGGGAGCCCGCGGTGAGCGGGAACTTGCCGGCGATCCCGACGATCCCGGTGTCCGCCCTGGCCGCATGCGGCAGCAGCTGCGCCCGGACCCGCGAGTTCGCCCCGTCTGCGCCGACGACCAGGTCGGCCTCCGCAGTGGTGCCGTCCGCGAAATGCAGGCCCACCCCCTTCGGGCCGCTCTCATAACGCACGAACTGCTTGTCGTGCCAGAGGATCCCGTCGAGACCGGACGACAACACCTGGTGCAGCGAAATGCGGCTCGCGGAGTGGTGCGATGCGGCCGGATCGACGTCCGGCTTCGCTTCGAGCACGGCCAGCTCCCGCAACTGCTCGGTGACGAACGCGAAGCCGCCCGCACTCGTCCCGGTCGTGGCCAGGAACCGGGCCCAAGCCGACGGCGGGAGACACTCGTGCAGCGCGGCCGAGCCGTTCGGATCGATGTGCACCCGGTACCCCTGCAGACGTTCCGTTCGTGTGCGACTGCGTTCGTACACCGCTACTTCGACGCCGGCCCGGCACAGCCCGTGCGCCAGACACAGTCCGCCGGTGCCGCCGCCGACCACGGCCACTCTGATCTTGTCCCGCACGGCTTTCCCCTCTCGTCCGGATGGCCCGATAATCATCCTTACGGATGATTAAGTCAACCCTCAAGATGATTAAGTCATCGGTTACGCTGACGCAGTGTCCGAAAGCAGCCCGCGCCGCGCCCCTCGGCACGGCGAGCGCCGGCGGGATCCCGAACGCACCAAGGCGCGCATCCTGGAGGCGGCCAAGACCGAGTTCGGCGGCAAGGGCTACGCGGCCGCGCGGGTCGGTGAGATCGCCCGGCGCGCGGGCGTGAACAAGCAGCTGATCTCGTACTACTTCGGCGGTAAGGAAGGCCTGTACGCCGAGGTCGGCAGTTCCCCGTTCGAGGGATTCCGCGCGCTGGCCGGCCCGGACCGCCCGCTCGAGGACGTGGTGGCCGACTTCGCCAGGCAGGGATCGGCCGATCCCGACCTCAGCCGGATCTTCCTGCGCGAGAACCTGACCGAAACCGGGCCGGAGGCGGCCGGTGCCGAGCGGCAGCGCGAGTTCATGCAACACCAGCTCGGCTATCTGCGTGCCCGGCAGGAAGCCGGGGACTTCCCGGCGGACGTGGATCCGGCCGCACTGCTGCTGATGCTCATCGCGGCGGCCAGCGCCCGGTTCGCCTTCCCCAGGGTGGCCGGCGCGATCACCGGGCAGGACCCGGATTCGGCCGAGTTCGCCGAGTCCTACGCCGAGCAGCTGGCCCGTGTGGTGGGTTACCTCAGGACCTCGTGACCGGTCCGGTGGAAGTGCGGCGAAGGTGCAAGCCGGCCAAGGCATCCGCCGGCAAAGCCCGCACCCGGACGAACAACCGGCTCAAGGCCGTGCTCGTCGTTGCGGACCCGCGCTCCGCGAAACGCCTGTCGGGCCGGCGCAACCCCACGCTCTTTCGCCTATGCGGCGACGGCCCGCCGGATCCGCGAACTGACCATCGAGATTCGCGAGCCGGAGCACCGGATCAGGTGTCAGGCGACCGGGCCGCGGCCAGCGGGTGGCCACCCCTGTCACCTGGGCCACAACCGCCGCTGAAACCCTCCAGTCACGCGCCGACTTCTGCCGACGAATTGCCGGCGCAGGACACTAGCGGCGGAGCGGGACGAGGTCGTCGGCGTGCACGACCTCGCGGCGGTGCTCCACCGGGACCTCGTGGCTGGAACGGCCGATCAGCGCGGGTAGTTCGGCCGCGTCGAAACCGACCACGCCGCGGGCGATCGGGAGGTCGTTGCGGTCGACGAGGTCGACCACGTCGCCTGCCTGGAAATCACCGTCGAGGCCGGTGATGCCGGCGGCCAGCAGTGAGCGCCGACGCAGGATCGCCTGCACCGCACCGTCGTCGAGACGGAGCTTGCCGGTGGCGTCGGTGGCGTAGCCGAGCCAGAAGCGCCGGGCCGACAGCCGGGTGTCCGCGGGGGTGAAGGCGGTGCCGACCTCGGCCGTGCCGAGTGCGCCGGCCGCGTCCGCGGCGGCCGCGAGCAGCACCGGGATGCCGGCTCCGGCGGCGGTGCGGGCGGCGGCGAGCTTCGAGACCATCCCGCCGGTGCCGAGGCCGGACGAGGAGATACCCACCGCGATACCGTCCACATCGGACTCACTGTGCACCTCGGTGATCCGGCGGGTGGCACCGGAGCGCGGGTCCCCGTCGTACAGACCATCCACATCGGACAGCAGAACCAGCGCCTCGGCGCCGATCAGGTGGGCCACCAGCGCGGCCAGCCGATCGTTGTCGCCGAACCGGATCTCCTGGGTGGCCACGGTGTCGTTCTCGTTCACCACCGGTACCGCACCGAGGGACAGCAACCGGGAAAAGGTGCGCTGGGCGTTGCGGTAGTGCGCCCGCCGCACCACGTCGTCCGAGGTCAGCAGGACCTGGCCGACGGTGAGCGTGTACCGGCCGAACGATTCGGCGTACGCGTGCGCGAGGGCCAGCTGGCCGACACTCGCGGAGGCCTGCTGCGTGGCCAGGTCCCGTGGCCGCTTGCCCAGCTTCAACGGAGCAAGGCCGGCGCCGATCGCGCCCGAGGACACGAGCACGATCTGCGTGTCCCGCCGTACCCGGTCGGCGATCGCGTCGACCAGCGCGTCGAGCCGGGCCACGTCGAGCCCGCTGCCCGCGGTGGTCAGCGCGGACGAGCCGACCTTGACCACCAGCCGCCGGGCTCCGGCGATCTCCTGGCGGGTACCGGTCACCGGTCCCGCTCCGCCGGGGCCGCGTCGTCGCCGGTCCACACGCCGTCCAGATCGTCGTCGGCGAAGCCGCCGTGCCCGGCGTCGTCGCCGGCGAAACCGTCCGGCTCGGCCTCGCCGGTGCCGTCGCGGCGGATCCGCCGGGCCTCCTTGCGGTCGGCGGCGCCGACCCGGTCGTTGCGCTCCAGCCGGACGTCGGTGCCCCGGCCGGACAGGTGCATCGCAACGCCCGGCGTGGACGGCTGCCATTCGAACTGGACGTCGCCGATCGTGACCGGGCTGCCCGGTTTCGCGCCGTGCTTGGCCAGTGCCTCCTCGACGCCGAGCCGGTTGAGCCGGTCGGCGAGGTAGCCGACGGCCTCGTCGTTGGCGAAGTTGGTCTGCCGGATCCACCGGAGCGGCCGCGCACCGCCGACGATGAAGGCGCCCTCCTCCTCGGGATCGGCCTCGACGGTGAACCCGCTGTCGTCGACCGCGAGCGGGCGCAGCACGATCTTCTCCGGTTCCAGCACCGGTTGCGCCTCGCGATAGGTCTCGACGACCTCGGCCAGTGCGAAGCTCAGCTCCCGGAGGCCCTTGCGGGACGCGGTGGACACCTCGAACACCCGCAGCCCGCGGGCCTCGAAGTCGGGGCGCACGAACTCGGCCAGCTCCGCGGCCTCCGGGACGTCGATCTTGTTGAGCACCACCACCCGCGGGCGCTGCTCGAGCTTGCCGCCCAGCCCCGGCGTGTAACGCGCGAGTTCCTCCTCCAGTGCGTCCACATCGGACAGCGGATCGCGGCCGGGCTCCAGCGTGGCGCAGTCGACCACGTGCACCAGCACCGCGCAGCGTTCGATGTGCCGCAGGAAGTCCAGGCCGAGCCCCCGGCCCTCGGAGGCACCGGGGATCAGGCCGGGCACGTCCGCCATCGTGTACACAGTGGACCCGGCGGTGATCACGCCGAGGTTCGGCACCAGCGTGGTGAACGGGTAGTCGGCGATCTTCGGCTTCGCCGCGGACAGCACGGAGATCAGCGACGACTTGCCCGCGGACGGGAAGCCGAGCAGTCCGACGTCGGCCACCGAGCGCAGCTCCAGCACCAGGTCACGGCTCTCTCCCGGTTCACCCAGCAGCGCGAATCCCGGCGCCTTGCGGGATTTCGAGGCGAGCGCCGCGTTGCCCAGCCCGCCCCGGCCGCCCTGCGCGGCGACGAAGCGGGTACCCGGGTTCACCAGGTCGGCGACCAGTTCGCCGTCCTCGGTGAACACCACGGTGCCCGGCGGCACGCGCATCTCGAGCGGTTCGCCGGCCGCGCCGCTGCGGTTGCTGCCCATGCCCATCTTGCCGCTGCCCGCGCGGGCGTGCGGGCGGAAGTGGAAGTCGAGCAGCGTGTGCACGCTCGAGTCGACGACGAGCGTGACGTCGCCGCCGTTGCCGCCGTTGCCGCCGTCCGGACCGCCGAGCGGCTTGAACTTCTCGCGGTGCACCGAGGCGCAGCCGTTCCCCCCGTCACCGGCGGTCAGGTGGATGACCGCGCGGTCCACGAATCGGGACGCCATGGCATTGCCTCACTTCACTCGCGAAAACGGAACTGCACACACAAAAAACGAGGGGTGGTGCCGGATGCTCCGGCCCCACCCCTCGTCAGGAGGTACTACGCGTCGAGCCCGGGTTCTCAGGCGTCGACCGGCAGGATGTTGACCGTCTTGCGGCCACGCTTCTCGCCGAACTGGACCGCACCGGCGGACAGCGCGAACAGCGTGTCGTCGCCACCACGGCCGACGTTCACGCCGGGGTGGAACTTGGTGCCGCGCTGGCGGATGAGAATCTCGCCCGCGTTGACCTGCTGGCCACCGAAGCGCTTCACGCCGAGGCGCTGCGCGTTCGAGTCACGACCGTTGCGGGAGCTGGACGCACCCTTCTTGTGAGCCATTGCTCAGCCCTTTCTTGCGCAGTTCGCGAAGATCCGGAAAGTCTTACTGGGAGATGCCGGTGACCTCGACGCGGGTCAGCTTCTGCCGGTGACCCTGGCGCTTGTGGTAGCCGGTCTTGTTCTTGAACTTGTGGATCCGGATCTTCGGGCCCTTGGTCTGCTCGACGACCTTGCCGGTGACCGAGACCTTCGCCAGCGCATCGGAGTCCGTGGTGACCTGGCCCCCGTCCACGAACAGCACGGCGGGGAAGGTGTGCTCGGTGCCCGGCTCGCCCTCGAGCTTCTCGACCTCGACGACGTCGCCGACGGCCACCTTGTACTGCTTGCCGCCGGTCTTGACGATCGCGTACGCCGACACGGAAGTCTCCTGCATTACTCGACAATGGGTTAAGGGGCTTGCGCGGCCGGCCCGCCCGGGGGCGGTCCAGGTGCTCGCGCAACGGCTCACTCTGGCGGTGAGCCGTAGTACAGGTTACGGGAGGTCCCGGGTGCGGTTGCACCCGGGTCCCCCTGGTGCTGATTCAGCTCTGGTCCGACGCGTGCACCGGCGGACCGGCCGGCCGTGAAGCCGCCCGGCGCGGCCGGCGCCGGGCACTGCGTTCCGCCGGGGCGGGCACGCTGACCTCGGGTTCTCCGGCCTCGTCGGCCGGGGCACCGCGGTCGGTGGCCGGGGTCTCGGCCGGCTCCGGTTCCGGCGACGGCGGCTCGACGGCGGGCTCGGCCTGACGCACCTGCACCTCGTCGGCGGGCGTGGTCACCGGCTCGCCCGCCACCTCCCTGGCCGGCCGGGAAGCAGGCTGTTCCGGACGCACCTGCACCTCGTCGGCCGGGGTGGTCACCGGCGCACCCGCGAGCTCCCTGGCCGGCTCGTCCGCGGCGGACTGCTCGTGCTCGCCACGGGACGACGCGGCCTTCGAGGCGTTGGCCATCGCCTGCACCGCGGAGACCACGGACTCCCGCTGTTCCGGCGTGGGCGCCGGCGCCACCTGCTCGGGCTTGGCCTGCGGCTCGTTCTGCTGGTCCTCGCCCTTGCCCCGGCGGGAGCGGCGCGAGGACTTGGTGTCCGCACCGTGATTGTGGCCGTTGTGCTGGTTGCCACCGCCACCGCCACCGCCACTGCCGCCGCCGTTGCCACGCTGCACTTCGGTCGAGACCAGCACGCCGCGGCCCTTGCAGTGCTCACACGGCGTGGAGAACGCCTCCAGCAGGCCGGTGCCGATCTTCTTGCGGGTCATCTGCACCAGGCCCAGCGACGTCACCTCGGCGACCTGGTGGCGTGTGCGGTCCCTGCCGAGGCATTCGGTGAGCCTGCGCAGCACCAGGTCCCGGTTGGACTCGAGCACCATGTCGATGAAGTCGATCACGATGATGCCGCCGATGTCCCGCAGCCGCAGCTGGCGGACGATCTCCTCCGCCGACTCCAGGTTGTTGCGGGTCACCGTCTCCTCGAGGTTGCCGCCGGAGCCGGTGAACTTGCCGGTGTTCACGTCGATCACGGTCATCGCCTCGGTGCGGTCGATGACCAGGTAACCGCCGGAGGGCAGCCAGACCTTGCGGTCGAGCGCCTTGGTGATCTGCTCGTCGATCCGGTGGTCGGCGAACGCGTCGCCGTTGCCGGTGTAGCGCTTGAGCCGGTCGGTCAGATCCGGTGCGACGTGCTGGACGTAGCCGTGGATGGTGTCCCACGCCTTGCCGCCCTGCACCTCGAGCTTCGCGAAGTCCTCGGTGAACAGGTCGCGCACGACCTTCACCAGCAGGTCCGGCTCCTCGTAGAGCATGACCGGCGCGTTGCCCTTCTTGCCGGACTTGCTGGTGGCCGCCTTCTCCTTGATCACGTCCCACTGCGCCTTGAGCCTGCGCACGTCGCGGTCGAGTTCCTCTTCGCTGATGCCCTCGGAGGCGGTGCGGATGATCACGCCCGCGTCCTCGGGGACGATCCGCTTGAGGATGTCCTTGAGCCGGCGGCGCTCGTTCTCCGGCAGCTTGCGGGAGATGCCGGTGGCCCCGCCCGCGGGCACGTAGACGAGGAAGCGGCCGGGCAGCGAGATCTGCGTGGTCAGCCGGGCACCCTTGTGCCCGACCGGATCCTTGGTGACCTGCACCAGCACGCTGTCGCCGGAGGACAGCGCCTGCTCGATCTTGCGGGCCTTGCCCTCCAGGCCTGCCGCGTCCCAGTCGACCTCGCCGGCGTACAGCACGGCGTTGCGGCCCCTGCCGATGTCGATGAACGCGGCCTCCATGCTCGGCAGCACGTTCTGGACCCGGCCGAGATAGACGTTGCCGACGATCGAACCGGTGCCCGCCTGCGTGACGAAGTGCTCGACCAGCACCCCGTCCTCGAGCACGCCGATCTGCGTCGCGTCGCCCTTCTCGGCGACGACCATGGCGCGCTCGACGGATTCGCGACGGGCCAGGAACTCGGCCTCGGACAGGATCGGCGCACGGCGGCGGCCTGCCTCGCGGCCGTCCCGGCGGCGCTGGCGCTTGGCCTCCAGCCGGGTGGAGCCGCGGACACTGCGCACCTCGTCGCGCGCCGGACGGTCCGGTTCGGACTTGGTCTGGCGGACGTGCGTGACGGTGTTGGGCGGGTCGTCGCCGACGGTGGCCTCGGGCGCGTCGTCGTCGCCGCCCTTGCGACGGCGGCGGCGACGGCGGCGCTTGCTGCCACCGTCGGAGTCCGCGTCGTCACCGGACTCGCCTTCGGCGGCGGGCTCGGCGGGCTGCTCGGTCTTGTCCTCGCGCTTGCCGCTCTTGTCGCTCTTGTCCCTGCCGCCCTTGTCCTTGCCCGGCTGGTCCTTGCCGCCCTGGTCCTTCCCGGACTGGTCCTTCCCGGACTGGTCCCGGCCGCCCTGCTCGGCGGCGGTCTCGTCGGCCTCGTCGGCCTGGTTGTCGGACAGACCCTCGTCGCCGCCCTTGCCGCGACCCCGGCCCCGGCGGCCGCGACGACGGCGGCGACGGCCGTTCGCGTCTTCGCCGTCCTCGTCCAGACGGTCGTCGCGCGGTTCGCCCGCGGTGTCCTCGGCGTCGGTGTCCTCGGTCGCCTCGCGCTGCGCGGGCGCCTCCTCGCCGGTGCCGACCTGCGACTCCGGCCGGGTACGCGCCGGTTTCGCGGCGGGCGGTTCCGGCGGCAGGAAGACCGGCGACGGTGCGGCGAACACCGGCACGTGCACCGGCCCGCGAGCCGGCGTGGCCTGCTCGACTTCTTGCTGGCCGGCCGGAATAGCCGGGGCCACGGCCCGGCGGCCACGGCGGGAACCGCTTCGCTTGCCCTCGTCGGCGTCCTTCACCGCAGCAGCAGACCGGCTGTCCTCGCCGGGCTCACCGCTCGCGCTGCCCTGCTCTGCCACGGTGGCGGCGGCCTGATCTGCAGTGCCCTGATCTGCCGTGCCCTGGTCCGCGGCGGACCCGCCTGCGACTGCCCGGTCCGCGACGTCCTGACCTACGGCGCCCCGCGCAGTGGCCGCGGATTTGCCTGCTGCCCTGCCGCGGCCGGTCGCGGTCCGGCGGGAGGCGCCGGACCGGCCGGTGCCGGGCTCGGCCGCGGACTCACCGGAGGTGGCCCGGCCGGGAGCCGGTTCGGCCGCATCCGGGCCTTCCGCGGCGGTGTCTGCTGCGGCAGCCGGGGCCGCCGGTCCGTCGGCGGAGCCCGTTCCGGCACCCGGGCCTTCCGCGGGAGCGTCCGATCCGGCGGCGGCGTCCGTTCCGGTGGCCGGGGTGCTGGTCCGGGTGCCGGGGGCGGTGGCTTCGTCCGCGGCGGGGGTGGGCTGCTCCGGGGTCTGCCCGGCGGCCGGTTGCAGTGCCTCGGCGACCCGGTGCGCGACCTCGCGGGTCACGCTCGAGGCCGCGCTGCGCGGGCTCTCGCCCAGTTCGGCGAGCTGGGCGAGCAGGTCGCGGCTGCTCTGCCCGAGCAGCTTGGCCAGCGCGTGCACGCGGATGCGCGGCGGGAGCTCGCCCAGGCTGCTGGTCGTGGATGCGGCGGTATTCCCGCCGGTCTGTTCGGCGGGTGTGTCCGCGTTCGACATGTTTCTCCTCCGCCCCCGGGCGCGTCCGCCGGTTCACACCGGTCACGACGCGGCCGCACAGGGGCCCTTTCCGTTCCGTGCCCGCCGTGGTGACCAGCGGCGGGAATTCTGCTGGCTACCGCACGCTCCACCGGATCGGCGGCCGCGCACGTCCTGGTCTGCTCGGCGAGGTGCCGGTCCCGGGCCAGCCGCCACGACGTCGACCTTTGGCCCGGCCTCCCGGGGGCGACGGCGCGGGGTGCCGGTCCGGCACTCCTCCGGGCCGCTCACGACGCGAGCGGGATGCCCGTCGGCGCAGCGGCCGACGCAAGTATCCCACACCGGGGGGTGCACCCGGGGTAGTCGGTGCCCCCGCGCAGGCATCCGGGCGTGCCGCGCTCATGCACCCGGGCGAACTTCACCAGGCCGCGCTTGTCCCGCCGCGCCCGGGTGGCTAGCGTTCGCCACGGGCGCGCGCGTGGCGCCCGAGCCTGGCCGGCGTGCGGTGGGAGGTCCGGTGTCCCTGCTGGCGCGGCCGCTCCGTGCGGCCGTGTGCGCCATTGTCGCGCTCTCCGGATTCCTCGCGGCCGGACCGGCCGCCGCGGATCCGCACGGCTGCGGGTCCGCGGGACCGGCTCGGCGTTACGTCGTCGCCTTCGACCAGGGCACCACCGAGCCTGCCGCCCGCGATCAGGTGGGCACGGCCTGTGGCACGCTCTCCGGCTACTACCCGCAGATCGCAGTGGCCATCGTCACCTCCCCCGATCCGGCGTTCGCCGAGCGGATGGGCCCGGACCGGGCGTTCGGCGCACAGACCACCCGGCTGGCCGCGCACCGCGCCGGCGGTGGCGCCGGCCAGCCCGCCCGCACCCGGCTGCGGCCCGGCGACCCCTCCGGGGTGCCCACCGCGGATCTGTCCGGACAGCAGTGGGACATGCGGATGATCGACGCCCCCGCCGCGCACCGGATCACCGGCGGCAGCCGCGATGTGGTGGTCGGCGTGCTCGATTCCGGTGTCGACCCGGACCACCCCGATCTCGCGGCGGCCTTCGACGCGGCCGATTCGGCCGGTTGCCTGACCGGGATTCCCGACCCGAGCCCGGCCGCCTGGCAGCCGACGACGTCGGCGCACGGCACGCATGTGGCAGGCCTCGTCGCCGCGGCCGACGACGGCAAGGGCATCACCGGGGTGGCACCGGGAGTCCGGATCGCTTCGGTGAAGGTGATCGACGACCGTGGTGATGCCGATCCGGAGGCCGCGGTCTGCGGACTGATGTGGGCGGCCGAACGGCACCTGCCGATCACCAACAGCAGCTGGTTCGTCAACCCGTGGTCACTGTCCTGTGTGCGCGGCAACGACCGGGGCGTCGTGCACGAAGTACTGGCCCGCGCGGTGGAGTACGCGACCAGACAGGGCACCGTGAACGTCGCGGCCGCGACGAACGAGGCGGTGGACCTCACCCCGTCGCCGGGTTCGGGCTCTCCGACGTCCGGCGCAGGGAAGTGCGAAGCACTGCCGGCCGGGTTGCGGGACGTGGTGGCCGTGTCCGCGGTGGGGGCCGACCGGGTGAAGGCCGGATACAGCTCCTACGGCCTCGGCGTGGTCGATGTGACCGCACCGGGCGGTGAGAAGAACCACTGCGTCGTGTCGACCGTGCCGGGTGGGTACGCGCCGCTGTGCGGCACGTCGATGGCCACACCGCACGTGGCCGGGGTACTCGCGTTGCTCAAGTCGGCGCATCCGGGCTACTCGGCGGCAGAACTGCGGCAGGCCCTCGAAACCCACGCCACGCCGATCCCCTGCCCGGACGACTACGACCTCACCGGCGACGGCACACAGGACGCCTACTGCGACGGCTACGACGACTTCAACGGCTTCTACGGGCACGGTCTCGTGGACGCCCGCTCCGCGGTGGCGCTCCCCGGCACCGGCCTGCCCACCCGCGCACGCTGAGCCGGGCCGGGCCGGGATGCTCCGGCTCGGCCGCGATCATGCTGAGCACCGCTGTCCTCACCGGCAACCGAGCCTTCCGCACAGTCAGTGCAGCAGCAGTTTCGCGATCCTCCTGGTGGCGCCCCACACCCCGACCGCCGCGAGCACCACCAGATAGCCGAGGTTTCCGGCCATGCCCCACGAGAAGAAGCCGCCCGCGAGCCCGCGCATCAGCTCGATGCCGTGGTACAGCGGGAAACAGCGGACCACCCACTGCACCGCCTCGGGGTACACCGTGATCGGGAAGAACGTGGTGGAGAACAGGAACATCGGCATCAGCACGAGCTGGATGTAGTCCAGTTGCGACGTGGACGTCAGGAAGCTCACCAAGGTCATGCTGATGGCCGAGAACGCGAACGACACCAGCAGCGCGACCGGCAGCAACAGCAGCGCCGACCACGACGTGAGCAGCCCCATCGCCGCCGTGACGAGCATGAACGCGATCGTGTACAGGCCGCCGCGCAGCACGGCCCAGCCGATCTCGCCGAGTGCCACGTCCAGCGGACCGACCGGGGTGGCGAGCACGGCGTCGTAGTGCTTCGCGTAACGCAGCTTGAAGAACATGTTGTAGGTCTCGAACACCGCGCCGTTCATCGCCGAGGACGCCAGCAGCGCGGGGGCAACGAAGGCGACGTAGCTCATCGGCCTGCCGTCCGGCCCTGCCACTGTGGTGACCAGCTTGCCGAACCCGACCTGGAACGCGAGCAGGTACAGCAGCGGTTCGAGCGCACCCGACACCAGCACGATCCACGAACGGCCGTAGACGATGAGCGACCGCTCGATCAGCGCACCCGACCGCCCGCGATACCGGCCGACCGGCAGGATCCGCAGTACCGGCCACGGCCGCGCGGTCGTCACGCCGCCAGCCTTCGCCGGAAGGCGCGGTGCGCGATCGCCCAGCCGCCCAGCACGAGGGCGACGAGGTACGCAACGTGCCCGAGCACAGCGAGCGCGCCGGGTCCGCCGAGGGTGACCGCGCGGGCCAGTTCGGTGCCGTGCCACAGCGGCGACAGCCATGCGAGCCACCGCAGCAACAACGGGATCTGGGTGATCGGGAAGAACGTGCCGGAGAACAACGTCATCGGAATCAGCACGAACCGGAACAGCAACCCGAATCGCTGCCCCTCGTCGAACGTGCGCGCGGCCAGCGCGGTGAACGGGGCGGCGCAGGCGAGCCCGGTCAGCGCACCGACGAGGACGACCACCAGCGCACCGGCATTGGCCCACGCGCCGAAGCACAGCGCGACGAGCGCGTAGACGGTGCCGGAGAGGAGGAGCCTCAGCGTGGTCCAGATCAGGTGCCCGCCGAGAACCTGGCCCGGCGACACCGGCGTGGCGGTGACCGCGAGATAGTCCTTCTGCCATTTGAACCCGGACAGCACCGGGTAGCTGGACTCGCCGACCGCCTGCTGCGTGGCGCCTGCCACCAGCAGCGCCGGCGCCACGTAGATCAGGTACCGCACACCGCCGGTCGCAGGCCCGGCTTGGACCTGCGAGCCGAAACCGAGCCCCATCGCGGCCAGGAACAGCACCGGCTGCAGTCCGGTGGAGTACAGGGTGCTGAGCCAATGCCGCCGATACCAGGTCCAGTGCCCCTCGACGCGCAGCCACGCGCCGTGCAGCGGGCCGACCACGCGGCCGGTGGAGGGAATCGCCATCAGTCCACCAGCCTCCGGCCGGTCAGCCGCAGGAACACGTCCTCGAGCGAACTGCGGCGCACCAGGGTGGACCGCGGACGCAGGCCGCGTTCGTGCGCGCGCTCCAGGGTGGCCTCCCCCGCCATGGTGTAGAGCAGCACCCGGTCCGGCAGCACCTCGACGCGCTCGGCCAGTCCGGCCACCCGCTCCGCGGCCTGCTCCTGCTCCCCCGGCGCGAACCGCAGCTCCACGACCTCCCTGGTGGAATACCGCGCGATCAGCTCGGCAGGCGAACCTTCGGCGGCGATCCGCCCGCCGTCCATGACCACGAGCCGGTCGCAGAGCTGCTCCGCCTCGTCCATGTAGTGGGTGGTGACGATCAGCGTGGTGCCTGCCGCCTTGAGCCGGAACAGCCGGTCCCACAGCAGGTGCCGGGCCTGCGGGTCGAGGCCGGTGGTCGGCTCGTCGAGCAGCAGCAGCTCCGGATCGTTGACCAGCGACCTGGCGATGGTGAGCCGCCGTTTCATCCCGCCGGAGAGCGAATCGACGGTCTTCTCCGCACGGTCGGTGAGCTGCGCGAACTCGAGCAGCTCCGCGGCCCGGCGCCGGACATGCGCCCGCGACAGCCCGAAGTACCGGCCGTAGACCTGCAGGTTCTGCCGCACGGTGAGCTCGACGTCGAGGTTGTCCTCCTGCGGCACCACGCCGAGCCGGGCGCGGATCTTCGGTCCGTCGGTGTCCGGATCCATGCCGAGTACCCGCAGGCCGCCCTCGCTGCGCGGGGACACGCACGCGATCATCCGCATCGTCGACGACTTGCCGGCGCCGTTGGGCCCCAGGAAGCCGAACGCCTCACCCTGGCGCACCTCGACGTCGATGCCGCGCACCGCCTCGAAATCACCGAACCGTTTCACCAGCGCCTTGGCCTCGACCAGCGCCGCCTCCGCCATTTCCTGCACGCCGACGACCTTAGGACGAGGCACCGACAGTTTTCGACCGGTTTGCGCCGGAGACGGTCGCGGAACCGCCACCGGTGCTCCCGGCAGCGCGATCGAATCGCTTGCCGGGCAAGGAAATCCGACCGGACGCACCGGTTGCGCCGCGCAGTCACCGCACGGTGACCGCCACCGTGCGGGAAATCCCGTTCACCGTCACCGAGATCTCCGCCGTCCCGGGGTGCAGGGCGCGCACCGAACCGTTCACCGGATCGAGGGAAACCACGTCCCACGGTGCGGGCGGCCACGAGCCGATGTGCACACCGCGGCCGCTCCAGTCGGCGCTCACCGGGTAGGCCACCGGGACCGTACGGGCGCCCTGTGTCACGGTCGCGGTGACCTTGCCGGTCGCCCCGCTGGTCAGCGGTCCGGGGCCGGTCAGTGTCAACGCGTCCACGTTCGGCCGGGTTTCGAAGCGCACCGGCTGGGCTCGGTCGGACGGGTCGACGCGCGCGAGCGTCCAGCCCACGAAACCGCCTTCACCGGGTGCTGCGGCCGGGGTCTTGCCGGAGTTGCCGTTCACCAGGTACGGCACGCCGTCGGTGCGGGAGAGGGCGAACGCGCCGGCGTGCGAGGCGATCGAGGCGGCCGGTTTGCCGGACCGCTCCTCGAATCCGGTGAGCCAGCTCTGCAGCAACGTCGCCTCTTTCCGGTCGCTCAGCTGGGAGTTCCCGGTCGGGCTCGGATCGCGCACCGGATGGTGCATGGCGACGACCACCCCGCGCACCGAGGGATCACCTGCCGCGCCGTCGAGTGCGTCGTGCAGCATCCGCACCTGGTCGAATCCGCCCGCGCGCAGCGAGCCGCGGGACGAGTCGAGCAGCACGAGCCGGATGCCGTGCACGTCGGCCACCCGGTGGGTCGCGCCGAACACCGCCTGGAACGCGGCCAGTCCCGCACCACCCCCGGCTTCGTGGTTGCCGGGCACGTAGTACCAGGGCACCCTGCCGTCCAGCTCTTCGCCGATCACCTTGCGCGCCAACGCGAAGTCCGGCTCCGTCCCGCGGTCCACCAGATCGCCGTTGATCAGCACGACGTCCGGTTTCGCCGCGACCGCCTCCCGCATCGCCCGGCGTGCCTGCGCGACCAGCGGGCCGTCCGGCTGGTCCGCGGTGAACTGGGCATCGCTGATCACCGCGACCCGCAGTGCGCCGCTGCCGAGCGTGCCGTCGGTGACCAGCGCCGGGTCGTGGTGGACCGGATCCGCCGGAACCTCTGCAGTGGGCGCGACCTCGAAGGTGAGGTCGTCGAAACCGAGCCTGCCTTCGTACTGCTGGTCCGGCACGTTCTCGACCGCGTAGAAGCGGGTCAGCCGCTGGCCGTCCGGCAGCCCGGCGGGGACGGCCGCGCTGACGTACCGCCAGCCCGTCCAGTCCACGTTCAGTGACAGGTCCACAATGGACGCCACATCGGCAGCGTCGCGCAGTTCCGCACGCAGCCAGGCCCCTTTTCCGTCACCGTTGACCCACAGGCCGATCTTCTGTGTACCGGCCGGAACCGGAATCGGATTCGCCGCATTCACATACGCCGCGCGCGTTGCACTGGTCCCGGTAAGCCGGTAGTCCAGCGCGAGGCCGCGGCCGCTGTCGTGTCCCTCGGCGGGGGAAAGGGCGCCACCCACCGCGGCCGGGTACACCGAGGCCGACCAGCCGTCCGGACCGTCCAAAGGCGACGCCACCTGCGGCACGGCCCCCACCGAGGCACCGAGATGCTCGGTCAGTCCGGCAGCGTGCACGGTGATCGCGGTGGCACCGGAGGAACCCACCGCGCTGACCGCGAAGCCGTCGCCGGAAGGCACGACCTTCACCACGGCGGGGTCGTACTCCAGCTTCACGTCCGAAGGCTCGATCCAGGTGCCGTAACCGTCGGCGTCGTAGCCGTAGACCTGGAACGTCCCGCGCGCGCCGGCGCCGGACAACGCGACCTGCTCACTGCTCGTCCCGAGGCTGACCGGCTTGCCCAGCACGGTCAGCTTCGTACGTCCGCTCGCCGGGCCTCGCCGCGCGGTCACGTCCACATCCGTCCGTGCGTCCGGTCGCCCGTGATCCTCGTGCGCGGTGAAGACGTTCCCGGTCACCGTGCCCCGCACCGGGTTCGAAGTGGACCAGCGCGGATCCGCGGACACTGCTGCGCCGGTCTCGTCGTGGCCGTTCGGTACGAGCACCCTGGTCAGGCCGGACAGCACCCGGTCGGCGTGGTCGCTGCGCTGCGCGGGTGCCGGAGTGAACCCGGTGAGCTGTCCGCTGCCGGGCACGGTCGATACCCCGATTCCGTTGGGCACCAAGCGTTCCTCGCCATCCGAAGGTGCGTTGCGCACGCTTGGCGCGGCCTCGCCCTCGCCACGGGCGAGCAGTGTCGAGGAACCACCACCGTCGAGGTTGATCGCGTCGTCGGCACCGAGGTTCTTCAGTTGCCGCGCCAGTTCCAGCTCGGTCAGGCCCCGGCTGTCGGCCTGCCTGCCGTCGACGGTGACGAGCCACATCCGCTTGCCGTCGGCGGAAAACCCGACCGCGGTGCGTGGTGCGAGCGTGGTGTCGTCGACCGGCTGCAGCTGCCCGTCCTTCAGCAGCGCCTCGTTGCCGCCCACCGCGACGGCGATCTTGCCCGCGTCCGAGCGCGGCGCGTATGAGACGCCGACCCGGTCGCCGACGTGCAACGTCGCGAGCGCATCGGCTCCGGCCTCACGGCCGAGCAACAGCAGGGCTCCGGCCGGGATCGGTCCTTCCACGGGCTGCGGCCGCACTTGCGTGACCACGCCGTTGCGGATTTCGGCCTCGCGGACCCGTTGCGCCCCGGCAACCGAGGTCGCGCGCGGCGAAGCACCCCACAGCGGCGTGTAGACGCCCAGCGCGTCCTTGTCGAGCACCGGACTGTTGAAGTTGGTCGCCGGCATGGCGTGGCCGTCCGGCATCGTCACCGACGCTTCGAGGAAGATGTCGGCGAGTTTCGCCCGGCCCTCGTCGGTGATCGCCGCGGTGACGTTGTGCCCGGTCGCCGGCGCAGTCTGCAGCCGGCCCCCGTCGACGCCGACGCCGATCGGGGCGCCGGTCGCGCTGATGTCGAAGAAGTCGCCGTTCACGCCCGCGACCGCACCTGTGCGCGCGACCTGCTGCGACAGCGGAGTCCGCGCGGACACCGTGCCAGGGCTGAGGTACGTCGGCTTCAGCACCTTGCTGGTGAGGTCGACGCTCAAGGTATCGCCGCGGATCCAGCCCTTCGGGTCGTAACGGTCGAACTGTGTCAGGTCCAGACCAGGCGCGACTTCCGTGGTCGCGCTGTCGGTCAGCAGACCGTCGTCGGCGGACGGAGGGGCCGCAGTCACCGGCGCTTCGCGAGCCGAGGACGCCATGGGTGCACCTTCGACCGGCGGTGCACCGAGCGGCGCGGCGAGCGGGTCGGCGAAGGCCGGCGTGGCGAGGCTCAGCGTGAGCAGGACGCTGAGCAGCACAAAGCGTGACTTCTTCACAAGGCACCCCAGGATCGAGGAAGCAGCTCCGCCCAGGTAAGTCCACCGGCGCGGCCGCCGGAAGGCGCGACGGTGAACGCCGCCTGAATGGCGCAGGGACGATCAGGGAGTGAGCTGCGCCGTGAGGAAGGCGCGAACGACCGCCTCGTCGCCGGTGATCCGCAGGCCGGCCGCCGAGAGATCGCTCCGCTTCCACAGCAGCGTGAGAAGGTCCTGGGCCTGCGCCTCGACCGTCGCCGCGGGTTCCGCCTCGCCGAGCGCGGGCGGTTCGCCGGGCACGAGCGTCCACGAATGCCCGAGGTCGGTGGCGCGGAACCCGATCGGCACCGGCAACGGTGGAACGGCGCCGAACCGGGTCACCCGCGGCAGGAAGCCGGCGAGCACCTCGTCGACGCCGTCCGCGGCGACCAGTGGCTCGAGCCGGGGCTCTTCGCCACGGGCCGCGAGCGCGTCGATCAGGTGCACGGCGGTCTCGTGCACCTGGCGGCGGAACCAGAACGCCTTCGTCTTCGCGGTGCCGCCGAAATGCCAGCAGCTGTCCCCGGGGTTCACCTCGGCGAGCGCGTCGAGCAGCACTGCCGCGCTGTCCGCGTACCACTCGGCCAGATCCGCGCCCACCGCGTCGTCGAGCTGCTGCCGCTGCCCGGTCGCCACGACGTGCGCGGCCCACCTGTGCACATTCCCGAGGTGCCCGACGAGGTCACGCCGGGTCCAGTCACCACAGACCGGCACCGCGGCGTCGAGGCTGCCCGCCCGCACTTCCCCGGCGAATGCCTCGGTCAGCGCACGAAGGTGCGGCAGGTAGTCGAGCGCGGGAAGCGGAAGCGTAGGCACGCACCGAGGCTAGCGGGTCGACGGCGACGGAGCACTGTCCCCGGCGAGGCGGGCCGGCCGGTCGTGCCCGGCAAGCAGCGCCCGCCGGCCGGGCTGCGGGTGCCGGGAACGTGGTCCCCGGCACCCGCGCCGGATCACAGGTCCGGGAACCAGAGCTTCAGTTCGCGCTCGGCCGACTCCGGCGAGTCCGAACCGTGCACCAGGTTGTACTGCGTCTCCAGGCCGTAGTCGCCGCGCAGGGTGCCCGGCGTGGCCTTCTCGACCGGATCGGTGCCGCCGGCCAGCTGACGGAACGCCGCGATCGCGCGGGGACCCTCGACCGCGATCGCGACCACCGAGCCGGAGGTGATGAACTCCAGCAGATCACCGAAGAACGGCCGTTCCTTGTGCTCGGCGTAGTGCTCCTCGGCGAGCGAGCGCTCGACGGTGCGCAGCTCCAGCGCGGCCAGCTTCAGGCCCTTGCGCTCGATCCGCGAGACGACCTCGCCGACGAGGCCGCGCGCGACGCCATCGGGCTTGACCAGGACCAGCGTGCGTTCAGTCACGACGGTGTTTCTCCTTGTGTGAATACGTGTTATTCGGCGCGAGCCTAGCCGACGTGCCGGCAACGTCCGTCCCGGCGTGCTCAGCGACCCTGCGGGTGCAGGGTCGTCGACCACAGCGACGCCCCGCTCGCGTCCCGCAGATCGACGGTCAGCGCACCGCTCGCGCCGTCCACGTTCAGCTCGCCGAAGTGCTGGAATCCCTGTGCCGGCGAGGAATTCTGCGTTTCCGGCGCGTGCACGAACACCGCCTCCGGGCCGAAGGTGGGATCCAGCTCGTTGGGGCCGAAGGCACCCGCGTTGAGCGGACCGGACACGAACTCCCAGAACGGATCGAAATCACCGGCTGCGGCGCGGTCCGGCGAGTAGTGGTGCGCGGCGGTGTAGTGCACGTCCGCGGTCAGCCATACGACGTTGCGCACCCGATGGCGCGAGATCTCCCGCAGGACCCAGGCCAGCTCCGTCTCGCGGCCGCCCGGCGCGCCCGGCAGGCCGTTGGCCACCGCCTCGATCGCGGTGCCGTCCGGGACCACCAGCCCGATCGGCATGTCCGCCTGCACGATCTTCCATGTCGCGGTGCTGCGCCGCAGCGCATCGGCGAGCCAGCGGGCCTGCTTGTCGCCGAGGATGTAGCCGGGCTGCGTCTGGTCCGCGGTGTTCGCGTCGCGGTAGGTCCGCATGTCGAGCACGAACACCTCGATCCGGCTGCCGTAGCGGAAATTGCGGTACACCCTGCCGTCCACGGCCGTGCGCCGATCGATCGGATGCCATTCGTGGAACGCCTGGAACGCGCGCGGGGCGAGCACGTCGACCCGCTTCTCGGTGTATTCCGGACGGTCGTTGAGGATTTCGCCGGGGTACCAGTTGTTGGTGACCTCGTGGTCATCCCACTGCACGTAGGCGGGAATCTCGGCGGCGAACCGGAGGAAGTTCTCGTCGAGGCGGTTGTAGGCGTGCTGGCCGCGGAATTCGTCGAGGGTTTCGGCGACCTTTGCCTTTTCCGGTGTGACGACGTTGTGCCACGTGCCGCCCCCGCCGGGCAGGGTGACGGTCTCGGTGAGCGGGCTGTCGGCGTAGACGGTGTCACCGCTGTGCAGGAACAGGTCCGGCCGGCGGTCGGCCATCGCGGAGAACACGGTCATGCCGCCGAGCGCGGGGTTGATGCCGTAGTTCTGGCCCACGACGTCGCCGCTCCACAGGATCCGCGTGTCGGTGCGGCCCAGCGGCGCGGTGGCGAACCGGCCCGCCACCGGCTCGCTCGTCGCGCGGCCGTCGAGGTCCACCGCGCTCACGCGGTAGTGGTACTCGGTGCCCGGCAGCAGTCCGGCCACCCGCACCTTGCCGGTGCCGCCGGTGTCCGGCGTGACGACCGGGCCGGGCACCCGGCGGGCGAGCCGGAACGACGGGTCGCGCGCGATCTCGACCACGAGCCGGGACGGGCGGTCGGCCCGCGACCACACGATGCCGGATCCGGTGGTGACATCGCCGGATGCGACGCCGTGGGTGAGCACCGGACGGTCGCGGCGCACCAGCGGGGCCGCGGTGACAGTGCCCGGCAGCAGCAGTCCGGCGCCGGTGGCCAATACCGGCGCGGCGAGACCGGCTTTGAGCACGGAGCGGCGGGAGGGGGTCAGTTCGGTCATGGCGGTGGTTCTATCCCGCCGCAACGGCGGCCCGGCCAACTCCGGCTGACCGTCCGGTGAACGGGCATTCTCCGGACGCGGCCGCAGCACCCGGCCACAGCCGGGTGTCCACACGCCGAAGATCAGCCGGGCGGGCCGCTCATCCGCACCGGGGCGATGCCGTCCGGGCGATGCCGTCCGGGCGATGCCGTCCGGGCGATGCCGTCCGGGCGATGCCGTCCGGGCGATGCCGTCCGGGCGATGCCCTTGGTACCCGGTCACGAGCTCGCCGTGGCCGGGTACCGGGGAAGTCAGGATTTCGAGGTGTACCAGTACCCGACCATCCCGTTGGGGTTGTCCCAGTAGCATCCGCTGAACCACCAGCCGGGGTGCTTCTGCAAGCTCTTCCACTGGGCGTTCTCGCACGCCTTCTTGGTGCTCCAGACCCCATGGATCTGGGTGGCCGCACTGGCTTCGGCGGTGGTGGCGAGCAACCCACCGGCGACGACACCGGCCAGCACGACCGGGGCGACGACCTTACGAGCGATTCTCATGGCCAGCTCCTTTGCGATGTCGGCCGGATCGTACCGGCGGCTCGCGCCGCCCGTGGGCTATTCGGGTGCAGCGGCCCGCTCGGCCGGCGCCGGGGTCTCCGCAACGGTGGCGGCGAGCAGGGCGAGCTTGTCCGCATCCGTGCTGCCCCGGTCGGCGTGGTACATCACCAGCAGCATCCCGGTGGTGCCGCCGATGGCCAGCTTCTCGCGGTTCAGCCGGAACTCGCCGACCTGGGGATGGTCGAACCGGACCACCGCACCCTCGCGCAGCTTCACGTCGTGGCGGGCCCACAACCGGCGGAACCGGTCGCTGGCCAGTGACAGCTCGCCGACCAGCTCGATGAACCGGGGATCGCCGGTGTCCGTGCCCGCGGACTGCCGGAAACCGGCGACCAGTGCGGCGGTGGCGCCGTCCCAGTCCGGGAAGAGCGCCTGCTCGCCCCGGTCGAGGAAGACGTCCCGCAGCCGGTTCCGGCCTGCCGCGAGCCGGGGCGAAATCGCGGCCGCCAGCGGATTGGCGGCCAGCACGTCGAAGTAGCGGCCTTCCACGAACGCGGGCAACCCGGCCGAGCCGAGCAGCTTGCCGATCCCGGTGGGCACGGTCTCCCTGCGCGGGCGGCGCCGGGCGCGGCGGTTTCTCTCCACGGCCAGTCCGAGCAGGTGCGCGGTACCGGTCTCGTCCAGTCCGAACACCCTGGCGAGCGATTCCAGCACCTGCACCGACGGATTGCGATCCCGGCCCTGTTCGAGACGCAGGTAGTAGTCCGCGCTGATGCCTGCCAGCATCGCGACCTCCTCCCGGCGCAGACCGGGCGTGCGGCGCGTCCCCAGCCGCGGCAGACCGGCGCTGTCGGGCGGGACGAGTTCGCGACGGGCCCGCAGGTACTCGCCGAGGGCGTTCGAGTCGTCGGACATGGCCCCAGGGTAGGCAGCAGACAGGCGAACTGCCTGGTCCTGCCGCTCCCAGGACCGCCGGCCCGCGCCGCCGGAGGGCACCGGCGACAGCCCGGTGCAGACGGCGCGGCCCCCGGTACCATCACTGCCGATGATCACGCATGCGTCCGGCCCGGCCCCGGCGGAGGACCGTGTTCCGGCCGAGGAGGCCGGCCGGACCGGCTGGAAGGTCCGGTTGCGCGAGGTCCGCCCCGCCGACCGGCGCACCCTGGCCGGGTTCGACCGCTCCCGCGACCCGCAGGTCGACGGGTACCGGCACTGGGCAACGCATCGACGGGGAACGGCCGATTCCGGCGACGACTGCCACTTCGCGATCGAGACACTGCACAACCGGACACTGGTCGGCTCGATCTGGATCCGGACCGACCCGTCTTCCGGCTGGTTCAGCTACGGCATCGGGATCGGGGCACAGCACCGCCGCTGCGGTTACGCCGCGGACGCCGTGGCCGTGCTGCTCAGGTTCCTGTTCGAACAGCGGCACTACCGCAAGTGCGAGGTCAGCATCAACGGCGGCAATTTCGCCTCACTGTCGCTGCACGGCGAACTCGGCTTCCGGGAAGAAGGCCGGCCACGCGACACCGAACTGCGGCGCGGGCACATCCGGTATCCGGTGCTGATGGGCATCACCGCCGACGAGTTCGCCGCACACCACCCGTTCCTCGCTGCCGCTCGTGGTCCGGAACGCCTCTGGCGCGGACGGCACTGGCGAACACGACGGCGGGGGCGGCACTGGCGGATCGGACCGGCACCGGCGAAACCGACCGCCTGAGTCCCCCGGCCGGGGTGGCTCAGGGCTGGGGCTGCTGGCTGGCCAGCGTGCCCGCGGCCATCCGGCGCGCGACCTCGCGGCGCATCCACAGGAACCAGACGAACGCGGCCAGGAACAGCACCCCGAGGATGGCGATCGCGGGCAGCACGAAGGCCATCGCGATCAGCGCGAGCTGCAGCACCAGCACCACCGGCACCGCCCACCGGTGCTTGAGCATGCCGCAGAGCACGATCAGCGCCACCGCGATCGCGATCACCGTCCAGCCGGTGAAGCTCGTGACGCCGCCGCCGAGCTTCGCCACCACCGGCAGTGCCAGCGCGACCGTGATGGCCTCCATGATCAACGTCCCGGAGAGGACTCCGCGGAATCCCTTCATCGGGTCCTTCGCCGGCCGCACCGCGGCGGCCGGCTCCGAAGTGCCGTTCTCGCTCATGCCGGCTCCTTCCCGAACAACGTGCGTGCCTCGCCCGCGGTGACCACCGAGCCGGTGACCAGTACCCCGCCGCCGGACAGCGGTTCCTCCGGATCGTCGGACTGCTCCACGAGGCCGATCGCGGTCTCGATCGCGGTGCCGAGATCCTGGTCGGCCAGCACGCGTTCCTCGCCGAAGACCGCGGACGCCAGCTCGACCAGCTCCTCGACCGGCATCGACCGCGCCGAGGAGTTGCGGGTGACCACGACGTCCGAGACCACCGGCTCCAGCGCCTCCAGGATGCCCCGCGCGTCCTTGTCGGTCATCACCCCGACCACCGCGACCAGCCGGCGGAAGGCGAACTCGTCGACGACGGTGGTGGCCAGCGCGCGGGCGCCCATCGGGTTGTGCGCGGCGTCCACCAGCACCGCCGGGGCGGCCCGCACGCGCTCCAGCCGCCCGGGATTGGTCACCTCGGCGAACCCTTCCCGCACCGCCTCGAGCACGAGCTGCTTGTCCTTGCCCGCGCCGAAGAACGCCTCCACGGCGGCGAGCGCGAGCGCCGCGTTCGCCGCCTGGTGCGCCCCGTGCAGCGGCAGGAAGATCTCGTCGTACACCCCGCCGAGGCCCTGCAGTTTGAGCAGCTGCCCGCCGACCGCGACCTCGCGCTCCAGCACCCCGAACTCACTGCCCGCGCGGGCCACCGCGGCGTCCACCTCGACGGCCCGCTCGAGCAGCACGTTCAGCACGTCGGTGTCCTGTTCGGCGAGCACCGCGACGGCACCGGGCTTGATGATCCCGGCCTTCTCCCCTGCCGCGTCCACCGCGGTGGGGCCGAGGTATTCGGCGTGGTCCAGTCCGATCGGGGTGATCACCGCGACCTGACCGTCGGCGACGTTCGTGGCGTCCCACGCGCCACCCATGCCCGCTTCGACCACCGCGGCCTCCACCGGCGCGTCGGAGAACGCCGCGAACGCCATACCGGTCAGCACCTCGAACTTGCTCATCGGCACGCCGTCCTCGCTCGCCCCGTCGACCATCGCCACGTAGGGGGCGATGTCTTCGAACAGCCCGGCGTAGCGGGCGGCCGAGACCGGCTGCCCGTCGAGCGCGATCCGCTCCGTGACGAGCTGCAGGTGCGGGCTGGTGTACCGGCCGACGCGCAGGCCCATGCGGGTCAGCAGCGAGTCGATCATCCGGGTGACCGAGCCCTTGCCGTTGGTGCCGGCCACGTGCAGCACCGGGTACCCGTGCTGCGGTTCGCCGAGCAGGCTCACCAGTGCCTGGATCCGGGCCAGCGACGGCTCGATCCTGGTCTCCGGCCACCGCTGGTTCAGCTCGGCTTCGACCGCCATCAGCTCCCGGCGGGCCTGCGGGCCGTTCTCGTCGCCGGGTTCCTCGGTGCTGCCCTCGTCGTCGAGCTCGTGCAGTTCGGCGCTCTCGTCCGGGACCAGATCGGGCACCGGGCCGAGCGCGAGGTTGTCCCCGAGCTGGCCGATGCCGCCGATCCCGCCGCGCGCACCGCCGCCGACGGTGTAGGCGGCGTCGGGCGCGTCCAGGTCCGGTTCGGTGCCGTCCTCTTCCGCCTCGCCCTGGCCGCCGAGTTCGTCGACACCGGCGAAGCTGTCCGGATCCGCGAGATCGGGCCGCCGCCGCAGGTGGCCCTCCGGCTCGGCGAACTCCTCGGCATCGAACGGTCCCTCCGGACCGCCGCCCTCACCACGCGGCACGCATTCGCTCCTTGACAACGTCGCTGCGGCGCTCGCACAGGGGCGCCTCCTGCCCGGCCAACCAGGCGATATGCCCTGCTCCGGCCGGTACCCGAAGCGTACCTTCCGCACCGGAGGCGCCCGCCGTGGCAGGGTCGGGCGCATGCCGTTCGACCACAACCACCACTACCACCCGCGGCTGCTGCGGCTCGTGCCGCGCGGGACGGGACGGGCGCTCGACGTCGGATGCGGGGACGGCCGGTTCGCCCGGCGGCTCGCCGCGAAGGGCCTGACCGTGGAAGGGATCGACACGTCCGCGGACCTGGTGGCCCGAGCGGCCGCGGCCGGATCCCCCGGTCCGGGCGGGGTTTCCTACCGGCAGGCCGACGTGACCGCGGAAGCACCGGAAGCCGGCGCATACACGTTCATCTCGTGCCTCGCCTCGCTGCACCACATGCCGTTCGACACCGTGCTCGGGTTCCGCCGGGCGCTCGCTCCCGGCGGGGTGCTGGCGGTGCTGGGCTGCGCCCGGTCCAGCACGCCCGCCGATTTCGCGCGGGAACTCGCCGCGGTCGTCACGAATGCCGCGGCCCGGCTGGTGGTCGCCGCCGGGGACCGGCTCAACGGCGGGACCGACCCGGTGCGCACCGCCCCGGTGCAGCTGGAGTTCCCCACGCTGGCGGACGTGCGGCGCGACGCGCAGCGGCTGCTGCCCGGCAGCGAGGTCCGTCCGCTGCTGTTCTGGCGATACCTGCTGAGCTATCGGAAACCGTTGGAGTGAACGGAATCCGTGGTTCACCCGGTTGCCGGGTGAACCACTGTCCGGACCACCCGATCGGCGGCAGGCAACGGTCGGATCCCCGGTCGAAAGTGGACATCGTCGCGCTTTCGGCCGGGGAGAAGGGGACGCCATGCGCATCATCCGGATCGTGCTCGCCGCACTGGCCACGCTCGCATTGCTCGGTGCTTCGGCGACCGCGGCATCCGCTGTCCCCGCGCAGACCGGCTTCCGCCACTACGTCGCGCTCGGTGATTCCTACACGGCCGGGCCGCTCATCCCGTTGCCGCGGCTCGATCCACTGGGCTGCGCGAAATCGACGGCGAACTACCCGGCGCTGCTGGCCGCGTCCCTGCACCTGGCCGGCTACACCGACATCAGCTGTTCCGGCGCGGACACCTCGGACATGACGCAGGCGCAGACCGTGCCGCTGGGCGTGAACCCGGCGCAGTTCTCCGCGCTGCGCCCGGACACCGACCTGGTCACCGTCGGCATCGGCGGCAACGACTCCGGGGTGTTCGGCACGCTCGTCGGCACCTGTCCGGGGCTGCGGGCGAGCGACCCCACCGGCAGTCCGTGCCGGCAGCAGTACACCGTGGACGGCGTGGACACCGTCAAGGCACTGCTGCCGGGCACCGGAGAGAACGTGCGGCAGGTGCTGGCCGGCATCCACGCCCGTTCACCGGAGGCCGAGGTGCTCGCGATCGGCTACCCGCGGATCGCCCCGGAGTCCGGATACTGCCCGGACGTCCTCCCGTTCGCCGACGGCGACTACGCCTGGCTCTCCGGCGTCGAGGAAGCGCTCAACGCGGCGATCGAGGACGCCGTGACAGCCGACGGCGAGGCGTCCTATGTGGACACCTACACGCCGTCGGCGGGACACGACGCCTGCGCCCGCGGCGGTGCGGCGTGGATCAACGGCAAGGACACGAAGCTGCTGAGCGCGGCCTCGTACCATCCGCTGCCGGCCGGGATGACCGGTATCGCCGGGGTGATCCGGGCACAGCTGGACAACGACTGAACGGACACCCGCGCACCACGCGGGATTGCGCCGCCGTCCGGACCGCGCGATGTCACGCGGCCCCGAGACCGCGTGGCATCGCGAAGGAAGACGGCGGCTTCCCGGCGATCGCGCCGCCTCAGGGAAGCTGCGGCAGCAGGCTGAGCCTCGCCTCGATGCGGGTGATGTCCGCGGCTGCGGTCTCCCTGCGCAGCTTGATCTTCTCGATCACCGGCGCGGGCGCCTTGGCGATGAACGACTCGTTGCCGAGCTTGCCCTCGGTCTGGGCCAGTTCCTTCTGCGCCGCGCCGAGGTCCTTCTGCAGGCGCTTGCGCTCGGCGGCCACGTCGATCGCGGCGGAGGTGTCCAGCTCCACCATGACCATGCCACCGGCCAGCGCGACCTCCAGTGCCGCGCTCACGCCGAAGCCGTCGCCGGGCGGGGTCAGCCGGACCAGCGAACGGATCGCGTCCTCGTGCCCGGCGGGAACGCCGTCGCCGGAAAGCCGCGCGAGGACCTTCTGCGCCGGCTTGAGCCCCTGGTCCGCGCGGAACCGGCGGATCTCGGTGATCAGCTTCTGCACGTCCGCGATGTGCGCGTCGGCGGCCGGGTCGGCGTATCCCGCGGCCGGCTTCGGCCACGCCGCGACCACCAGCGACGCACCGCCGGTCAGCGCGGTCCACAGCTTCTCCGTGACGAACGGGACGAACGGGTGCAACAGCCGCAGCACGGTGTCCAGCACGTGCCCCAGCACCAGCCGGGTGGCCGCCACCCGGGCCTCGTCGCCCTGGTAGAGCTGCACCTTCGCCAGCTCCAGGTACCAGTCGCACAGCTCGTTCCAGGTGAACTGGTAGAGCGCGTTCGCAACCTTGGCGAACTGGAACTCCTCGAACAGATCGTCCACTTCGGACACCAGTGCGGCCAGCCTGCCGAGGATCCAGCGATCCGCCTCGGTCAGCTCGCCCGCCGGGGGCAGCGGGCCGCTCGCGTCGGCACCGTTGAGCATCGCGAACCGGCTGGCGTTCCACAGCTTCGTGCAGAAGTTGCGGGACCCGGCCGCCCATTCGTCGGCCAGCGCCATGTCCGTGCCCGGGTTCGCGCCGCGGGCCAGGGTGAACCGGGTGGCGTCCGCACCGTAGGCGTCCATCCACTCCAGCGGATCGATCACGTTGCCGCGCGATTTCGACATCTTCTTGCCGTTCGCGTCGCGGATGAGGCCGTGCAGGTAGACGTGGTCGAACGGCTGCGCGCCGTCCATCTGCTGGACGCCGAACATCATCATCCGCACGACCCAGAAGAACAGGATGTCGTAGCCGGTGGACAGCACACTGGTCGGATAGAACTTCGCCAGATCGGCCGTCTCGTCCGGCCAGCCGAGGGTGGACATCGGCCACAGGCCCGAGGAGAACCACGTGTCGAGCACGTCCGGATCCTGCGTCCAGCCCGGCCCGGACGGTGGCTGTTCGTCCGGGCCGACGCACACGGTCTCGCCGTCCGGGCCGTACCAGACCGGGATCCGGTGCCCCCACCACAGCTGGCGCGAAATCGTCCAGTCGTGCATGTTGTCGACCCAGTCGAAGTACCGCTTCTCCAGCTCCGCCGGATGGATCTCGGTACGGCCGTCGCGCACCGCGTCGCCGGCGGCCTTGGCCAGTTCGGCCACCTTGACCCACCACTGCAGCGACAGCCGCGGCTCGACCACCGTGTCGCAGCGGGAACAGTGCCCCACCGCGTGCAGGTACGGGCGCTTCTCCGCGACGATCCGGCCCTGCTCGCGCAGCGCGGCCACCACCGCGGGGCGCGCCTCGAACCGGTCGAGGCCCTCGAACGGACCGGGCGCGGTGATCTCCGCACGCTCGTTCATGATCGCCGGCATCGGCAGGTCGTGGCGGCGGCCGATCTCGAAGTCGTTCGGGTCGTGCGCCGGGGTCACCTTCACCGCGCCGGTGCCGAACTCCGGGTCCACGTGCTTGTCCGCGACCACCGGGATCTTCCGGCCGGTCAGCGGCAGCTCGACCACCGTGTCGACCAGGTGCGCGTACCGCTCGTCGTCCGGGTGCACCGCCACGGCGGTGTCGCCGAGCATGGTCTCCGCGCGGGTGGTGGCCACCACGATCGCGTCCGCGCCGTCGCCGTAGCGGATCGACACGAGTTCGCCCTCGTCGTCACTGTGGTCGACCTCGATGTCCGACAGTGCGGTCTGGCAGCGCGGGCACCAGTTGATGATCCGCTCGGCGCGGTAGATCAGCCCGGCGTCGTAGAAGTTCTTGAACACCGTCTGCACGGCCTTGGACAGGTTCTCGTCCATGGTGAACCGCTCGCGCGACCAGTCCACGCCGTCGCCGAGCCGCTTCATCTGGCCGAGGATCTTCCCGCCGTACTCGGCCTTCCAGTCCCAGACGCGCTCGACGAACTTCTCGCGGCCCAGAGCGTGCCGCGAAAGCCCTTCGCCTGCCAGCTGCCGTTCGACCACGTTCTGGGTCGCGATACCCGCGTGGTCCATGCCGGGCAGCCACAGCACCTCGTAGCCCTGCATCCGGCGGCGCCTGCTCATCGCATCCATCAGGGTGTGGTTGAGCGCGTGGCCCATGTGCAGGCTGCCGGTGACGTTGGGCGGCGGCAGTACGATCGAGAACGGCGGCTTGTCCGACGTGGCATCGGCCGTGAAGTACCCGGCCGCTACCCAGCGGTCGTAGATCGGGGCTTCTTCGGCGGCCGGGTCCCAGGCACCCGGAAGGTCGGTTTTCTGCTGCGGAGCGTTCTCGGTCACAATGGACAAGTCTACGAACCCGCCCCGGCGGGTTCACTCAGGGGGAAAGGCGGTGCAGGAGATGACCCGGCCGGAGGATCCGGACGACTACTCGATCGAGACGCATCCGGACCTGATCGACCCGGAGTGGCGCAAGCACGCCGAGGTCGACGCATGGCTCGGCGCGAAGAAGGAGCTGAAGAAACGGCGCCGCCGCGAGCGCCGGACCCGCCCCGGCGCGGGCTACGGCCCCGGCTCCGCGGCACCGAGCCGCTGGCCGGGGATCGCCGCGATCGCCGGGCTGGTGGTGCTGCTCGCCGCCGCGATCACCGTGCACGAGGTGCAGGGTCCCGGCGTGAACGAGAACACGATCGAATACCAGGTCGTGTCCGGTATGGCCGGCCCGGAGCACAGCGGACCGCAGCAGTTCTGAGCGCTGCACCCCAGGGGCCCCTCGCCACCGGCGCAGGGGCCCTCGCCGTGTCCGGCGAGGGCCGGATCACGCACCGGGTGGATACACAGGACGAGCTGCACAGTTTAGACTGTGGTTATGAGCTCCGTTCCCCCGCACGTCGCCGAGTCCGCGGGCTGGCTCCGTGGCGTGGTCGGCCAGCTGCACCGCAGGCTGCGCCAGGTCGACAACGCCGGGATCCTCACGCCGTCGCAGAGCGCCGTGCTGAACCGGCTGCAGCGGGAGGGCCCGGCCACCCAGGGTGAGCTGGCCGCCGCCGAACACGTGCGCCAGCAGTCGATGGCCGCCACGCTCGCGGTGCTCGATTCACTCGGCTACCTCAACCGCACCCGGGATCCGGCGGACGGCAGGCGCACCGTGCTCGCGCTGTCCGACCTCGGCGCCAAGACCGTTGCCGGGATCAGCCAGCACCGGGAGGAATGGCTCACCGGCGCGCTGGTGGCGGAGCTGACCGCCGAGGAGCTCGAAACCGTCCGTCGCGCGCTGCCGCTGCTGCAGCGCGTCGCCCAGCGCTGAGATCGATCCGAGGAGCTGTGCCGACCACCCGGACCACCGCGAAAGCCCCCGCCCGCTTCGGCGTCAAGCTGGTGACGCCGCTGGTCGCCAGCGCGGTGCTGAACCCGATCAACTCCACCCTGATCGCGGTCGCGCTGGTGCCGATCGGGCAGGCGTTCGGCGCAGGACCGGGCCGCACCGCCTGGCTGATCTCCGCGCTGTACCTGGCCACCGCGATCGGGCAGCCGGTGGTCGGGCTGCTGGTGGACCGTTACGGCGCGCGGCGCGTGCTGCTCAGCGGCGCGGTCGTGGTGATCCTCGCCGGGATCGGCGGCATGATCCCGATCTCGGTGGAATGGCTGACCGGTGTCCGCGCGGTGCTCGGCATCGGGACCTGCGCGGGGTTCCCCGCCGCGATGGCGGTTTTGCGCACCCGCGCGGACGCGCTCGGCCAGGGTGTGCCGGCACGGGTGCTTTCGGTGCTTTCGTTGTCGTCGCAGACGATCATGGTGCTCGGCCCGACGCTGGGCGGGGTGCTGATCGGTGCGTTCGGCTGGCCGGCGATCTTCGCGGTGAACCTGCCGCTGGCGGCGATTTCCTTGCTGCTTGCGCTGTTCTGGGTGCCGAAGGACGCTCCGGTGCGGGCACCGGGGCAGCCGCGGCCGGAGCGGCTCGACCTGATCGGCATCGCGTTGTTCTCCGCGGCCCTGCTGGTGCTGCTGTGCTACCTGATGGCGCCCGGCACCGGCGATCTGTGGCTGCTCGCCGCGGCGCTGGTGCTCGGCGCGGTGTTCTGCCGGGTCGAGCTGCACGTCCGGAATCCGTTCATCGACCTGCGGATGCTCGCGGCCAACCGGGCGATCCTGCGCACCTACCTGCGCCAGTCGCTGAGCTTCATGGCGATCTACGCGATCATGTTCGGCTACGTCCAGTGGCTCGAAGAGGGCCGCGGCTTCTCCGAATCGGTCGCCGGGATGCTGCTCCTGCCGATGTCCGCGGTGGCGGTGGTCGCGGCCGCGCTGTCCGGCCGGCCGACCGGCGTGCGTGCCCGGCTGCTCGTGGTGGCGATCGCGCTCGTGGCGGGGTCGGTGGCGATGCTGTTCGTGGACGGCTCCACCTGGCTGGCCGGGCTGCTCGGCGTGGTCGCGGTGTTCGGCCTCGCGCAGGGGCTGACCAGCGTCGCCAACCAGACCACGCTCTACCGCGAGGCACCGGCCGCGACGATCGGCACCGCGAGCGGGCTCTTCCGGACCGCGCAGTACCTGGGTGCGATCGTCGCCTCCACGGTGATCGCCCAGTGCTACGGCGGGCACGCGGACTCCGCCGGGTTGCACCGGCTCGCCGTCGTGCTCTTGGTGATCAGCGGACTGCTGCTGGTGGTGACCGTCGCCGACCGCGGACTGCGGCGGGCCGAATCGAGGTCCGTGGTTGGCTGAACGCTCCCGGTGGCGCACGATGAACAGATGACCCGTGAAGCTCCGGCGAACGACGTGGACGAGGCCGACCTCGAGGTGGGCAAGCCGAAGACCTGGGCCGCAGGCATCCCCGGGGTGGCGGTTTCGCTGGCACGAGGCGTCGAGCAGATGGGCGTCGGGCGGACCGCGCGCACCCTGCGGCTGCTGAACCAGCGCTCCGGTTTCGACTGTCCCGGCTGTGCCTGGCCCGAACCGCGGCAAGCCGACGGCGAGAAGCGCAAGCTCGCGGAGTTCTGCGAGAACGGCGCAAAGGCGGTCGCCGAGGAGGCCACGAAGCGCCGGGCCGGACGGGAGTTCTTCGCCGCGCATCCGGTGTCCGAGCTGGCCGAGCGGACGGACTACTGGCTCGGCCAGCAGGGCAGGCTGACCGAGCCGTTCGTGCTGTGCGCGGGCGGCACGCACTACGAGCCGATTTCCTGGGACGAGGCGTTCGAGCTGGTGGCGGGCGAGCTGCGCGGACTGGCGAGCCCGGACGAGGCGATCTTCTACACCTCCGGCCGCACCAGCAACGAGGCCGCGTTCGCCTACCAGCTGCTCGTGCGTTCCTTCGGCACCAACAACCTGCCGGACTGCTCCAACATGTGCCACGAGTCCTCCGGCGCGGCGCTGTCCGCGGCCACCGGGATCGGCAAGGGCTCGGTGACGCTGGCCGATCTGCACCACGCCGATCTGATCGTGGTGGTCGGGCAGAACCCGGGCACCAACCACCCGCGGATGCTCTCCGCGCTGGAAGAGGCGAAGGCAGGCGGCGCCAAGGTGGTCGCGGTGAACCCGCTGCCGGAGGCCGGGCTGATGCGGTTCAAGAATCCGCAGAACGTGCGCGGGGTGGTCGGCAAGGGCTCGCCACTGGCCGACGAGTTCGCGCAGATCCGCGTCGGCGGCGACCTGGCGCTCTTCCAGGCAATCGGGCATCTGCTGCTGCAGTGGGAGGAATCCGCGCCCGGCTCGATCGTCGACCACGAGTTCGTGGCGGCGCAGACGCAGGGCTTCGAGGACTGGGCCAAGCACCTGCGCGAGACCGACTGGCCGGAGACCGAACGCGCGACCGGTCTGGCGCGCGAGCAGATCGAGCGCATCGCGCGGATGATCGCGAACTCCGAGCGCACCATCTACTGCTGGGCGATGGGCCTGACCCAGCACAAGCACGCGGTGCCCACGATTTCCGAGATCGTGAACCTGGCGCTGGCGCGCGGCATGATCGGCAGGCCGGGCGCCGGCCTGTGCCCGGTGCGCGGCCACTCCAACGTGCAAGGCGACCGGACCATGGGCGTATGGGAGAAGATGCCGGAGCGGTTCATGGACTCCCTCGACCGCGAGTTCGGCATCACCGTGCCGCGCAGGCACGGCTGGGACACCGTGGACTCGATCCGTGCCATGCGGGACGGCATCGGCAAGGTGTTCTTCGCGATGGGCGGCAACTTCGCCTCCGCCACCCCCGATTCCGAGCGTACCGCGCAAGCACTGCGGTCCTGTTCACTGACCGTGCACGTGTCGACCAAGCTCAACCGTTCGCACGTGGTGCCCGGTCGGACCGCGCTGATCCTGCCCACACTCGGCCGCACCGAACGGGACGAGCAGGAGTCCGGGCGGCAGTTCGTGACCGTCGAGGATTCGATGTCGCAGGTGCATGCGTCCCGCGGCAGGCTGGCGCCCGCGAGCGGGCACCTGCTGTCCGAGGTGGCGATCGTGTGCCGGCTCGCCGAACGGCTGCTCGGGCCGGACCACGCGGTGCCGTGGCGGTCGTTCGAACGGGACTACGACCTGATCCGCGACCGCATCGCGGCCGTGGTCCCGGGCTGCCGGGACTACAACCGGCGGGTGCGCGAGCCGGACGGTTTCGTGCTGCCGCATCCGCCGCGCGATTCCCGTCAGTTCACCGGAACGTCCACCGGCAAGGGCATGTTCACCGTGTCCGGCCTGGAGTACCCCGAGGTGCCCGAGGGCAGGCTGCTGCTGCAGACGCTGCGCAGCCACGACCAGTACAACACCACCATCTACGGTCTGTCCGACCGCTATCGCGGCATCGAGGACGGCCGCCGCGTGGTGTTCGTGCATCCGGACGACCTGGCCGGGCTGGGCATCGCGGACGGCGAAATCGTGGACCTGGTTTCGGAATGGCTCGACGGCGAGCGCCGGGCGCCGGCGTTCCGCGCGGTGTGCTACCCGACCGCCCGCGGCTGCGCGGCCGCCTACTTCCCCGAGGCGAACGCCTTGGTACCACTGGATTCGGTGGCGGAGAAGTCGAACACCCCGGTATCGAAGGCGATCGTGGTCCGGCTCGAAGCACACCACCACTGCTGACGAGTCAGTCCACGCAGTTCTCGCCTGCCGACGTGATCGGCTGGTCGGCCAGGACCGCGCCCGCCGCTGCGCCACCACCCGACGTGCCACCACCCGCTGTGCCACCACCCGGCGTGCCACCACCGGACGCGCCCGGTCCGGAGTAGACCGAGCCGAGCACCACCTGGAGGTGCCCGGCCGGCACGTCGGGGGACTCCGCGGTGGTGAGCCCGCCCAGTTCCTTCGCGACGGAGGCCGCCTCGGTGGCGAGCGCGGCCGGGTAGCGCACCAGCGAGGTCCGGCTTGCCGGCGCGTTACCCGTTGCGCCCGGAACGAATCCCTTGCCCTTCAACACATCCGCCACCCGTGCCGCGAGGCCGGTGACATCACCGGCGTTGGACACGTCCACCGTGGCCCGTGCCGGTGCGCCGACCCCGGCCAGTCCGGCCGCGAACGCCTTGACCTGCGCGGGATCGACCTGCACCGCGGTCTTGCGCCGGTCGGCAGGGTCGTAGCGGTAGTCCGGGTCGACCACCGGGACCGTGGCGAACCGGATGCCCCCGCCGGACAGCCCGCGCATCCGGCCGACGAAGTCGAGCAGATCCCACGATTGGTCCAGGACCACCGAGTTCTTCACCGCGTCGATCAGACCGTCCAGTTTGCCCGGATCGACCAGTGTGCCCGCGGAGAGCACCTCGCGCGCGAGCGAGGCGAGGAACACCTGCTGGCGGCGCACCCGGTCGAGGTCGCTGCGTGGCAGGTTCTTGCGCTGCCGGACGAAGGCGAGCGCGTCGGCACCGGAAATCTTCTGCGGGCCCTTGCTGAAGCGCGCACCGGAATCCGGATCGCTGGTGGCCTGGTTGAGGCACACCTCGACGCCGCCGACCGCCTTGCTGATCTCGGCGAAGCTGAGCAGGTTGACCTCGGCGTAGTGATCGATCGTGACGCCGGTCAGGTCCTCCACCGCCTGCCGGGCCGCGCGGCGCCCGGCGGTCAGCGAGTCCTCGTAGATCCGGCCGGCATCGGTTTCCCCGCCGCTGCGCAGCTTCGCCGCCTCGGCGGCCTTGGCCCGGCCGAACGCGGCGTTGATCTTGCCCTTCCCGCCCGGCAGTGAGACGTAGGAATCGCGCGGGATGGAGAATGCGCGCACGGTCTGCTGGCCGTTCGGGATGCGCAGCACGATCAGGGTGTCGGTGAGGTCGTCCCCGCTCGGGCCCGCACGCAGTTCCCGCAGCATCTCCGGGGGAAGCGGGTTGCCATATTTGTCGGTCCGCGAGTCCCGGCCCGCGAGCAGGATGTCGACCGCCCCGTCCGCGGGCCGCTCTTCGGCACTGGTTCCGCCCGCGGAGTCGATCACGTTGCTGCGCGTGACGTCCTCGAGCGAGCTGAGCGTGGCGTACCCGTAGGCCGTGCCGGCGAAGACCACCAGCGCGAGCCCGGACACGATGACTTTCCCGGCGATCCGCACACTCCCTCGACGCGGCCGGACCCGCGTCTGCTGCACGGGTGACTCAGCTCACAGCTCAGCGCAGGTGGGAGGCGCCGTTCAGGTCGAGGATCGCGCCGGAGGCCCAGATCGCCTCCGCCGAGGCGAGGAACACCACCGCGTCGGCGATCTCCTCCGGCTCGGCGACCCGGCCGAACGGGCTTTCCCGGCGCATTTCGTCGGTCAGCTGCGCCACCTTGCGTTCGGTGGCGGTGAATCCCGGCGCCACCGAGGTGACCGAAATCCCGTGCGGGGCCAGCGCGACGGCGAGGGACTGGCCGAGCGAGTGCAGTGCAGCCTTGCTCGCGCCGTACGCCGGGTAGCCGGGCTCACCGCGAAATGCCCCACGCGAACCGACGTTCACGATCCGGCCCGGCACACCCCTGGCAATGAGGTGCCGGGCGACGTGGAACGAAACGTTGGCCGCGCCGAGCAGGTTCACCTCCACCGTGCGCCGCCAGACTTCCTGCCACTGCTCGTAGGAGGTCTCCGCGATCGGGGTGGCGGTCTCCGGCGACGTACCGATCGCCGCGTTGTTGACCAGCACGTCCACCCCGCCGAGCTGCTTCTCCGCAACGTCGGCGATCCACTGCGCGGCTTCCGGGTTGCCGAGGTCGCCGGACACCAGCACGTGCCCCGATCCCGGCAGCGCGTCCAGCGTCTCCCGTGCGGCCGCCCGGTTGGATCCACAGTGGACGGCTATCCGGTCGCCCCTGGTGGCGAAGGCGACGGCGATGGCGCGGCCGATCCCACGGGAGGCGCCCGTGACCAGTACGTTCATTTCGCGAACAACTGCGTCTCGTCGCGGAACGCCTTGAACTCCAAGGCGTTGCCTGCCGGGTCGTGCAGGAACATCGTCCACTGCTCCCCCGGCTCCCCCGCGAAGCGCTGGTACGGCTCGATCACGAACTCGGTGCCCGCACCGCGCAGCCGGGCGGCCAGCTCGTGGAACCCGTCGACATCGAGCACCAGGCCGAAGTGCGGCACCGGCACGTCGTGCCCGTCGACCGGATTGCGGCCCGCCTCCGCCCGCGCGCCGGCGACGACGTGGGTCACCACCTGGTGCCCGCGGAAGTCCCAATCGACCCACGCCTGCGCCGAACGGCCCTCCGCCAGACCCAGTACGCCCCCGTAGAACTCGCGGGCGCGCCCCAGGTCGTCGACCGGAATGGCCAGGTGGAACGCGGGACGGACGGACATCGCTGCTCCTCGGGGTGCGGGGCCGGAAACCTCACGTTGACTCGCCGATGTCCAAATGTCAACATTAGTCGGTGGAAGTCACCCCGCTGAGGAAGGCGGCACGCCGCGGGCTCGCCGAGGAAGCCGCCGACCGGGTCCGCGAGGCCATCTTCGCCGGCCACTTCCGTCCCGGCGCGCCGTTGCGCGAGGTCGAACTGGCCGCGTCGCTGGAGATCAGCCGGGGCTCGGTCCGGGAAGGACTCGCCCTGCTCGCCAAGGAAGGCCTGATCCGGGGTGGCTGGCATCGGCCGACCACCGTGGTCGACGTGACGGCAGCGGACGTGGCGGAGGTCTACTCCGTCCGTGCGGCGCTCGACCGCCTGGCCGCGGTGACCGCCCGCAGCCACGCCACGGCGGACGAACTGGACGGGTTGGACGCCCTGGTGACCGAACTGGCCACCGCCGTCCGGGAGCAGGCCGACGGGCCGCGCCTGCTGGCGCTGGACATCGCCTTCCACGACCGGGTGTACGCGGCGGCGGGCAACGGCCGCCTCCTCGACGCGTGGCACTCGGTGCGCTCACAGGTGTTCCTGTTCCAGCTCCAGCGGATTTCCTCAGCGCATCGGCATTACCGCGGGCGAGTGGTGGCAGAGCACCGGGAGCTGGCCACGCTGATCCGCGCCGGTGACCCGGACCGGCTCGCCCGGATCGCGGAGGAGCACGTGCACACCGCGCGGCGGAGCCTGCTCACCGAACTCGGCGACGGGTCGAGGTGATCGCCGGCCCGAGCCGATCGTCCGGACGAGGAGGTGATGGCCGCTCCTTGCTGGTACTGAACTAGAGGTTTACTCTCGCTAAGTACCAGACCTGGTCGAGGAGCAGACGATGATCGAGACGTGGGTTTTTTCCTTCTTCAACTCCGGTACGACCCCTGGCGGGGAAGCGCCGACGCCGGAACAGCTGCAGACCGCCTTCACGCGCTACCAGCAGCTGTGGGTCGATTGCGAGCGTTTCGGATTCGACGGCGTGGCCTTCGCCGAGCACCACTTCAACCCGGCCGCCCCCGGCCCCTCGACCCATCTGCTCGTGGCGGCGGTGGCCGCACGGACCTCCACCCTGCGCTTCACCACGCTCGGCAGCGTCCTGCCGCTGCACGACGCCCGTCGGTTCGCCGAAGAAGTGGGCATGCTCGGATACCTCACCCAGGGCCGCTACGAGCCCGGGATCGCCCCCGGCGCCGGCGATGCGGAGGCAGGCAAGGCCGGACTGTCCGCCGAGGACATTCGCCCGCGCTACTACAGCGGGGCCGATCTGCTGCGCAAGGCCGCGGAAAACCCCACCGTCACCCACCAGGACCGGTTCTACGACCTCGACCGGGTCACCCTCTCGCCGCGCATCGGTCCCGGCACCGGCGACCAGATCTGGGTGACCGTGACATCCCCTGAATCGGCCGCGTGGAGCGCCCGGCGGGGGCACAAGATCTGCACCGGCTGGCTGGCCACCCCTGCCGCGAACACACTGGCCCGGCACTACCGCGACGCGGCGGGGGAGGCCGGGCGCGCGGTGGATCCGCGCATGCTCGGCCTCCGCCGGCGGGTTTTCGTCGCGGACTCCGACGCCGAGGCGCAGGAGAAGTGCGAAGCCGCGGGCAGCATCTTCCCCGCCGCCGAGGAACTGGAGGCCGCGGACAGCAAGATCGCCCGGATGCTCCACGAACCCGACGACTTCGCCGTCGGCTCCCCGAAGACGGTCACCGAACGGCTCGTCGAGCAGTGTCGTGCCGGTGGCTACGGCGCGCTGGTGGCTTTCACCGACTTCGCCCTGTTCGGCCACTCCGATCTGGTGCGTTCCCACGAGCTGATCGGCACCGAGGTCGCCCCGGCGCTGCGGGCGGCCGGGCTGAGCGCGGACCGCCGGTAGAATCGCCGGCACCGCGCCCACCCCGTCCGGAGGGGACGAACCGATGACCACCGACGCCAGTGCGCCAAGGCGCCGGGCCGAGGTGCCCGAAGACCTCGTGGACGCCGCGATGCGCGCTTCCCGCCGGCTCGGCAAGGACATCGCCGACCTGTCCGTGCAGGCCATCGCCGAGGACGCCGGGATTTCCCGCAGCACCTTGCTCCGCAGGCTCGGCGGCACCCGGCATGCTCTCGACGAAGCGGTCCGGGCCGCCGGGATCGATCCCGGCGGCCAGCGTCCGGTCCGCGAACGCGCCGTGGAAGCGGGGGCACGGCTCATCGGCGAGCACGGTCTTGCCGCACTGACCGTCGAAGCCGTCGCGGCCGACGCCCAGTGCTCGGTTCCGAGCCTCTACGCCGCATTCTCCGGTCGCGACGGCCTGCTGCGGGCGGTCTACGACCGCTACAGCCCGATTCCCGATGTCGAGGACCGCATCAGTTCGGCGGGCGATGACCTCCAGGCGACCGTGCGCACCATCTACCGGCTCATCGGCGAGAGTTTCCGGCAGCAACCACGGGTTCTGCCCGCCGTCCTCGCGGAAATCCTCGCCCGGCCGCACGATCCGGCCATCCAGGCCCTGCTGGGCGAGTACCTGCCCCGGTTGCTCGAGGGCGTCGGGACCTGGCTCGGCGAGGAGATCCGCCGCGGCCGGATCCGCGACCTCCCCCGTCCACTGCTGCTGCAGCAGCTCGTCGGGCCGATCCTGCTGCACGCGCTCAGCCGCCCCGTCGACGAAGCACTTTCCGTGCTCGGTCTCCCCGACCCGGACGTGGCCTACGAGTTCTTCGCCGCGAACTTCCTGCGGGCGGTCAGCGAAGAAGACGACCTCCCCCGGAGTCCGAAGTAGACAGTCACCACGGCAACCTCGCCGGGCTGGCGGAGTGGCCGGCGCGGATTCCACGATCGCGCGGGCGTATCGAACCTCGTCGGTGGGCTACTGCGGCCGCAACGTCGTCGAGCGCCGCCCGTTCCCGCAGGCCGATCAGCCCGTACCCGGCACCCGCCGGCATCGCCGGGCCGGTGGTACCGGGCCCATTGGTGACCGTGACCTAGGTGTCCTGATAGGACAGTGCGACGGCGGCGTTCGCCCCCGGCGCGTACTTGCGGGCGTTGGGCGGGCCCTGCTGCACCGCGCGGTACAGCGTCAGGGTCGTCTCCGGGGCCAGGTCCGCGGCAACGATCTCCCCGGCCCAGCGAAGACAGCACGAACAAGGTCCAGCACATCAGCGTCGGCGCGGTGACGTCCTGATCCGGCGCCACCGCCACGCCGGGCCTGCGCAGTGGCCAGGACGGCCGCGAACCCGACCGGAGCCAGCACCCGGTACAGCACCATCGGCGGGAGGCGCCTCGGCAGCCTCATCGTCGGCGTCCCTTCGCGGAAGCCCGCTCGACCCGCATGCCGCCGCGCCGAGGACCATCCCGGCCACCCCGGGCACCAGGTTGTGCCCGGTCACCGCGATCCCGCCGACGAAGTACCGCAGGCCGATCGTGGCGCACGAGACGAACGGCATGATCCCCAGGAAGAGCGTGTGCCGGTGCCGGCCCACCTGGGTCAGCCGCATCAGGGCGAGCAGGATCCCGCCCATCACCAGAGCATCGGTCATCGAAGTCCGCCGGACGTCCGCACGGGCCGGGATGCCCGTCCCGGCGGACGCTAGTGCGCAGACCGGCACGAATCGTCGGCGACCGACCGCGGGTGGACGATCCCTCCACCCGGCGCTCGTCCCCGGCACCGGCCACAAAGGACACCGGGCAGCGCGATCCGATGCCCGTGGTGACCGGCCCGCGCACGCTCGGCCACCGGATGCCCGCAGGAGAAAGCCCCCGGACGGATCCGTCCGGGGGCTTTCTCCTGCGCGGGCCGGGTCAGCCGCCGAACAGGTCGACGACCTTGGTGATCAGCTCGATCACGCCGTAGACGAACGGTGCGAGCACCCACACCCAGGCGATCACGAGCAGTGCCGTGCGGCCGCCGGAGCGGGCACCGGTTTCGGTCGCTGTGCTCATCAGGCCTCACTCCCCACCTGGTTGTGGTCCACCGGCTCGTGGTACTTCTCCTTGACCGGGCGCACGCATTCGTTGGCCACGAAGCCGACCACGAGCAGGCCGATCATGATGTAGAAGGACGTCGAATAGAGGTCGGGACCGGTCTTGCCCGCCGACTTCTCGCTGTCCGCGATGCCGTCCACGATCAGCGGGCCGAGCACGCCCGCGACCGACCACGCGGTGAGCAGCCTGCCGTGGATCGCGCCGACCTGGTAGGTGCCGAACAGGTCCTTGAGGTAGGCCGGGAGCGTGGCGAACCCGCCGCCGTAGAAGGACAGGATCAGCATTGCGCACAGCACGAACACCAGCTTCGAGCCGTTCGTGGTCAGCGCGATCACCAGGTACAGCAGCGTGCCGACACCGAGGTAGAACCGGTAGATGTTCTTGCGCCCCACCGCGTCCGAAATGGACGACCAGACGAACCGGCCGAGCATGTTGGTCAGCGACAGCAGCGCGACGAACCCGGCCGCGGCGGCCGTGCCGACCGGCGCCGAGGTGCCCTTGAAGAAGTCCGTGATCATCGGCGCGGCCTTCTCCAGGATGCCGATGCCTGCGGTCACGTTGAGGCACAACACAATCCACAGGCACCAGAACTGCGGCGTCTTGAGCGCATTGGCCGCCGAGACGTTCGCGGCCGAGATCATCGGCCTGGCCGCGGCCGGCTCCCGCGTCCGGCCCGGCGGGCGCCAGCCGTCCGCGGGCACGCGCACGATCAGCACCCCCAGCGCCATGAACACCGCGTAGACCAGACCGTGGATGAGGAACGCCACCGCGATGTCGCCGGTGCCGGGGCTGCTGCCGAGCATCGCCGACGACCACGGCGAGGCGATCAGCGCACCGCCGCCGAAGCCCATGATCGCGATCCCGGTCGCCATGCCCGGCCGGTCGGGGAACCACTTGATCAACGTCGACACCGGTGAGATGTAACCGATGCCCAGCCCGATCCCGCCGATCCCGCCGTAGCCGAGCACCACGAGCCAGAACTGGCCGGTGGCGACGCCGAGCGCGGAAATCAGGAATCCGGCGGAGAAGCACAGGGTGGCCACGAACATCGCCCAGCGCGGGCCGTTGCGCTCCACGAGCGTTCCGCCGAAGGCCGCGGACAGGCCGAGCATCACGATGCCGAGCTGGAACGGCAGGCCGGATTCGGTGCCGGAGAGGTGGAGGGTTTTCTCCAGCGGGGTTTTGAACACGCTCCACGCGTACGCTTGACCGATCGACAGGTGGATGGAGAGTGCGGCGGGCGGGACCAGCCAGCGGGTCCATCCGGGTGATGCGACGATACGAGAGCGGGCGAGGAAGCCGGGGACGGCCATCGTCAGACTCCTCCGAACTGTGGGGGTACGCAGGGAATGTATTACCAAACGCTGCACGGTGCACCGGCCATATGTCGTATGTCTGGTTAGTCGGGTACGAAATCCGGCGCCGAGAAGAGGGACGGGCGATGGGCAGAGTCACCGTGCGGCGGCCGGTGCGGCGGATCTCCGCGGCGGGCCAGCGACGACGGCCGGATTCGCTGGCCGCCGAGGAACCGCTGGAGCTGCGCGTGGGCGGTCGGGCACTGACGGTGACAATGCGCACACCCGGCCACGATGTGGAACTCGTACACGGTTTCCTGCTGTCCGAAGGGGTGCTGGGTTCCCGCGAGGACGTGCTGACCGCCCGCTACTGCGCCGGCGTCGACGACCGGGGGCGCAACACCTACAACGTGCTCGATGTGACGCTCGCGGAAGGCGTGTCACCGCCGGACGCCGGTGTGGAGCGGAACTTCTACACCACCTCCTCGTGCGGGGTCTGCGGCAAGGCCGCGCTGGACGCGGTGAAGCTGCGCAGCCGGTTCTCCCCGGCGTCGGCGTCGTTCTCGGTGCGGACCGAGGTACTCGCGACGCTCCCGGATGCCTTGCGGGCTCAGCAGAAAGTCTTCTCCGCCACCGGCGGGCTGCACGCCGCCGCGTTGTTCACCGCCGAAGGCGAACTGGCCGTGGTGCGCGAGGACATCGGACGGCACAACGCGGTGGACAAAGTCCTCGGCTGGGCACTGCAGGCGAACCGGATCCCGGCGTCCGGACTCGGCCTGCTGGTGTCCGGACGGGTTTCGTTCGAACTGGTGCAGAAGGCCGCGATGGCCGGGATCGGGCTGCTCGCCGCGGTGTCCGCGCCGTCCTCGCTGGCCGCGGAGCTGGCGGAGGAGAACGGGATGACGTTGATCGGCTTTCTGCGCGGCGACAGCATGAACCTCTACACCGGAGACCAGCGCGTGCTCGGCTAGCCGTGCCTGCTGCGTCCACTTCGGACGGCCGGGCGCGTCCACAGTGGCCGCCGCCACCCGAAGTGACCACAATGTCCGGTATCAGGGCAGTGCGGAAAGCAACGACCGCGTGAAATTCGTCTAACGCAACTCCTGGCCCCCTTGCGACGTCCTAGTCTGTACGGGGGATGGAGGGACAGGTGGAAGAACCAACCGGTGACGGGCGACGGGTCAGCCGCCGCTCGCTGCTCATCGCGGGCGCGTCGGGGCTCGGTGTGGCCGGCCTCGCCGCGGGCACGGCGACCGGCGTCGTGCCGTTCAACCAGGCGTTGCAGCGCGCGCTGGGCGTCGCCTCGTCCACTCCGGTCACGCAGCTGGGCAGCATGCGGGTGGAGCGGGTGTACTCGGTCGCGCGCGGGCGTGAGGTGAACCTGGTGTTCCTGCTGCCGAGCAAGAAGCCGCCGCGCGGGCTGCCGATGTCGCTGCTGCTGCACGGCCTGCACGGCAGCGCGCGCAGCGCCGCGCCGACCGGATTGCTCAAGCAGCTCGGCAGCGACGTGGCGCGCAAGGCGGTGCCCGCGTACGGCTACGTCGCCGTTGACGGCGGGGACAACTACTGGCACCGGGTCCACCCTGGCGACGACCCGATGGCGATGCTGATGGACGAGGTCCCGCAGTGGCTGCGGGAACGCGGTTTCGGCGGCAAGGACGGTCAGCCGTTCGCCTGCACCGGCGTTTCGATGGGCGGGTTCGGCGCCCTGCTCTACGGCCGCCTCCGCGCCGAACGTCACCAGCCGCCTGCCGCGATCGCGGCCATCTCGCCCGCGCTCCTCACGTCCTGGCAGACCATGGCGAAACGGCACATCTTCACCGGGATCAACGACTGGACGGCACTCGATCCGCTGCGCCACCTGGATGCGCTGAACGGCATCCCGACGGCCGTCTACTGCGGCACGGAGGATGCGTTCATCACCGGAGTCCGCGAGTACATCTCCACCGCTCATCCGGCCGTGGCCTACACGGCGAAGGGGAAGCACAGCGACAAGTTCTTCCGCACGACGGTGCCGAGCGTGGTGCAGTTCGTCGGCAAGCACCTGCCCCGCGGCGCCTAGGACGCGGCCGAGCAGTATCGCGGGCGGGGATACTGCCGGTCGTGCTGCGGTGTTCGGTTCCCGCCGTCGTTGCGCCGGCCGTCGCCGAGCGGGGACGCAGGCCGGTTCAGGAAACCCAGCGGGCGACCACTGCGATCAGCCAGAAGCCGACCATCGTGGCGACCGCGGTGAGCAGCGCCCAGCGGAGGCGGTGGGTGCGGATTTCCGCGGCGCGCAGGCGGCGCAGGAAGTAGAACCCGGCGGCGAAGAGCGGGATCGGGATCACCGGCAGCGGGGACAGCCGGGTGCCGATCGCGACCAGGCAGACCAGGGTCAGCACGGCCAGCAGGATCGCCGAGGCACGGATCAGCCACGGGCACCGCGCCAGGACCGACGCGACGACCCGTTCGCTCAGCTCGACGATGCCGACCGGGGTTCCGGCCGGCTCGCCGGCACGTTCAGTGGAAACCGCTTCGGCCGGGTCGGCGGTGTCGTCCCCCGGGGGCGCGGTCAGCGGCACGGTTGTCATCCTGTCCATTATCGCGCCTGCCGCGAACACCCTGGCAGCCGACTCCTTCTAAGCTCCCCCGGTCGCGGGACGGCGGCGGATCAGGCCGACTTCTCGCCGCGTTCGCTCCTGGCCCGCCGCGAGGGCTGCCGGGCCACGATCGTCGGGTTCACGTTCTCGCGCACGGTCTGCTCGGTGATCACGACCTTGGCCACGTCGTCGCGGCTCGGGATGTCGTACATCACCGGCTGGAGGACTTCCTCCATGATCGCGCGCAGGCCGCGGGCGCCGGTGCCGCGCAGCACCGCCTGGTCGGCGATCGCCTCCAGCGCCGTCTTGGTGAACTCCAGCTCGACGTTGTCCAGCTCGAAGAGCTTCTTGTACTGCTTCACCAGCGCGTTGCGCGGCTGGGTGAGGATGGAGACCAGCGACTCCTTGTCCAGGTGGTTCACCGTGGCGACCACCGGGAGGCGGCCGATGAACTCCGGGATCAGGCCGAACTTGATCAGGTCCTCCGGCATCGTCTCGGAGAACACGTCGCTGCCCTCGATCTCGGCCTTCGTGCGGATCTCCGCGCCGAAGCCGAGGCCGCGCTTGCCGACCCGCTCGTTGATGATCTTTTCCAGCCCGGCGAACGCACCGGCCACGATGAACAGCACGTTCGTCGTGTCGATCTGGATGAACTCCTGGTGCGGGTGCTTGCGCCCGCCCTGCGGCGGTACCGAGGCGGTGGTGCCCTCGAGGATCTTCAGCAGCGCCTGCTGCACACCCTCACCGGACACATCGCGGGTGATCGACGGGTTCTCCGACTTGCGGGCGATCTTGTCGACCTCGTCGATGTAGATGATGCCGGTCTCGGCGCGCTTGACGTCGTAGTCGGCCGCCTGGATCAGCTTCAGCAGGATGTTCTCGACGTCCTCACCCACGTAACCGGCCTCGGTCAGCGCGGTGGCGTCGGCGATCGCGAAGGGGACGTTGAGCAGCTTGGCCAGCGTCTGCGCGAGGTAGGTCTTGCCGCAGCCGGTGGGGCCGAGCATCAGGATGTTGGACTTGGCCAGCTCGACCGGCTCGTCCTTGGAGTCCTTCGGCCCGGTCTTGTCGTCGGCCTGGATCCGCTTGTAGTGGTTGTACACCGCGACGGCAAGGGACTTCTTCGCCTCGCCCTGCCCGATGATGTACTGCTCGAGGAACTCGTGGATGTCCGCGGGCTTGGGCAGCTCGTCGAGCTTGACGTCGCCGGCCTCGGCCAGTTCCTCTTCGATGATCTCGTTGCAGAGGTCGATGCACTCGTCGCAGATGTACACCCCCGGGCCGGCAATGAGCTTCTTCACCTGTTTCTGGCTCTTCCCGCAGAAAGAACACTTCAGCAGGTCGCCGCCGTCACCGATCCGTGCCATGGCCGTTGACCTCGTCCCCTCCGGTGCGCGGGGGTGCGCACCTGCACTCTCCGGCGAACCCGGTTCCGCCGATATTTCCCGGGTTCACACACATTGCCACCGACGGTACCCGTCCGGAGCCCTGGGCGGGAACACCCCAGCCCCGTTCCGGGCACGCCGACGCCCGACCTTAGACCAGCGGGCCGGTGCCTGCCGTGGATTCGGCGCGCACCGGCCCGTCGGATCAGTTGGCCGAGGCCTTCCGGTACGGAAGCACCTCGTCGATCAGGCCGTAGGCCTTGGCCTCCTCGGCGGTGAGGATCTTGTCCCGCTCGATGTCGGCCTTGATCTCGTCCGGTTCCTTGTTCGTGTGCTTGGCCAGGATGACCTCCATCTGGCGGCGCACCCGCTGGATCTCGTTGGCCTGGATCTCCAGGTCGGACACCTGGCCGTAGCTGCCCTCGGTGGCCGGCTGGTGGATCAGCACGCGTGCGTTGGGCAGCGCCATGCGCTTGCCCGGCGTGCCCGCCCCCAGCAGCACCGCGGCGGCCGAGGCGGCCTGGCCGAGGCACACCGTGGAGATGTCCGGCCGGATGTACTGCATGGTGTCGTAGATCGCCATCAGCGAGGTGAACGATCCACCCGGCGAGTTGATGTAGATGCTGATGTCGCGGTCCGGGTCCTCGTGCTCGAGGTGCAGCAGCTGGGCCATCACGTCGTTGGCCGACGCGTCGTCCACCTGCACGCCGAGGAAGATCGTCCGCTCCTCGTACAGCTTGTTGTACGGGTTGGACTCCTTCACGCCGTAGCTGGTGCGCTCGACGTAAGAGGGCAGGATGTACCGCGACTGCGGGGTCTGCGGAGCCCGGAAGTCACCCGGGAGCCGGAAGTTGCTCATGAGAGGTCTCCTGTGTGCCTTCGCGCTCAGTTGTTCGAGGTGATGCCTGCGGACAGCACGTGGTCGACGAAGCCGTAGTCCTGCGCTTCCTGCGCGGTGAACCAGCGGTCGCGGTCGCCGTCCTTGATGATCTGCTCGGTGGTCTGGCCGGTCTGCTCGGCGGTGATCTTGGCCAGCTCCTGCTTCCACTTGTTGAACAGGTCGGCCTGGATCGCGATGTCGGACGCGGTGCCACCCACCCCCGCGGACGGCTGGTGCATCAGGATGCGCGCATGCGGAAGCGCGTAGCGCTTGCCGGGCGTGCCCGACGAGAGCAGGAACTGCCCCATCGAGGCGGCCATGCCCATCGCGTAGGTGGCCACGTCCGGCCGGATGAGCTGCATGGTGTCGTAGATGGCGAACCCGGCGGTGACCGAGCCTCCCGGCGAGTTGATGTAGAACCGGATGTCGGACTCGGAGTCGTCCGCATCGAGCAGCAACAGCTGCGCGGTGATCCGGTTGGCGACCTCGTCGTTGACCTCGGAGCCGAGCACGACGATGCGCTCCTGGAGCAACCGCTCGAACACCGAGTCGGTGAGGGTGAGCCCCGCGGTGCCGGTCCGCCCCTCGGGCATGTGCTGCTTCACGTCTGCCTGCCTTTTCGCCCGCGGCGGCCCTGCTGCGTCCCGGCCGCCGCTGTCGTTCGTCCGTGCTGGAATCTTGTCTCCGACCCTAACGAAGTCGGGCGGCGCAGAATGCCTGACACCGCCCAAGTTCGCTTACAGCGTTACTCCGCAGGGGTCGTCGCGGCTTCCTCGGTGGCCTGGCTCTCCTCGGTCTCGGCCTGCGCGTCCTCGTCGGTGCCGAACAGCTCCGAAAGGTCGACCTCGGTGCCCGAGCCGTCCTTCACCGTGATGCCGCGCACCACCGACGCGAGCGCCTTGCCGCGGCGCACGTCGGCGTAGATCGCGGTGAGCTGGCCGGACTGCTGGGCCCGCTGCACGTACTCGTCCGGGCTGACGCCGAAGCGCTGGGCCTGGTAGATGATCCGCTCGGTGAGCTCGCCGTCGTCGACGGTGGTCTGCTCCTTGTCGGCGATGGTGTCCAGCAGCAGCTGCGTGCGGACGGCCTTCTCCGACTCCTCCTGGACCTCGGTGGTGAACTCGTCCAGCGTGCGGCCCTCGGCCTCGAGCGCCTCGGCGAACTTCGCCTCGTCGTGGTCGAACGGGTGCACCGCGTCGTGCTTGCGGTTCTCGACCTCGGCCTCGAGCACCTTCTCCGGGATCGGCACCTCGGTGCGCTCCAGCAGGATGTCCAGCACCTTGTCGCGGGCCTGCACGCCCTGCTGCATCTTCTTCACCCGGCCGAGCCGTTCGCGCAGGTCGCCGCGCAGCTCGTCGATGGTGTCGAACTCGCTGGCCAGCTGGGCGAACTCGTCGTCGGGCTCGGGCAGCTCGCGCTGTTTGACCGACTGCACGGTGACCGTGACGTCGGCGTCCTGCCCGGCGTGCTCGCCCGCCACCAGCTTCGTGGTGAAGGTCTTCGTCTCGCCTGCGTTCGCGCCGATGATCGCGTCGTCGATGCCGTCCACGAGCTGGCCGGAGCCGATCTCGTAGGACAGGCCGGTGGTCGAGGCCTCCTCGACCACCTCGCCGCCGACCGTGGCGGAGAGGTCGACCGACACGAAGTCGCCGTTCTCCGCGGGCCGCTCGACCCCGGTCAGGGTGCCGAAGCGGGCGCGCAGCTCGTCGAGCTGCTCGGCGACCTCCTCGTCGGTGGTCTCGACGTCGTCGACGCTGATCTCGAGGCCGTCCAGCGCGGGCAGCTCGATCTCCGGCCGGACGTCGACCTCGGCGCTGAACTCGAGCACCTCGCGGTCCTCGAGCTTGGTCACCTCGAACTCGGGCTGACCCAGCGTGCGGACCTCGCCGACGCGGACCGCCTCGACGTACTTGGCCGGAATCACCTCGTTCACGACCTCGTCGAGCACCGGCGCGCGGCCGATCCTGCTTTCCAGGACGCGAGCGGGTGCCTTGCCGGGCCGGAAACCGGGGATGCGCACCTGCTGCGCGATCTTGCGGTACGCGGCGTCGAAGTTCGGCTTGAGCTCGTCGAACGGCACCTCGACATTGATCTTCACTCGCGTCGGGCTGAGCTGCTCGACGGTGCTCTTCAAGATCTTCTCCTCGAGCGGTAAACGATGCGGGTTCCAACGTCCTTCAGGACGGCCCCGGTCACCTGCTGACCGGGACGTCCGAGTCTAGGCCAGAGGCGGGACGAGACGGGCCCGGGGGCCATTGGCGCACCCCTTCCGATCTGCGGCCGGACGAGTCCGCGGGGCTTCGGCGCGGGTAATCTGCCGGACGTGGCACCCCGGCAGCACGCGGACACGGCGGCAGAAGCGGCCGCTCGGCTCACCGGACGGACGGTGACCGGCTCCGGGCGGACCGGCGCGCTCAGCGAGGTCACGCTCGACGGTGGCCTCGACGGCGACGAGGCCGTGGTGGTCAAGCGGGGGCATCCGCCAGGAGCCGCCATCGCGGAGGCCGCCGGGCTGCGCTGGCTGGCCGCCGCCGGGACCGTGGCCCTGCCGCGGGTGCACGGGGCGGACACCGGCTGGCTCGTGCTGGACCTGGTGGAGCAGGCCTCGCCCACCTCCGCCGCGGCGGAGGCGTTCGGCCGCGAGCTCGCCGCTCTGCACGCCGCCGGCGCGCCGTCGTTCGGCGCCGCTCCCCCGGACGGTCCGGCGGACGCCTGGATCGGGCTCGCGCCGATGCGCAACGTGCCAGGGGACAGCTGGCCGCAGTGGTACGCCGAACACCGCGTGCTGCCATACGTGGGTATGGCGGTCGACGACGGCACGGTGAGCACCGCGGAGGCCCGCGTGATCGAACGGGCCTGCGCGCGGTTCCCCGAGACGACCGAAGCCCCGGCGCGCCTGCACGGTGACCTGTGGAACGGCAACGTGCTGTGGAGCGACGCCGGGGTGGTCCTCATCGATCCGGCAGCACATGGCGGCCACCGTGAATCGGATTTGGCGATGCTGCACCTGTTCGGCTGCCCGCACCTGGACCGGATCGTCGCGGCGTACCACGAGGCCGCGCCGCTGGCCGACGGATACCGCGAACGGATCCCGATGCACCAACTGTTCCCGCTGCTGGTGCACACCGTCCTGTTCGGACGGTCATACGCCGGGCAGGCGGTGGCCGCGGCACGCGCCCTTGGCTGAGGCGTCAGCCGCCGTTCGCCGGCGGGGCACCGTTCATGCCCCCGGCCGTGCGCGCCTCCGTCGCTGAGGTCACGGTCGCTTTGCTGCCGTTCTCCGTCGCCACGACAGTCACGTCTTCGCCTTGTTTGATGCCGGTGGCCGTCGAGGCGTCGATCGTGTAGGTCTTGGTGAACCCGTCGGTGCTCTTCGCGGTCAACGAAGTGCTGCTCAATGCGGTCACCTGCCCGGTCTGCAGGAACTTCGTCACGTACGTACCGCTGTCGCCGGCGGAGACGAACTCGCCGTGCAGGGCGGATCCGAGCTCGGCCCCGCCTCCTCCCCCAGGGCCGCCGGCCTGCCCGCCCGGCCCGGACTGAGCGCTGTCGGCAGTGGAGGAGGAAGAGGACGTCGCGGCCCACACCGCACCGCCGCCACCGAACACGATCACCGCGGCGATCCCGCCTGCGATCCACTTCGCACGGGCCGGACGTTCCGCAGGCGGTTGCAGGTCACCCCAGGCCGGCGGGTGGTCCGGAGTGGCAGTGCTGGGATGCGGGGTGGTCATGAAGGCTCCTGCGGTCGGTGGACGGTTCGGGTTCCACGGTGGTGACGCAGCCTGTGCCCGCGCTGTGGAACCGGTCAGCCGGGGCTGTGACCGGCTTTCCGGGCAAGTCCGGCCACCGCACAGCGGACTCACAGGCAGCACACATCGCGCCCACACCCACTCCTCGCACGCTCGGGGTATGAGATCTCGCGCAAGACCCGGCGCCGCCCGGTTCGGGCGGCTTTCGTTGCGCGCGAAACTGACTGTGTCGATCGTGCTGCTGCTCTCGTTCGTGTGCCTGATCATCGGCGTCGTGAGCGAGTTCGCGCTGCGCGCGTTCCTGATCTCGCAGGCAGACAACCAGCTGTACGCCGCGGCGGGCCGCGCGGCGGATTTCGCCACCCACGACGGCCCGCAGGGCGGGCACAACCCGCTGGACGCACCGGGCCAGGGCGCGGGCACGGTCAACGCGCACTTCTCCGGCGGCAGGCTGGTCAACGGCGGCGCGCTGTCCCCGGACGGCGAACGCGTCACGCTCACCCCGGACGAGCTGGCGATGCTGCAGGACCTCCCGCCGGACAGCCACGCCTACACCCGCGACCTCGACGACCTCGGCGACTACCGGCTCACCGCGATGCGGATCCCGGACGGGGTGGTGGTGACCGGGGTGCCACTGGACCAGATGCAGCAGACCCTCCTGACCGTGGGGCTGATCCTCTTCGGCGTGGCAGCTGCCGGGGTGACCGGTGCCGCGTTCGTCGGGGCGTTCGCAGTGCGCCGGACACTGCGCCCGCTGGACCGGGTGGCCGAGACCGCCTCGCGGGTGTCGGAACTGCCGCTGGACCGCGGGTACGTGGACCTTTCCGTGCGGGTACCCGATCCGGACACCGATCCGCGGACCGAGGTGGGCCAGGTCGGTGCGGCGCTCAACCTGATGCTCGGGCACATCTCCGCGGCACTGGAATCACGGCACGCGAGCGAACTGCGCGCCCGCCAGTTCGTCGCGGATGCCAGCCACGAGCTGCGCACCCCACTCGCCGCGATCCGCGGGTACGCCGAACTGGCCGGACGCGGCCGGGCGCTGGTGCCGCCGGACGTCGCGCGGTCCATGAGCCGCATCGAGTCCGAGGCGGACCGGATGACCGCACTGGTCGAAGACCTGCTGCTGCTCGCGCGGCTCGACGCGGGACGCCCGCTCGACGTCGCCGAAGTCGATCTGTCCCGGCTGGTGGCGGACGCGGTGAGCGACGCGCAGGTGGCGGGCCCCGGCCACCACTGGCAGCTGTCCCTGCCGGGCGCGCCGGTGCTCGTGCTCGGTGATGTCCAGCGGCTGCACCAGGTACTGGCCAACCTGCTGGCGAACGCCCGCGTGCACACCCCGCCCGGCACGACGGTGGTCACCGCGCTCGCACAGTCCGCCGACGGCAGCGCGGTGGTGACCGTGACCGACAACGGCCCCGGTATCCCGGCCGACCTCCTGCCGGAGGTGTTCGAACGGTTCGCGCGAGGTGACTCGTCCCGCTCGCGCGCGGCCGGATCGACCGGCCTCGGCATGGCGATCGCGGCCGCGGTGCTGATCGCGCACCACGGCACGATCGAGGTGCACAGCCGCCCCGGCCGCACCGAGTTCGCGGTCCGGCTGCCGATCGCGGTGCCCGCACAGCGCCGGGTGGCCGCCGAACCCGCGATCCGGCGGCTGGAAGCCTGACCCGCGAGTCGCACAGCAGGCACACAGGGTGGGCACAACCCGGCCCAAGGTCGACAGGCGAATCTGGGCGCATGACCGCAGTCGTGACCCCCGAAGCAGCGCCGAGCGCATCCGCCCCGGCCCGGAGAGAACCGCGGTGGGTTCGCCCGTCGCTCGTCCTCCTCCTCGTCGCCACCGCCGCGCTCTACCTGTGGGACCTGGGTGCCTCGGGATGGGCCAACGCCTTCTATTCGGCCGCGGCGCAGGCCGGCTCGCAAAGCTGGAAGGCGTTGTTCTTCGGCTCGAGCGACGCGGCCAACGGCATCACCGTGGACAAGACTCCGGCCGGCCTGTGGGTGATGAGCCTTTCGGCGCGGCTGTTCGGAGTGAACAGCTGGAGCATGCTGGTTCCGCAGGCGCTGATGGGCGTCGGCTCCACCTGGCTGATGTACGCCACGGTGCGCCGTACGTCCGGCGCCGCGGCCGGGCTCATCGCGGGCGCGGTCCTCACCCTTACCCCGGCAGCCGCACTGATCTTCCGCTTCAACAACCCGGACGCGCTGCTCGTCCTGCTGCTGGTCGCCGCCGCCTACGGCACGGTGCGCGCACTCGAAAAGGCAGGCCCGAAGTGGCTGGTTTTCGCCGGCGTCGCGGTCGGCTTCGGCTTCCTCGCCAAGATGCTGCAAGCCTTTCTGGTACTGCCCGCGTTCGCGCTGGCTTATCTCGTGGCCGCGCCGGCCTCGCTGGGCAAACGCCTGCTGCACCTGCTCGCCGGGCTCGCCGCGGTACTGGTTTCGGCAGGCTGGTACCTGGCGGTGGCCGGACTGTGGCCCGCCGCGGACCGGCCGTACATCGGCGGCTCGCAGAACAACAGCCTGCTCGAACTCACCTTGGGCTACAACGGTTTCGGCCGGATCACCGGCGACGAGACGGGCAGCGTCGGCGGCAGCCCCGGCGGCGGCTGGGGCAGTACCGGGCTGTTCCGGTTGTTCGGCAGCGAAATGGCGGGCGGCATCGCCTGGCTGCTGCCCGCCGCGGTGCTCGCACTCGGCGCGGGCCTGTGGTTCACCCGCCGCGCACCGCGGACCGACCGAAGCCGCGCGGCGGTGCTGGTCTGGGGTGGCTGGCTGGTCCTCACCGCCGGGGTCTTCAGCTTCATGGGCGGGATCATCCATCCCTACTACACCATCGCCCTCGCGCCCGCGATCGCGGGACTCGTCGGCACTGCCGTGGTGCAGCTGTGGCGGCTGCGCGCCGACCCGGCCGCCGCCGGGCTGCTCAGCGGCGGGCTGGCACTCACCACGGCCACCACCTACCTCCTGCTGATGCGCGAACCGTCGTGGCAGTCCTGGCTCGCGCCGACGGTGCTCGTGGTGGGGCTGGCCGCGGCCGTGGCGCTGTTCTTCGTCAATCACCTCGGCCGCACCGCGGTCCGGTCGCTGGCCGTGCTGGCGCTGGTGACGTTGCTCGCCGGATCCGGCGCCTACAGCGTGGCCACCGCGGCGACCCCGCAGAGCGGCGCGATTCCTTCTGCGGGCCCGAGTACCGGCCGTGGATTCGGCGGTCCTCCCGGTGGCGGCACGGGGAACTTCGGCGGTGGACCAAGCGGATCGAACGGCGGCCCGGGTGGTGGACGAGGCGGCGGAGGACCGGCAGGCGGACTGCTCGGCACGTCGCTGCCTGGACCGGAACTGACCGCGCTGCTGACCGCGGACCCGAGCCGCTACACCTGGGTCGCAGCCACCGTCGGCTCCAACAACGCGGCCGGCTACCAGCTCGGCAGCGGGCAACCGGTGCTCGCGGTGGGCGGGTTCAACGGCACCGACCCGTATCCGACACTCGAGCAGTTCCGGCAATGGGTCCACGACGGGAAAATCCACTACTTCCTCGGCGAGGGCATGTCCATGCGCGGTGGCGACAGCAGCGGCAGCGACGAGGCCGAGCAGATCGCCGCGTGGGTGGCAGAGCAGTACCAACCGACCACAGTGGACAGTGTGGTGGTGTACGACCTGACCGGCTGACCCCGGCACCGCGAAGACCCCTGGACGGCCGCTGCGTCCGGGGGTTTTCGGCGTGCCGGGCCACCGCGGTCAAGATCACCTGAGCGGTTGCAAGACCCACAGCCCCCGCACAGGAACACCACAAGGTCACCAAAGCACCGCCGACGACGGTGAACAGCATGAACGCCACCGCCCCCTCCCGCAGCAGCGACGGCGCCGTGCCCGCACCGCGGCCCGGGACCACCCCGGTCGGCCTCCGCGGACCGCAACCCGTCCTCGACATCGTCATCCCGGTCTACAACGAACAGGCCGACCTCGAACCGTGCATCCGCCGCCTGCACGGCTACCTCGGCGAACGCGTCGGCTACCCGTACCGGATCACCATCGCGGACAACGCGAGCACCGACGCGACGCTGCCGGTCGCCGAACGGCTCGCCCGCGAGTTCCCCGAGGTCGAAGTGCAGCACCTCGACGAGAAGGGCCGCGGCCGGGCGCTTCGCACGGTTTGGTCCGCGTCGGACGCCGCGGTGCTGGCTTACATGGACGTGGACCTGTCCACCGATCTCGCCGCCTTCGGCCCGCTCGTCGCGCCGCTGCTGTCCGGGCATTCGGACGTCGCGATCGGCAGCCGCCTCGCGCGCGGCGCCCGCGTCGTGCGCGGACCCAAGCGCGAGTTCATCTCCCGCTGCTACAACCTGATCCTGCGCAGCACGCTCGCTGCGCGGTTTTCCGACGCGCAGTGCGGTTTCAAGGCCATCCGCGCGGATGTCGCGAAACGGCTGCTCCCGCACGTACAGGACACCGGGTGGTTCTTCGACACCGAACTGCTCGTGCTCGCCCAGCGCGCCGGGCTGCGGATCCACGAGGTTCCGGTGGACTGGGTCGACGACCCGAACTCGTCGGTCAACCTGATCGCCACCGCCACCGCGGACCTCAAGGGCATCGCACGCATCACCCGGGCCACCTTCACCGGCGAGATCCCGATCCACCGGCTGCGCGAACAGCTGGGCAGGGAACCGATCGGCGTGCAGGCCCCCGGCGTGTCCCCCAGCCTGGTCAAGCAGCTGGTCCGGTTCGCCGCGGTCGGCGTCGCCAGCACCGCCGCGTACCTGCTGCTGTTCCTGCTGTTGCGGACCGGGATCGGCGCTCAGCCGGCGAACTTCCTCGCGCTGCTGGTCACCGCGATCGCGAACACCGCGGTCAACCGGCGTGTGACGTTCGGGGTCCGCGGACGCGCGAACGCCGGGCGGCACCAGTTCGAAGGCCTGCTCGTGTTCGGCCTCGGACTCGTGCTGACCAGTGGCTCGCTCGCGCTGCTCAACCACACCACGCATCCCGGAGTCGTACTGGAGACCACCGTGCTCGTGCTGGCCAACCTCGCCGCCACGGTGCTCCGCTTCCTGCTGCTGCGCGGCTGGGTCTTCAACCCCCGCCGCCGGCGTACCGCCACTGAGGAGTCCTGATGACCGTCCTGTCCGCTCGTCCCCCGGCCCCGCAGACGCGGGATCCCCGGCACCACAAGGACAAAGCCCCGCCGTGGGTACGCCCGGCGGCACTCGGGCTGCTGGTGCTCACCGCGGTGCTGTACTTCTGGGACCTCGCCGCTTCGGATTACGGCAACTCGTTCTACGCGGCCGCCGTGCAGAGTGGCACGCAGAACCTGGAGGCGTGGCTGTTCGGCTCGCTGGACCCGGGCAACGTGCTCACTGTCGACAAACCGCCTGCTGCGCTCTGGGTCGGCACCGCCTTCGCGCGGATCTTCGGGTTCTCCAGCTTCACCGTGCTGGCCCCGCAGGCACTCATGGGCGTCGCCTCGGTGGGCCTGCTGTACCTGACCGTGCGCCGGGTTTCCGGTCCGGTACCGGGGTTGCTGGCCGGCGCGGTGCTCGCGCTGACCCCGGTGGCCGCGCTGATGTTCCGGTTCAACAACCCGGACGCGCTGCTCGTGCTGCTGCTGATCGCTGCCGCCTACGGCACGGTCCGCGCGATCGAAAAGGCGAGCCCGAAATGGCTGGTGTTCGCCGGGGTCGCGATCGGTTTCGGCTTCCTGACCAAGATGATGCAGGCGTTCCTGGTACTGCCCGCGTTCGCGGTGGCTTACCTCGTGGCCGCGCCGACCTCGCTGGGCAAACGCCTGCTGCACCTGCTTTCCGCAGGCGTCGCGGTCGTCGTGTCGGCGGGCTGGTTCGTGGCGCTGGTGGAGCTGTGGCCCACCGCTTCGCGGCCCTACATCGGCGGTTCGACCGGGGACAGCCTGCTCGAACTGGCGCTGGGCTACAACGGTCTCGGCCGGATCTTCGGCGGGGAGGGCAACGGCGGCGGAGGCGGCGGTTTCGGCGGGGGCGGCCCCGGCGGCAGCGGGAACACGATGTTCGGCGGCGCCTCCGGGCTGGACCGGATGTTCGGCGCGAGCTTCGGCACCGAGGTCTCCTGGCTGCTGCCTGCCGCGCTGATCGGCCTTGCCGCCGGGCTGTGGTTCACCCGCCGGGCCGCGCGCACCGACCGCACCCGCGCGGCGCTGCTGGTCTGGGGCGGCTGGCTGCTGGTGACCGGGCTGGTGTTCAGCTTCATGGGCGGCACCATCCACCCGTACTACTCGGTGCAGCTCGCCCCGGCGATCGCCGCGGTGGTCGCGATCGCCGGACATGCACTGTGGCGCGGCCGTGCCCACCTCGCTCCGCGCGTGATGCTGGGCGCGATGATCGCGGTGACCGCGGTGTGGGACTTCATCCTGCTCGACCGCACACCGGACTGGTTCCCGGCGCTGCGCTGGGTGATCGTGGCACTCGGGCTCGTCGTCGCGACGTTCGTGGTGGTGGGACTGCCGCGGATCCGCACGCTGATCACGGGCTTGGCCGTGGCCACGGCACTCACCCTCGGCCTCGGCACCGCCGCCTACGGCGTGGAGACGGTCGCCGTGCCGCACAGCGGTTCGATCCCCACCTCCGGTCCGGCGAGCAGTGCTTCCGGCGGGATGATGGGCGGTCCCGGGATGGAGCAGAGCGACAGCGCCGTCGGGCAGCTGCTCGCGCGGACCACGACCACATGGGCCGCCGCGACCGGCAGCTCCCAGTCGGCGGCGAGTCTCGAACTGGCCAGTGGCAAGGGCGTGATCGGCATCGGCGGCTGGTCGGGCACCGATCCGGCGCCGACCCTGCAGGAGTTCCGGCAGTACGTGGCTGCCGGAGAGGTCTCCTACTACGTGGACGGTGGCCGCGGCGGCGGTCCCGGCGGCGGGTCGGACGAGATCGCCGAATGGGTCGCGGCGAACTTCACCGCGACGGCCGTGGGCAGCCAGACCGTCTACCGGCTCGTCCCCTGAGCACTGCTGCGGAAGGCCGGTCCCCCGAGGGGACCGGCCTTCCGGTGTGTCCGGCCCGACCGGATCGACAGGGCGGCCATCGGAAATCCTCAGCCTGCTCCCAGGAACGACGCGCATTCTGGAAACACGGAGAGTTACCCGTCCGAGTCCGGGGAGGTCGCCATGACCGGATATCCACGCTGGCACACCGCGAGCGAGCAGGGTCCGCGCGAGCGCAATGCCGACGCGGTGAGCGCCTACGCCGCGGCGGGCGCGCCCGGGATCACGTTCGCGCTCGCCGACGGGGTCGGAAGCGATCCGTCCGCGGGCCGCGCCGCTCGGGTGGCCGCGTCCGCGGCGGCGCGCACCCCGGTGTCCGAAGGCCCGGCCGCCGCGGTCCGCACCGCCCAGCAGGCGCTGCGGGAGCTGGGTGGCACCGGCGACGCCGTGCTGGTGGTCGCGATGCCGTTCCCCGGCGGCTACCGGATTGCCTGGGTCGGCGACGCACGCGCGTACTCGTGGAACGGCAGCATGGTCCGCAAGCTCACCGAGGACCACACCATGGCCGAGTACTTCCGGGCACGCCGTCAGCCGTACCCGCCGCGGATGGAGCACGTGGTGACCACGAGCGTGCGCACCACCCGTCCGCACGAGATCGGCACCACCGAGGTGGTGGGCGGCGGTCTCCTGCTGACCAGCGACGGGGTGCACAAGGTCCTCACCCCGGCCACGATCGACGAGATACTGGCCGACCCGGCCCGTGGTGCGTCCGGCCTCGTGGCCACCGCGATCGCCGTCGGCGGCCGCGACAACGCAACGGCGCTGTTCGTGGAACCCCCGGAGGTGGACGTGGCGGCCGTGGTCACCGAACCGTTTCCGACTGCCGCCTGATCCCGGTGCGCGGGCCGGCGCAGGCCCGGCCGACGGCCGCCCGGGTCCCGGAGCCCGGGAGCGACGCGGCCCACCAGCACGATGATCAGCGCGTAGAGGACCCGCTCCCGGCGGAACGCCCGGCCGCGAGAACGCCGGGCAGGTCTCTCGCGTAGCACCACCGCACATCCGGAGCCCGCCGGTCATTCTCGCCGCCCGGTGGAGTCCTGCCGTTCGCGGCAGGATTCGCAGCGTTCGTGCCGCACCGTGCGGTCCAGCGGATCTCGCCCGTAGAACGGGAAGCACGCGGCACCGCACAATGCGAGGAACACCGGACCGCACCGCAACGGCTGCGGACCGACCTGGTGCGCGACACCGAGTGCCCGCCGCCGGGCCCCCGCCTCCGGGAGCCACCCGTGCGCGGGCAGCGTGGCGAGTACCTCGGCGTTCAGTTCGTCGGCCCGTTCGACCAGTGCGCCACCCAGGTCGAGCAGCCGCTCGCCGAGGTCGCGCACCACGTCCGGGCGGGGTGCCTGCACATCGAGTGCGCGGGCCAGGAACTCCAGGTCCGTGGCGAGTGCCGCCTGCAGATCCCGGATCCGCGCCAGCAACCGGAGGGTGGTCATAACCGGCTCAACCACACCGAATTGCACTCGGCACACGTCGGATCGAACCAGTGCCCGCCGAGCTGCGGCACATCGCTCGGCGCCACGGTGACCTCCGCCCCGCACAAGGCGACGAAGGTCTCCTCGGGTCGCGGCGGGAACGGGCCCTCCAGGGCGTGCCGTTTTCCCTCCGCCTGCTGCCATCTGTACACCGGATTCCCTCCCCTGTGGTGTGAGGGCTATTCCGGGTGTCATCGAATGCCGACGCAAGCCCCGGTCCGGATGAATTCCGGCGCGGTGGGATTCCGGCCACGCCACTGCGGTTCCGGCCGGGCAACACCCGGCGCGTCACCTTTCCCGGCGAACCGGGCGTCACCGGATGTCGACGCGCGAAGGCGGGCGCTACGGTTCGGTCCGGGAGACCAGCAGGTCCACCCCCGGCCCGCGAAGGTCCGCGGTCGCCGCGCGGCGACCGGCCAGTGCCAGCAGCAGAGCCTCCGCGGGACCGCGGACCTCGGCCCCCTTCCCGGCGGACCAGTCCAGGTCGGTGGCGACCGCGTGCAGGCCGGGGAGCCGGCGGGCGGCCCCGACCGGCAAGGCGAACAGCAGGACCCGCAGCGCACCGGCGAGGCGTTCCGGCGGGATGGTGCGCGGCAGGCCCAGCGGACGCCGGATGTCCTGCTGGTGGATCAGCCCGTCGAGGAATCCGATCATGCCGCCGAACGCGGCAGGCAGGCCGCGAGGCCGGGGGTTGCGCCGCAGTACGGCGATCAGGTCGCCCGGGGCAAGTGCACGGTACTCCTCGAGACCGAGTGCGTTCGCGCGATCCGGCGAGAACCTCGCCCGCACCAGCCGCCGGGCCAGTCCGCGGGCGCCGATCTCGTCGTAGCTCACCAGGTGCGCCACGACCTCGTGCACCGTCCACCCGGTGCACAACGTCGGCGCCGCCCACTGCTGCGGTGTCAAGGTACCCAGGAATTCCGCGAGCTCGGCGCGTTCCTCGCGGGCGAACCGGCGCAGGTCCATTCCGCCGCTCCCTCGTTGTCGGTGGCGGATCGATGGTACGACCCGCCGGCGGCAACCGTCGGGAACTCGTGGGCGCAGCCGGCGCGGCACGCGGCAGGTCACGATGCGAGAGCCAGCTCGTCCGCAGTGACCCGCGACCGGCGTCCACTTCGGACAGTTATTGGAACTTCGCCGCGCTCGCGCCGAATGCCTCGATGGTCACCGGACGGCCGGATCTCGACTTCTCGAACATCGGCGCGCTGATCAGGTACCGCCCCGACCCAGGCGCAGCACCGCGAACGTCTTCCACGGCGTGCGGTCCACGCGTACATCCACGGCGCGTGCCACTTCGCCGGTCGAATGACCTCCGTTGCTCGACGACCCGGTTGAGCGAGCCCTGTCGATCGAGGTTGCCCGGCCGATGACCGGGGTCGATCCACGGCCGGGACCGGGGCTCGAGCCGCGGCCGCACGTCCGGGATCGCCACCGCACCGCAGGTGCCGGATCGCCGGCACGCCGCACTGCGCGCGAGATCGCTAGCGCACGTCCTCGAACTGCTGCTGCCCCAGCACACCCAGCAGCTGGATTTTCTCGAACGCCTCGGTGCGCGGCGGCGCGGTGAGCACCAGCAGGGCCTGGGACTGGTCCTCGGTGAACAGCACCTGGCAGTCGACCTCGATGTCGCCCAGCTGCGGGTGGACGAGCACCTTGTGGTCCTGGAACCGCTTCGCGACCTCGTGCCGTTCCCACAGTTCCGCGAACTCCGTGCTCTCCCGGCACAACGCGCGCACCAGCTCCCCCGCCCGCGACTGCGGTCCCATCGAACCGTGCGCGACCCGCAGGTTCGCCACGAGCGCACGGCTCTGCCGGGCCCGGTCGTGTTCCGGGTAGACGCGCCGTTCTTCCGGGTCGGTGAACCAGCGGTAGATCTCGCTGCGGGCAAGGCCGGTGTAGCGCAGCCGATCCCCGTAGAGCGCTTCCGCCAGCCGGTTCTGCACAAGCGTCTCGCCGAGGTTGGACAGGATCAGCGCGGGCGTGTCCGACAGCCGGTCGAGCACCCGCAGCAAAGCAGGCGCGACGTGCGTGGCCGCGACCATCGGCGTCGGCGCGTTGCGGCCCGCGACGCGGAACAGGTAGTCCCGTTCGTCGTCACTCAGCCGCAGCGCACGGGCCAGTGCGGCCAGCATCTGCTCACTCGGCTGCGGTCCGCGCTGCTGTTCCAGCCGCGTGTAGTAGTCGGTCGACATCGCGGTGAGCGCCGCGACTTCCTCGCGCCGCAGGCCGCGGGCCCGACGGCGCGCCCCGGCGGGCAGCCCGACGTCGGCCGGCCGCAGCTGCTCCCTGCGACGGCGCAGGAACGCCGCCAGCTCCGCTCGATCCATCCCACCAGTATCCGGCCCGGCCGCGGTCCGAGCCAGGGATCGCGCGTCCCCCGATGAGCGCTCTCTGGCGAGCTCGCCGCGCGCCGCCGAAACTCACGGACATGAACATCACCGGAAACACCGTCTTCATCCCCGGTTCGACCAGCGGGATCGGCCTCGCGCTCGCACTCGAACTGCAGGCCAAGGGCAACACCGTGATCATCGGCGGACGGCGTACCGACCGGCTCGCGCAGCTCGCCGCCGAGCACCCCGGCCTCGGCACCGTCGAGATCGACAGCACCGATCCGGCCAGTATCCAGTCGGCGGCCAAGGAGGTGCTGGCGACCTACCCCGATCTGAACGTGCTCGTCGCGATGGCGGGCATCATGCGGATCGAGGACTGGCACCGGCCGGAGTCGTTCCTGGAGAACGCCGAAGCAGTCGTCACCACCAACGTGCTCGGCCCGATCCGGCTGATCGCCGCGTTCGTGCAGCACCTGCAGACCCGGCCGGACGCCACCATCGTCACGGTGTCCTCCGGGCTCGCGTTCACCCCGCTGAAGGTGACCCCGAGCTACAACGCCTCCAAGGCGGCCATCCACATGCTCAGCGAATCGGTGCGGCTGCAGCTGGCCGACACCTCGGTGAAGATCGTCGAGCTGGAGCCGCCGTCGGTGCGCACCTCACTGCTGCCCGGCCAGCAGGAGAGCGACTTCGCGATGCCGCTGGACGAGTTCGTCTCCGAGGTCGTCACGCTGCTGGAGACCCAGCCGGACGCCCGCGAGATCCAGGTCGAGCGCGTGAAGTTCCTGCGTTACGGCGAGGCCCGTGGCGACTACGACCAGGTCGTGGCGACGCTGAACTCGGCCGACCCGCACGGGAACTGACTCACGCGAGGTACACCGGTTTCCCGCCGACGATCGTCGCGGACACCGGCAGGCCGCGCAGTTCCGCAGGGGAGAGCCCGCTCGGATCGGCCGCCGCGAGCACCAGGTCGGCCACCTCGCCGACCGCGACCGCACGGCGGCCGCCCGAGGCCGCGGCCAGCGCTTCGGCGAGCGGGATGGCCTGTTCCGGATGCCACGGCGGCCGGTCGTCGTCGGTGCGCCCGACGGCCGCGGCGATACCGTCCCACGGGTCCAGCGGCGCGACCGGCGCGTCCGACCCGATTTCCAGCCGGGCACCGGACTCCAGCAACGCGCGGTAGGGATAGGCCCGCGCGGTGCGGCCCGGCCAGTGCCGGTCGGCCACGTCCCGGTCGTCGGGCTGGTGTGCCGGTTGCACACTCGCCACCAGGCCCAGCGCGGCGAACCGCGGCACGTCCTCGGGCCGGAGCAGCTGGGCGTGCTCGATCCGGCCGCCACAGCCGACTTCCGCGAACGCGTCGAGCGCGATGGTGTTCGCCCGGTCGCCGATCGCGTGCACCGCCGGGCTGAGCCCGTGTGCAGCGGCCCGGCGCAGCAGCGGCACGAGCTCCTCCGGCGGCAGCTCCAGCAGACCGGCGTCGCCGGAGCCCGGGTAGGGATCGTGACAGTAGGCGGTGCGGGTGTTGAGCGAACCGTCGACGAACAGCTTGAACGGGCCCACCGTCAGCAATCCGTTCCCGGTTTCGAGGACGTCGCCGGTGCGGTGCCCGCGTTCGATCGTCCGGTCCAGCAGGTACCGGGCGATCACGCAGGAAACCCGGATCGGCGGTGGCTGCTCGCCGGCGCGGCGGGTCCAGTCCGCGACCGTGTCCGCGTATTCGTAGTCGACGACGCGGGTCACGCCCCGTGCGGCGGCCGCGGCCAGCGCCTCGGCGACCCAGCGGTCCTCGACCTCCACCGGTGCGGACGGCAGCGCCGCGGTGGCGCTCATGCAGTCGTTCTCCAGCAGCACCCCGCTCGGGTGGTCGCGGCCGATCAGCCGCAACGCCGCAGGACTCAGCCACAGCGTGTGCAGATCGGCGCTGAACAGCGCGACCGCCCTGCCCGGCAACGCACGCTCGAGCAGGTCCTTGTGCGGACGGTCCGGCCACAGCCCGTCGCGGAAACCGGCGCCCACCACCAGCTCCCCCGGCCGCCCCGGCGTGGCGAGCAGCCTTTCCATCAGCAGCTCCACCGCCCCTGCCGCCGAGCGAGCCGCGTCCAGCGCGATCCGGCGCCGGAAACCGGCCCACTGCACCAGATGAGCATGCGCGTCGACGAGCCCCGGCAGCAGCGTGCCGCCGTGCCCGTCGAGGACTCGCGCGGCGAACCCGGATCCGGTGCCGGGCTCCTCGATCGCCGCCACCAGCCCGTCGCTCACCCGTACGTCGGCGAGCTGCCCGCGCAATCCGACCCGCACCCGGCGGAGGAGAAGATCATCCATCCGCCCAGCCTGCCAGCTCGGGCCCGTTCGGGTGAATCAGGTGGATCCGGCGGAATTCCCGGGTATCCGGCCGATGTTGGCATGAACGCATCTGGCAGCCGTCGCCCGCCGAAGGGTCAGGGCCGGTTACGAGCGCCGCCTTCATCAGCCGCGCAGGGTTCGACTCCCTCGGTTGCCACCGGAAAACCGGTCACCGGACCGGGAACGAGGCCGGATCGGCGAGCACACGGTGGATCGTGGTGCCCGCCGCGCCGAGAGTGGCGGCGGTGGCACCCAGGGTGGACGGGGCCAGCACCGGCACCGAACCGCGCAGCGGGCCGAGCCGGTCCGCGAGCACGGATTCCGCGGCCGGGGCCAGCCAGCGGAACAATGGCCCGAAGATCCCGCCGAGCACGATCCGGTCCAGATCGAGCAGGTTGACCGCGGACGTCAGCGCCAGACCGAGGGCTTCCGCCGCCGCGGCGACCGCACGCACCGCCCTCGGGTCGTCGGCCGCCAGCTGCCGTACGAGGGCCTCGACCGTGCGCACTCCCGCCGCGGTGAGCACTGCCTCCTGTCCGGCATAGGTTTCCAGGCAGCCCCTGGCGCCGCAGCGGCATCCGGGACCGCTCGACGAGACCACCACGTGCCCCAGTTCGCCGGCAAGGCCGCGGGCGCCGCGGAACAGCTCCGAGCCGACCACCAGGCCGGCGCCGATGCCGATTTCCCCGGACACGTAGAGGAATTCCGGTGATCCGGCGCCGAACCACAGTTCGCCGAGCGCGCCGAGGTTCGCCTCGTTCTCCAGCGACACCGGTACCGGCAGCCGGAGCAGGTCGGCCGCGCGCACGTCGCGCCAGCCGAGGTTGGGGGCGCTGGCCAGCACCCCGTCGGCCACCGGCCCGGACACCGCGAGCACCGCCCCGGCGAGACTCAGCCCGGCCGCCTCCGCCTCGGCGAGCAGGCCGTCGGCCAGTTTCTGCAGCGACCGCAGCACCCGCGCGGGGCGGCGACCGCGGTTGTCCCGCTCGATCCGGCGGGAAAACCGGACCGTGCCGGACAGATCGAGTACGCACCCGGCGAGGTAGTCCACATTGACCTCGAGTCCGAGCGAGGCCACCCGCGCCCCGCTGAGCACCACCGAAACCCCCGGTCTGCCACGCTCCCCCACGCGCGCCGGTCCGGTCTCCGCCAGGAACCCGGCGTCCACCAGATCACCGACCAGTTTGGACACCGTGGACTTGGTGAGCCCGGTCAGCTCCGCGAGCGCGGCCCTGGTCAGCGGAGCTGCCCGGTGCACCTCGCCCAGCACCAGCCCGAGGTTGCGCGCCCGCATCGCGTCGTGCCGCACCGGCTGCGTCATCGCACCCTCCTCTTGACGGACCGGCCCGCTCACCGGATATTTAGTCTACAACGTGAACTAAATGAAGGGACAGTCATGGACGACTACGCCCCCACCCCGGCCGACCGTTTCTCGTTCGGCCTGTGGACCGTGGGCTGGCCTGCCGCCGATCCGTTCGGCGTGGCCACCCGCCCGGCACTGGACCCGGTGGAGAGCGTGCACCGGCTGGCCGAGCTGGGCGCGTACGGGGTCACGTTCCACGACGACGACCTGCTCGCCACCGAGCCGGACCGCGACACCGCGGTGGCCAGATTCCGCCGCGCACTCGACGAAACCGGTATGCGGGTGCCGATGGCGACCACGAACCTGTTCAGCCACCCGGTCTTCAAGGACGGCGGACTGACCAGCAACGACCGGGACATCCGCCGGTACGCGCTGACCAAGGTGCGGCGCAACCTCGACCTCGCCGCGGAACTGGGCGCGCAGACCTACGTCGTATGGGGCGGGCGCGAGGGCGCCGAATCGGATGCGGCGAAGGACGTGCGCGCCGCGCTCGCCCGCTACAAGGAGGGCCTCGACCTCCTCGCCGAGTACGTGGTCGCGCAGGGCTACGACATCCGGTTCGCACTGGAGCCCAAGCCCAACGAACCACGCGGCGACATCCTGCTGCCCACGATCGGCCACGCGCTCGGGTTCATCTCGCAGCTGGCGCGCCCCGAACTGTTCGGGCTCAACCCGGAGGTCGGCCACGAGCAGATGGCCGGGCTGAACTTCGTGCACGGCATCGCACAGGCACTGTGGCAGGGCAAGCTCTTCCACCTCGACCTCAACGGCCAGCACGGCCCGAAGTACGACCAGGACCTCATCTTCGGCCACGGCGACCTCACCAGTGCGTTCTTCCTCGTGGACCTGCTGGAGCACGGTGGCTACGAAGGACCGCGGCACTTCGACTACAAGCCGCTGCGCACCGAGGATCCCGCGGACGTCTGGGTGTCCGCGGCGGCGAACATGCGGACCTACCTGATCCTCAAGGAGAAGGCAACGGCGTTCCGCGCCGATCCGGAGGTGTCCGAAGCGCTGGCCGCCTCGCGGGTACCGGAGCTGGCGACGCCGACGCTGGCCGAGGGCGAGACGCTCGACGATCTGGCGGCGGAGGACTTCGACGTGGAGGCCGCGGGCAAACGCGGCTACCACTTCACCCGGCTCAACCAGCTGGCGCTGGAGCATCTGCTCGGCGTCCGCTGATCCGCGCTGCCCGGCCCCGGTTTCCGTGCGCCACCGCGGAAACCGGGGCCGCCGGGAAAACCCCGCGACACCGGCACGTCCGGTGGGTTAGCTTCACCCGCAACACGTCGACGGAGACGAGTAGCGCGAGGCGGGTGCGGAGGACAGAGAGCTGCCGCCGCTGAGAAGGCAGCACCGCGGCCCCGCGTGAAGACACTCCCGAGTGCGGGGAGGAAATGCCCCGCCGGCCGGCCACCGTGATCGGGCCCGAACGAGGCTGCCGGCACGCCCGGCGGCGAAGGTGCGGTGGTACCGCGAGTTCCCTTCTCGCCCGCACTCCCAAGGGGTCGCCGAGTGCGCTCAGGAGAACCATGAGTACCCGCACCCCGGTGGCCCGCCTGCGTGCACACGTGGGCGCCACCGTGACGATCGCCGGCTGGGTACACCGCCGTCGAGTACTGAAATCCGTGACGTTCCTGGTCGTCCGGGACCGGTCCGGCACCGCGCAGGCGGTGTTCGGCGAGCCGCCGGAGGTCACCGAAGAGACCGTGGTCCGGCTGACCGGCCGGGTCACGGACAACCCGCGGGCCCCGCACGGGGTGGAGCTGACCGACCCGGAGCTGGAGATCCTGTGCACGCCCGCGCGACGGCCGCCGTTCGACCTCTACCGCCCCGAAGTGCCTGCGACACTGCCGACGGTACTGGACCACGCCGCGTTCGCCTTGCGGCATCCGTTGCTGCGCAAGCGTTTCGAGCTCGCCGCGGCGAGCGTCGCGGCGTTCCGGGCGGCACTGGACGACCGCGCGTTCACCGAGATCCACACCCCGAAGATCGTTGCGACCGCCACCGAGTCCGGCGCGAACCTGTTCCGGCTGGACTACTTCGGCAGGCCCGCCTACCTCGCACAGTCACCGCAGTTGTTCAAGCAGGCCATGGTCGGCGTGTTCGAGCGGGTGTACGAGGTGGGGCCGGTCTTCCGCGCCGAACCACACGACACCGCCAGGCATCTCGCGCAGTACACCAGCCTGGACGCCGAATTCGGTTTCATCACCGACCACCGCGATGTGATGGCCGTGCTGCGCGACGTCGTGGCCGCGATGGCGGAGGCGGCCGGACCGGCCGCACCGGCCGTGCCCAGCCCGATTCCCGCAGTGGACTTCGGTGCGGCGCAAGAACTTCTCGCCCGGCACACCGGCGAGGACCCGCGCGGCGAACCGGATCTCTCCCCGGCGCACGAACGGTGGCTCGGCGCATGGGCCGAACGCGAACACGGCTCGGCTTACCTGTTCGTGACCGGATACCCGATGGCGAAGCGGCCGTTCTACACCGAGCCGGACCCGGCGGATCCGGCCCGCTCGAACAGTTTCGACCTGCTCTTCCGCGGTCTGGAGCTGGTGACCGGCGGCCAGCGCAGGCACCGGTACTCCGACTACCTTGCCGTGCTCGGTGACTCGGCCGGGCAGTACGCCGACTACCTCACCGCGTTCGCGCACGGCATGCCACCGCACGGTGGTTTCGCCATCGGCCTCGAACGCTGGGTCGCCCAGGTGCTCGGGGTGACGAACATCCGCGGGACCACGCTCTTCCCGCGCGACCTGCACCGGCTGCGGCCCTGACGCTTCACTTCGCCGCGAAGGTCAGCGAGTTCAGCGCGGAGACCAAGGGGGCAAGCTCCGGCAGCTGCCCCGACTCCGCGAGCGCATCGGCAAGCACCTCGTCGTGGGTCGGCCGGGCGGCGGCGAGCAGCTGCTGTCCGGCCTCGGTGACCTCGGTGTAGATACCGCGCCGGTCGGTCGGGCACAGATAGCGGGCGAGCAGGCCGCGGTCCTCCAGCCGGGTGACCAGCCGCGTGGTCGCCGACTGGCTCAGCACCACCGCGTTGGCCAGCTGGTTCATCCGCAGGTGGAAGCCGTCCTGGCGGGCGAGCACGTCGAGCACCGTGTACTCGCTCACCGACAGCTCGTGGTCGCGTTCCAGCGTGCGCTGCAACCGGTCCTCGATCCGCGCGTGCAGCGCGGCCAGCGTGCGCCAGCCCTGCGCGCGGGCCTCGACGGCGTCATCGGCCAGTGACACGGTTCACTCCTCCTCCGGGCCACCCGCGGTTGCGTGGCCCGCCGCCGCGAGGCACCATTGACGCGTCTGCAAATAAACGCGCGTGCAAGTATTGCCAACGCCTCTAGTTGTCGTTAGGCACTATACCCGCGAAGGCCCGGAGGAGTCTCCATCCGATGAACATCGATCTGACCGGCCGGACCGCACTGGTCACCGGTTCCACTGCGGGAATCGGCGAGGCCACCGCGACGGCGCTGGCCGCCGCGGGCGCGGACGTGGTGGTCAACGGACGCACCCCGGAACGGGTCGAGGAGGTGGCACAGCGGCTCGGCGTGCGCGGGATCGCGGCGGACGTCGGCACCGCCGAGGGCGTCGCCGAGCTGGTGGACCGGCTGCCCGAGGTCGACGTGCTGGTGAACAACGCGGGGATCTTCGCCCCGCAGCCGGTGTTCGAGATCCCGGACTCCGAATGGCAGCGGTTCTACGAGGTCAATGTGCTCTCCGGGATCCGGCTGAGCAGGCACTACGCACCGCGGATGGCGAGCCGCGGCTGGGGCAGGGTGGTCTTCGTCGCCAGCGATTCGGCGGTGCTGATCCCGACCGAGATGGTCCACTACGGACTCACCAAGACCGCACAGCTCGCACTTTCCCGTGGCCTGGCCCAGGAACTGGCGGGCACCGGGGTCACGGTGAACAGTGTGCTCCCCGGCCCGACGCTCACCGAAGGCGTCCGCGAGTTCGTCACCGGGCGCTACCCGGACGTCGAGTTCGCCGAGGCGGAACGGCGCTTCCTGGGCAACGACCGGCCGACGTCGCTGCTGCGCCGGCTGATCCGCCCCGAGGAGGTGGCGAACCTGATCACCTACGTCGCCTCCGAGCAGGCCGCGGCCACCACCGGCGGCGCACTGCGCGCCGACGGCGGGGTCGTGCCTACCATCCTGCCCTGATTCCCGTTACCCAGAAAGGTTTTCCGTGACCAGCATTCCGCTCACGAAGCTCGCCAACGGCGTCGAGATGCCGCAGCTCGGCTACGGCGTGTTCCAGGTGCCGAACGACGAGACCAAGGCCGCGGTGAAGGCCGCGCTCGAGGCCGGCTATCGCAGCATCGACACCGCCAAGGTGTACGGCAACGAGGAAGGTGTCGGCCAGGCGATCGCCGAATCCGGCATCGCCCGCGACGATCTGTTCGTCACCACCAAACTGTGGAACACCGACCAGGGCTACGACGAAGCGTTGCGTGCGTTCGACGCCAGCCTGACGAGGCTCGGCCTGGAGCAGCTCGACCTGTACCTGATCCACTGGCCGCTGGCCCGGCGTGACAACTACGTGGCCACCTGGAAGGCACTGGAGAAGCTGTACGCCGACGGCCGGGTGCGCGCCATCGGCGTGTCCAACTTCCAGCCCGCGCACCTGCGCCGGGTGCTCGACGAGGGCACCGTGGCGCCGGCGGTGAACCAGATCGAGCTGCACCCGTATCTGAACCAGCAAGAGCTGCGGGCCTTCCACGCCGAGCACGCCATCGTCACCGAGGCGTGGAGCCCGCTGGCCAAGGGCGGCGAACTGCTCGCGGACGAGGTCGTGACACGGCTGGCCGGCACGCACGGCCGGACCCCGGCGCAGATCGTGCTCCGCTGGCACCTGCAGCTCGGCAACGTGGTGATCCCGAAGTCCGTGACGCCCTCGCGGATCGCGGAGAACCTGGACGTCTTCGGTTTCACGCTGACCGACGCCGAGGTGGCCGAACTGTCCGCGCTGGATCGCGGGCTGCGCACCGGCCCGGACCCGGACACCTTCGACGCGGCCTGATCCGGCCGGGTGGCGCGCTCGTTCAGCGCTTGCGCGCCACCCCGCCGAGGCTCAGGAAGTGCTGGTCGCCGAGCGGGAGCAGACGCGGGCCGGAGGGCCACCACTCGTGCAACGGGACCACACCGGGTTCGACCAGATCGAGCCCGGCGAAGAGGGAGACGATCTCGGCCAGGCCCCGGTGCACGGAGGCCAGCCCGGCGTCCGCGAGTACCGCGTCGATACGGCGCACCAGCTCCGCGCGCGGCGGATCGCCTGCCGGCAGGTGATCGTGGGTCAGCAGCAGGTACGAACCGGGGGCCAGCTGCTCGGCGTAACCGAGCACGATGGCCTGCGCGCGGTCGAGGCTTTCCACGTGGTGCAGCACGTCGCACAGCAGTACCGCGACCGGACGTTCGAAGTCGAGGTGCCGGTAGACGACCGGATCGCCCAGTACGGCACCGGGATCGGTCAGGTCGGCACCGCTGATGTGCACGTGGTCGTTCTCCTCCAGCATGACCCGGCCGTGCACCTGCACGAGCGGATCGTGGTCCACGTAGACCACCTGTGCGCCGGGCCGGAGCCGCTGCACGATCTGGTGGGTGTTGTCCACAGTGGGCAGACCACAGCCGAGGTCGAGGAACTGGCCGATGCCCCGGCCCACGGCCAGGTGCCGCAGAGCGCGCAGCAGCCACTGCCGCCGCTCGCCTGCCACCGCACCGGCGTCCGGGGCGACCGCGAGCAGCCGGCGCCGCAGCGCGCGATCGCATTCGTAGTGGTCCTGCCCGCCGAGCAACGCATCGGTCAGCCGGGCGGAACTCGGCCGGTCCTGTTCCCAGGACAACGCCGGACCGGACATCAGATTCCCCCGGATCATGCCGGTTGCGCCCCTCTCTCGGCGGCTTCCGGCACCGCACCCGGCGACGGACAGTGCCCAGATTACGACACGCGGTGATCCAGGAGAAGCGAGTCCCCCGCGTGGGTCAGGCGAGGGCCAGCGGTGCCCAGGTGCGGCCGCCGTCGGTGGTCCGGTAGACCGCGGATCCGGACTCGGCGTCCGGCAGGCCGTCGACGACCACCCCGGTCGCACCGTCCGGGAAGTCGAGGTCCCACAGCCCGACCCCGCGTTCGCTCAGCACGGTGGTCCGCCAGGTGCGGCCGCCGTCCGTGGTGCGGTGCAGGAATCCGTCGCCACCGCCCTCGGCGGCCACCGTCGCGGAGTCCGCCGTGGCGGCGTCGAACGCCTGGGTGATGCCGACGGTCGGCGCCTCCGCGGTGGCACGGAACGTCTCACCGAGCCGGGGCGCGCGGTACAGCTTGCGCTGCGAGCTGCCCGGCTGTGGTGAGCCGGGACTGCTGCTGCACAACGCGAGCACCTGCCCGTCCCGTACCCCGCCGAGCGACGCGGTGCTGCCTTCCGGACAGGGCGCGGGCGCGGTGGTGAACCGGACTCCGTCGTGGGAAGTCCAGTAGAACTCGGTGCGGTAATCCGCGTCGAGGACGATCTGCAGCCCGCCGCGCACGGCCAGATCGCCGTAGGTGATCCCGCCCTGCACGCTGAACCCCGGCAACGGCTGCAGGACCGGCGAACCGGCCGGACCGGAGTGGACGGTGGTGGTCTCGGTGTCGCCGGAGTGCCCGGTGACCAGCACGAAACTCCGCCCGCCGTGCTCGACGATCTTGGCGACGTAGCGTTGTGCGGCCGCACCGGGCAGCTGCACCGGGAACCAGCGCCGGCCACCGTCGCGGGTCGCCACGATGTCGGTGCCGTCGGTGACGTACAGATCGGTGCCGCCTGCCGCAACGAGCCGGACGTGATTGTGGTTGTCGGGCAACGACATCGGCGGCGCCCCGAGTGCTCGCCAGTGCACGCCGGCGTCGTCGGTCCCGAGCAGCCGCGGACACCAGCCGGAGCCGGCGCAGCGGCTGTAACCGAGCACGAACCCCCGCTGCGGACTGGTCCAGCTGGTCGAAGCCGGCGCGAACCCCGGCACCGACGATCCGGAGGCGACCTGGGCAACGGACGAGAACAGGGCAACGACAGCCACGACCACGACGGCACACCGGATGAGCCTCATGCCGCATGGACGCCCGACCGGCACCGAGGTTGCCCCGCAGCCACGGCCCCGGCCCCCAACCACCCGAACGGCCGCCACCGTCTCCCGGCAAACCACCGGCACTTCCCGACCCGCACCGGCCCGGCAACCACCGGAGCCGGCCAGCGAGCGGGGTTCGGAAACTGCAATCACCGAAAGACGCCCGCCACCGGGCGGGCGCCCGAGTACCCGTGGCAGAGAACGATGTTCACACCCGGAACTCGCCGCGCCTGCGTAGCCCGGAACTCGCGGACGGTCATCGTTCGGACCCTCCGCATTCACTCGACCGCGGTTGCTTGCGGCCCACCGGTCACGCCGGGCTGATGGTTACCCGCCGGGTCCTGCAGTCGCCGGGTCCTGCACTCGCCGGGTCCTGCAGTCGCCGGGTCCGGGTTCGCACGCCGGATCCCGCAGCCGCCACCCGCAGTCACTTGAGGGACCGACAGTCGCCGGCCCGCCGTTCCTCGCGGGGTCCGATCATCGCCCGCGGGCCCGATGGCCCGGGTCGTGGTTGCACGCGGGCAGGTGGTCTGGGTCGTGGTTGCCGGGGCGGCGGCCGTTCGTGCGCTCCGGAACTTGCCCGGGAGCGGTCGCGTCCGCTCCGATGGTTGCCCGCCGGGCTGTGGTTGCTCGCAGGATCGGGCGATGGCAGGCCCTGTAAGCACCGGAACCCGCGGGGTGCCGGGTGGTGGGCGCTTGTCCGGTCGGGAACTCGCCGGGCACGAGTTGCACGTGTGGGCCGCAGGTTATGGGCCGCAGGTTACCGGGGCATGGTTGCTTGCGGGGCCGGTGCTCGTCGCGGACTCGCCGGGCCGTTCGGTCGCAGCTTACCGGAGCCGACCTCACTGTCCACACAGGACCGCCGGGGACCGGCTTCCCGCCTTTCGACAGGAAGTCACCTCACTGGTCCCGGCGCAGCTGCGTGTCCGAGACCTCCGCCGCAGAAACCTCCGCCGCCGGCGCTCCCGGTGTCCGCAGTTCCCCGGCCGGATCAGCCGGCCCTGCTGCTCCGGCTGACCCGACCGGCCCAGCTATCCCACGGGACCCACCTTCCCCCGCAAACCCAACCGGCCCAGCCAACCCAGCCTCCTCGGCCAACCCGACCGGCTCAACTAGCCCAGCTTCCCCGCCCGGCCCAACTTCCCCAGCCGACCCAGCCTCCCCCACCGGCTCAACCGACCCAGCCAACCCGGCCTCCCCGCCCGCCCCGGTTTCCCCTGCCGGCACGGTTTCCGTAACCGGCGCAGGCTCCCGGGGCGGGGTGGGCTTCGCAGCCGCCGGTGGCGGTTCGGCTGCCCGGCCGGGCTCCGCGGGTTCCTCCGGCACCGGCTCGGCTCGGGCGGAGCCGTCGAACCGTTCCCGGCACGAGCGGCCGTATCGGCGCGCGTGCACGGTCATCGCGTCCTCCCCTCCCCGTTGCTCCTGACCCTGCCAGGGTCTCGCGCATCGGCAAGGGACGCCAGCGGATTGCCCGGCCTCAGCCGACCGGGTGGTGACTGCCGGCGAACACCTCGACGATCTTCGCGCAGAACGCGGGCAGGTCGTCCGGATTGCGGCTGGACACGATTCCGTTGTCCAGCACCACTTCCTCGTCCACGACGGTGCCGCCGGCATTGCGGATGTCGGTGCGCACACTCGGGAACGACGTGAGCGTGCGGCCGCGCACGACGTCCGCCTCCACCAGCGTCCACGGGCCGTGGCAGATGACGCCGACCGGTTTGCCCGCGCGCACGAAATCGCCCGCGAACTTCACCGCCGCGGGATCACGGCGCAGGTTGTCCGGGTTCATCGTGCCGCCGGGCAGCAGCAGCGCGTCGTAGTCGCTCGCGCTGACGTCGGCCACCAGACGGTCCACCGGGAACCGGTCGCCCTTGTCGATGTCGCCGTTCATGGCCTGGATTTCGCCCCCGCTCGGCGAAACCAGCTCGACCTCGCCGCCGGCCCGCCGCACGGCGTCGCGGGGTTGCTCCAGTTCGACCTGTTCCACGCCGTCCGCGGCCAGCACGGCCACGCGCCTGCCCTGCAAGGTGTCGGTCATCGGTCCTCCGTCCGGATGGATCACTTCCGGCCGGAGGATTACCCGCCCACGCGGCGGCTTACTCCACAGGCGAAGCGGCCTCGATCGCCAGCACGGCGATGTCGTCGTGCCCGGAATTGCCGAGCCATTCCCGGACCGCCTCACGCAACCGTCCCACGACCTCCTGCGCGGGCAGCCCCACGCAGTCCTCGAGCACGGTGTACAGCCGCTCGTCGCCGAAGAGTTCTGCGGATTCGGTGCGGTTGCGGGCTTCGGTCACGCCGTCGGTGTAGAGCAGGCAGACGTCGCCCTCGGCGAGGTGCGTGGTCGCCTCGGCGAAGCGCGCCTGCGGGGAGATGCCCACGAGGGTGCCGGGCACGCTGATCTCCTCCACGCCGCCACCGCGGCGCAGCACCAGCGGAGCCGGGTGCCCACCGGAGGCGAGCGTGAGCTCGAGCCCGCCGTCGGCCGGAGCGACGGATCCGAGCACCAACGTCGCGAACCGGTTGCTGCCCCCGGCGATGAGCAGTTCGTTCAGCAGCCGCAGCAAGGTGCGCCCGTCGCGTTCGACGAGGTGCAGCGCGGCCAGCGAATGCCGGACCCGGCCGGTCAGCGCGGCCGCCTCCGCGCCCTTGCCGCAGATGTCGCCGACGACCACGAAGGCACTTCCGTCGTCGCGGCCGAGCACGTCGTAGAAGTCGCCGCCGACGCCGAGCACACCGACCGCCGGTTCGTACCAGAGCTCGAAATTCGCGCCCTCGACCCGCGCGGGCGGCTGCGGCCGCAGAGTGGATTCCAGTCCGCGGGTGGCCTCCTCCTGCAGCGCGAACCGGTGCGCGTTGGCCAGTGCCGTGCCCGCCGCGGCGGCGAACGCCCCGATCGCGCGCGGCTGCGCGGAGCCGAACGCAGGCTCGCCCCGCCTGCCGACGAGTACCGCCCCCGGCACGCCCTCGCCGAGCGAGGTGACCGACACGTCGCTGTGCGCCTGGAACTGCTCCGCGACCACCGAGGGCAGCGCGGCGACCTCACCGCCGGGCACCGAACGCGCCTCCGGACGGCCGACCGCGGTGAACGCGTCGGCCACCACCGGTGCCAGCTGCGGGGGCACTCGCCGGATCCGGCCGTGCGCGGGCGCGCCGGTGCCGCCGCTGCTCCACCACTCCCACCGGCCACGGGTCGTGGGCAGCAGCACGAACGCGCAGTCGCCGAGTGCGGAAGCGGCGAGTTCGGCGATCACCCGCGCGGTGCCGTGCCTGCCGCGGGCCGCGGCCAGTTTCGGACCGGCCTCCGCGAGGAACTCTTCGGGACGGCGACGGCCCTCGTCCGGCACCGTCCAGGCCCGCCAGCCACCGGGCAGTGCCCGGATCCGGGCCGGGCGGAGCACGCCCGAGGCGCCGACCTTGCCGGTGGTCTCGGTCACGTCGACGAACTCGGGAGCGTCGTCGGCGGCCAGCCGTTCGGCCGCGGCGTTGGCCCAGCGCAACGCGCCGTCGGGATCGCGCACGAACACCGGGTCGCGGACGTCGTCGAGCACCGCACGCCAGAATCCGGCGTGCTCGGGCAGCTCGGCGCCGGGTGGCAGGGCCGACGCCGGAGCGGGCCGTGACACCATGCACGAACCTCCTGCCTCCGGGTCGACCAACCGGTCCTGGTCCTTCAAGGTTGGCACAGCGTGCGCGGGCGGACTGGCTCGAAGTGTAGGGCGAACCATGGCACGCTGGGTCGACGACCATGGCTGGCACACGCGTGGTGGGAAGGTCGGCAGACATGACAACCAGTTCCGAGCAGGCTTCCGGACGAGCCGGCGCCGCGGGACCGGACGGCGTACCGGCGGGCGAGGAAGCCGCGCTGGAGCGGCTACTGGCCGCGGCACACGACCTCGCCGACGGCAATTTCCGGCGGCGTTTCGTGGCGCACGGCGACGGGGTCACCGCGCAGCTCGCGGCGGCGTTCAACGACATCGCCGAGCGCAACCAGCGGCTGGTCACCGAGCTGATGCGGGTACGCGGCGCGGTCGGCCAGGAGGGCAGGCTCACCGAGCGGGTCCGGGCGGAGGTCGGCCCCGGCGGCTGGTCCACCGCGGTCGACACGGTCAACGGGCTGATCGAGGACGTCAGCCGTCCGGTGGTGGAGCTGGACCGGGTGCTCGGCGCGGTGGCCGAGGGCGATCTGTCCCAGCCGATGGCGCTGCAGCTGGAGGGCCGTCCGCTGCGCGGGCAGTACGCGGAGCTGGCGAAGACGGTGAACGGCCTGCTCGCGCAGCTGTCCCGGTTCGCCGCGGAGGTCATCCGGCTCTCCCGCGAGATCGCCGGCGAGGGCCGCCTGGGCGGACAGGCCGAGGTGCCCGGCGTCACCGGTACCTGGCGCGATCTGACCGACTCGGTCAACTTCCTCGCCGACAACCTCACCGAACAGGTGCGCAACATCGCGCAGGTCACCACCGCGGTGGCCCGTGGCGACCTCACGCAGAAGATCAACGTGGACGCGCGCGGCGAGATCCTCGAGCTCAAGAACACCATCAACACGATGGTCGACCAGCTCTCCGCATTCGCCGACGAGGTCACCCGGGTCTCGCGCGAGGTCGGCAGCGAGGGACGGCTGGGCGGGCAGGCCCGCGTCCCCGGCGTCGCGGGCACCTGGCGGGACCTGACCGACTCGGTGAACCTGATGGCGGACAACCTCACCGACCAGGTCCGCAACATCTCCCAGGTGGCCACCGCGGTCGCCGCGGGCGACCTGACGAAGAAGATCGACGTCGATGCGCGCGGCGAGATCCTGCAGCTGAAAACCACCCTGAACACCATGGTGGACCAGCTGTCCTCGTTCGCCGACGAAGTCACCCGCGTCGCCCGCGAAGTCGGCAGCGACGGCAGGCTGGGCGGCCAGGCCGAGGTGCCCGGCGCGGCAGGCACCTGGCGCGGCCTGACCGACTCGGTGAACCAGATGGCCGACAACCTCACCGACCAGGTCCGCAACATCTCGCACGTGACCACGGCGGTGGCGAAGGGCGATCTCACGCAGAAGATCACCGTCGACGCGCGCGGCGAGATCCTCGAACTCAAGACCACGATGAACACCATGGTGGACCAGCTGTCCTCGTTCGCCGACGAAGTCACCCGCGTCGCCCGCGAAGTCGGTACCGAGGGTCAGCTGGGCGGGCAGGCCACCGTGCCCGGCGTGGCGGGGATCTGGCGGGATCTGACCGGTTCGGTGAACTTCATGGCCAACAACCTCACCGCGCAGGTCCGCAACATCGCCCAGGTCGCCACCGCGGTGGCCCGCGGCGACCTGACGAAGAAGATCGCGGTCGACGCCCGTGGCGAGATCCTCGAGCTGAAGACGACGCTGAACACGATGGTCGACCAGCTCTCCGCGTTCGCCGACGAAGTCACCCGCGTCGCGCGCGAAGTGGGCACCGAGGGGAAGCTGGGCGGGCAGGCCACCGTGCCCGGCGTGGCGGGGACCTGGAAGGACCTCACCGACAACGTCAACTTCATGGCGAACAACCTGACCGACCAGGTGCGCAACATCTCCCAGGTGACCGCCGCGGTGGCGCAGGGCGATCTGACGCAGAAGATCACCGTCGACGCGCGCGGCGAGATCCTCGAACTCAAGAACACCCTGAACACGATGGTCGACCAGCTCTCCGCGTTCGCCGACGAAGTCACCCGCGTCGCGCGTCAGGTGGGCACCGAAGGGCGGCTCGGCGGACAGGCGCGGGTCCCGGGCGTCGCGGGCACCTGGAAGGACCTCACCGACAACGTCAACGTCATGGCCGACAACCTCACCGTGCAGGTGCGCAGCATCGCCACCATGGCGAGCGCGGTGGCCAACGGGGATCTGTCGAAGAAGATCGCGATCGACGCACAGGGTGAGGTCGCGGCGCTGGCCGAAACGCTCAACGGCATGGTCGAGACGCTGCGCGCGTTCGCCGACGAGGTCACCCGGGTCTCGCGCGAGGTCGGCACCGAGGGCATCCTCGGCGGGCAGGCCCGGGTCCCCGGCGTCGCGGGCACCTGGAAGGACCTGACCGAGAACGTCAACTTCATGGCGCACAACCTGACCAGCCAGGTGCGCAACATTTCCCAGGTCACCACGGCGGTCGCGCGCGGCGACCTGTCCCGCAAGATCGACGTGGACGCCCGTGGCGAGATCCTCGAGCTCAAGACCACCATGAACACCATGGTCGACCAGCTCTCCGCGTTCGCCGCGGAGGTCACCCGGGTGGCGCGCGAGGTCGGCACCGAGGGGAAGCTGGGCGGGCAGGCCGAGGTCGAGGGCGTGTCCGGCACCTGGAAGCGGCTCACCGAGAGCGTGAACCAGCTGGCCGGCAACCTGACCACGCAGGTGCGCGCGATCGGCCAGGTCGCCACGGCGGTGACCGCGGGCGATCTCACCCGGCACATCGCGGTGGATGCCTCCGGTGAGCTGGCCGAGCTCAAGGACAACATCAACCAGATGATCGCGAACCTGAAGGAGACCACCTCCGCCAACCGCGAGCAGGACTGGCTGAAGACGAACCTGGCCCAGCTGTCCGGGCGGATGCAGGGGCACCGCGATCTCGCTTCGGTGGCCACGCTCATCCTGTCCGAGCTGGCGCCGCTGGTGAGCGCGCAACAGGGTGCGTTCTTCATCGCGCACGAGGACGGTTCGGACCCGGCGGGCCGGTCGCTGGACTGCATCGCGACCTACGGGCTCGCGCAGTCCCGCACGAGCCTGCGGTTCCGGCTCGGCGAATCGCTGATCGGCCAGGCCGCGGTGGACCACCGGACGATACTGGTGAACGCGGCGCCGCCGGAGTACACCCTGGTGTCCTCCGGGCTCGGCTCGGCGCCGCCGGTGAACGTGATCGTGCTGCCGGTGCTGTTCCAGGGCGAGGTGCTCGGCGTGCTGGAACTGGCGTCGGTGACCGGATTCTCCCCGGTGCATCTGGACCTGCTGGAGCAGCTGCGGCACACGATCGGCGTGAACGTGAACACGATCCTGTCCAACTCCCGCACCGAGGCGCTGCTCACCGAATCCCAGCGGCTGGCGCAGGAGCTGCGGGCGCGCTCCGAGCAGCTGCAGGCCCAGCAGGGCGAACTGCGCCGGTCGAACACCGAACTGGCGGAGAAGGCGGCACTGCTGGCCCAGCAGAACCGCGACATCGAGGTCAAGAACATCGAGATCGAACAGGCGCGCCAGGAGCTGGAGGAACGCGCCGGGCAGCTCACCGTGGCCTCGCAGTACAAGACCGAGTTCATGGCGAACATGTCGCACGAACTGCGCACTCCGCTCAACAGTGCGCTGATCCTGGCGAAACTGCTGTCGGAGAACCCGGAGGGCAACCTCACCGAGAAACAGATCCAGTTCGCCAGGACGATCTACGCCGCGGGCAGCGACCTGCAGCAGCTGATCAACGACATCCTCGACCTGGCCAAGGTCGAGGCAGGCAGGCTGGACCTGCAGATGTCCGATGTGACGCTGCCGGAACTGGTGAACTACGTGGAATCGCTGTGCCGTCCGCTCACCGCGGACAAGGGCCTGGAGTTCGCGGTCATGATCGACCCGCCGGTGCCGGGCAGCGTGCACACCGACGAGCACCGGCTGCAGCAGGTGCTGCGGAACCTGCTGTCCAACGCGGCGAAGTTCACCGACGAGGGCGGCGTGCGGCTGCACATCCGGATGGCCGCACCGGACGAGGTCGAGCAGCAGACGCTGCAGTCGGCGGCAGGCATCATCGCGTTCGCCGTGGAGGACACCGGGATCGGCATCCCGGAGGAGAAGCTGGCGATCATCTTCGACGCCTTCCGCCAGGCGGACGGCACCACCAGCCGCAAGTACGGCGGCACCGGCCTCGGCCTTTCCATCAGCCAGGAGCTGACCGAACTGCTCGGCGGCGAACTGCGGGTGGCCAGCGTTCCCGGCCGGGGCAGCACGTTCACGCTGTACCTGCCGGTCGGTGCGGCGAACCTGATCGCGCCCACCACACCGGTGCGCCCGACGCCGAAGCTGCCGGTGCTGCCGAGCACGATCACCGTCTCCGAGCCGAACAGCGCCCCGAAGCGCTTCGACGGCGAGAAGGTGCTGATCGTGGACGACGATCTGCGCAACGTCTTCGCCCTTGCCGCGGTGCTGGAGCAGGCCGGGCTGGAAGTGATCTACGCGGACACCGGCGTGGCCGGGATCCGTGCGCTGGAACGGCACGAGGACACCGCGCTGGTGCTGATGGACGTGATGATGCCGGAACTCGACGGCAACGCCACGATCGCCGCCATCCGCGCCGAGGCGGCACACGAGGACCTGCCGGTGATCGCGGTGACCGCCAAGGCCACCGAAGAGGACCGGGAACGCACCCTGGCCTCGGGCGCCGACGACTACCTGACGAAACCGGTGGACACCGACCGGCTCCTGGACGTGATCGCCACCCGCCTCGAAGCGGACGCCACCTCGTCCCCGCAACCCGGCAACCCGGGCGAAAATGGAGCGGGTGACGGGAATCGAACCCGCGTAGCTAGTTTGGAAGACTAGGGCTCTACCATTGAGCTACACCCGCAGCGCCCCCGACTCGACCCGGGAACACGCTCAGCTTAGCGTGCACGCTAAGCTGAGCCACACACCCCCCGGGTACACCGACGGGGGCACCGGGATGTGGCGCAGCTTGGTAGCGCATCCGCTTTGGGAGCGGAGGGTCGCAGGTTCAAATCCTGTCATCCCGACGTACTGGGGCTGGACCTGCGGGTTCAGCCCCTTTTCGTGCCGCCGGACGCGGCAGGCCGGCGGACACAACGCGCAGTGCCACTCCGCTGTGAAGGTTTGCCCGTACGCAACCGAGCCGTGCCCCTCGCTCCGCCGGAGCGGCAGGCACTCATCACCGAGCGGACCATCCCCTCGAATCCGAGAACAAGAGCCCCCCGGACGATCCGCGGCTACACCGACGCCGTGCGCTTCTTCCACCTCTGGCGCGCGGGGCCCGTGGCCCCGCCGGACGCCGACGCGGCCGAGTGGCTGACGGACGTTCCACCCGCGCCGAACGAGCCGTCCCACCACCAGCCACGGCACGTCAAATGCTGGATCGCCCACCAGCCGGCTACGACCAGCCCGGGTAACGCCAACCACAACTACCGAGCCCTGCACACCTGACTCCTCCAGGAAGACGAGATCGCCGCCAATCCGATGACGCGAATGAAGCCCCCGCACATTCCAACCCAGCCGGCCACCTTTCGGAAATCGCCAATCTCGACTTCAAGCACCTCGACCCCACCCGCCACACCATCGACGTCCTCGCCACGGGCAACAAATGGCGAAGCCTCCCGTCCAGCCCCGCCACCGGCAAAGCGACCTGCCGCCATCTCCGCGTACGCAGCCGACACCCAGCCGCCGAACTCACCAACCGTCTTTAACTCTCCGACTCGGCCGAAGAATTAGGCAGAAATCTACACGCCCACCCCGGCCGACACTTCTCACCACACCACTTCATGAAGGCCGGCGCCAGCAAGCGCGACCTCATGCTGCTCAACAGTTGGTCAACCGCAAGGCAGCACATGATCACGGTGTGGCGGATAGCAGCCCGGCTACCCGCCACACCGACGAACGAGTGATCTACGTCGACGAGTTCGGGCCACTGAACCTGCAGCCCTGACCCGGCCGTGCTGGTTGCACCACGGCCGCCCGGCCCGCCACCTACACGCGAACCGACGGAGTCCTGCACATGTTCGCTGCGCTCGATCTGGCAACGGGCAGATGTTTCTACCGGGTCCGTGACCGCAAACGATGGCTGCTATTCCTCGACTTCTGCAAGCAACTCCGCCGCCGCTTCCCCACCGGGAAGCTCTACCTGATCTGCGACAACTGGCGCTCCCACGGCAAGGCCGAGGTCACCACGTGGTGCGCGGCCAACGACATCGAGCTGGTCTACACACACCCACACCTTCTGGCTGAACTGGATCGAGTACGAGTTCACCACGGTCCGCTACTTCACCCTCGACGGCAGCAACTACCCCAGCCACACCACCCAAGCGACAGCGATTGCCGGTTACCGCCGCCGGCGCACCCGCGTCGAACGCAATGACCTGGCCGAGGCAGAGAGCTTCGATGCCACCGGTCGGCAAGATCAGAGGACGTCGTGAAGCGTTGCTCGCGTTCCACGATCACCCGCAGAGCGTCGGGCACGCTAGTTTGGCCTGCGGGTGACGTCGAGCAAGGGCGGGTTGGTCTCTTCGAGCAGGTCGATGAGTGCCTCGATGCCGCGGCTGTCGGCTTGCGCGATCTCGGAGTCGGCGAGCGGGATGAGGGCCATCATCTCGGCAATGACGCGGTGGTGGTCGTCAAAGACCGCGGTGAACGAGTCTTCGAGGTAAGGATGAGCGCCCACGAGGATGCCACTGATCGCGGTGCGCGCAAGCAGCGGCTGTCCGTTGGGGATGACTTGGTTGTTCACCACGCCGCGTCGCTGGCTCAGTACGAGTTCGAGGGTCAGACGGACGAGATGCTGAGCAGCCCCATCTTGTCCGGCGCGGACGGAGGCCACGAGCTCCTGGGGGTACACGGCCGCGATGGGCAAACTCGCGAGGCCGTGGGTGGCGAAGCTGACGAACTCGGGCCGTTCGTGCCGCCAGATCTACACCTCCCCACGCGAATATCCAGCACACCTGCGCCGAGGTGCCCGGTGAGGTGTTCGTCAACGCGGGGGTCGGTCATGGCTGCAACAGCTCCGCGAGCTCATCCGGGAAGCCGAACTGTCCTTTGGTGATCTCAGCCGGCGTATGGCCGTTTTTTTCCGTCGCGGTCTTGTCTGCCCCGTGGTCGAGCAGAAGTTTGATCATGGCGCCGTCAGGTGACTTGCGCCAGCGGATCACCGCGAGGTGAAGCGGCGTGGCGCCCGGGTCGTACACGGCCTGCACGTCGGCTCCGGCGTCCAGGAGTACGCAAGCTGCCTCGACCGCGCCGTCCTGCACCGCGAAGTGCAACGGCGTGTAACGGATACGCCGGTCAGCAAGGTTCACATCGACACCTGCGTCCAGCCGTACTCGCACGCCGGCGACGTCGTCGTTCTTGGCGGCGTAGTGCAGCGGGTCGCGGCCGTCACGGTCCAGCTCAGACATTCTTCACCTCGTTCCTATTCGTCATCCACCCTAGCGCACACACCACCGTCATCACGGAGGCAATTCGTATCGATGACTTTGATTGGCTTCGGGCGTTTCCAACCGGTAACGACTCGGGTCATTCTGATCCTCAATGAGCCGCTGCCGATCGTCACCGCCTGCTTCCACTTATTGCTTGTACCGCCACCATTCTTCACCCAGCTGGCGACCGAACTGGGCTTTCCCCGGGGTCCGCACTGAAATGCCATTTTGGCCTGGTTTTCCAGTGTCGGGATTGGCCTTGACGAGACTTCCGTCCGGGTTGCGCGCAGCGGGGATACGCTCTCGATTCGCCTGACATACGAAATCGCCCAGACCCATCCAGCTCTCCTTCTGCGTCCCGGTAGATCACGCGCTTCGCGGACTCGCGGAGTTTGACGCCGTTGCGGGTGAGTTCGCCGAGCTTCCAAAACAGGGAGCCTGGACGCAGAGGCAGAACCCATCGACATCCCCGCACACCTCACCCCGATCCAGCGCGACATCCGCAACCTCTACACCGACTATTTGACCTGGCTTGACCCCCATGGCGCGGCGGCTGTGGTCGGCGCCCACTTCGGGATGAACGCCGCCTCGATCACGCGCATAGTGGCTCGCGTCGGCGCTCACGAGGCCTCCAAGTGATGGCCCGGCTTGCCGCTCGCGGCCTCCTCATCCTCGCGGTGTTCGCGGGCTATCTCGCAGCCTGGCGAGTGCTCCGGTGACTGCCGTCGGTCGGGCCTTCGGGTGGGCCGTGCTCTGGGCTATCGGTGCCGGATACCTGGCGTACGCGTGGGTGGCCACTGTCAACCCAAACTCGGTGTGCCTGCGGCACGGTCGCGTTGAGAACGGCGTGGTTGTGGTGGAGGTGCGGAGGTAGCCACTTATACGTTGGAGTTCGAGTGGGACGGCGGTACGGCTGTTGTCGCGGTGACCACCACCGGATCCTCGTAACAACCAGCGCATCCCGCACGACCTCTGAAACAACCGCACTGAAGAGAAGGGCCCAAGCTCATGGGCGTCATCCGCAAGTCCCTCATGTTCGGAAGCCTCGGCCTGGTCAGAGGCTCTTCGAAGAAGCAGCGCGTTGCCAAAGCGCAGCTGAAGGAGCTGCGCAAGCAGACAGCGATCGTCCAAGCACAGGCTCAAGCCCAGGTCTCTCAGACTCCGGCCGCACCAAGGCCAAGCACCTTCCGTGAAGGACTGCGCGCAGGCTTGGGCACCAAATCAGTCGAGCAGCCCGCACAGCTCCCTGCCGCACCGCCCGAGGCGCCCGCGCCGGGCTGGTACCCATCACCTCAACAGACCGGACAGATGCAGTGGTGGGACGGCGCACAGTGGACGCCGTCGTTCGCGCCCGCGACGTAGGGAGGCTTCCCCCAACTAGCCGCTTGCCGTAGAACCCCGGTCACCACGAAAGGTGACCGGGGTTCTTTACGCGTCAAGCAAGGTCAGTTTTGCCCGTCGACCTGCCCACGCAGCCTCGCGCCACGCCGAGGGCATCTCGGCCAGAGCCTCCCGGGCGACCCGTGCAGCTTCCTTGTCGTCACCGAGTGGGTGCAACACGAACGCGCGTTGCCCGTGGAAGAACGACGGCACGTACCAGTAAGCGGACGCGGGTAGCTCACCCGAGCTGGCGCGATACGTGAGCGATCAGAAACCAGGACCATCCCGCAACGTGCTGCTGGGCGTCGCGCTCCGCGCAGCACGGGGACGCGCCCACTTCGGACTCCGGGAACTGGCCCGCCGGGTCCGGGCCAACCCCGCCCTGATCTCCAACTGGGAACTCGGCCAACGCACCCCCTACGTGGTCGACGTCGCCGGCATCCTCGGCGCCCTCGGCGTCACCGGCGACGACAAACGACGCATCCTGCAACTCGCCCG